>NWBM01000001.1:0-28102 GCA_002633185.1 Lachnospiraceae bacterium Phil5
TGTTTATTTTTCAATGTACTTTTTGTTTCGTCCTATTTATAAAGACGATTTATATTTTATACTACCGAGATGCGTTTGTCAATACTTTTTTCAAACTTTTTAAAAGTTTTTTATTTAAGTATTTTTTCATAAAAAAGTGCAAAATAAAAAACTAGTAATTCCTGTGTTTTTCATGATGTTACTGCTCTTACTAATTCATTCGTTTAACTTATTTTATTTTATCTCTTGCTCGGTACCTCTTTATAATACCATACGCCAAATACAAAGTCAATACCTTTTTTAAAGTTTTTTCAAAATTTTTATCGAATTTTGTCGATTAATAATTCCATACTAAAATCAAGAAGAAAATACACACAATATAATGCATGTATTTCCTTTTTAAAGCTCTACTAATATAATATCTTCACCAATGCATTTAATCTTATCCCATGTAATTACAATATCATTTTCATTACTAAACATACTTAATATCTTATTCCCTCCAGGAACAACTATTGAAGTTATTTTACCTGTTTCCAAATCTGCACATACATCTTGTACAAAGCCTAGTCTTCTTGCATCAGTTAAATTGATGACTTCCTTACTTTTAAAATCCATTCCTCTTTTAGGCATACTATTCCTCCTATAAAAAATGCTTTCTCTTACATTATATTAATATAGTAAGAAAATATTAATATAAATTAAATAAAGATGTTTTTTGGAGGTGTCCCAAAAAATCTACTTATAAATTCTCTTAATATGATTAATAGCACTCTTTTCTAATCTAGAAACTTGAGCTTGAGAGATTCCTATTTCTTCAGCAACCTCCATCTGGGTTCTGCCGTCAAAAAATCTTTTACTAATAATCATTTTTTCTTTAGGATTTAACTTTTTCATTGCCTCTGCAATTGTAATACTTTCGGCCCATAGTTCATCTGTATTCTTTTTGTCTTTTATTTGATCTAATACGTAAATGTTTTCATTCCCATCTCCATATACAGGTTCTTGTAAAGATATTGGTTCTTGTATTGCATCTAAACACATTGCTATTTCTTCTTTTTCAACGCCAAGTTCTTTTGCTATTTCTTCAATTCCTATTTCTCTTTGATGTTCTTTTAATTCTCTTTCTTTTATTGCCAGAACTTTATACGCCAAATCTCTTAAAGATCTGCTTACTCGTATTGAATTATTGTCTCGTAAATATCTTCTAATTTCTCCGTATTATCATTGGTACTCCGATATGTGCTAAATTGAACATCTTGATTTACATCAAAATTATCTATTGCTTTTATTAGTCCAACACAACCTATTTGAAATAAGTCATCCATATTTTCTCCTCTTCCGTGTAAATCTTTGCACAACAGACAGTACTAATCTTAAGTTTCCGTTTATAAAAGTTTCCCTTGCTTCTTTATCTCCATTTTTTATTCTAATTAATAGTTCTTGTTTTTCTTCATTTGATAGCATTGGAAGATTGGCTGTATTTACTCCAGCTATTTCTACCTTTCTTATCATAAGAAAAAACCTCCTATTCAGAAAATGTTATTAACATTATTTCCTAAATTTGAGGTTTTATTCTTTCAGTTTCAGTCTGGGAATCCACAAAACATTACATTTTCAAGAACGATAGTATCTATCCGTGAAATATTATTATACTTTGCAAGTAAAATTGTATTAAATCCATCCAGTAAAAATCTGTTATTACTAATAATAATTGGTTTCGGTAGACGCTTGTATTCTTTCAAAAAGTTCTTTTGCTTATGATACATATAACCTAGCGGTTCCATTAGCCAGAAATTAACATATATTGTTTTCAAAGCTTCTTTTGAAATCCATTCTTCTGGAAGAGACCGAATTTCTCCATATCTTCGTTTCTTTTGTGTCTCTAGGATTTTTGCTTTGAAATTATGTCTTGCCTTACGTCCTTCCTTACCTTCTAAAGCACATAGTTTTCTATATTCCTCGAATTCTTCAGGATAAAAATTTCCTTTACTGTTGTTGCATGTACTACATGATGGTCTCAAATTGTTTGGAATAGTAGGTCCACCAAACTCCTGAGGTTTCAGATGGTCTAGAGTTGTTTGCGTTGTAAACAAGCAGTTCCCAATATTCTCGCTACCTGGTTCAACAAATTTCTTGTGACAAAAAAAGCATTCCTTCTTCCCAAAAATCAGATAAGTTAGTTTGTACATTATATCTTTGAATGAACCAGGCCGATATAAGTACAAAATTCCGTCTTTTACTTCAGCAGCATCGTCTTCAAAAACATAATCGTAATCTGGCAAAAGTATTTTCATAAAAAGACTCCCCTTTCATTATTAAATTATCAACAATGATTAACTAAAGAGTTTCGCTAATTACATTATATCATATTTTTCTATGTGCAAACAATACCTTTCAACATTTGCTCATTATTTCTCTTCTCATTTTATTAATAATCTTTTTTTCTAATCTAGATATATAACTCTGTGAAATTCCGAAGCATATCTGCAACCTCTTTTTGTGTTTTTTCATTTCCGTCGCCATTGCCAAAACCAAATCGTAATTCCATAATATTTCTTTCTCTTTTATTAAGTTTTTCAATTGATGCATGAAGCAATGCCTTATCAACCTCATCTTCTATATTTCTGGATGTAATATCTGCATCTGTTCCAAGAATGTCTGAAAGTAATAACTCATTTCCATCTCCATCTTGATTTAATGGTTCATCAATTGATATTTCAGTTTTTATTCTATTGCTTCTACGCAAAAACATAAGTATTTCATTTTCAATACATCTTGAAGCATATGTTGCTAATTTAATATTTTTATCATGCTTAAACGTATTAATGGATTTCATCAATCCTATTGTTCCTATTGATATTAAGTCTTCAATGCCTATTCCTGTATTCTCAAACTTTTTAGCTATGTACACAACAAGCCTTAAATTTCTTTCAACCAGCAATTGCTTTACATCTTCATCACCATTTGCAAGTTTCGCTAAAGCTTCTTCCTCTTCTTCTGGTTCAAGTGGAGGAGGTAATGTTTGACTTCCTCCTACGTAAAATACCGGAAGGTTATCTATTTCATCTTCATTGTTTATGTATTTCGCATAAATATTACTTATACTTGACTTTAAAATTTGAAACATCTTCATTTTTAGTTACCTCCTCCAACATATCCAATCCAAAAATAGCTGAATATGATTCATTTTTTGTAAAAGATTTATCATAAATTCCTATAATAACATTTGATACTGTTTCAATTTCCTCATCTTTTATAATATTTACACTATCACTTCTTATTCCCAATAATAATCCATTCTGTTTTCCAACCGATGAAAACGGAATCATTCTAAATCGTGAAATATACTTAATCAAATTATTATTTGATGCTATTTCATCTGTATCACCTCCTATAATTTTATTTAAATTATCTAAAATTTGATCTGGTAAAATTTGTTTTAGGCTATTTTTTTGAACAATCACAACAGGAATTCCAGTAATTGGCTCCTTTAACATGTTTCCTGTATCTAATAAAGCATTTAATTCCACACTTTTCTCACAAATTGTGATTTTCATATTATAAATCATATCTTTTTTTGAAATTTTGCTTTTCACAAATTTAAAACCAAGCTGCATAATTACAAAAGCAATTCCACCACCCAAAATCGCAATCTTAAGTGGATACGTTCCAACAAACACACCATTTTTCATTTGCACTAATTGCGGCTTTACAAAATACATCAATCCAAACACACACCCACCAAACACAAATGAAGTCAAATAAAAAATCAACAACTGCTTCAATATCAGCTTTATATTCCCTGGCTTAAATGCAACATACACCATCACCATCGACAAAACAAACTTCATAAAAAAATTTGAATAAATCGGAATAATATCTAAATACATAATTATTGTATAAACTGCACCCAAACAAGCGGAAATTAATAACCTAATTTTACGTAGTTGAATCTTCACAAGCACACCACACGCAAATAAAATAATATAATTCATCAGCACATTTTCAAAAAAGATAATATCTAAATAAACTGTCAATTTAAGCCTCCCTGCAGAACAAGGGACAATTGGGGACGTGTCCGTATTGTCCCAGCAACCATATTCTAACACCTTCGTTTTAAAAACACTGTCAAATCCTGAAGTCAAAAAAAAGAAATAATCTACAAATTTAGATTATTTCCCTTCTTTATTTATTAATTTACAATTAATATCTTATTTATTTCCACCTTTATTCTTTCTTAAGAAAGATGGTATATCTAAATCACTTCCTGCTGGAGGTGTTCCTGCTCCTTCACCTACTGTTGAAATTGGTGTTGGATTAGCTTTCTTTTCATTCCATGCTTTATCTACTATTTGAGAAACTGGAATGTTTCCTATTTTTGATTTGTCTTCTTGTTCAAATCCTGTAGCAATAACTGTGATTACGATATCTTCTTCTAATGTTTCATCAATAACTGCACCAAAGATGATGTTTGCTTCTGGATCAACGCTTCTTTGTACTAATTCAGCAGCTGTGTTAACTTCGTGTAATCCTAAGTTGTTTCCACCTGTAATATTGATGATAACCCCTCTTGCACCTTCGATTGATGTTTCAAGCATTGGGCTTTGTACAGCTTGTTTAGCAGCTTCTTCTGCTCTTGATTCTCCAGATGCTCTACCAATACCCATGTGAGCCATACCTGTATTTAACATTATTGTTTTAACATCTGCGAAGTCTAAATTTACTAAACCTGGAACTGCAATTAAGTCTGATATACCTTGTACACCTTGTCTTAATACATCATCAGCCATTTTAAATGCTTCAACTATTGATGTTTTTCTATCAATTACTTGTAGTAATTTGTCATTTGGAATTACTACTAAAGTATCAACTTTGCTCTTTAAGCTTTCGATTCCTCTTTCAGCTTGAGATAATCTTTTCTTTCCTTCAAATGTGAATGGTTTTGTAACAACACCTATTGTTAATATTCCCATTTCTTTAGCACATGCAGCTACTATTGGTGCTGCACCTGTACCTGTTCCACCACCCATTCCGGCAGTAACAAATACCATGTCTGCTCCACGTAAAGCTTCTGTTATTTCTGCTTTACTTTCTTCAGCAGCTTGAGCTCCTATATCTGGGTTAGCTCCAGCTCCTAAACCTCTTGTAATTTTTTCTCCAATTTGAATTTTTGAAGCAGCTTTAGATAATAATAATGCTTGTCTATCTGTATTAACTGCAACAAATTCTACACCTCTAATTCCAGAATCAACCATTCTGTTAACAGCGTTTGTTCCACCGCCACCAACACCTATTACTTTAATAGTAGCTGTTCCGTCTATCATTAGTCCAGTTTCTTCCATGCCATCCATTATCATAATGTTCTTTCCTCCTATTTAAATTTTTTTATTTAATGTTAATCTTCTGCGTGTGAAGAAAACTAGAGTTCCTTTCTTAATGCAGAATTTTAAAAATTAAAAACATCCTTGTTGACTTCTTTTTATAAAGAGCCACTTTATTTGGAAGGTTCTTTTTCTCTCTCACAAACCTTCAATATTTATCATAAGTTAAATTTTACGAATAGAAAAAGTCTTTTACTTTTTCTAAAACTACTTTAAAAACATTTCCTTTTTCAGATTGTGTATCTATATTACTTGAAACATTTTTAGCAAATTGTCTTGATGCTATATATCTTACTAATGAATATACTGTTCTATATCCAGGTCTTACTGTGCTTGTCGCTCTTCCTGTTGACATTTTAACTGGTATATTAAGTACAACCTTTCCTACAACGTCACTTTTACTTATATTAGCTATACCTTGTCCTGTTAATACTACATTATTAATTCTTGGTTTTAAACCTTGATTTGATATATCTTTATTTACTAATGTAAATATTTCTTCAATTCTAGCTTCAATTATTTCTATTAATTCAGAACTTCTTATTACTTTACTTGATTGTTCATCTCTGCACGTTGTTAATAATATTTCATTATCATTATCTATAAATGATTTCATTGCCAAACCATATTGCTTCTTTAATTTATCTGCCTCATCATGTGAGATGTTTAGTACTACAGCAATATCATTTGTTATATTATCTCCACCAAGTGGAATTGTATTTGTGTATACAAATTCAGATCCTTCAAACACGCCTATATCTGTGTTTCCAGCTCCAATATCAAGTATCATTACATTATCTGTCAATTCATGTGTATCTAAAACTAAGTTTCTTTCTGCTAATGCAATTGGTACTAAACCATCTATATCTAGACCTGCTTTTTTAAATATTCCAAATAATTGTCTTATATAATCCTTTTCAGCTAAAACTACTTGTGCTTTCAAAGTAAAGTTTGCGCTGAAATTTCCAACTGGATCTGTAACAACTTTTCCATTATCTAATGTAAACTTGTCTGTTACAATATCTATAATACTCATACCTTCAGGAATATCAATATCTTTTGCTTGCATTATTGCAGATGAAACATCTTTTGCAGTAATTCCTGAATATCTGTCTTTAACTTCCTTCACAATACTATTTTGCACAATTTTAACATACTTTCCATGTATTGTTACATATGCTGAGTTTATTTTTAAATTTGTGTCAGCTTGTGCATCTTCAACGACCGAAATTAACGACTGTATAACTTCATTTTCATCAATTATTTTTCCTTTTTTGATTCCGTTACACTCTTTGTTGGTACTGCAGATTATTTCAACTTGATTAAAATTATTAACTTCACCGATGATTAGACTAACTTTTGATGTGCCAATATCGATACCTACAATTACATCTCCTATAGCCAAAGTTAACTCCTCCATTTTTTTATACGCGTTTTATTTCTTAGTAAGAATATTATATTTTTTTCAAAAAGTCAATAGAAAACTGTTATATTTTTGTAATATTTTTGTAACAGTTTTGTAATAATGTTGCTTTATGTAAATTGCAGTCGTTTTTTTATTCTTTCGCCGTCTTTTTTCTGAATTTATCAAGGTAATGTCTACGAATAAATCCTAGGTTATTAAACATTCTACTTACAAAAACAAATATTGAAACTAAATAAATATCAACATTTAATCTTTGTCCTAAATATGTTAATAGCATAGCTAAAATAGCATTTCCAAAAAATCCAGAAAGGAATATTCCTAAATCAAAATTCTTCTTTAATGAAGATACCACTCCTCCAAAAACTGAATCTAATGCAGCAATTATACCTATTGCCAAATATACTGAATATGTATATGAAATTATTGGTGCGAAATTACCTATTATTGCACCTATTATACATCCTAAAATTATTGCAATTATAACAATCATTATTTTGCCTCCTCCATGTATTTAAGTTCTATTTCTTGATTATATGCCGGAATATGAATATTGTCTTGTAAACTCATTTCTATTGTATAATCATTATTTCTGTAATAATCTATTAACCCATCATTAGGGAATGTTAATACTTCATTTAATTTGTTTTGGTCACCAATTACTTTTATTTCATAAGGTGCTGATATTCTTTGACCATTTACTAAAATATATCTTGTTTGAATCATTACTATATCAGTCATATTTATTATTCTTTGACCATTTATTGATATTGCTTCTGCTCCTGCATATTTCAATTCATTTATTATATATGCCAAATTGCTTGAAGTATATGTTGTTAAAAATGTATCTGTTAATGTTAAAACAACTCCTTTACCTGTTACATTTGTTTTACCAACAAGCATATTGTATTCATTTAATTCTTTTTCCAACAATTCTGAGGCTTGTTTGTTACCTTGAATTGTATTTGAATATTCATTTATTTTTTCATTATTTGATTCTATTTTTTTGTTTATATCTTCATATTTAGTTTTCCATTCAAGAATTTGTGCTCTTAATTCCTCTTCTTGCATACTTTCAATTCCTAATGATTTATTTTCATTTACAGTTTTAAATTGAATAGATATTAATGCTGTTAATGTTATACTAATAATAAAGATAACAAATGTAAGAATTCCTTTTTCCTTTCCCATAAATAACTTTCCTTTCTATAATTCTATTCATTTCTCATTTCAGTAGCTTTTAGAATTCCATCATATTTTTCAATTTTAAGATTGTCAGATTTTTTTATATCAACCATCAACCCAGTTTCTTTCATTATTTCTATATAACCACCTGGAATATTTAATGAACCATAAAGTAAATCTGGTTCTCCAATTGCTTTAATTTCTATTGGTGAACTTATTTTTACATCATTTACTTTAAGAACATTTCCTGCACAATAAATGCTTGTACTGTTAACTACTCTTTGACCATTTATTGAAATAGCCTCAGCTCCTGCATTTTTTAAGTCATTTACTACAGATACAACATCACTTGCGTGTACCAAAAATAATTCAATATTTCCAACTGGACCTAAATCTGATCTTGTTACAGAACCATTATCTTTAATTTTAATAATTACACCTTTTCCAACAACATCTGTAAGTCCTAATATTACATTGTCCTTTTTAATTTGTTCATCTTTTTGAATTGCTGTTTCATCATTTTGTGTAAATTGAAGTCTTATTTCTTCAAGCTTTTTATCTGAATTTTCTAAATCCTTAACAGCATTATCATATTTTTCTTTCCATTTTAAAACTTGATCTCTTAATTCATTACTTGTTAAAGTTAGTGAACCTGTTAATTTAGCTGTTTCTCTTGCATTGTCTATTGTTTTTAGCTGAATTGAAATTGCAAGTGTTAAAATACAACATACAATTCCTAATGTTAGTGCAACACTCCACTTCTTCATTTTAAATCTCCTTCCAAATTTAACTGTTTAAACCTTTTCTCTAAAGACAGGCTTATTTGTATTTAAATCCATATTGATGAAGAACTCTCCATCAATTCCTTTTTCTCTTTCAATCATTTCTTTAATAAATAACATTTGCGTTGACAAATCTGAACCTTCTCCTAAATATATTATTTTATCTTCCGCTTCTAACGTTAATATATAATCTTTTTTGCTTTTTACATCAATTTTTGTTATTAATGGACCAATATCATTTGAATTCGCTACTTCCATTATATTAAGTACAGTTGTTAATCTTTCCAAATCTTCTTTATTTAATCTATTTCCCGGTTTTATTTGATCTAATGGAGTTACATATCCAGTAAGCATTGGCACTTGTAGCTTTTCTGTTGATATTTCTAATATGTATCCTTGATTATTAATATATACAAATGAATTTCCATACTCAAGCATTAATGTAGCAGTTCTCTCTTTTACTTCTATTTGTATTGTATTAAATAATTTACGTTTTATTTTTACATCTTCTATATATGGATTAGTTAATATTGCCTTTTTTGCTTCTCTTTTAGAGATTTTAAACATATTCTGATTTACATTTATACCAGACATATTTACTATTACTTGAGAAGATATATTGTTGTTATTTATTACGTCTATATTTTTTATATTAAACACTGGTGATAACAAAAAGTAAATAAATCCCCCTATTAATAATATTATTAATAATGCAACTGCAGTTAATCTTCTTATTATTTTTCTTTTCTGTTTTTTAATTCTTTCCTGTATTGATAATGCTTTTTGCTGTTGAGGCTGTTTTTGTTGCTTTGGCTGCTTTGGGATATTTACTTTGATTTCTTTTTGAGGATTATTGTTTTTCAAATCACCTGAATTTCCCAGTTTTATCTTTTTTAAGCTTGTCTTAAGAATATTCCTATTTTGTTTTTTAGCCATTTTTTCTTCTTTTTTTAATTCTTCTTTTTCACTTTCCCACAAAGCTTTTAAATCATCATTGCCTTTATAATTGTTTTTCTTCTTGTTTTTATTTTTCTTTTCTTTTGCCATATTTTTCTCAGGCAATTTAACAAGTCCAATAACAATTTCATCATCAAGATTTATTTTTTCATTTTTTTGAGAGGCAGATTTTTTATCTGCCTTTTTTCCAACATTGGAATATACCATTGTTCTTCTTCTTTCACCACTATTTGGCATTTAATCACCTACTTTTTTAATATTTGCTCCCAAACCTTTTAATTTTTGGTCAAAATTTTCGTATCCTCTAAATATATATTCTATATTATCTATTTTAGTTTTTCCTTTAACAGCAAGTGCTGCAATTACAAGTGCTGCGCCTCCACGCAAATCATAACTTTTTACTGTTGCTCCTGTGATTTTTCTTTTTCCTTCAATTACAGCCATTTTTCCTTCTACTGTTATTTTAGCACCTAATCTTACAAGTTCTGATGTATATTTGTATCTATTTTCAAAAATATTTTCTATTATAACAGATGTCCCTTTAGCAGTGGTTAACATTGCTCCAAAAATTTGTTGCAAATCTGTTGGAAATCCTGGATATGGCATAGTTTTTATTTCTATTGCTTTTAATTTTTTAGGTCCACGAATTTGTATATAATTTTTTCCTTCATAAATTTTACAACCAGCTTCTTCTAATTTGTGTATAACAGGAATTAAATCTGAAATAACAATATTGTTAACTTTTACATTTCCTGATGTAACTGCTGCCGCGCATAAAAATGTCCCTGCTTCAATTCTGTCAGGCATTACTTTGTATCCAGCACCTTTTAATTTTTCTACACCTATTATTTTAATAGAATTTGTTCCTGCACCATATATTTTTGCACCCATTTTTGTTAAGCAATTTGCTAAATCTACTATTTCTGGCTCCATTGCAGCGTTATTAATTACTGTTGTTCCTTCAGCTAATACTGTTGCAAGTATTATATTTTCAGTTGCTCCCACACTTGGGAAATCTAAATTTATATTCGTCCCTACTATTTTATCACACTTGCAATGAATAAATCCACAATTTTCTTCAACTTCTATACCTAATTTTCTAAAAGCAGCCAAATGCAAGTCTATAGGTCTTGCTCCAATTTCACACCCACCAGGATACGAAAATTTAACTTCTTTAAATCTTCCTAAAATCGCTCCTGCGAGAACAACTGTAGATCTCATCTGCCTCATTAAATCTTCTGGTATTTCAATTTTATTTATATTTTTTGAATTAATTTCTATTTTACCACTATTTACCCTAATCTTGCAACCCAAAATCTTTAAAATTTCTAATGTAATTTGAGTATCATGAATTTTAGGTACATTATATAATCTTGTAATATCTCCATTTAAAATAGATGATGCTATTATAGGTAGTGATGCATTTTTAGACCCCGAAATATTTACTTCACCATTTAAAGCATTTCCACCTTGTATTATGTATGACTTCATTTAGTTCACCCTTTCTATAACTTATTATGATATATATTATGTATCTTTTATAAAAAAGTGAAAATTTTTAAACAAATCACACATCGTTCACACAATGGACATATTTAAATGATATATTTTCATTAGGTTAGCACAATTACTCCTTTGCTAACTTGAAGTAAAATAAAAAACATCCCCTTTTATTTTAAAAAAGCAGAACTTTTAAAAAGTTCTGCTTTTTTAATAACTTCTATACAAATAATTTTGTGGGTTAACCGGTTTATCATTTATCCTTACCTCAAAATGTAAGTGAGGTCCTGTCGAGTTACCAGTTGTACCTACTAAGGCTATAGTATCACCAGAATTTACTTTTTGTCCTACAGAAACAAGTATTTTACTACAGTGGGCATAATATGTTTCAATTCCATTACCATGAGATATAATTACTAGGTTACCATATGAACCCATCCATGAAGCATGTTTTATAGTACCACCAGCTGTTGCTTTTATTGGAGTACCACTTGCAGCACCTATATCTAGACCTGTATGTGCTCCTGTACGAACTGATTCTATACTAGCAAATCTTGAAGTAATAACACCATTTACCGGCGTTGTTTCTAAATATACGCCATTTACTGTTCTTGCTTCTTTTATTATATACTCATTTATTGAATTTTCTACATTTTGTTTTGCCACTTGTATATCTGTATTTTTGTCAATCTTTTCTGCATCATCTATATTTACTGTATAATATTCACTTATTCCAATATCTAATTCTGAATTATTACCATGTTCCTCTTTTATTTCTGCTACTAACTTTTGAGCTTCCTCTAAAGTGTTTACATATGCACTAGTTTCACCTTTAAAATTAACTGCATAATATTTATAAGTAGTTTCGGTTCCTTGTTTTAATATTTCCATAATTTCATCATCATTAGTTTGCACGTTTTCGCTCATGAATTCTAGCTTATAATTTGGAACCGCATTCATTGTTACAAATGCAACATTTCCTGAATGAGCTAAAATTTCATTATTTATTCTTTCTTCTAATTTAGCTTTATCGCTTACATATCCTACAACTTCTCCTGAAATAGAAATTGCATAAACTGGTTTGTATTTAAAAGCAATAACTGAAACTATACTTATTAATAATAGAGATAATATGTTAACACGTTTAAAAGTTTTCTTTGTATAATATATTATTCTTTTTCTTAAAATATAAGTCACTCTCCTTTTTTGCGTCAACGTTTTATTTGCAAACCATATATTATTATACCATATATTATAACAAAATGCAAATTTTACTATACTGGAAATTGCTGTAAACCTTGATATATCAACTAATTTTAATTTTTGAAGTAATCCATAATTCCGTTATAAATTCCCCATGCAAGCCTATCTTGATATTCATCTGTTAAAAGCTGTTTTTCTTCTTCTGGATTTGATAAAAATCCACATTCTACTATTGTTGTTGGAATTTCTACATGCTTAATTATATAGATATTGTCTATTTTCATTGACACTCTTTTGTTATCTTTTTGAATTGAATCATTCAAATTTTCTTGTATTTTTTTAGCAAGATTCATGCTTTGCTCGTTTCCTTCTTGATAAAAAGTTTGCCAACCATAATATTGCTGTTGTGGTATTTTGTTTAAGTGAATTGAAACAAATATGTCTGCTGAACTTTCATTTCCTATTTTTACTCTATTATGTATGTCTGAGATCTTTTTTTGTTTTAATGTTTTACTATCTATATCGTAAATAGCATTTTCATCTGATCTTGTTAGAATTACTGTTGCTCCACTTTGTTCCAACAAACTTTGAACTTTTAATGCTATTTTCAAATTTGTTTCCGCTTCTGTTGTCCCATTACTACTTTCTGCTCCGCTCATCAGGCTTGCCATGGCCTGCGTCTAAGACTATTACCTTATTTGAAGCTGGTAAATTAACTGTTTGGACTGTTTCTTTTTTTAAGTCTGAAGCATTGAAAATTGTTAAAGTAATTATAAAAACAGATAATGCACTTATCCATGCTAAAATTTTCTTTTTTGTTATTACAATCATAAAAACACCTCATATTATAATTATATGAAGTGTTTTATTTATTATTCTTATTTTATCAATTTCTTTTTTATGAGTTAACTGCTCTACATTTAACAATTAATCTTCTTCTACCTCCTTCAGCACAAGTTATAAGTGTCATTTCTCTTTTACCATTTGTTAATTGACTTGTACAAGCAACATCTGTTGGGTCAACTATAAAAATATTATATACCTTATATTCAATCTTTCTACCGGTATAATCTTCTAATTCCACAATATCGCCATTTTTTATTCTGTTTAACTTTCCAAACATAATATCTTTTCCATCATAATTATGACCAACAATGCAATAATTACCAACTTCATTTGGTCCACATCCCCAGAATTTATTTAAAGATATTTTTAGCAATTCATCTGATGTATCTGATAAAACCGGATAATTTATTTCTAATGATGGTATATTTAAAATAGCATCTACTGTATATGTTGCACCACTTGCTGCAGTATACACATTATTATTCTGTCTTTGCTCTATAACAACTTCTTGCGGAACTTCTTGAGCATCATCATTTAAAGCAACAACTAAAACATCTTCTTTTGTTGTTGTTCCATCATTTGAAAAAGAAATACTATTTAAAATATCTTGTGAAATGGATTCAGCTTTTCTTTTATCATACTCAGAATACGCATAATAAGAAGATAAAACTATAACGGCTAATAATGATACTATGAATTGAATCTTATATAATTTCTTTTTTCTTTTCAATTTAGGAGTTACATATACCTTTTTTGAAACCAAGATTTGATTCATGACTTTTTCCTTTCAATAGTTTATAATTTCCTATATTTTATTATACCATTATATACGATAAAAAAACAATAATTTTTTAAAGATTTTCTTCCAACTTGGCAAAATCCTCTATTGTTAAACTTTCTCCTCTAACATTTAAATCAAATCCTATTTTTTCAAAAATATTTTTTGCTTCTTCCTTATTGTTAATTACTCCTCCATTAACTAAAGCATTAAGTAAAGTTTTTCTTCTTTGCATAAAACTAATTTTTATAAGTTTAAAAAACTTTTCTTCATTTTTTATTTTAATTGGTGGTACTTTTCTTATTTTTAATTTAATTACTTCTGATGTTACTTCCGGCTCAGGAATAAATGAATTATTATCAACAATCATAACATTTTCAGCTTCTGCATAATAATACACTGCATATGTTATAGCACCACTCAATTTATCTCCTGGAGTTGCAATTAATCTATCAGCCACCTCTTTTTGAATCATTACAGTTATAGATTCTAAATCAAGCTTGTCCTCTAGTAATTTCATAATAATTGGCGTTGTAATATAATAAGGTAAATTTGCAACAATTTTGGCTGATTTTAAATTATATTGTTTTTTATAGTTTTCTATCAATTCATTTAAGTTAACTTTTAAAACATCTTGATTGATAACTTCAAAATTGTTATAAGCAACAAATCTATCTGTTAAAATTGTAATCATTCTTTTATCTAATTCGATTGCAACAACTCTTCCTGCATTTTGAAGTAACTCTTCTGTTAAAGTTCCAAGCCCTGGACCAATTTCTATTACTAAATCTTCTTTATTGATATTAGATGAATCAACTATTTTATTAACAACTTCTTGATTAATTAAGAAATTTTGACCTAAGCTTTTATTAGCAGTAATTCCATACTTTTTCATAATATATCTTGTTTTTTCAATTAAATTCTCCATATTTTCCTCCGATTGTCCCTTATTATATCTCATTATTACGTCAATTTCAAGCTTTGCTTAAATATTGGCAATATACAATCTGCTCTTCTTATTAGATAAATCCTCCAACACATCTAGCACGTTGATTGGCGATACTTTATTAACCTTGAGTAATTCTAACACTCTTTCCGCAGTATCTTCGCAATCAATACAATTAAAAATATCTTTTTTCTCTTCTGTTATAATATTATTTCCTACACATTTTTTCACAACTTCAATGCCATATCTTGTTTTCTTACATTTTGTTGTTGTGACATTGTTTATTATCTTATAATATTTAAGTTCTATTTTTTTATTTGTTGTTCCACCTTCAATTCCTTCAGTATTTAAATAAGTTCCACCGTAAAATTCTCGTATTGCACTCATCTTTCTTAAAACCCCCTATTTCTTTTGTGTTAAAAATTTAAATAAAATACATTTTTAATATATGCTATAAATATTGAGTTTTCAAGAACTTTCGTGTGTCAAATTATACCATCAATTTTACTTTTCTGACTAAATTCTACACCAATTATATAAAAACGACAAAAGGCAAGATTATTCGCAATCTTACCTTTTTAGAACAGAACAAATTTCTGCATATATTTTGTCATCTACATTTTTTATCTCTAATTTATTAACATTCATTCCCATGTCTTCTAGTTTGTTTAAATCTGATGTCATTTCTGTCACTGCATCATTTAAATTTTGGAAATTAAGTTCTTCATTTATAATCACTTTTCCACCATTTAATTTTTCTACTACTCTTGCATTATCTTCTTGTCTATTTGCTCCAACACTTGGTAATGGTATAAATATTGCGGGTTTACAGCATATTGCAAGTTCTGTTACTGTCATTGCGCCACTTCTGCAAACTACCAAATCACATAATGCATACATTTCCTCCATATTATAAATGTATGGAAGAACTTTGCAGTTTTCAATATTTTCTATATCGATATCAATATCTTTCAGTTGTTCTTTTATAACATCATATTGTTTAGGTCCTGAAGCCCATATAAATTGATAGTTTCGATTCAATTTATTTTGAAGAATTCCAATCATTGCATCATTAATTCTTTTTGCACCTTGGCTTCCTCCAAATACAAGAACTATAGGCAAATTAGGTTTTAAGCCCAATTCTTGCATCAATTCTTGCTTTCTAGAATTAGACAATGTTACTTTTTTTACTTTTGTTGGTGTGCCTGTTACCACAACCTCTTTAGCTCCTTGTAATCTATCTTTTGCAGCTTCAAAGCCAACTAAAATTTTATCAACTTTTCTTGCAAATGCTCTAACTGCTCTTCCAGGATATGCATTACTCTCATGTAAAATTGTTGGAATTTTAAATTTAGTTGCTGCTGCAAATACAGGTCCACATATATATCCACCTGTTCCAATTACTACGTCAGGATTTATTTCTTTTATATATTTTTTTGCAACCTTTGTACTCATTGATGTTTTTATTATTTTTTTTAAGTTTGAAAATGTAATTTGTTTCTTAATACCATACGCTTCTAATGTTTTTAATTCATACCCAGCTCTTGGAACCAAGTCGTTTTCTAATCCAGTAGGAGTTCCAATAAATATAACCTCAGAATTTGGATCTTCCTCCATTATTTTATTTGCAATAGCAATCCCAGGATTTATATGTCCACCTGTTCCAGCTGCTGAAATAACTACTTTCATACACACAATTATACGATATATTTATAAATTTAAATATATCGTATGCTCCTTCCTTTATTTATTTTTATACTTTTGAACATGATCTAGAAATATTTAGCAATATTCCAACCGTAAATAATAAAATCAATAATGCTGTACCACCATAGCTGAAGAATGGTAAAGCCATACCCGTTGTTGGTATTGATGCTGTTACAACGGCTATATTTATTATTGCTTGTGCTCCAATAAGTGTTGTAATTCCAATTGCTAATAGACTACCAAACATGTCTTGTGACTTCATTGCAATTAATACACCTCTCCACACAAAAAGCGCAAATAATAAAATTACAAAAGCACAACCTATAAATCCTAATTCTTCTGCTAATATAGCGAAAATAAAGTCATTATGTGGTTCAGGAATATATAAATATTTTTGCTTACTATTACCTAGTCCAACCCCGAAGAATCCTCCAGACCCTATAGCATACAAACTTTGAACCATTTGATAACCTGTTCCTAATGAGTCTGACCATGGATCAAAGAATGTTGAAATTCTGTCCAATCTGAATCCACCTTTACCAGACATTTGCAATATTCCAAAAATTCCTGCTAATCCTGAAACTCCAAGAGCACCAGTATTAACAAAATGTGACATTCTGCATCCAGCCATCATCATCATTGTTATTGCCACAATTCCAATTACTAATGAAACACTCATGTGGTTTTGAACAATAAACAAAATACCAACTGGTAACGACAAATATGCTAAAGGCTTTATAAAACCTCTAACTAAATCTGTAAGTTCAGATTTATGATCTGATAAATATCCTGCATAGAAAATTATTAATCCTACTTTAGTTAATTCTGAAGGTTGAAATTGAGTAATTTTTAAATCAACCCATCTTGTTGCACCATTTACTGAACGACCGAGTCCTGGTACTAAAACCAATAGCAGTATAATCCAAGATGCATGATAAATAATCCAATAATATTTTTTCAAAAATCTATAATCAATTTTAGACATTGCAAACATTACAATTATTCCAACAACTGCAAATGCAAATTGTTTTCCAACATATGTATAACTATTATCATTTTTTGCAAGTGAAGATGGTGCGCTAGCTGAAAGCACCATAATAATTCCCATTGCAAGTAAAACAAGTACAGTTATACACAGTGTAAAATCAAATTGATTGTTTACAAAACTTGAAACTCTCTTATTTCTTTTTTTCTTTTTGTTTGGCATTTGAATCTCCTTATTAATTATATTGCTTTAAAAGCAATTATAGAAAGAACTAGTGTTATAATACTGAATACAGAAACTACTGTATTTTCATTCCATCCACATAATTCAAAATGGTGATGTATAGGTGCCATTTTGAAAATACGTTTTCCTGTTTTTTTGTAATATGCAACTTGCATCATTACAGAAACCGTTTCTATTATTGGGATTAATGCTATTATTACAAGTATTAGAGGCATTTTTAAATATAATGCCATTCCACAAATTACTCCTCCTAAAAGAAGTGAACCTGTGTCTCCCATAATTACTTTTGCTGGGTATAAATTAAATATTAAAAATCCTAAACATGCTCCAATTAATATGCTTCCTATTAATGATACTTCTTCTACACCTATCATAATACTAATTACTGTTAATGCAGTAATAATAATAGTAGTAACTGTAGTTGCTAATCCATCAACTCCATCTGTTAAGTTAACTGCATTGGTTGTACCTAATATTACAAAAATTGCAAATGGAATATAAATCCATATTGGTAACTCAATATATTGTTTTACAAAAGGAATATATGTTTCTGTTCCCAACTTCAGTATTTGTGTTAAATATAAAGTATATGCAACTGAAATGATTAATAAGCCAATCATTTTATATAATGGTTTTAATCCTTTTGTATCTTTGAAAATCATTTTTTTAGCATCATCAATAAAACCTATAACGCCAAAACCTATTGATAATAGTACTAAAGGAATTAAATTGTGTGCTACTCCTGGTTCTTTATTGAAAATTCTATAAAAAATTGCTAAAAATATTGTTGCAATAATAATTGTTACTATCATTATAACTCCACCCATTGTTGGAGTTCCTTGTTTTTTTAGATGTGATTGTGGTCCATCTGTTCTTTCAATTTGACCTATTTTCAATCTCCTTAATAAAGGAATAATTATTAGCGATGCAATTACACTTATTACAAATGACGCAACCGCTACTTCTATTTGAAATTCCATCTTTTGCGTTATCTCCCTTCTACTTTCCGTTTATTATGTCATTAACTATAATGCGCTCATCAAAAGGATATTTTTTTCCGTTTATTTCTTGATATGGCTCATGCCCTTTTCCTGCAAGAACAATTAAATCATTCTTATTGGCCATATTAATGGCGTATTTTATTGCTTCAATTCTATCTACTATACAAGTATATTTTCCATTTGTCTTTTTCATTCCTGCTTCAATTTCTTTTACAATTTGTTCAGGGTCTTCTGTACGTGGATTATCTGAAGTAATTACAGTATAATCTGCAATTCTTCCGGAAATCTCACCCATTATAGGTCTTTTGCCAGAATCTCTATCTCCTCCACATCCAAATACATTGATAACTCTTCCCTTAGTGTAAGATTTTACGGCTGATAAAATATTTTCCAAACTTTCTGGTGAATGTGCATAATCAATCATTATATTTAAATCTTTTTTATTTGGAACAAGCTCACTTCTTCCAGGAACTTTTATATCTAATAAAGCTTCTTTAATTGGTTCAGCAGACACACCTAATTTAGCTGCTATAGCAATTGCAGCTAATGAGTTGTAAACACTAAATCTTCCAGGAATATCAATTTTAATTCTTTCATTTCTTGTACCAATTTTAACTTTGTAATCAACAGCTGTGCTTGTTACTGTAATATCTTTTGCAAGTAAATTACAAAAATTATCTATACCATATGTTAATACATTCTTTTCTGGTAATAATTTTGGAATTTTTGATGTTTGTAAATCATCAGCATTTGTGAAACAAGTTTTACACATATCAAAAAGTTTTAATTTTGATTCAAAATAATCCTTCATATCTGGGTGTTCTTTTGGACTGATGTGATCTTCTGAAAAATTAGTAAATACACCTATATCAAAATCGCACCCAGCAACCCTGTTTAATTTCAAGCTTTGTGATGAAACTTCCATAATTACAACATCACATTTTGCTTTAGCCATTTTTGCAAAAATCTCTTGAAGCTTTGAACTTTCTGGTGTTGTTCTGTCACTATCTTCTAGTTTTTTATCTCCTATGTATATTGCAATAGTACCAACTAAACCGACCTTCATTCCTGCTTTTTCAAGTATCGATTTAGCCATAAAACTTGTTGTTGTTTTTCCTTTAGTACCAGTAATACCAACTAATTTAAATTTTCTTGATGGATTATCATAAAAATTACATGATGCAATAGCTAATGCATATCTTGTGTCTGGAGCCAAAATAATTGTTACATCATTCATAATTTCCTTTAATATTTTTTTATCAATATCAATACTTGCAAGAACCGCAACAGCACCATTTTCTATTGCAGTTTTTATATAATCATGACCATCAACATCAAAACCTTTAATAGCTACAAACAAGCCATTCTTTTTTATTTTTCTAGAATCGCTCTCTATATTTGAAATATCTATATCTAAGTCACCCTTGACTTTTAACCCTTCCAAGCCAACTAAAATGTTTTTTAATTTCATAAAAAACCTCCAATTACAATTTTTTACTATTATATCTCTATTTTTTTAATTAATCAACCCCAAAATTTACACTTTTTATTGGATTTTTAAGTAGAGTTTTTGGGACACCTCCAAAAAACATCTATTGTCGTAAAAGGCCCACCTGCTTATATATATTAAAATACGATGTCCTTACTGGTCGGTTATGGATTTGAGTGATTTGGGTGGCTTAATGTATGTGTGGTGTTAATTTTGGATTTGCATAGTAGATGTAACCTCCCAAGCTGCGCGGACGTCGTATTTTAATATATATAAGCAGGTCGACCTTTTTTGATACTGGAGATTTTTTGGAGGTGTCCCAAAAAATCTCCCCAAAAAACTATTCAACAATCACACTACTACCTTCCAATATCTGAACTCCAGCCATTGGTACTTGATTTGAAATAACATACTCATTCAAAATTTTGCTATCATTTATCTCATTTCTTATACTTATTTCCAATCCAACATCCTCTAACATTTTTTTAGCTTCTTTATATGTCAATCCAACAACATCTGGAACATCAACATTAGATTTTATATCCTCTTCAGATACTTGATCTTTTGCGACTTCCAAATAAGATAAAACTTCTGTTAAAATTTTAGAAGCAACTGGAGTTGCAACACCGCCTCCACCATGGCCCCCCTCACCAGTAGGATTATTTAAAACAACCAATATAACAAGCTCAGGATTTGAAACAGGAGTTACACCTACAAAAGATGCAATGTATTTATTGGTATTTACGCCATCTTCAGATGTTCCAGTTTTACCACCTACTGAATAGCCTGCAATTTTACCATTACGTCCAGTTCCATCTGCTACAACACTTTCCATCATACTTAATACCTTTTTTGATGTATCTTCTGAAATAACTCTCTCTCCTTTTATAGGTTCGATATTTTTAACTTCACCTGTTTCAGTATTTATAATCTGCTTTACAATTCGTGGCTGCACATGAATTCCACCATTTGCTATACTTGAAATTGCTGTTACCATTTGAATTGGTGTAATTTTAAATCTTTGGCCAAACGAAATTGTAGCAAGTTCAACTGGTCCAACTTTATCCTCCTTAAGAAAAATACTAGTACCTTCACCAGGTAAATCAATTCCAGTTTTCTTTAAAAAGCCGAATTTTTCAAGATATGAATAATATGTATGAACCCCAAGTTTTTGCCCAATACCAATAAATACAGGATTACATGAATTCATTAAAGCTTCGCGTAATGACTGGCTTCCATGAGGCCTATAATATCTCCAACATTTTATTCGAACACCCGCAATTTCGATTGAACCGGCTACAGTTAAATTCACCTTTGTTGTCTGTATCTGTAATTCCCTCTTCTAGTGCCGCTGACGAAGTTATAAGTTTGAATGTAGAACCTGGTTCATATGCATCCGAAATAGGCCTATTTCTCCACATTTGTTGTAAATATTTTGTTTTTTCTTCTTGTGATAAATTATTCCAATTCGATTTTATCTCATCATTATTTACTTCAAAAGGAGTATTTAAATTATAATTTGGATAACCTGCCATTGCTAAGATATCGCCAGTATTTGGATTCATTATAATTATACTTCCACCATCTGTGCACTTATTATCAATACAAGCCTCCTCTAAATATTTTTCCGCAATACCTTGAATAGTAGCATCAATTGTTAAAATCAAATCATTTCCATCAATTCCAGATTCATAATCTTCCCCCTCTTTTAGAAGCGTTTTTCCCTTTGCATCAGTAATCTTAATAATCTTTCCTGTTTTTCCTTTCAATTCATCATCATATAAAGACTCAATTCCATCCAAACCTTGATTATCACTTCCACAAAAACCTATAACCTGTGAAGCAAGCGAATTATATGGATAATATCTTTTAGTATCTTCATCAATATTTACTCCGGTTGTTATACCATTCTCCTCAAGCCAAGTCATAAGTTTATCAGCTGTTTCCTCATCAATTTTAGTGGCAATATTTTCAATAGAAGTTCTCTTAGA
This sequence comes from Lachnospiraceae bacterium Phil5, assembly GCA_002633185.1. GTDB lineage: Bacteria > Bacillota > Clostridia > TANB77 > CAG-508 > CAG-492. Next base: position 22,400 of record NWBM01000001.1, read on the forward strand.
AACTCTATTCAGCGTTTTCTCATAATCAATTCCTAAAATATCAGATAAAGCTTTTGCAACCCTTTCCTTATCCTCATTTTTAATATTAACAGGATTAACTGTAACACTCCTTACTGTCCCACTTACCGCCAAAACCTTCTTACCAGTTGCATCATAAATAGTTCCTCTTTTAGGATTAATCTTTCTATCCAAAGTATGTTGAGCATATGCCATATATTTAAGCCACTCTCCGTCTTTAAACTGAATCCATCCAATCCTTCCGAATAAGAAAAGCAGCAATTAAAAACACAAACCATATTTCATATTTCATTCTCCTTTTTCGAGAAATACTTCCCTTTTTCTCCATTTTACTAAGCTTAATCTTCTTTTCTTTTTTCCCTGCTTTCTTCCTTAATTTTCTAATATTTTTCATAAAAATTCCGCCTTTCAAAAACGCACACAACTCTTCCTAAGATTATATGAATTTCGCAGTTATTTATGAGTAGATTTTTATGACTTAGATGTTTTTTGGAGGTGTCCCAAAAAATCTATTGCCAAAACATTTTTTTATGATATAATTTTAAAAAAAGAAAAAGGAGAAATCTATGTATAGAAAAACCTATTTAGAAGTTGATTGTGACATATTAAAAAACAATATACAAAACATAAAAGAAAATTATCCAGATTATAAATACTATTTTGGAGTTGTAAAAGCAAATGCTTATGGGCATGGAAGCTTTATTATTAACAGCTTAATTGCAGGTGGAGTAAATTACCTTGCTGTTTCTTCACTTGAAGAAGCAATTGATTTAAGAAAATATAATAGTGAAATTCCAATTTTGGTGTTAGAACCTATAAATATTGATTTTATTGAAGATGCTATAAAAAATAACATTACTGTTACAATTTCAAATATTGATTATTTTAAGAAGTTAATAAATTTAAACCTATCTAATAAATTGAAATTCCATATTAAAGTTGATTCGGGAATGAATCGCTTAGGTGTTACAAATTCCACAGATTTTGACTATATTGTGGAAAATTGTAAGCAAAATCCTAATTTAATTTTAGAAGGTGTATTTTCACATTTTGCAACAAGTGGAATAAATGACAAGCACTGGGATGATCAACTTGAAAAATTTAAACAAATTACTAAAAATACAGATTTAAATCAAATTCCAATTGTTCATATGAACAGATCCTTAAGTTTAGTAAATCATCCTAAAATTCCATTCTGTAATGGTACAAGACTTGGAATTGTAATGTATGGAATGGCTCAAAACATGCCTAAACCATCAGGTTTACGTGCTAAGTTACGTGAATTCAAAAATTCTCAAAAAAGAAAAAAATTGCAAATAAGTGAAACAACTACAACAAACAGCCTAAAACTAAACACTTCAATATCTTTATGCAGTGAAGTAATCGACTTAAAAGACATCTGTATAAATGATTTTGTTGGATATGGAGCAGAATTTATTGCAAACAAAAACACAAAAATTGCAACAGTTGCTATTGGTTATGCAGATGGTATCCCAAAAAATATTAAACATGTTGCTATAAATAACAAAATTTACAACGTAGTTGGCGAAGTATGTATGGACATGATTTCTGTTGAAGTTGATAAAAATGTAAAAATGGGTGATAAAGTAATTATTATAGATAACAATTTATTACCAGTAAAAAAGGTTGCTACAGAGTGTGGAATTAGCAGTTATACCTTATTTACAGGAATAACAACACGAGTTCCAAGAGTATATAAAGAAAATGAAAAATTAACTGAAATCAAATATTAATTAACAAATAGGAGGATTTATTTAAATGGACTCTGAGAAAACAGACTTTGAAATTTTAATTGCGGGAACTGATGCAAATGCCTATTATATGGCTAGATGCTATCATGAAGCATATAATAAAAAAGCTAATTTGCTAGGCAAAACCCCTATGATATATACAAAATATACAAACATATTAAATGTAATTTATGATGATAAAATCTGGACTGAGGACGGTTTTTTAAACGCTCTTGAAGAATTTAGAAAAAATCATATAGGTAAAAAAATATTGTTAATAAGTTCAAATGAAACTTATGCTGCATTTATCAGCAAAAACAAAGACAAGATTAATGAACAATATGTTTATAACTACCCAAGTATTGATATAATAAACAGTTTAATAATGAAAGAAACATTTTATAAAACATATGAAAATTCTGTATTAGACTTTCCAAAAACAATTTACTATGATTGCAGTAATCCTTCAAAAATAGAGGATAATTTCACATATCCTGTAATCGTAAAACCAAGTAATGTTATAGAATACAATCATATTAGTTTCGAAGGTAAAAATAAAATATATAAAGTTGAAACATTTGAAGCATTAACAGAAACAGTAAATAAAATTGTTGAAAATGGCTATAAAGACACATTAATATTGCAAGAATTTATCCCAGGCGATGATAGCTATCTATTTGATGCAGTTGTATATTGCGGAAAAGATAAAAAAGTTAAATTAATTTCCTTTGCACAAATTGGATTACAAGAACATTCAAAAACAATGGTTGGAAACGCTGCAGTTTTAATTAATGGATTTAATCAATATGGTGAAAATGCAGAAATGATAAGCACAATAAAAACATTCATGGAAAACATAGGATACCAAGGCTTTGCAGAATTTGATATGAAATATGATTATAGAGATAAAAAATTCAAAGTGCTTGAAATTAACGCTCGCCAAGGAAGATGCAGCTATTACATTGCAGCTGCTGGATACAACTTAGTAAAAGTACTTGCAGATGATTTGATTTATAATAAAGAAATGGATTTCAAAATAATTGATGAAGAAATTCTTCTATCATTTGTTCCAAAAGGAGTTGTAAAAAAATACGTTACAAATGAAATATTTAAAAATAAGGCTTTATCATTATGGAAAAAACAAGTTGTAAATCCTTTAAAATATAAAAAAGACACAGATTTAAAAAGAAAACTTTTACTTGCAAGAAGACATATTGACTATTATAAAGAATACAAAAATGGAGTATGGAAAAACTAAAATAATTTATAAAAAATAAAAAGCACAAATTTTCATTATCGAAATTTGTGCTTTTAATTTAATACTTTAGTAAATCCCTTAACTATTCTGCCCCATAGACCTGTGTCTTCTTCAATTATAACTTGTTCAGCTGCTGGTGCAACATAGTCTTGTTTAGGTAATTTTACATATATTTTTTGATTATTGCTTAACTTTTGCATTCCAATTTTTTCTTTTGCAACTTGTTCAATATTGTTTAAGTTTAAGCTGTTTTCAATGTTTACTTCCATTTGTTGATTTGTTTTACTTAATGCCTCTACCTCTTTTTTGTATTGTTCCTTTTTATTAAAGCTTTCACTAATTAACGAGTTTTGATAACTAATAGCAAATAGTACTGAAAAGCCTGCAATTAGTAACATTACAATTTTCAATTTTGGTTTTATATTTGATTTAGAAACCTTAGCTACTTCATTATCTCTATTAACATCCATTTTGCTTTTCATTTTTGCACTATTATCTGATCTAACATTATTGTTGTTAGATTGACTTTTTTGTTTAAGCTCTTGTCTTCTTTTAGATGTCTCAAACAGATATGTTTCTTCTTCCTCTTCAATTATTTGTTCTCTTTTTCTTCTTGTCGCACGTGGCTTTGATTCATAATCATTTGAATCTTGGTTACCATTTCTTGAATATCTGTTTCTTATTTGAGTGTTTTCTGGGCTAAGTTTTCTAGGATTGGTATCATATTGATAACCATAAAACCTATCTACCATTAATTATTTCACCTCGCTTTTTTCAAAAATTCTAAGTTTAGCACTTTGAGATCTTGAGTTTTCCTCCAATTCTTGTTTTGAAGCAATTATTGGCTTTTTATTAACAATTTTTCCATAAGATTTATAATTACATACACAATATGGTAATCCTGGAGGGCATGTACATTTCCCTGCAGCATCTATGTATGCCTGTTTTACTGTTCTATCTTCTAGTGAATGAAATGTAATAACACACAATCTACCATCTGGTTTTAAGCAATCTATACAATCTCTTATAGTATTATATAGTGGTTGTAGCTCGTTATTAACCTCTATTCTTATAGCTTGAAATGTACGTTTTGCCGGATGTCCGTCTTTTTGTTTTGCCTTTGGAATAGATTTTTCTATTATTTTAACTAATTCACTTGTTGTTTCTATTTCCTTATCTTGTCTATAAATACAAATATTTTTCGCAATGTTTCTAGAAAATTTTTCTTCACCATATTCAAAAATAATTTTAGCAAGTTGTTCTTCACTATATGTATTAACAACTGTTTTAGCTGTTAATTCTTGAGTTTTATCCATTCTCATGTCAAGCTCGTTATCACCTATATAGCTGAAACCTCTTGATTTTTCATCTAACTGAAATGAAGAAACTCCTAAATCTAGTAGAATTCCATCAACTGCTTGTATTTCTAGTTTTTCTAAAATATTTTTTATATTATCATGATTATCGTGAACATACTGTATATTAGAATATTGTTTCAAATTTTCTTTAGCTGCATTAAGTGCATCTGTATCTCTGTCTATACCAATAAGCATACCATTTTTTGATAGCTTACTTGCAATTACCCTGCTATGTCCTGCTCCTCCTAAAGTTCCATCAACATATATTCCATCAGGTTTTATATCTAAACCATCAATACATTCTTTTAATAATACGGGATTATGCTTAAATTCTAACACAAAAATCCACTCCAATTCAAGTAAAATTTTAATTTTTCTAAACGCGATAAATAGCATAAGAAGTTGGTATTATAAAAAATACCAACCTAAATGCTATTTTTCTTAATTATTCGTCTTTGGTTTTCTATTGATATTACTAGCATTTTAGATTATTTAGCATAGAAGCATATCATCTTTTGTTTCTTACATACTTATCATATGTATTACTTCGTAAACTAAAAACTTATCTTTAGAAATTAAAATTTCATTTGTAAACTTCGTTATTTTCTTTCGTATAATTCATATTTTGTCTTTTGAATTATCTTTAAAAATTTGTCTTTTGTACTTTTTAAATTTTTTCTTTTGTTTCTTAAAATTTTATCTTTTGTATCTTAAAAATTAATCTTTAGTGTGTTTATATAAACTTTTGCAAGTTATATACCAAGCATTGTCATGTTTTCTGCTATTTCGTCTGCTGAAACATTTTCACTGCTGTTATATTTTTTCCATTTAGACTTGTCCCAGAATTCAATACGAGTTCCTACACCTATTATTACAACTTCTTTTTCCAATTCAGCATACTCTCTTAAATTACTTGCTATTAGAAATCTACCTTGTTTATCAATTTCGCATTCAATTGCACCTGAAAGGAAAAATCTTACAAAGTCTCTCGCATTTTTATTTGTTAATGGAAGCGATTTTAATTTTTCTTCAAAGTTAGCCCACTCTGTTTTTGAAAACCCAAATAAACAGCCATCTAAGCCTTTTGTTACTATGAAATTTTCGCCGATATCTTCTCTTAACTTAGCCGGCATAATTAATCTACCTTTAACATCCAGAGTATGTTCATATTCACCTATTAGCACTTTATGACACCTCACTAACTTTTGGTTCCACTTTGCTCCACTTCGCTCCACCTTTAATTGAATTGTAATATAACGTTTTATAAAATGCAATAGTTTTTTTAAAATTTTTTGAAATTTTTTGGGACACCTCCAAA
>NWBM01000001.1:28130-91219 GCA_002633185.1 Lachnospiraceae bacterium Phil5
TTTTTGGAGGTGTCCCAAAAACTCTACTAAAAATATTGACTTATTTCTTCAAGTCCTCTAAACTGGTCTTGTCTTAGAACTTCATATACTATAATAGCAACAGAATTAGATAAGTTCAAAGAACGCAAAGTCTCTCTCATTGGAATTCTAATTGTATTATCCAAATGAGCTAATAGCAAATCTTCTGGCAATCCTTTTGTTTCTTTTCCAAATAAAATAAATACTTCATCATATTTAGAATAGTCAACATCAGAATAACAATGCTTAGCTTTTGTTGTAGCCATAAACATATTCTCTTTAACTGGATACTTTTCTAAGAATTCCTTTAACGATTCATGTTCTTCAATTTCTAATTTATCCCAATAATCTAATCCTGCCCTTTTTAAGTATTTATCTGATATATCAAAACCTAAAGGTTTAACTAAATGTAACTTTGCTCCTATTGCTGCGCAAGTTCTTGCAATGTTTCCTGTATTTTGAGGTATTTCTGGTTCTACCATAACAATATTAATTTTCATAATTCTATTTATCCTTCTTTCTAACGTGTCCCTAATTGTACCAAAAGGGACAATTGGGACACGTCCCCAATTGTCCTTTAGTTATTTCTTCTATTAACAACATATGTGCTTCCTTGAATAGTTTTTGCCATATGCTTTACCTGTGCACCTATTTCACCAATTTCCAGAATATTGTTAAACTTATTACTATCAACCTCAACAACTCCTATTGAAATTGATGTAAGTGGAAATTGCTCTATTGTACCTTTTCTGTTTTCTACTTCTATAAACCCTGATTTTATGTGTTCTTCATAAAAATAATCTAAAATATTATAATCAAAATCTAAAATAATATTTTGACAAAGTTTTTCATACTTGTCATTTGATATTATTGCAATAAAATCATCTCCACCAATATGTCCAACAAATCCATTATCCGGATCTATTTCGTGAACATTTTTTATTATGGTTTTTCCTGTAAATTGTATTATTTCATCGCCTTTAACAAATCCATAAATATCATTATATGCTTTAAAATTGTCTAAGTCTAAATATAGCATTGTAAACTTTTCTTTGTTCATCAGTCTTTTTTTCATTTCAGCCTGAATTTGAACGTTTCCAGGAAGCCCAGTTAATGGGCTAACTGTACGATTCATATCTAGTAGTTTTATAATATTAACTATTGTATAATACAAATATTCTTCATCAATAGGCTTTTTTATATAATGTTCAACTGATGCTTGTAAAATGTCAACTCTATGTTGATGCTCAATATTGGAAGATATAACAATAATTGGAGTTATTCTATTATCTTCGTCTTCACGTATGTTTTTACATATTTGAACAACATCACTCTTTAATGTATCCTCATGTATAATTATCAATGAAGGAATATTGTGTAATGCAATACTTAATTCTTGCTCTTTAATCCTTCTAAATCTAAAGGCATACTCTTCTTTAAAAAGCACTTTTATACTATTATATAAACTTTCATCTTCATCAATAATATAAATTTCCTGTATCATTAGTTTCTCCTATTTTATTTTGTTTTTTTGCATTTATATTCTGTCATTATTTCATCTTCATAAGCATTAATTTTTAAGTAATTTTCACCATCTTTTAATGGAACTCTAAACTCGAATTCTTTTGAATTAGCTGGTATATTTTCAACTTTGTGTTCTTCTCCATTATGTGTATATAAAATCTTAGTGATTCCATTTTCGCTTGTAACTTTAATAGCGAAACTTGAATCTTTAATACTTGCACTTACTTTTGGTCCTTCTGATCCTATTACTGTTAAATTTTTAGTTGCTTCATTTCCAGCCTTATCTGCTGCTTTAACATTAAGCACTTTCGTTCCTTTTTTAACAGCAACTTCTTCTGTAATAATAGTTTTATTTTCATCTGATGCTTTTACTACTGTTGGTTGTTCCCCTTCCCAATTATATGAAATATAATCTAATTCTTTATTATCTTTTGCTGTTATTACAATTTTCTTAGACGCAACACTCTTTTCAATGCTTATTACAGGTTGAATTCTGTCTTTATCATTTACAACATCATCAGCTGAAAATGTTACTTTGAATCCTTTAAATTTCGTCCTATTTCCATCAACATCAATTACAGAAACATTTAGAATATTCTCTCCTTGAGGAACATCTATTTCTATCTCTTTTTCTTTTTTGCCTATTCCTTTTAATGCTGTAGCATTTGCATCTCCCCAAGCATATTCTATTCTGCTTATAACAACATCATCTTTAAACTTCAAATTGATTACGCTTCCAAACTGTTCCGCTTCTATCGATGCTCTAGGATATTCATTTTGATGTTTCAAACTTCCGTATAACTTATATCCAGCTTGTCCTATAAAGATTAAAGATACTATAATTACAATTATGGCAAAAAATCTTACAATTGGCTTCAAACCAAGTATTGAATTACCGCTTTTATCATTTGTACTTAATATCTGATTCATTAAATCACCTCATTTTATTCTTTTAAAATTATAACAGAATTCATTTTTTTTGTAAACAATTTTTTTAAATAAAAAAAGGTCGTTAGTAAAACTAACAAACCTTTGCAACAATTACAGTCATATCATCTTTTTCTTTTCCATAGTCATTATCAATCGCCTCTGAAATAATAATATCTGCAATTTTTTGTACATCTTCATTATTCATTTCTTCCAGCAAATATTTAAGCCATAATTCTTTATTCTTATATTCTGAATTTGATTCTATAATTCCATCAGAACACATAACAATTATATCACCACTTTGAATATCTTTATCATATACTGCCAAATCAATATTTTCTAAGATTCCTGTTGGTATTGAAATTGAATTAAGTATTTGAACATCTTTATTTCTCTTTACATATGTTGGACATGCTCCATTTTTTACAAATTCCATGTTTTCTGAAAATAAATCTAAAATAGCAATATCCAATGTTGCATACATATCTTCATCTTGCATATTTGCAGCCAAACTTGAATTTATAAGTTTAATTGATTTATCTTTACTAAATCCTGATGTAAGCAGTCTTTCAAGCATTTTTATAGCAATTTTGCTACTCTTTCTAGCTTCGGGTCCAGAACCCATACCATCACTTATAGCTAGCAAGTATTTTCCGTCATCTAACTTGGTTTGTATGCTTGTATCTCCTGAAACTGGAGAACCATCTTTAGTTGCCTTTGCAATCCCAATTTGAAGTTTATGCTTATCTTTAGACATATATGTAAAAATACATTCATCTTCGCCTTTTCTTAATCCACAAGATTGATTGCTTAAAGTTAACTTTTCGTTCAACACTCTGGCAATAACTTGTCCTATCGTTTTTACATCACATTCATCACCATTTATATCTTGGCAATTATTTGTATACACTATTATTTTAAATCTTCCAGATTCTTCTTTTTTAATTATAATATCTTTTATTTTAATTTGTTTTTGTCTTAATAATTGAATTATTTGTTCTTTTTCTTTTTGATATTCTTTATTATCACTGTTTTCTTCTATGTTATCAGCCAATTCTGAAATAATATCAGAAACTCCTTGTAATTGTTCAGATACATTCTTTTTATTTTCTTCAATTTTCTTTTTGTATCTAAAATTAATTTTACTCATTTTATAAGAATAATTTATTTTCTTAAGCATTACAGAAATATCATTTTCTATGTTTTGATTTGTATTCGAATCATTTTCACTGCTAAAACCAACAATATAATTATTATGATTTTCAAATACTTCTAATAATTGTTTTTTTGTTACTCTTGAATTTATTAACAATACCTTAAATAAGTCCGAAACAATCTCGTCTGAAGAAGAAATCTCTTCATATAAGATGTTTTCTTCCATTCCTTCAATATTTGTATATAATTCTTTAACAAAAATTTCTTCATTCTCTTTTTCAATTTTAGTCAACTCATCATCAACTACTGTTGCAGCTGTTTCTGTATAACTTTTTGCTATTTCTGATATTGTTTCAGAAATATTAGTTAATTTTCTAATCGTTTCTTTACTTCCTTCCAATGTTCTTGATGTAGTTTCTGGCAACAATGTTGCACCACTTAATATATCATCAATTTTGAATTCAACTTTTTTAGGCAAAAATAGTAATCCTAAAGAAGCAATTAGTATTTCTTGGAATACAATGATTGGTACAATATTTCCATTAGATACATATGTAAGAATTGTATTTCCCAAAACAAAACCAATTATTACTCCCGGTTTTCCAAATCTGCTGAATAGACCGGCAAGAAGACCACAAATTGCAAAAGCAGCAATCATTATTGGATCACCAACATCCACTATTCCTAATACAATTCCTGTTGTTATTCCACCTGTTGCTCCAACAAGCATTCCATTTTTCCACCCTAATATCAAAACAACTAATATGCATAAAATATTTTTTACTGAAAAATTAAACACATGAATTGGCGTTAATGCTGAAAAAGCAATTGCAAGCATCATGCATGCGCCCATCACCTCTTCAACTGAAAAAACAGATTTATATCCGTGATCACGTATTACTGTAATAGAATTTACAAATATTTTGTAGAAAATATAAGTAACAATTGCTTGCATAATTCCAATTAATAAATCATATAAATAAAATGTACCAAAAGCGAGTGGAACAATTTGTACTATAAGTGTTGAAATTATAATGTTCTTTCCAACTTTTCTTCTTTCATTTGATTCATCTTGAATCTTAGTTTTAAAAATATATAAGCTAGCGAAAAAAACTAAAGATGTAATAAAATAATTTAACAATCCATTAGCTCCAAATCCAACAAATGTACCTATGCAAGATAATATATATACTATTCCTATTGGAATGCGATTACTTAAAGTAGCTGCTACAATTGCTAATGCAAATGGTGCTAGTCCAAGTGCACTATTTCCACCAAAACTTACCATTGAAAGCATTAAAGAAACTATATATAACAATATATTTTTCTTTTCAAAGAACTTTTTAAATATTTCTTTGACCTGCTCAAACTTAAACATTTTAACATCCTCAACTTGACTTTCTTTCTTATTGAAATCCCTTTTTATATTTTGAAACATCCTTACCACCTCTACACTTTTTTCTTGATTGATATTTTAGTACAAGCAAATTAATTTTTTTGTCGTTTTTAATAAGTCAATTGAAAAAAGTTTTTTACTTATTGTGATATATTTTTTTATTTTATATTTTTTTATATCTTTTAAATACAATTTCTTTACAGTATTTTATCTTATATTTAGCAAAATTACAATATATTGTAGTATTTTTGCTATAATTTTTTAAACCTTCTTATACAATAATTTATAAATATAACTTTTAGTTGCAACTTTTCAGTAGAAGTTGAATATATTTTAATAGTAAAATTAAGTTAATGGAATGGAGGGAATATTTTTGAATAGAACTATGAATAATAACTATTCTGGTAATTTTAGGCCAAATTCAGGCAAAGATCAGAGTGCGAATTCCGGTAACAATATAAACATGAACGAAATGATGGAAAATATATCAAAAATGATGAACGGACAACAAATGCCAGACAATGTTAAAAACATATTAAATAATATGACGCAAAATTCAAATGATTCCACCCCCAACATTGATATAAACACAATCTTTAAAATCCAAAACATTATGAACTCTATCAATAATGACAAAGAAAATGAATCAAGAACAAACTTACTTTTATCCTTAAAACCTTATCTCAAAAAAAGCAGGCAAAGTAAAGTAGATCAATATATCCAACTAATGAAAATGGAAAAAGTATTTCAAGCAATCAATCCACTGGATATGAACCTGGGTGGTGATAAAAAAAATGTATAACCTAGATTTACAACAATCAGACCAAATAATTGAACTATTTGGCCTAAAATTATATTTTGACGATATATTAATAATCTGCATTCTTTTGTTTTTATACGAAGAAAAAATACAAGACTCATTCTTATTTCTAGCACTAATATTGCTATTACTGTCATGATAAATGTCTTGTTCAGTTTTTTGGGGACGGGGTAAAAATCAGACATTTTGTCCATTTTTTACCCCGTCCCCAATTGTCCTATTCTAAAATAATCTCATTATCATCTCCTATGTACGCATTAGTTTTTATCACACTGTCATCAAAATCCTCTCTCTCGCATTCCTTAACAACATTAGAAATACGAATTTGAGTAGCTTCTATACTACCTGCAGTAATGATGGCCTCTTTATTGCCTTTGGCACCTGCATGAACCATTCCTCTAATGCATCCAAGAACCACTACATTTTCTCCTGCAATTACTTCTGCACCACCATTAACATCACCTAAAACAACTATACTTCCTTCATACTCCGCCTTTTGTCCTGACCTTAGTGAACTACGTACAAATTTAGTTTCTGATGTTGCAATTTCTCTATTAAATGGTTTTCTAATTCCATATAATCCTAACATTTTAGAGCCATCAAATTTAACTTCAGATTCAAAATATTTAGCAAACACTTTTTGTATTTCTTCTCTTTCCCTTAATTTGAAGCTTTTACCTGTAATATAAATTCTAGGTTCTATATCTTTATATAACTTTTTAAGCTCTCCCATTTTCTTTTTCAATGTAAATGCAACAACTCTTGCATCAACATCCTCATCTACCCTAATTACTATTTGTCTTCTTCTTAAATTAAAACCAATTCCATTAATCATAGAAAATCAATCCTCCGCTATTCTTGTTATGCTTTACTCATCTCTTATTATTCCATTTATCTTTATCTATTCATTTGTACACTAGGTATTGCTTCTTGTGATTCTGAAACTTCTGTTAAATTCATTCCAAAATATTCAGCAAAAATATCTCTTGCAACCTCTGCAGTAAACCCTCCTGATGAAGCATTTTCTACAACGACTACAACTGCTATTTCAGGATTGTTGTATGGAGCAAACCCTGCAAACCATCCATTTGTTTTATTTCCTGCTTGTGCTGTACCAGTTTTACCTGCAACTTCCACATTAAATCCAGCAAATGTTGAATATGCAGTACCACCTTCACTTGTAACGCCTCTCATTCCTTCCAAAACAGTTTTTAAATTTGATTCAGAGATATTCAATTTTTCTTTATTATCATTTGAAATATTAAGTTTTTCACTTACTAATTCATCAATTTCTTCTTTAGATTTTTCATTACCATTACAATCTATAACAGTTTTTACAACACTAACATCTATATCTGATCCTCCATTTGCTAGCATACTAATGTACTTCGCCATTTGAATAGGTGTAAAATTATTATAACTTTGTCCAATTGCAGCTGAAAGTGTCTCACCCAAATACCATGTTCTATTTTCTTCTTCAGCTCTAGTTCTGCTTGCATTTTTTCCGTGAAGCTTCACTTGGTAATTCAACACCTGTTTTTTCACCTAATCCAAAATATTTTGCATATTTTTCAAGTGTATCTATACCAATTCTATTCCCAACTTCATAGAAGAAATAGTTACACGAATACTTAATAGCTTGAACAACATTTATTACGCCATGACCTCTTCCATATTCAGTATAATACCAACAAACAGGTTTATGTGCATGCGGATATACTCCTGTATCATTAATTGTAGTATTTTTATTAATTACACCAGTTTCTAATCCAGCAATTGCAGTTACCATTTTAAAAATTGAGCCTGGTGCATATGCTCCACTTATTGCTCTGTTAAACAATGCTGAAACCTTATTATATTCCTGATACTTTTCATTACTAATTCCATTTACAAACAACTGAGGTTCATAATCAGGATAACTAGCCATTGCAAGTATTTCACCAGTTTTCACATTCATTACAACAACAGCACCTGCATTTGCATTACTCTTTTCGTAAAATCCACCTGTTGAAATTTTAATTATATTGTCTTTCAGCGCCTTTTCAGCAACCTTCTGAATATTAGAATCTATAGTAAGTACAACATCGCAACCAGCAATTGCTTCTTCTTCTATATATTCACCTGTTACAGTACCTTCAATATCCATATCTATTTGTCTTATTCCATTGGTTCCCTTAAGCCATTTTTCAAAAACATATTGTATTCCTGTTTTTCCTATAATATCATTCATATCATACTCATCTTGATTAGCAGCTAATTCCTCGCTTGAAATTTTTCTTACAGTTCCTACAATATGTGAAGCCATACTACCATTGTTATAATATACAACAGGAACAGTTGCAATATCTGCACCAGCAAATTCAGAATTTCTTTCGCTTATTTGCATTGCGCTTTCTCTGCTTACAGAATCACATAAAGTTACAGCTCTAGTATTGCTATATCCATTTTGAGCAATTTCATATCTTATTGTCATTATTTTTCTTATATCTGATATATTTTCACTTTGAATTCCATATCTTTCTTTTAATTCATAAAAACAAGTTTCAGCTGATGCATCTTCTTTTAATCTATTATTTTTTTTCCAGTTTTTCAAATATTCTTCATCTTGTGATGTAAATGCAAATGGCTCAACTGTTATTGGCAAATTATCTTTATAGTTATCCCCATTTTGTTCAAGAATGTGAACAATTTTCAAAATAGATTCATTTAAAGTATTGCTATCGACCTTTGTTTTATATAAATCTAATCTGAAACCCATGGTATTTGAAACAATAGGATTTCCAGTTCTGTCTAATATATTTCCCCTTGCAGCTTGTAATACTGATTCTCTTGTTAGTCTTGTATTTGATTGTTCTCTATACTCTTGTCCTTTTATAATTTGAAGATTAAAAAGTTGGATTAATAAAATAGCACCAACAACATAAACAAGCAACGAAAGAATATTGAATTTAGCTCTTGATTTCTTCTCTTCTATATCATCCAACTTTTAAACCCCTCCCTTCTTGTAAAATAATTATTTATGGATTCAGAAAATACCCAGGTTTCAATTTATTTTCCTTAAAAATTCTTTCAGAAATATTACCTAAATCTCTAATTATAGGATATAAAATTATTGTTAATAATCCATTAAATAATAACTCTATTAGTAAAATTTTAGCAAATCCTAATACATCTAAAGGAACATTGTTTGAAACAATTGTATACACATATAAAACTGTCTCATAAGCAAATGTTGAACCTATAACCATTAAGATTATTGTAATTTTGCTTTCTTTAGAAAAACTTTTATCTAAAAATCCAGCTATATATCCTATAATTGCAAATAAAACTGCTGAAATTCCAACTTGTTTACTCGTTAATATATCTAAATATATTCCTAAAACAACTCCACAAATTGTAGCCAATTTTTTATTCATAAATAATCCGTATAAATAATATTAAAATCACAAACAAATTTGGCTTTATTCCTGCAATATTAAACCAGGAGAAAAAATTTATTTGTGCAAAATAAATTATAAAAAAAGTTAAAATAATTGCTAATACACTTAATATTTTTTTTATCATTATTTCTCCTTTCTTTATATTTCAATGCTTTTAATTAGTAATTACTAAAACTGTTTCTAATTTTTCAAAATCAACTGCAGTTTCAATAATTGCATATCTATCAGTTATATTTTTTGTCTCAACTACTTTTTTTATTGTTCCTATATGAATTCCTTTAGGATAAATTCCACCAATTCCAGAGGTTTCTATATTTTCTCCTTCTAACACTGTTGCATTTGTTGGAATAAATGTTGCTTTCAATTCCCTGTTTGCTCCAATTATTCCTCTTGTTATAATACTATCTCTAGTACTCACAATCGCACTACTAACAGTACTTGAAGTATCTATTATTGTTTGAACTTTAGCAGTATTATCTGTTACTGAAATAACATATCCAACTAAACCTTTTTCTGAAATAACAGGCATATTTACCTTAACTCCATCTTTTTCTCCAACATTTATAATAATCACTTTGCTGTAATTACTAATATCTCTTTGAATTACATAGCCAGGTAGTGCTTTATATTCTGAATACTTTTCCGTTAAATTCATATATTCTTTTAAAGTTGAATTTTCTGCTTTTAAAATTTCAAATTCTCTTAATTTTTGTTGAAGTTCTTTATTTTCTTTTTTTAGTTCACTATTTTCATTTTTCAAATTATCAACATCAACAAAAAATGAATCATTGCCAGAAATTTTATTTTTTAAGTATATAAATCCGCTTTGAACTCCATTAGCAACAGATGTGAATGGTTTTGCAAGTTCAGACCATTTTTGGATTTTTATATTAGAAACAACAACCAAAAAAATTAATATCAAAACAGTAATTACAACCCCAATTATACTGTTCTTCTTATTGTTGCTATTTTGCATTATAACTAATCACCTCGTTTTCTAATCTTAAAATGACAAAATTGATATAAAATCAATTTTGTCAACTTTTAAAATCATCTACTGTCTTTTTCTTGAGTTTATTAATACTGGCTTTAATTTTTCCAAATCTTCTAGCGTTTTTGCAGCACCAATTGCTACGCAATCAAGTGGACTATCTGCAACTAAAACTGGCATTCCTGTTGCATGGCTTATAAGCTTGTCCATATTTTGTATTAGTGCTCCTCCACCAGCCAAAACAATTCCTTTTTCCATAATATCTGATGCAAGTTCAGGTGGTGTTTTTTCTAATGTTTGTTTTACAATATCTACTATTTTTGTAATTGATTCTTGCATTGCCTCTTGCACTTGTAATGAAGTAATATAAATAGTTCTTGGAAGTCCGGTAGCCAAATCTCTTCCTTTAACTTCCTTTGTCATCTCTGCCATCAATGGTAATGCACATCCAATTTCAATTTTTATTTCCTCTGCTGTAGTTTCACCTATAGCAACATTCATTTCTCTTTTTACATAATTTACTATATCTTCATCTAGTTCATCACCAGCAACTCTAATTGAATTGCTAACAACTATTCCTCCTAATGAAATAACCGCAACTTCTGTTGTACCTCCACCTATATCAACAATTATATTTCCACTAGGCTCAGCCACATCCATATTTGCACCTATAGCAGCAGCCATTGGTTCTTCAATTAAATATACCTCTTTTGCACCAGCATATATAACAGATTCTTCAACTGCTCTTTCCTCAACCTCAGTTATTCCAGAAGGAACACCAACTACAACTCTTGGTTTTCCAACATTATATCTTTTACAAACCTTTGTCATGATATTTTTTAACATTAATTGTGTTGCGGAAAAATCTGCAATAACACCATCTTTTAAAGGTCTAACCGCTTTTATTTCTGTAGGTGTTCTACCTAACATTTCTTTTGCTTCAAAACCTGTTGCCAAAATATTACCATTTTTCTTATCAATTGCAACAACTGAAGGTTCCTTTAATACTATTCCTCTGCCTTTCAATGTTACCAATAAATTAGCAGTTCCTAAATCTATACCAATATCTTTTGAAGTTAATCCGAACATTCTTTTTAATCTAGACTTTCTTGCCATATTTAATTTTCCACAATCCTTTCTCTTGAAAAAATACTTGTATAACATCTGTCCCCTATAACAATATGATCAAGTAACTGAACACCTACAATATTAGCAGCTGAATACAATCTACGTGTCATTTCTATATCAGCTACACTTGGAGTAGAATCTCCACTTGGATGATTATGTACTAAAATCATTCTTGGAGATGAAGATTTTATTGCTTCTTGCAAAATTTCTTTTGGCTCTACAATAGCAGAATTAGTTCCACCTTTTGAAACATCAACAATTTTTATTACATAGTTTTTACTATTAAGTAATAAAAGCTTTGCATATTCTACTTTTTCAAACCTTAGCTCGTCCATTAGTAATTCAGCAGCATCTTGTGAACATGTAACTTTTATTCTCTTTTTATTGGTTGGTGTAGACATTCTTCTAGCTAATTCGCAAACTGCTTTAATCTGTATAGCCTTAACTTTCCCAATCCCCTTGATTTTCATAAGTTCCTCAATCGAAACATTTTGCAAATATTGAAGTAGACTATCATCTTCTTTCATGTTTTTATTTACAACATTATTTGAATTATGATTTTCAATATTATTGCTACCCATCATTAATATTTTATTTGCAAGTTCTACAGATGTATTCTCTTTAGTTCCGCTCTTAATTATTATTGCCAATAACTCGGCATTTGATAACATTTTTTCTCCATGTAATTCCAATTTTTCATATGGTCTTTCTGTTTCTGGTAATTGTTTAATTTTTATTGTCATATACTTCCTTTCCGCCCCAGAAAACATTTGCTAGTTTATTATATTAATTTGGATTATAGTTACACTTTTCTATAAATAAATATTGCCAATGTCATTCCTAAAATACTTGCCATATTTATTTTGAACATAAGTGCAAATGTTATTTTTATTACACTTAAATCTAGTTGTATAGGTTCGGTTAATCCAAAGCTTTGCCCATAAGCAAGCCACCATAGAAAATCTATTCTAGAAGCTATTTCTCCTAACAGACCTCCAACAACTAATCCTGATAATATAAAAACTAATAAAATCCAAAAATTTTTTTCTCTTGTAGCCATAACTTGCCCTCCCCAAAATTAATTACGGAAACCCGCAAATTCATAACTGTATTATATATGGAATCCTCATTTTTTTCAATAGTTTTTCAATAGATTTTTTGGGACACCTCCAAAAAACATCTGATTTTATACTAGCCCAATTTCAGGAATAATGTAACATAAAAAAACATATTAATACTTCGTTTGTTTGCTGGCGATTTGATTTGGGTGGAGAACGTCTTTTTGGAGCGCCAAACTGCGCACTTCACTGCGTGTTAATATGTTTTTTTATGTTACATTATTCTTGAAATTGGGCAACCAACTATATGAAGATGTTTTTTGGAGGTGTCCCAAAAAATCTCCCAAAAAATCTATAACATAAACTTAATTATCAAAAATACTACTATAATGACAACAACAATTATGAAATTATTGTATAAAAACATTATCCCATTTCCAATATATGGTATTTTAGTTTGATATTTTCCTTCAATGTCTTCACGTTTTACTAAGTCTATGTCAGCTGTATTATTGTTGTCACCTTTAGTTTGAAACATTATTTGTTCATCAATTTCTTTTTTATCTATAACTCTATGAACTATTACTGTTGAAGAATTGTCTCTAAAACCAATTATATCGTACACATTTGGATTATCATTTTCTGTTAATATTACAACATCACCAATATTGATTGTTGGAATCATACTTCCAGACACAATTATGAATGACTTTTTACCAAATAGTGATGGTGTTTTTCTTGGATTCACTACAGATTTTATTATCAAAATTACATTTACTAAAATTATAATTGCAATAAATGAATATTCAATTATATTTATTATCCTTCTTAATACGCTTTTTTTATTTTTTTCATTAATATTATCCTTCTTCATTAGCATCATTCTCCGTTTTTCCAATTATTTTTCTAACAATTACAATAATACAAATTGCAAGTATTATTATATTAAATGTACCTAGTGGGCTTTGAACGAATAACGCAGTATTTCCAATTCTTGATGCTTTACCTATAACTTTTCCAATTATTTGTGCATTTTCAACTTCATTTTTTTCATTAATTACAAGGTTCACTTTTCCATTGTTATTACTTGCACTAATAACCTTTTCAACATAAATAACATCATCTTTTTTGTATAATACCTTATCATTTTCTTTAATTTTTTCGGGTTTTATAGTTTTAGCAAATACCATATCTCCCTTGTTTAAGCCCATTTCTACTGAATCTGCGGGCATAATATAAAATCTAATATTAAAGAATCCGACTTTTTCGTGATTTGTAAGTGAATTAATAAATAATACTAAATACACAAACAATATTATAGATAGAATTATAATGCATATGTTTTTTATTTTACTAGTATTCATACATAAATTCTCCTTTGTTCAATAATTTTTTGTATATACAAATTGATATTTTGATGTTATATTTTAAGAGCTATATCTTCATACTAAGTCCAACTTTTTGTCTTTCTTGATCAATTTTAATAACTTTAACTTTTACTATATCACCAACTGATACGATTTCTGAAGGATTTTTTACAAATTTCTCACTCATTTCAGATATATGTACTAATCCATCATGTTTAACTCCTATATCGATAAATGCACCAAAATCGATAACATTTCTAACAGTTCCAGTAAGTACCATTCCTTCTTTTAAATCTTCAAATTTTAAAACATCACTTCTTAAAATTGGTTTTGGCATTTCATCTCTTGGATCTCTACCTGGTTTAGATAGCTCATCACAAATATCTTTTAATGTAAGCTCTCCAATTTCAAGTTCTTTTGCTGTTTTTGCAATATTTATAGTTGCTAATTTTTTCTTTATTTCTGATAATTTTTCTTTATCTAATAAATCTGATTTTTTATATCCAATTTCATCTAATAATTTTTCTGTTGCTTCATAACTTTCAGGGTGAACAGCTGTTATTTCAAGAGGATTTTTTCCATCAAAAACACGTATAAATCCTGCACATTGTTCATATGCAACTTTTCCTAACTTAGGAACTTTTAATAATTCTTTACGTTCTTTTAATTTTCCATTTTCATCTCTGTATTTTACAATATTGTTTGCAATTGTTTTATTAATTCCAGAAACATATGAAAGCAATGAAGGTGTTGCTGTGTTTACGTCTACACCTACTTTATTAACTGCATCTTCAACAACTCCTGTTAAACTTTCAGCCAATCTTTTTTGATTGACATCATGCTGATATTGACCAACACCAATTGCTTTTGGATCTATTTTTACAAGCTCTGCTAATGGATCTTGAAGACGTCTTGCTATTGAAATTGCACCTCTTAAAGATACATTTATATCTGGATATTCTTCTGTTGCAAGTTTAGATGCCGAATATACAGATGCACCTGCTTCACTTACAATTGCATAATATAAATCATCTTTTTTTAGTTCAGAAATAAGCCCTGCAACAAAGCTTTCAGACTCTCTTGATGCTGTTCCATTTCCAATTGCAATCATATTAATATCAAATTTTTGAATTAATTTTGTTAATTCTTTTTTTGCACCTTCAACATCATTTTGTGGCTCTGTTGGGTATACCGTTGTAGTTGCTAATAATTTACCTGTTTCATCAATCACTGCAATTTTGCAACCAGTTCTGTATGCTGGGTCAAAGCCCATTACTGTAAGGCCCTTTAAAGGTGCTCCTAATAACAATTGTTTAGCATTTTGTCCAAAAACTTTTATTGCTTTTTCATCAGCTTTTTCAGTTAAATCAGAACGAATTTCTCTATCAATTGATGGTTCAATTAATCTTTTGAAGCTGTCTGTGATAGTATCTTCTAATATTTGAGCAAATTGACTTGTACGGTCTTTAATAATATTTTTCTTCAAATATTCAATAATATTTTCTTCAGGCTTTTCAATTTTAACCTTTATAAATTCTTCTTTTTCCCCTCTATTAATAGCTAAAATTCTATGACTTGGAATTCTGCTAACTTTTTCATTAAAATCATAATACATTTCATAACTAGATTTTTGCTCTGCATCTGATGCCTTTGTTACAATTAAGCCATCTCTATAACAAATTCTTTTTATTTCTTTTCTATAAGATGCATCATCTGAAATATTTTCTGCAATAATATCCATTGCACCTGTTATTGCCTCTTCCACAGTTTCGACACCTTTTTCTGCATCTTTATACTCTTTTGCAATTTCATAAATATCTTTCTTTTCCTCTTGATTGATAATTATTTGTGCCAGAGGCTCTAATCCCTTTTCCTTAGCAACAGTTGCTCTTGTTCTTTTCTTTTGCTTGTATGGTCTATATATATCTTCAACTTCAGCTAAAATTTTAGCATTTTGTAATGCTATAACAATTTCATCTGTTAATTTACCTTGTTCTTCAATTGAATTCTTAACTTCTTCTTTTCTAGCTTCTAAATTACGTAAATACGTAAGTCTATCACCTAAATCACGTAACTGCTCATCGCTAAGACCACCTGTAACCTCTTTTCTATAACGCGCAATAAATGGAATTGTGTTGCCTTCATCAATAAGCTTAATTGTACTTTCAACTTGTGATTCTTTAACGCCCAATTCCTCTGCAATATTTTTTATAATCTTTTCCACTTTTTAATAACCTCCTAACGATATTCCATACTATAATATCATTAATTTTTTAAAAAGAAAAGAGAGATTTTAAAAATCTCTCTTTTCTTTTTGGGCTTTTATAAAACTTTAAATTGAATTATAAAATTATGCTATAACTTTCTTTTTAATAAATACAAATCCTGCTGTAGCAATTACAAGGACTGTGAAAATTGCGCCAATATATTGTTTTGGCATACCTGTTCTAACTGTTAACATTACTGGTGCATCATCTATATCATCTTCACCAGGAACTTTGTTGTTTGGTGTTGAATCTATGTCTGGTGTTCCATATTTGTTGTAGTCTTTGCTAATTTCAGCTACGTTTGTTTTAACACCCATATTGTTTTCATTGTTAATCCATGTAAGAATTATTGTTACTTCAGCAGATTCACCTGGTTGTAATAATGTATCTTTTAATTGATCTGTTACAACTTTTCCTTCTACTTCTTTCCAATCTTTGTTGTCTTCTGCATCAAATTTTAATCCTTCTGGAATATAATCTGAAATTTCTTGAGCATAACCTTCAATTTCACCTTCGTTAGTAATTTTGATTGTGTATTCAAATTTAACTGTTACGTTTTTAATGTTTGCTTTTTGTAAATCAACTTTTACTACTGGTTCTGGATTTTCATATCCTGTATGTCCAGTTTCAACTACTTTCTTAGTACCATTTTCATACACAATAGCTTTTGTAACATATTTTAATAATGATAAATCAAAATATCTAACTCTAACATTTTCATAGTCTTGATCATCTTCGTTATCAATCCATTTATTTGGAGTTGAATCTCTATCATCGATAGGTGTTCCTTTACTATTTGTATGTTTTGTAATTTGTGAATGGTTTACTAATATTCTATCAGATGTTGTTGGTTCAACTACTTTAAAGTTAGCTTTAACATCTTTATAATCTAAAGTTTTTCCGTTAAATGCTTTAATTAAGTTAGCTTTACCATTTTGCATTTTTAAGTAATCTGTTACTATAATATCAGCTTCACTTGCAACTTCTGTTTTAACATAAGTTTTTCCATCTATAGTTTTTAAGTTTTCACCTTCTGAAGCTTCTTTATACATTACCCATTTATATGCTTTGTTTGTTTCATTTTCTGGTAAGAATTCTAATCCTTCTGGAATATCATCAACTATTTCTGATGCATATCCATCTATTTGACCTTCATTATACATACGGAATGTATATGTAACTACATCTGTTGTATTTACTAATAATACTTCCTTAGTATGATTATATGTAGCAGTTGTAGATTCACCTGAAGCTAATTTTGAAACATCAACTTGTGGTTCTCTTGAAACTTCTGGTGCAACATCATTAACTGCAGATATAAACTTACGTAATGATAAATCAAAATATTTATGTTTGTTTGGAACGTTTACATTAATTGTAACGTCTACTTGTTCAGTGCTTGTGCATTGATTATTGTTTGTAGCCATTTCTTTTAATGATTTTTTAACTTCTTTTTTACCATTTTTTACTAATGCATAGCTATTTTCTGTATCATGTTTTGCAACATATTCATTTTCTTTTAATTCAAATTTAACTGGAACAACAACTCTATAGTTAATTTCTGTATATTCATCTGGTGCTTGTGTTTCTTCAATTACGAAATAATATGTTCCTGCTGTTCTTTCACCTTCACCAATTAAAATATTACCAAGGTTAACTATACCATTTGTTTTAGCATGAATATTTTTTGTATTGATTGTTTTTCCATTTATATCAACTATATTAACTAAGTTTTCATCACTGAATGTACCATCATTGTTTACTTTTGAGTAAACTTTAATATCAAATACTGTTGTTTCATCTTCTATTATTTTAGTTGTTTCAGCATCTTTCTTTGTTATTGTGAAACTATATGTTCCATTAACAGCTCTGTTAGCATATGCTTCCATTTTATCTGTTAAATCTATACATTCTGTTGAATTTTTGCTTACTATTACTTTTACTCCTTCAGACATTAATACATATCCTTTTGGAGCTTTTGTTTCAACAATGTAGTAATCTTTTGAAGCTTTTGTCCAATCATATTTGAATGTTCCATCAGCTTGTTTTGTACCATTTGTTGACGCATCTCCACCGAATTCTAATCCAGTAAATGTAGCAATACCGTGTTCATTTGAAATAGCAACTAAATCTTTACCTTCAGCATCTTTTACAAATTTACCTGCTTCAGCATTTTCTTTTGATTCAGCAATTTTGAATTCAGCTCCAACTAATGCTTTTTCACCATTATCGTGAACTCCATTACCATTTGCGTCATCATATTTGAATACTGATACAGCACCTGTATGTACTTCTGGTGTTTCAGATTCTAATTGTTTATCGCTATCAACACCATTGTTATATGTTAATGTAGCTTTGTTTTCTGCATTTTTAACAGCGTCTTTTAAAACAGCTAATTTTCCATCTACAACTTTAAATGTAGTATTAAATACTACTCTAAATTTATATCCTTGTAAACTTCCAACTTTAGCATTTTTTATTGTTTCACTTACAAAATCTTTTTCAATAAATGTTACATTTAAAACATCATCTTTATATTCAACTTTATAGTCTTTGTTTGCTGTTAAAGCTTTTTCGTTTCCTTTAGTATCTACTAAAGTAACAACTACTTTATCTAATCCAGCAAAGTCTAATTTAGTTGTATCAACTTTATCTGTTATTACATATTTTTTGTAATTTTCAATACCTTCTTCAATAGATGTTTCAATTACCCATTTATGCATTACATTATTAAGTTGTTCTTCAGTATATGTTTTTCCTGAATTTAAATCTTCATATATATAACCAGAGTCTTGATTTTCCACAGTTTTAACACCTTTGTGGATTTTTGGTTCATCTGGATTTTTTGTATTTGAAACATAAACTGTAATTTTTGTATTGTCAGGTGATACTTCAAATACTTTTCCTGTTAATCCAGGAGCTGTACATGTAGTTTTTGAACTATCAATTACATATTTATTTCCTTGTTTTTGGAATCCAACATTTAAAGAAATGGTTCCTTCATAAGCTCTATACCCTTCTGGAGCTTTTGTTTCTTTAATTGTATATGTATCATTTTGGTCAGTATTTGCAATTTTCTTTCCTGAAGCTATGTTTAAAACACCTTTTGCTGTATTTGTAGCTTTTCCATTAATATCAAATGTAGCTTCACTAGTTGTAATTGTATTACCTTTTTCATCAACTTTTACTAATTCAACTGAATATTTTCCAGTAATAGCTGGAACAGTTGCTAATTGGAATGCATATACAGGTCCAACAACCTTGTTTCCACCTATGTTTTCAGCATCTGTACGTGGGTCACCATTGTTAATATATACACCATGTCCTGTTTTATCAGCAGTACATTCTATTCTCCAATGTGTTGAACCAGCTGTTGTACTTTGAATTACATCAACTGTGTTTCCACTATTATTTGTAAATTTCTTTATTGTAAATTTACCATTTATATCTCCATCTACTAATAAGCTTGCATCTACACCATATTCATTTACTAATATTTTAGCAACTTCCTTTACATCTGATGTATTTAAGTTACCAATATAAATCCATGCGTGATCATGATAGTTAGATCCTAAAATTGTACCTCTTGAAACGATAATTGATCCAGATGGAATTTCTGTACCGTCTGCCTTTTGATAGTAAGGTCTTACACTAACTTTTTCGTTAGCTTTTAATACTTTAATATCACTAGTTACACCGTTATATGTTAATTTTAAATCAGTTGTACCTGTTGTAACATTCTTTTTGTCACTTTTTGTATACCAGTCGAATGGGTTTACAGGAACTGGGTTGTTATATAAAAATCCTGTTGTTTCACATCCTAAACTTGTTAATGTGTAATAAATCATACCTGTACAGTCAAGTGAAGAGAATCCACTTATAGGTAATAAAGCAGATTTATCACATTTTTTACTCCAAAGACCTGCATCATTTTTAACACCATATCCATAACCAGTGTCTCCTTTTTGTGCATATCCTTTTCCTAATAATTTAGCAGCTTGACTGATTATTTGATTGCTTGTTAATTGTGTACTAACACCGCTTTTTACTTGGCTAGCTTTATTTCTTGGAATATAAACAATTCCAGCAATTATTGAAGCTATTACTAAAACAATAACTGCAGCCTTAAATTTTGCGCTTTTGAATAATAATGACATTTTAAATTTTAACATTATTTTACATCCTCCTATTTTTTATAAAATATAAAAAACATACATCTTTTCTGCTGTATGTTGTTTCTCAAAATTTATTATCTTTCGTGTTTCCGGCCTTTTTTCAAGTACCTTTTTTAATTATAGCACAACTTTCCATAAAATGCAACCCTTTTTCCATTTTTTGTTAACGTAATTTTGAGAGATTTTGAGGAAGATTTTTTGGGACACCTCCAAAAGATTTTTTGGGACACCTCCAAAAAACATCTTGACACATATAGGGACGGGGACAAAATGTGTCAAAATGAAACATTCTGTCCCCGTCCCCAATAGTGTCACCTAAAATTCCCTTTGCTTGAAGATGTTTTTGGGAGGTGTCCCAAAAACATCTAAAAAATCTCCCAAAAAATCTACTAATAATTTTCAGCTTTAACTTCAAAATAAGCTCTTGGATGATTACATACTGGACATACCTCTGGTGGTTGTTTTCCTATAACAATGTGTCCGCAATTTCTACATTTCCATATTGCATCTCCATCTTTGCTGAATACTAATCCACCTTCCATGTTTTCTAATAATTTTCTATATCTTTCTTCATGCTCTTTTTCAATTTGTCCAACTGCTTCAAACAAATATGCTATTCTGTCAAATCCTTCTTCTCTTGCTTCTTTAGCCATTCTGTCATACATATCTGTCCATTCGTAGTTCTCACCTGCTGCTGCATCACTTAAATTTTGTTCTGTTGTTGGAACATCTCCATCGTGTAATAATTTAAACCATATTTTAGCATGTTCTTTTTCGTTATCTGCTGTTTCTTGGAATATTGCAGCTATTTGCTCATATCCTTCTTTTTTAGCTTTGCTTGCATAGTAAGTATACTTATTTCTAGCCATTGACTCTCCTGTGAAAGCATCCATTAAATTTTTTTCTGTTTTTGTACCTTTTAAATCTGGCATAAAATTACCTCCTATTTGTTTTGTTTGAATCATTATAACATAGTTTGTCCAAAAAGCAATTAAAATATTTCTAACCTGTCCCTATTCAGCAAAAATTTTATCAAATTCTTCGCCGTCAATTTTTTCTTTTTCTAATAGCACTCCTGCAACTGTATGAAGTTTGTCTAAGTTTTCTTTTAGTATTTTTTCTGCTGTTTTGTATGCGTTGTCTATAATTGCTTTTATTTCTTCATCTATAATTCCAGCTGTTTCTTCTGAGTATTCTTTTCCTTGTGCAAAATCTCTTCCTAGGAATACTTCTTCTTGGTTTGTTCCAAGCATTATTGCACCTATTCTGTCACTCATTCCGTATTTTGTAACCATACTTCTTGCAATTTTTGTAGCTCTTTCAATATCATTGCTTGCACCTGTTGATATATCATTTAATATTAATTTTTCTGCTACTCTACCACCTAGTAATGAAACTATTTGTTCAAGCATTTCAGATTTAGACATAAATGATTTATCTTCTGTTGGTCTATACATTGTATATCCACCAGCCATACCTCTTGGTACAATTGAAATTTGATGTACTGCATCTTGTGTTGGTAAAAATCTACTTACAACTGCATGACCTGCTTCATGGTATGCAACCAATTTGTTTTCATGTTCACTTCTAACTCTTGTTTTCTTTTCAGGTCCCATTGTAACCTTAACCATTGCATCTTCAATTTCTTGCATATTGATTTCTTTTTTATCTCTTCTAGCAGCTAGCAATGCAGCTTCATTTAATACATTCTCTAAATCAGCTCCTGAGAAACCTGATGTATTTTTAGCTATAGTTTTGAAGTCTACATCATCACCTAATATTTTCTTTCTAGCATGAACTTCTAATATTTGTTCTCTTGCTTTAACATCTGGAGCTGATACTACTATTTGTCTATCAAATCTACCTGGACGTAATAAAGCTTTATCTAATATGTCTGGTCTATTAGTTGCAGCAAGTACTATTACACCTTCATTTTCAGAGAATCCATCCATTTCAACTAATAATTGATTTAATGTTTGTTCTCTTTCATCATGTCCTCCACCAAGACCTGCACCTCTTTGACGTCCCACAGCATCAATTTCATCTATGAAAATGATACATGGAGCACTCTTTTTAGCTTGTTCAAATAAATCTCTAACACGTGACGCACCAACGCCTACGAACATTTCAACAAAATCTGAACCACTTATTATAAAGAATGGAACTCCAGCTTCACCTGCAACTGCTTTTGCAAGTAATGTTTTACCTGTACCTGGATGTCCAACCAATAAGATTCCTTTTGGAATTCTTGCTCCCATTTCAGTAAATTTCTTTGGATTTTTTAAAAATTCTACAATTTCTTGTAACTCTTCTTTTTCTTCATCAACACCTGCAACATCTTCAAATGTTACTTTGTGTTTTTCAGTTTCATTTACTAATTTAGCTTTGCTTTTACCAAAACTCATAGATTTAGATGATCCACCTTGAGTTCTGTTCATTATTATAAACCAGAAAATGAAGAATATTATTAATATTCCAAAAGGTGTTAATAATCCTAAAATTACCATAAATATAGATTCTGAATTGCTTTTAACTGTTACAATTCCATTTTTCATTGGTTCTGTTAAAGCTTCCATTAAGTTGTCCATACTTGGTATATTAACTTCTTTTCTTACATCATCATTTTTTAATTTAACTGTTGCAGTTTCCTTTGAATAATCAATTTCAATATTTTCAACTTCATTTGCGGAAATCTTTGAAATCAATTCAGAATATGCAAGTTTTCTATCAGAATTATTTAATATAGATGAAATTAGAATTACGAATATAAGTCCAATTACCAACCATATTGCTAATGTTTTTATTGTTTTCTTCAATTTTATACCTCCTTGTGTATAGATAATATTTTAGTATTGTCTATACATATCTTGAAACTATGATATAATATAACATAAGAAGCCTTATATTTCAAGGCTTCTTATATATTTTTTATATTACAAAATATGACATTTTACTACATGCTAGGGAAATAATGCTCTTCGAATTTGAATGTAACACAAAAGAAATATTACATTCTATAATTACTCATTATTATTCAAACATGTTGTTCCCTAGTGATTTACGTTTTATTTGTTTTTTTGAAAAAGTGACTTTTCCCTCTTTCACTTCAACTTTTATAAATTGATTTGGTGTTAAAAATTTGTTACCAATATTTTTTTCACAGAGTCTGATAATATCATCAATATGAATTTTTTCAATTCCTTGAACATTACCTTGAACAAATTTTATAGCGCTTAAAACTACTCTGCTTTTGATTACATTATCTAACGCATTGAATTTTTTTAAGTCAAGCTCTATAACTTGTTTTTCCATATCTTTCGAAATTATCAAATTATTACTTAACTCTTTATCTGCAATGTTTTGAATATAAGTGCTTTCCTCTCTTGCAACAATTGCTAACTTATTTAATGCTTTTATTATATTAGGATTAAACTCTTCTTTAATTTCCGGAATCAAAATATTTCTTATTTTATTTCTGGTATATACATTTTCAAAATTTGATTTATCAATTTTGGGATTTAGTTTGTAATTACTACAATATTCTTCAATTTCGAATCTTTCACATTCTATAATAGGTCTTATGAATTTGTTATCTCTGATTGGCTCAATCCCCTTCAACCCTGAAGTTCCAGATCCTCTAATTATATTCATAAGAACAGTTTCTGCATTATCATTACTATTATGAGCAGTAGCAATTTTGTTAGCACCAACTTTTTCTAACACTTCCTCAAAGAAATCGTATCTAGCTTTTCTACCAGCCTCTTCAGTTCCAATTTTCTCATTATTAGATTTTGCTATAACATCAACTCTTTTTACAAAACACTCAACACCTAAATTCTTACAGAAATCCTGAACGTACTGAGTTTCTTCTTCAGCTTCTTCTCTAATCATATGATTTATATGAGCAACATACAACTTGAAATTCAATTTGCTTTTCAATTCATTTAAAATATGAAGCAAACAAATTGAATCCGGCCCACCAGATACTCCAACAACAATTTTATCATTTTCATTAATTAAATTGAATTTATTTATTGTTCCAAGAACTTTATGGCTTAGATCCTTTTGAAAATCATCTCTTTTACCCAAAACATCACCCCCGTATTTATTAGTAAAAACAATTCAAATTGCATTTATTTTACCACAAATTTGAATTTATCGCAAGAGGATGGATTTCAATAGATTTTTTGGTGGTGTCCCAAAAACTCTACTCAAAAAGAAAAAACCCTTAGTCAAATTAATGACTAAGGGTAAGGAGCCTTTAGGAATAATTAGTTCCATTCTCTGTAGAATGTAGTCAACCCGAACACTTTAACTTCACCAATATTTTTGCGATACTCATACTCATCGTAACTAAGAGCATTCATATTGCAATAATAAAGAGCTCCGCCAATGCATTCAGTTGGGTCCGTTCCATCCAAGGCTTCGTAAACGGCCTGGCGAACTGAATTTCTTACAGTTTCAGGATAATCATCCCAAAAAACCTCAACCTTTCCACCCTGCAGGTAAAACCCATTATAACCCTTAGAGTAAATATTTTCCGGATTCTTCATAATAACTGGAGAAAATTGGGCAGGTTGAGTTACCACTTCCTCAATATTATCCGGAAACATTTTTTCGTACAGCACTCTATTGAGAACTGTCGAAGCGACACCCACCTGGGCATCATGGGGTTCGTAAGCACTTTCGGAAAGTACTAAGAGCATAAGCATTTTTTGCTCCCGAGTTGAGATTATGCGTCCCAATTTTTTCGAGAAATAAATGCCTTCAATGCCCATGGATTCATCTGAAGCTTTAAGCTTCAACTTGAATCCTCCCGTCACCACAATCTGTTTTTGTGTAATCTGTGGTGCTTCTGTTGTAGTAGTTACAGTTGAAGTTTCTGCAACTAAGGCATTAATGCCTGTAGTACAAGAAATTTCATCTTCCTTACTAACAGAAGAAGTGCTTGCTGCATCCTGCTCTCTTCTAGTGTTCGAGTTCAAGATGCCTCGCGCAGCATGAAAAGTAAATACGGTGATCAAAGCGCAAGTGAACACGCGGTCCCACCGGATTCTTCTTTTCGATGCTTTGCGAAAACGTTTTGTTTCTGTGACTGCATTAGTCATGGTGTTTGCTCCTTTCGGAAATTTACAGATCTGTC
The DNA here is from genome assembly GCA_002633185.1 of Lachnospiraceae bacterium Phil5. Taxonomy (GTDB): domain Bacteria; phylum Bacillota; class Clostridia; order TANB77; family CAG-508; genus CAG-492. The sequence goes on from NWBM01000001.1 coordinate 53,543, forward strand.
CGACCTGTCTATTTATTATACCATATATATCCAAAAAAATCAAATTTTATACTTCATATCTATTATCCAAATTTGCAAATTTTGTATAATTTCCAAGCCACGCAAGTTCAACAGTTCCAGTTGATCCAGATCTATGTTTTGCCAAAATAATTTCAGCAACATTTTTCTTATCACTATCTTGATTATAATAATCATCTCTATATAAGAAAATTACAATGTCAGCATCCTGCTCGATTGAACCAGATTCGCGAAGATCTGAAAGCATTGGTCTATGGTCTGGTCTTTGTTCAGGAGCACGAGATAGCTGTGAAAGTGCTATTACAGGCACATTTAGCTCTTTTGCAAGTATCTTTAAAGAACGGCTTATTTCAGCAATTTCCTGTTCACGACTTCCTGCAGCTCTTTTGCTACTTCCTTGAACAAGCTGCAAATAGTCAATTACAACTAACCCAATATTCTTCTCTAGCTTCATCTTTCTACATTTTGCTCTAATTTCCATTATTGAAATGCCTGGAGTATCATCAATTATTATTTCAGCCTCTGATAAAACTCCCGAAGCTTGTGCCAGTTTAGCCCAATCATCATCTTCAAGCTTACCAGTTCTTACTTTGTTGCTATCAACTAATGCTTCACTACAAAGAATTCTGTTTACCATTTGTTCTTTAGACATCTCTAGGCTGAAAATAGCAACTGATGTGTTTGCTCTAACAGCAGCATTTGTAGCAATATTTAGTGCAAATGCAGATTTACCCATAGCAGGTCTTGCAGCAACCAATATTAAATCTGAACCATGCAAACCTGCAGTTTTGTAATCCAAATCATAAAATCCTGTTGGGATACCTGTAATATGTTGTTGTCTATTATATAAATCTTCCAGCTCAACAAAAGTGTCCACTAAAATATCCTTTATAACACTATAGCTTTTTTGATTTCTGCTTTGCATAACTCCAAAAATCTTCTTTTCAGCGCTATCCATCAATTCTTCAACATCTTGAGTTGGATCATATCCGAGAGTGATTATTTCATTTCCAGTTTTTATTAATGTTCTTAATGTTGATTTTTCTTCTATAATATTGATATATTTATCAACATTCGCAGTCGTTGGAACTTTTTCTGGAAGTTCAGCCAAATACTCCAATCCTCCTACAGCATCAAGTTTACCCATAGATGATAATTCTGATTTTAAAGTAATAATATCTATGGCTTCACCTTTACTATACAAGTTTAAAATTGCAGAATATATTATTTTATTATCTTCTCTGTAAAAATCCTCCGCAGTTAATGATTCAATTGCAGAAACAACAGCCTCTTTATCTGTTAACATACTACCAATTACGGCTTGCTCTGCTTCTATATCATGCGGTGGAACCTTGTTAAAATCCATAATACCACTACATCCTTTGCTAAATATTTTCAAACTAGTCTATAACATGTACTTTAAGTTCTCCTGTAACACCTTCAAATAACTTTACTGGAACATTGAAAGTTCCTAGATTTTTTATTGTTTCTGATAATGCAATCTTCTTTTTATCAATATCAATTTTGAATTGTTGTTTAAGATTTTCAGAAATTTCTTTTGATGTTACTCCACCAAAGATTCTTCCATTTTCTCCTGCTTTAACCTTTATAGTAACAACTATATCTTTCATTTTATTAGCAATATCTTCAGCTTTTTCTTTCTCAACATTTCTCTTATGTTGTACTGAATCTTGTTTATTTTTCAACTTTGATAAATTCTCCGCATTCGCTTCAACAGCAAGCTTTTTAGGGAATAAAAAATTGCGTGCATATCCATCATTAGCATTTATAATTTCATCTTTTTTCCCAACGCCTTTTATATTATCCAGCAAAATAACTTTCATTTACATCACCTTTTCTACTTATTAATTTATCATATTCTATAACATTTTTTTAATTTTATCAATAGTAAGAATTATTTTTTTGTAGAGTTTTGGGGAGAGATTTTTTGGGACACCTCCAAAAAACATCTTGAATCGAAAAAGTCTACCAATACACAAAATAAAAAAGCTCGGCATAACCGAACTTTTTATGTTTTATTGTTGCTCATCATCTTCTAATTGCTTTTTGAATATGTTTCTTGTTAAATCACTAAATACTGGTATTTCGAATTCTTCTTCATGGAATGCTTTAACCATACCAATTATTTGTGCAACAAAAATTAAAATGCTTATAATGTTTGCAGCATATTTAACATATGGAATAAATCCTAAAACTAAGCTAACAATCATGCTTGATGCAGATAATACTATAGCTTGGCATGCGTGGAATTTTGTTAGTTTTGTGTTATCTTTGAATGCATATAAAACAATAACTCCTCCTAACCATCCTAATAAATATGCTATTAATCCTTTATGTTTTTCTTGCATAATTTTTCCCTCCTTTTATAATATATTTTACCCATGTTACTATGTATAAAATTAATGTATATGGGAAAACAATACTCACTCTCCAATTGTACTCCATGGCTCCTTTAAAGTCAAGATGTAAGACTGATAAAAACGCTCTTGTCATACCGCAATTGAAACATTCTTTCCCAGTAATATTTTTATATATGCACAGTGAATGCTTGGTTTCAATTGGGAGATTATATAACAATATTAATAATAGAATATTTATGCATACACACATAAATATTCTATTTCTAATATTATTATTCAGTTTCTTATTTATTTGTGATAACATTTCCTTCACTGTCTGTGAATTTACCTGTTACTATCATTACTAAGTCTATTAATGTCCAGATTCCGCATCCACCAAATGTAACTAATTGTAATATACCAGTACCAATTTTACCAGCATAGAAACGGTGGATACCAATGCTTCCAACAAATATACATAATAATAATGTTACTAACCAGTCTTTTGAACTTTTGTTTTCCATTTTATTTTCCCCCTTTTTTATCATATATCATTATTTTACTATTACTGGTATTTTTTGTCAATATATTTTTTTAGATTTTTAGGGAGAATTTGGAGGTGTCCTAAAAAATCTCCCTAAAAATCTACTTATTGTCTTTATAATACTTAAACGCAAATCCAATAGCTAAGATGATGCAGATTATTGATATTGAGAACGCTACTATTTTAACTTTACCAGTTCTAATTGCTATGATAACTACTGTTGAGTCTTGGTCGTCTTCTCCTGATATTTTGTTGTTTGGAGTTGAGTCAATGTCTTTTATGTTACGTTTATGTTCATCTGCGTGTTTGCTTATTTCTGCTATGTTTTCTTTTGAACCCAAACTGTCTGATTTGTTCCATATTAGAACTAGTTTTATTTGTTTAGATTCTCCTGGTTTTAGTAATACATCAGCTAATTGCGTTGTTGTTAATACTCCATTTGATTCTTTCCATAATGGATTGTCTTCTTTTCTGAATATGAATCCTTCTGGAACGTAATCTTTTATTTCTGTTGCATAACCGTTTGTTTCACCGTTGTTTTTTATAGTTATTACATATTCAACCTTCATTGTTGAACCTTCTAATTTATTTTTTGGAATATCAACTTTTGCAATTTTTCTTTGGTTATCTGATTTTGATAAATCAAGATTTGCTAATTGTTCACCATTTGCATCTTGTACTATAATGCTGTTTATTTCTTGTGTTAATTCTAAGTCAAAGATTTTTACATAAATCTTTTCTCTGTTTTCAGGTAATTTTTCTTCTGGATCGATGTCTTCAACCTCAAAATGATTTTCATCTGTGTATTTTGATACATTTGCTATGTTTTCAATTGTTCTTTTCTTAGCATTCTTAGTATCTTTAGACTCAATTTCTTCAACAGTGAATTCTATTTCTAATTCTTTGAAATCTGATTTTAATTCATCATTTTCTATAACTAATGGCTTAATTAATTCTTCTGCAATATATGTACTTGCTACACCTACTGCTTCTGCTCTATTCTCTGTTGCTTCTCCATCTTTATCAATCATAGTCCATCCGTATTTCTTATTTATTTCACTGTTTTTAGCTAATACTAAACCTTCTGGTAATGTATCTATAACTTCTGTAGCATAACCTGCAACTGAACCTTCATTGTATACTCTAATTCCATAAATAACAGTATCATTTTGATTTACCTTTTCAATTTCTCTTTGTGGTTTATATTTAAAGCTTGTGTAAATTCCTTCTTCATATTGATCAGCCAATTCTTCATTTAATGAAATCTCTGGTTCAACATCTTTTAAAGTCTTGTCATTTACTTGTTTTACATATTTAACCACTGCTAAATCAAATTCTTCAACAATTAGTTTTTCGAAGTCATCATCATCCTCATCACCTGGAATATATGCATTTTCTAGTAATTCATCTTTATAATTTGCAAGTTCTTCGCCTGTTGGAACAACTACTAATCGCCTAGAATCTCTTTCTAATGTTTGTTTTCTGTCTTCTGCCAGCACCTTAGTAATTTCAGCAATTGTTGTTAATTTTGAATGTGGTTTAACATTATCTTTAACTCTCAATTTTAATTGAACTGTTCTTGAATCTAGTTTAGTTGATGTTTTTTCAAATGCTTTCAATAAATTCATATTATTTGAATCATTAGCTTTTGATAATTTTGTTGTAACAACTTTATTATCATCTGGATAGAATTCCCATCCAAAAGCTTTGTTGAAATCATCATTAACAAACTCTAAACCTGCTGGTAAATGCTGAGTAATTTCCTCTGCATAACCATCTATTAAGCCTTCATTATATACTTCAATTGTGTATATAATTTCATTTCCTATGTATGCAGATTGAGCAGTTTTCTTTTGATTATATTCAGCAGTTGTTGATGCAAAGCTCTTTAATTTTTCAAGAACAACACTTGGATTTCTACCTTCAATTTCTTTACCATTTACACTAGATATATATTGACGTAATGCTAAATCGAAATATTCTTTTCTAACAATTACCTTAATATTATCATCTGTATGTGAAACAGTGACTAATCCGTGATTTCCATCTTTCAAAACTGCGTCTTTAACAACATATTTAGCATTATCAAATTCACCTTTGATGCCTGTTGTAACTGTTATTTCAATTACATCATCAAGTTTTGTAAATCCATCTGGTGATTTTAATTCTTCAATTATAATTGTGTATGTTCCTGGTAAATCTATTCTTATATCATCAATTTCAAGCTCTGAAGTACCTTCCATATCTCCATTTACATCTCCTTCATAAGGAAGTAATGGATTATGTGATGTAATATCTCCGTCTGATAGATATAATTCTATTTCTTTACCATCTTCGTCTTTTACAGTAATCTTATACACTCCACCATCTAGCAATTCTTCTGTTGCTTTATTAATTGTATCTGTTATTAAATCATATGAACCTTTAATTCTTTCATTTAAAACATTTACATTTACTGTTTTTGTTTCATCTCCAGTAATTTTTGTGTTAGCAGAATTTGTGTATCTTGCACCTGTAACAACGTTCATGTTTTTAACAACATATTTGCCATTTTCAGCTATAATTTCAACTCTAACTGATACTGGTTCTGATTTTTCTTTATAAATAAATTCTTTTGCTTTTGGTGTTGTTTCTGTAATTTCAAATGTATATGTTCCAGCTTTTTCAATTAAGATATCGTTTAATTCAATAATTCCGTGTTCATCACTAATATTAGCTGTTTTCAATCCATTTGTATTTATAGTTTCAAATATATTTTCAGAATTTACAACATTTCTTGCATCTTTTAAAACAACATTTCCATTGCTATCTTTTACAGTAATAGAGAATTCAACTCCATCTAATCTCTTATGTATATCAATATCTGTTTTAATCAATTTGAAGTTATATTTTTCTGGAATTTGAACATATACATTCAATGTATATACATCTTTGTCTTCAGATTCCTCATCTTCATCTTTTGTTACTTTAACTTTAACAAATTCATCAACAATTGTATCTTCAAAATTGATTTCTTCAAATTCACCGTCATCATTTCTCTTATACAATTTGTAATCTTGAGTTGTTTCTTCACTATTTTTGCTAATTGTATTTAATGAACCATTTCCATGAACTCTTAAATTAACTCCAATGTAATATCCATCAAATATATTAATAAATTCATCACTAAGTTTAACTGTTGTTCCACTTCCATTTACAAATTCGTCTAATGGAGTAATTCTGTATTCATAATCATCAGCTCTAACAGGTGATTCTTGTACAGTTATATTTCCTTTTAAATCTGTTATATATGTGTCTTTTGGACTAAATCCTGCAATTTCTATAGGTAATCCAGGAAGTTCAATTTGTTCTTGACCATACACAGTTGCATGAACTGCAACATTGTATCTAACTGGGTTTTCAATTTGTGTATTTAAAATTGTTTTAATTACACCATTATTAACCATAACAGTTACATAGCTGCATAGTTCTTCATATTTATCTTCTGGAATTTCAGTTCCATCTTCAGCTTCTATTGTGTATTTATATGGTTCCTCATTTTCATAAGAATCTCCATTTTCATCAACTAAAGTTAATTTACCATCAGCTCCAACTTTAGTTCTAACAACAACTTTATATCCTTCAAGAATATTTACATATTGATTTCCTGCTTTCTTAGTTTCTCTAATCTCATATGTATAGTATGGTTTTGCTTCTTTATTTGCATTAACCCAAGTCTCTTCATAACTTACTGTTGCATATTTTTCTTCTCCATCTTTTACTTCTGTTGTATTTCCTTCAACAGTACCATTCGAAAAGCTCTTAATTCCAGAAACTTTTTCGTTATCAAATTCACCGTTTTGACCTTTTAAAATTTCACTTGAAATTTCAATATCTGTATTTCCTAATGGATGTTCTTCAGAATCTATCATATCTACTTCAACTTTAAATGTTACAGGATTTATTATAGTTACTTGAAGTGTATCTATATCACCTGTTGAATCAACATCTATATAGAAGTATTTGAATACTGAAGCTTGATCATCTGTAATTAATGTAGCACTAGCTTCTCCTATAGTTCCTTTATATAATTCAACTGAATCTACTGTAATTTTTCCATCTCCTGCAACAGTTATAGTTGCTTTAATGAATTTTCCATCTAATACATTTACATAGCTATCATCTTTTCTACCTGTTTGTGTGAAGTAATATGTATATCTACCTGCATCCATTGGAGATTCAGTTATTTCAGCTGTTCCAATTTCAGCAATATTGGTTGCTGCATTTTTATACAATTCTATATTGTTGTTTCCATCTACTCTATAAGCCACTACATTTGTCGAAGTAAGGAAGTTATCTAGAGTATCTTTTGTAATAATATCAACTTGATATTTAACTGGGTTTTTAATTTCTATATCAACTGAATCTGGTTTTTCATCATTTGTTGTTGATGTTGTATCTATTGTTGTTGAAATTGCATTTTTATTAATTTCAACTGATACATAGCCATATAGTGCATCTGTTTTTGCAATAACTTCGTGTGTTGAATCATCTTTTTCTATTGTATATTTAAATTTTTCGTTAGCATCATATGCAATACCATTTTCATCAACTAATGTTATTGTTCCATTTCCATCAACATGAACTCTTGCAATTACTACATAACCATCTAACACATTTACATATTGTTCTCCAGATGTAGCTGTTTCTCTTATTTTATATGTATAGAAATCTGTAGTATTTTCATTTGCTTTTACCCATGTTTCTTCATATTTTACTTGTCCATCTTCATTTGTTTCACCTGTTACTACACCCTCTTCAGATATGCTTGTAACTGCTTCTGTTTCAATTTCATTATTGTGAACAGCTTCTTGGTCTGCAATAATTTCACTTTCAATTGTAATACCTGTATTTTCAAGTGGTGCCCCATCTGAATCAGTATCTACTTTCTCTAATTCTACCTTAAATGTTACAGGATCTATAATAGTTACTTGAAGTGTATCTATATTATTTCCTGGAACGGCTACAACTTTAACAAATTCGTAAGCAGCATCATCTTCTTCTAATAATGTTGGAGTTCCATTTCCAATACTTCCTTGATAAATCTCAGTTTTGCTAACAGATAATGTACCATTAGCTGATACTGAATATGTAACTTTTACGAATTTTCCATCTAATACATTTACATATCTATCATTTTTTGTACTTGTTTGTGTGAAGAAATATTCATATGTTCCAGCATCTACCATTGTTTCACTTATTTCAACAAAATTGTCTTTTGCTTCGTCTGAATATTTTTGTGTTGTACTTCTATATGCGACAACATTAGTTTTATCTAAGAAATTATTTGCTGTATCTTTTGTAATAATATCAACTTTATATTTTACAGGATTTACAATTTCAACATTAAGTGTGTATACATTATTTATGCTTGTTGGAATTACTTTTATATATTCTAATACTTTATCATCTGTAAACTCCTGATGTGAAGATTTATCTTCATCTTTAATGTCTCCTGTATATACTTTATTCTCTAATATTTCTACTTCTCCATTTGTATAAGATTTTAATTTTAATTTTATATATCTTCCAAATAAAACATTCTCATATTTATTTCCAGCAGTTTGTGTTTCTGTAATATAGTATGTGTATTCATCTGCTAATATTTCACGTTCTTTTATTTCAATGTTTGTATTAACTATATCATCAAATATTTTGTCTGTTTCTCTATATACTACAAATTTAGCTGAATTTATATCTCCATCATCTGTATCTTTTTTAATAATGTCAATGTTATATTGAGTTTTGTCTTGTAGTTTAAAATATACTTTTAATACTAATGTTCCATCACCTTTTATTGTTCCTGAAAGAATATTATCTGCTGATTCATCAAAAATGTATATGTCAGTTGTTGGTGCTGGTGCTATAGAATTGTTTGGCGTTTTATCATCTTCTGTTGCTTCTGCAACGGCACCTGTAGTTCCTGTTCTTTCTTGTGAATAATTTGGTGTTTCTTCATATATTCCTTCATTTTGATAATAGAATTCTATTGTATATTTTGTATCTGTGCTTGGTTCCCATTGTGCTATATATGTTTTATCTCTTGTAACAGTTGTTTCTGCAATATCTGAATCTGACATTAGGTCTGAAGAACCACTTTCTATCCATCCAGTGAACTCATATCCTGGCTCTCCAGTTTTCTCGCCTTCGAATGTTAATGTTGGGTTATCATAGTAATAGTCATTTTTAGATTGATTTTCAAAAGTTCCGTGTTCTCCCGGTTGATATGTTACAGTATATAAACGTTTAAAATAAACTTTTAATATAAGTGAACCGTTTCCTTTAACTGTTCCAGATAAATCTGAAATACGTGTTGTATCAAATACATATCTTGCATTTGTTAATTTTGGTGTTTTGTCATCTTCTGTCACCATAACCAATGTATCTGTTGTTCCCTGTCTTGTAACCCCTGAATTTGGTGTTGATGGATATGACCCATTTTCATTCTCATAATAATATTCAACTTTATAGTTTGTATTTGTATCTGGTTCCCATTGTGCAATGTATTTTGTATTTTTTGTTACTGGAGTTGAAGTAATAGTTGCATCTTGTATAATATCTTCTGTTCCTTCTTCCTTCCAACCTATAAATGTATAACCTGGTTGTCCAGTCTTATTACCTGTAAATCCTGGAGTATCTATTCCATAATCTAAATTTGATTTTGTTTGATTTGTAAATGTACCATGATCACCTTTATCGTATATTACAGTATATACCCCCTTAATTGCATAATAGTAATCTACAACTGTGTCTTCTGTAATTATTCCTGATGTTTGTCCTATAGAGTCTACTAAATTATAATTTTGCAATAATTCTGAAGATGGATTTGTTGAATATTCGCTTCCAGAATCATATGTAGTTGGACCTTCTGTTGGTGCTAACTCTTCTGTTGTACCAGCTTTATAATGATGTACCGTTAATTTAACTGGCATTCTATCATAATAGTATTTTACTGTTTTAGTAGTAGTTGCAAATGTTCCTTTAGCATTTGATGGAATAACATAGTCTCCGTTTGAATCTTTTTCTAATTCATAATCATTTATATCTGAATTTGGAGAAGTTGTATAATTATCTCCTACTTTTCCTGTGTAGTTTTCGTCTTTTGCTAATTTTGTTGTTGTTCCTTTTTTATAATGGTGAACTATTATGTTAGAAACATTTTTCTCGAATACTACAACAATATGTTTGTTTTCTGTCATGTTTTGGAAATATCCTACTGGTATTGTTGCGACTCCTGTTGTTGCATTTAATGTGAAGTCTTTTACTTCTTTACCATTTATTGTTATTTTGCTTATTTTGTATGGTGATGTTGGGGTTGGGGTTATTGTTATTGATTGGGTGTTGTTGTCTCCATAAGGTACTGTTTCTACATATTTAATATTATTATTTTCTAGATAAGTGTCATTATATGTTCCACTTATATCTCCACCTGTACGTGCATTTTCTGAATTAATGCCAACTTCACTTGTAATAACTAATTTTTTCTTTACATTTATTATTGAAATCTCTGTACTAGGATTAATAGTAGCAGGATTTGCTAAAATTGGAGTACTACCTTCTACATATAACCAAACGCCATTACTATTTAACATATTATATGCCTGCATTGATTTCATATCTGTTACACAAGTTCCGTATTCATTTACAGTATTACCAGTAACTTCTAAATTACTAGGATATAAGCAATTATTAATTACATTTTTTATATCCTCATAATTAAGTTTACCAACTATTGGTCCTGCAACAGAACCACTTACATTTCCTACATTGTAACAATTTCTGATTGCATGATGATCATATGGAAGATATCCAATTATACCACCACCAGCTTTTCCATTTTGTGAAATCACATTTCCTTTATTATAGCAATTCTCGAATGATTGCTTTTGGGATGAATCGTCATAGCCAACTATTCCTCCACCATAACCTAAATAGGTAATGTCGCCTTCGTTATAGCAGTAAGATATTTTTTGCCTAATCATTCCAACTATTCCAGCTGTACCTACCACAGTTGAGTATTGTATTTTTGTATTGTTAATATTAGCTTTATTATAGCAATTCAAAACTATAAAAGCTTCTCCTGCCAATCCTCCAGCATAACTAGCTTCTCCTTTAATTGTTCCTGTAATTCCAAGATTTACAATTACAGAACCATATCCAATCAATCCTATGTCACGCTGATTTCTATTAATATATATATTAGCTATTTCATGTCCTTGTCCATCAAATCTACCGTTGAAATTTATTTTCATAAGTACCTATTGGTATAAATCCATGGCCATCTTCTGTATTAGTTAACTCTTGCATTATACCTTCTATTCGTCCATTTCCATTTATATCTCCATACGTTGTTTCAGTTGAATTTCTATTTGAATTATTTGCGTCTTTATATGATTCTTCTTTTGTAAAATCTAAGTCTCTCATTAACCTAACCGTAGTTCCTGAAACAAATGTACCATTGTTTACTGAATTAGATAATTTTACTAAATCCTGTATACAATTTATTTCAACTAGATTATTAGGTTCTGTTAACTCTTCACCAATTATTTTAAACATATTTTCGCCTATTGAAGCACCATAACCTTCTGGATAAACATATTCAACCGCTCTATATGTTCCAGCTTCTAAAGGCAATGAAATAACTCCTCTATCATTTGTTTTTACTATATATTTTCCATCAGAAATTCTTGTACCAACATAATTTCCATTTATATCTTTAGCGTAATCATCATTTGTTCCATCTTCATTAACTTTATATATAACAAAAGAAACATTGTCTAATGGTTGCCCATTTTCATCTGTTTTTGTTAATGTAAATAGTGGCTTATCTTTCATTATAAATTGAATAGTATCATTTGAAACAACTTTAACTTCTTTCAATGAATTTAAAGAACTTTGATTATTTATTGTTGCTTCTAGTGTTCCATTGTTTTTACTTATTTTAAATTCAATATTTTCCGCACAATTTGAATATCCACTTGGAGCTTTTATTTCTTGCAATGTATAATTTCCTGTTATATATTTTCCTTCAACATATTGATATAAATCCGGAATTTCCACCAACCCATTTGAATCTGTTCTGTATTCTTTGTTTGTTGCTAAATCTTGGCTTGTTATACTGAATATTGCATTTGCTAATGGTGTTAAAGTTTCTTCATCATTTTCTTCAACTTTCAATAATTGAAGTTTATATGTAGGAATTTTTTCGTTTTTAATATTTACAGTTGCAATTGCTGCATCTTGTGATGCATTGTTTGTAATAGAAACACTTCCTAATGTTCCACTTCCGACTAAACTATTTCCAGAATAATTTACTGTAATTGTTTTTGCTTCACTATCTATATAATATCCATCTGCTCTTATTTCTGTTATGTGATATGTTTGCCCTAAAGATAATCCATCTATTGAAAGCTGTCCATTTGCATCTGTTACATAATATTTTCCGTTTTCTGTTAATTTAAACTTAACATTTTTAAGCTTAGCGCCAGATGCTTTATCTGTTTTATTAATTACCAATTTATATTTTGGTATATCTTCAACCTGTGCTGTAATTTTATTACCATTTATTGTTGGCGTTGTTTTAAATCCATTTTCAGATGTTATATTCATTTTCAATGTCCCAGAAGTTTGCTCTACAACATTAAATTCAATTACATTAGTGTTTAATTCGTAATCATCTGGAGAAACTATTTCCTCTAATTTATATGTAACATCAACACGTAAATTGTTAATAGCTGCCCTTCCATTTTGTAACGTAGTTGCCAATCTTACATCCGATGAATCATCTTTATTTGTTATTTTATATGTCGCACCAAGTACACCTCTACTGGTATTCTTTTTCAATTTTGTTAAATCTAAACTATATTTTCTTGCAATTCTTATCCCTACCTTGTTTGGTTCTGTTTGAGTTAATAATTTTCCACCATCTGTATCTAAAGCAAAATATACTGCATGATCTGTATATGAAACTTGATTATATGATAAGCCTGTTGGAAGTGTAATATCATATGTAAAAACATACAAATCATTTACAGATAAAACTGTATCTTGAAAATCTATTAAATATGTTCTAACTTTTGACCAATCTGAAGGAGTAGTTGTCCATTTATTATTTGTGTTATTTAAGTCTTGAGTTGGTTTTGCATTCTCTGAATAATAAACTTTTACTTTATCTTTTAGTTCATTTGGTACTTGAATTCCTGTATTATTCATTTGAGTTGTAAATTGAGAACCAAGATCTCCCCCATTTATTAGATATTTATTATTTTCAAATGGTATCATTCCAATTAATTTTACATCGCTAATTGTTCTTGAATAATTGTTCCTTACTGAAATATTTAGTTTAGCTGTTCTTTGTGATAATTCAACATCAGCAACATTAGGTGCAATAGTAGTTTCATTTGCTTCATTATAATTTGTTATGTATTGAGTAGTTACTAGGCTGCTTGGAGTTATAAATGACAATCTTTTTTCACTATATCCTACTTTTTCAGTTTTATTGTTATTTCCATTTACATCGTATATATCAGCCTCTAGACTTCCATATTCATGTGTAATTGGATTATATGCATATAATTCAAATTTTCTTGTTGCAACTGGTGTTGTTGGATCAGGTGTTATATCACAATCTATTGTTATTTTATAAATATTTTCTTCATCATTATTTGTAATTATTTTTATAAAATAACTTCCATTTTCTTCATATACATCATATCCTATTATTTCTACATTACTTTTATTTACAGTTATGCTATTTATATTTATTGAATTTATTTCATCTGGAACTTTTACAATAAATTGTCCATTTTTCCATTTAGAATCTGTCCAAACTTTTTGTATAGTATCTATATAAATTTTGAAGTTATTTGCAGTTTCTGTTGTTGCAATTTGTTCTTTGCTTGTTTCTATACTTGCATAAGACATTAAATTTTCATAATTAGCACTTCCGATTTCAGTTGATTCTTCATCAATTCCTGCTATTGTCACAGTTCCTTTTAAATTGCTATATATTTTAATTAATGCATCAAATTCTTCCTTAGTAAGCTTTGTTGTTACTGTCTCATCATCTATTTCTTTTACATTATATACATTAAATGAACTTGATTTGTTTGATGCACTTGCTTCAATTCTTATATGAGTTCTTGCCGTATCATATTTATATGGATTTGATTGATTATATTTTCCCCAATCTTCTACTGTAAATTTATGTATAAGTTCATTTGTTTCATCATCAAATACATTAATGTAACCATTTTCGCCAAATGTTTCTGTAGCACCTGTGAAGTATATTCCTATGTTTTTTGCATCTGCATATTGTAACATGCTTAATTTTGTAGATGAAGTATTTAAAAATTCATCATAACAATTTTCACCTTCTTTAATTACAACTTTTTCTACTTCACCAAGAGTTCCTCTAAAAAATTCCCATCTTACGGTATAATAATCATCAACAGTTTTTTCAGCAATACCATTATATATTTGTAATGGTTTTGCCTTTGAAACTGCATATCTTGATGGAATATATACATCACCTAAATAACGACCACTTACATATTCTCCGACTTTTATATCAAATTTATATATATAACCAGTTTCTTCTGTAGTATAATTTAATATAATTATATCTGATGCAACATTAGATTGTTTTGGACTTCCGAATTCAGACATCTTATTATTATATGCAGTATAATATGATTCCACTGGAATTTTTATGCTAAAACTCTGTCCTTGTTCATATGCCTCTAAAGGATATTCTATATAAATTGTATATGTATTAGAACTTAAAAGTGATTTAGTTATATCTCCTTGTGCATTTACAGTTGAATTTTTAGTTATTGTTAATTTTCTTGATGTACTATTGTACGTATAACTTCCTTCTGCTGTAACTCTTGTTGGATTATATCCGTTTAATTGTGGTATTATGAATGTTGTTGTATTAGACTTTAATAACAATTTTTGAATTGGATCTTTTACTGTTACACTTGCACTAAGTTTAATTGAAGTATCGCTAAAATATATATCTTTTACATTTTTAGTAAAAGATGTTTTAACAAATTTAGCGCCAACACTTCCATACCAGTCTACAATAAGTTCTCTCGTTTCATTTATTAGAGTCTCTGTTCCATCTTCTGCAACATGAGTTCCAGTTAATCTAACTATAGCAGTTTTTGTGTAATTATTAATATTATTTCCTATGTTGGAAGTAATTGTTCCCCATAACAATTTTTGAGAACCATTATCAATTCTATCTTTTAATTTGATAGAAGATGTGTTTCCTATATAATTACCATCTACCATAGTATCTGATAGTATTGCAGTTTTCCAATCAAAGTTTGCATTTTCAATAGTTATCTCGCCATCTTTTAGATAACCTGAAGTAAGCACATTAAATTCAATAAATAGCTCATCTGTGCCACTTACCTCCTTACATGTACCTGCTAACTTTTCTGCATATCCATCTCCGTCTAAATCTCTAGTAAAGAATGCTGCGAATTTTACATATTCTGTGTTTGTGTTATATGTTTCATCCTCTACTCTTGCATAATTTCTTGCTCTTAAATTTTCTGGAGTATTTAATGCTGCAACTGTTTCGTTTTCCACAGTTTTTTCATTTTTTGTGAATAACTTTTGTGAAAAGATTAAACTAATTGCAATTGTGCAAACTAGAACATACGCAATTGCTAATGTTAAAATTTTGTTCAACTTAAACTTTGTTTCTTTCATAATACCTTCTCCTTTTTGTTTTGTTATTATACTTACATGCTAGCATATATATATAAATAAAAAAACAACCCTAAAAATAGAGTTTTTCCTTTATTTTTAGGGTTATTCATGATTTAAGCTTTATTAAATTTTGTTTACAATTTTGAAACATTTGTTGTAATATTTCATGTAATATTTTTGTAATAATTCGAAATTTGCTTTTTAGTTATTTCCGTAGTAGATTTTTGAGTAGAGTTTTTGGAGAGTTTTTGGGACACCTCCAAAAAACATCTTAATACTTCGTTTGTTTGCTGGCGATTGAATTAACATTAAGGTGTTTTTTGGAAGCGCCAAACTGCGCGCGCACTGCGTATTAAGATTTTTTTTGGAGGTGTCCCAAAAACTCTACTCAAAAAAGAACAGGTTAAACCTGTTCTCCAAAATATTCTTTTATCTTTTCAATCAACTCTTGTTTAACAACTTCCGTATCCTTGTCTTGAACCTGTGCACCTGCTAAAGTTATGTGACCTCCGCCTCCGTAGCTTTTCAAGGATTACTTGTACATTTATGTCTCCAAGAGAGCGTCCGCTTATGCAAGTCTTCTCTCCGTAGTTGCCGATAACAAATGAAGCTGTTATATCGCTTATTGTTAATAATTCATCTGCAGCTTTTGCACATATAATATTTGCGTCTTTATCTACTTTGTCGTAAATAGAAATTGCAATTGAACCTTCAACAATTTCTGCTTTTGAAACTATTTCTGAAATTATATTATATGTGTTTAAATCACTTTGAAACCATTTCTTTACTTTTATTATATCAACTCCACATTTACGTAGGTATGCTGCCGCTTCAAATGTTCTAACACCTGTTTTGAATGTGAAGTTTTTAGTATCCATCATAATTCCTGCATATAAACTTTCAGCTTCTACATTGGTAAGTTTTATATTTCTTTCTGAATACACTATCAATTCTGTTACAAGCTCTGCTGCTGATGATGCATACACTTCTTGGAATGTAAGAACACTATTTTCTATATAATCAGTGCTCATTCTGTGATGGTCAATTACAACCACTTTTCCTGCAATTCCAAGTAATTCTGGAACATCTGTATAACTTCTTTTATGTGTGTCTACAACAACTAGTAATGTATTTGAATTTGTAAGTTCTAATGCCTCCTCTTTTCCAATAAATACTTGTTTATATTCGTCTTCTTTTTTCGCGTAATCTATAAAAGTATCTAATCCTATTCCAATTGTGCTACTAACAATATTTGCAGGTTTATCAAGTGCTTTTGCAATTCTGTATATTCCAAGAGCAGAACCTAAAGCATCAATATCACTATTTTGATGTCCCATTATTACAACATTATCTGCATCTTCCATTAATTCTTCTAACGCTGTAGCAACACTTCTAGCTTTTACTCTAGTACGTTTTTCTACCTCTTGTGTTCTACCACCAAAAAAAGTAAATTTGCCGTTTTTTCTTATTACAGCTTGATCTCCACCTCTTCCAAGTGCAATATCTATAGCATTTTTAGCCATTTTGTATTTTTCATAATTAGATTCACCATCACATGAAACTGCAATACTTAATGTTGATGGAATTTTGCATGATGGATCAATTTCTTTTATTGAATCTAATATATTGAATTTATCATCTTCCATCTGTTTTAAATACTTTTTCTCGCAAATCCATATAAATGTATCTCTTTCAGCTTTTACAACTAACCCCTTAAACTCTGCAGCCCAATCATATAATTTCTTTTCAATTTTTGAGAATATTTGTATTTGCTCTGATGCTGGTGTACGTTGTATTATTTCCTCATAATTATCAATCATTGTTATACCAACGCAAATTTGTGATTCTTCATAGTCTTGTTTAAGATTATCAATTTCAGTTTCATCTATAAAATATAGTGTTGCAGTATATTCCTTCTTTTTATCTGATGTTTTTTCAGTAGATTTTGATTTAACATATTCACCAAAAATTTTATAATTTTTATTTTCAATATTTACTTTTTGCGTAATTTGATTATTCTTCTTGTTTCCATTATTTAAGATTTCAAGCTTTACATCTTTAATAATAAATCTTAATATTGCGTTCATATCTTTAACATCAGCAAATTCTGTAATGAATTTCTTACTTTTCCAAATAATACTTCCATCAGTTTCAACTATAACTAGTGGAAACGGCGAATTTATTAATGTTCTCTTCGATACTTTATCAACATTAAGAGTTAAGTCTTTTATATGTTCTGAAACCTCTTCAATTCTTTTTTGATTTATGAAATATGTATAGGCAATGATAAATGCATACACTAAAACAGCTGGTATTATTAACACCGGCTTAAGCACGCATATTATAATTAATAGAATAGCAATTATAACTAAATATATTTTTGTTCTTGATACTAATTTATCAAAGAACTTGTTATTGCTTTTCCCCATAAAATACTCCTTTTTTTGCTTTCATATGTTGCTTTTATATTAATTCTTATTGCATTATATCTCTTTATCGCTTAATATTTCTTTTAATTTTGATAGCTCAATTTTAGAAAGTGTAATTCCTTTTCCCATTTTTTCATGATTTTCTGACCATGATCTTAAATCATATTTTGGATCTCTTCCATCCCAGCTAACTAAGTTTAATTCTGTTTTCCAACCTTTAGCAGTTTCAGATAATACTCCAATATGTTCAACTATTTCAAATTTAATTTCGTTCATAATTTACATCCCCCCGAACTCATTATAATTTCGAATAAATAATATCATAAAATGCGGAATTTATCAATATTTTGATGTTATATTTTGTTATTTTCTTTATATTATTTTTTTCTTAGCTTTGCTATAAAAAAGCCTTCATAATATTCGTTTGGACAAACACATAACGTTCCTTCTATTTGTGTGGGTAATATTTCAAGGTGTTCATCTCCGTTCAAATTTTATAGGTATTATCTCCATTTTTCCATCTTTTATTATGTTTTCTACAATTTTTTCATTTTCTTTGTTTAAAATAGAACATGTTGAATATACCATTTCATGGCCTGGTTTTAATAAGTTGACGGCTTTTTTCAATAGTGTTAATTGTGTTTTGGCTGATTTTTCTACTAATTGCGGTGTAAAATATTTAAATACATTTTTGTCATCTAAGTTCAAAGTTCCGCTTCCACTACATGGCGCATCTAGTAGAATTCTGTCAAATGAGAAGAAATCATCAATTTGTCTTGAATCTTTTTGCATTAAAAATGTTGAAGTTGCTCCTTGTTTTTGCAAGTTGTATTTTAATCTTTCAGCTCGAATATTATTCATTTCACATGCAGTTATATGTGCTGTGTTGTTTGTTAACGCCGCAATTTGGGTTGTTTTTCCACCGTGGAGCTGCACACATATCTAATATATCTTCTTCTAGCTGTGGCTTTAGAATAATTGGAGGCAACATTGAAGATAAGCTTTGTAAATATATTTCGCCATTTTTGTAAATTTCAAGTGTTTGAAGTATTTCTTCTGTGGCATTTTCAATTATTAAAGCTTCCTTACTCCATGGCACAGCACTAAACTGTATGTTGTTTTCTGTAAGAACCGCTTTTACTTTTTCAGCAGTGGTTTTTAATGTATTTACTCTTAGAGTAACTTTTCTTTTTTTTAAATAACCCTCAATAATCTTTGAAATTAATTCTGCAGAATATTGCTGCTGTAATAGTTCATTGAAAAATGAAGGTAGATTTGTTTCTATTTTATTATCAATATTATTCATTTTTTTATTCCTTTTTACTTAGAATTTGTAGGTATATCGTACCATAAAACGGGCTATATTTCAAGTAGATTTTTGGGGAGAGTTTTTGGGACACCTCCAAAAAACATCTTCAATTAAAAAAAGTAACACACTTGGGGACGGGGACAAAATCGGACATTTTGTCCTGTTTTGTCCCCGTCCCCGGATGTGTCACCTTTTAAATTTTTTCAAGATGTTTTTTGGAGGTGTCCCAAAAATTTCCCAAATAATTCATTAAAATTCTCTATCTAATACATTCTTCTTAATTAACACTACACCTACTGCAACCATTGCAAGTACTCCTGTAGCAATTAAAACATATTGCATTATAACTCCGCTACCTGTTCTAACGTTTAGACGTACTTCGTCTCCGTCTTCGTCGTCTTCTACTGGTTTTCCTGTGAAGTTGTCTGGTGTTGAGTCTATATCTGGTGTTCCATATGCGTTGAAGTCTTCGCTTATTTCTGCGTAGTTTGTTTTAACTCCTAAGTTGTTTGAACCATTAATCCATGTTAAAACAAGTGTTACTTCTGCTGTTTCTTTTTCATTTAATAAAGTACCTTTTAAATAATCTGTTGTTACTGTTCCGTCTTTTTGTAATTTCCATCCGAATTCTTTGTTGTCTTCTTCAACAAATTTTAATCCTGCTGGAATGTGATCTTTTAACTCTGTAGCATAACCAGGTATAGGGCTCTGATTTTCTACTTTAATTGTCCATTTGAACTTAACAACTGTTTTATCTAATTTATCTTTTGCTATTGTAACGTTAACTAATTTGTCTTTATCATCTTGTGTATGTCCACTCTTATATTCTTTTGTTTTTCCATCTTCTGTAACTATTGTTGAACTTACCCATTTATATAAAGCTAAGTCAAACCAATTTACCTTAATATGCTCAACATCTTGGTCATCTTCATCATCGTTCCATTCATTTGGTGTTGAATCACGATCTTCTATTGGTGTTCCATCTTTATATTGATGTTCACTAATTTGTGCATAGTTTGTTATTATTGTTTCTGTATCTTTAGTAGCTTTAACTTTAAATTCTACCTTGATGTCTTTATAGAATAATCTGCTTCCATTGAAAGCTTTAATCAAATTGTCTTCACCATTTGCTTTTGATAGATAATCTGTTGATATTAATACAGCTTCTTCAGCTTTATCTGTTTCAACATAGTATTTATCAGCATATTTTAATACTGTTTTGTTAGCTAATTCATCTGATGCTTTTTCTTCTTCAGACATTTCTTTATACATTACCCATTTATACTCAGCATTTAAGTTTGATGGTTTTCCATCTTCATCATATTCTGGAGCAACCATTGTAACTCCTTCTGGAACATCGTCTATAATTCTGCTTGCGAATCCGTCTAATTCACCTTCATTATAAACTCTTATAGTATATTCAACTATATCTGTTGGGTTTACAAGTACTGGTTCTTTAGTATGTGTATATGTAGCTGTTTTTTCTCCGTTTTTTTCTGGATCTCCATTAATTAATGTTTTTCCATCTACTTTTGGAACTCTTGAAGATTCACCTTCAAGTTTATCACCATTTACTGCTGTTATAAATTTACGTAAAGCTAAGTCGAATTCTTTTGGTGGGTTAGGCACTATAATTGTAATAACTGAACCTTTTATATCTAATTTTACATCTTCACCTGTAACTTTTGTGTTTTCAGCATCTAATACATATTTTCCATTAACTAATTTCTTAGCAACTTCTAATTTAATTTCACCATCATATAATTTATATTGATCTGGAATTTGTGTTTCTTTTATTATGTATGTATCTTTTCCTTCTTCACTGATTGTTACTTTATTTAGTAAGCTTGTTATACCTGTTTCGTCTGTTGCAGCTGATTCTGTTGTTTGGCTATTTGCTTTATCTAATTTGATGCTGAATTTTGCACCTTCTATTGTTTCTGTTTCATCTTCTGAATTTACTTTTTTGATTTTTATTGAGTATTCACCTGGAGTATTTGCTTTTACAACAACTGTTTCGAAGTCGTCGTCGTCTTGTTCACCTGGAACTGTATATTCTGGTGTTCCAGGGTTGTAATCATTGTTATACCAATTGCTATACCAATTATCTAAATCTAATGAACTTTCAATTGTATTTTGCTCTGAATCTCTATCTATACCTTCTTCATCAGTCTCAATAAATTCACTGTTTTCACTAGGATATCTATCTTCCGTATTATAATATCCATACTTTGTTATTTCTGCTCTGTTAGTTAAAAATTTTCCAGTTGTTGCATCCTCAGATACTTTACATACTATTTCAATTATTCTATATGAAGGAGGTGTATCAAAATCATGAGCTAGTGTATGTGTGTATTTTGATAATGTCCAATCTAATGGAAGGTCAGCTAAATAATTCGTTTTTACAGTTGTTGTTCCATCACTATTTTTTGTAGCAACCCATCCATATTTTTCATTAGTTGCATTACCTTCAATAAATTCTAATTCTTTTGGAAGATAATCTGTTATTTCTTTAGCATATGAAAGAACAGTTCCCTCATTATAAATTGCAATCTTATATGTTACAGTAGAACCTGGACAAACATCTACGGCTAATTTTGGGTTGTCATATAATAATGTTCCTTCTCCTAAAAGAGTTTGTGCTAAACTTACATCTGGTTGATCAAAACTTCCTTCGTTATCATTTGAAGTAGTGTTTTGACTTGGTTCTCTTGATTCCTCACCTTTAAGTTCATTATCATCTACTTTTGAAATCCATTTACGAAGAGCTAAGTCCATTATAATCATTTCTTTTGTTAAAATTAAACGTTCAATATCATCATCATCTTCATATGAAAATAAACTTTTATCTACGTAACTTATATTACTAAATTTTTTCTGTTGTTTTGCATTTTCAATAATCTCTTCAATTTTACTAATTAGATTTGATGTATTATTTACATTTGCATCTGTTAAAACAGAATTTTGAATTGAATCTATATCAATTTCTTTTCTATCAACAGATACAAATTCTTTTATTCCATCAGCATTTATATCTGCATAATATCCATATCTTGAAATCTCTGCTCTGTTGTCAATTTTTGTACCCATTTCTTTTGTCCCTGCATTAACACGTAGTTCAACACTAACACTCTTACTTGCACTTTTTAGGTCTTTTCCATTGTATTTACTTAAAACATTAGCACTGTTTTCATTATTATTTGAAGATAAATAGTTGGTTCTTATTATTTTAGGATTTTCTGGATCTGGTTCCCAACCATAAGTTGCATTAACTGTAGATTCACTTGCAGAAACTAATTCTAGTTCTTCTGGAAGATAATCTGTAATCTCTTCTGCGAAACCATCAATTGAACCTTCGTTATAAACTGTTATTTTATATTCAACTATACATCCATCTTCAACAATAACAGGTGATTTATCCATTCTGTATGCTGCTGTTGTTATATTACCTTTTCCTAAATTTCTAGAATCTACTTCTAATAAGCGGCCATAATCATAATCTAAACCATCATAAGATTCTCCTGAACTCTTTTTTACTTTTGTAACTTGCTTTGTTAAAGCAAGGTCAAATTTATTAGCAACAACACTTGTAGAAGCATGTACCTCATATTCCTCATGCTCTTTATGAAGATCTATTAAATATTGACGTGCATCATTATAATTTATTGCGCCTTTTGCATTGTTTGGAATTAACAAAGACGCTCTTAGTACATCCCCAAGGTCTACATTTAATGTTACCTTAACAACAGCATTTTCAGTATTTAATCCTTCTGCTCTTACTCTAAATGATGTTACTTCATTTGATGATAATTGATTTTCTATGTCGCTTATTTCATTTCCATCTACTGTTAAAATATCAAAATTATTAACATCTGTTCCATTTACATTAACTTTAACTTCAGTAATTCTAGCTTTATTTGGATATGGGTTTGTTACTTTGAAAGCTCCTGAAATATTGTTACTTGCATCTCCAGCATCTGTTGGTTTTTCTATTTCTATTTTTTCTTTTCCATACTCATCATATTTTAGGTCAGCATTTTTAGATGCTTCCATATTTGTAAATTTATCTACTATTTTAGCAACATAATCACTTTCTTTTTGGCTGAATTTATCACTTGATTTAGCACTGTGATACATATTTTTTAAGTTATCCAATTTATCTAAATTTGGAGTTCTTTCAAATGTTTGATTAACATATAGCATTAATAATTCGTTTTGCAACACTTTAATTAATTGCTCATTTTTATTTGCTTCTAAAGTAAAATCTACTCCATCTTTTTTTCCATTTGAATATCTATTTATTGTATTTATTACCGTTTCGTTTTGGCCATAAGGTAACTCTGTAGCACCAATAAACTCATTATATTCAGCTAATCTTGCTGCCTTATCTTCCGCTGTATCATTCTCTGAAAACAAATAGAAATTTTCAATTTCCCATAAAAGATGGTTGTATTTTTCTTCTGCAGTTCCATGTGTATCATTTTTAAACAAATCATTAAATGTTTTCTTATCTAATTCTTCTAATTTGTATAAATCAATAACTGAATAACTTGTATCATGTTTTTTTCCAGTTCTAATACATGTAAGGTTCTCAAACTCTTTCTGTGTATCATAAAATAACCATTTTGAAATTATTTGATCATTTACTTTATCTCCTTCATTCATTTTGTAAAAAACACCTGAAGAATAAGATTTAATTCTTTTGCCCCAGTTTTCTACAACTGGTACATCATCATCTGCATGGCTAATATTTCCATATAAACCAGCATAAGATAATAACATTATTATCACTAAAAATGATGCACTGATTTTCTTAAATAATTCTTTTCTCATCTTTTCCCTCTCCTTTTTAATATACTACCCTCATTTTAGCCCCATAAAAAATATAAATCAATACCCTACTTTACAGTAAAATATTACTAACTTTACGGCATTACACAAATCCGGTTTTCTTTACATTTATATTACATTTTTCGTCATTTTAATAAATAAAAACTATCAAAATTTTCAAAATAGCTCTTCCCCTAAGCAAAAATAGGATATTTTTTTGGATATTTTTTGGGACACCTCCAAAAAAATCTAAAAATAAAAATAGAACGGCTCTTTTATGAAGTGAACTTTTTGAGGTTCATTTCATTATCAAACCGTTCTTTTTATAATTATTCAGTTCTTAATCTCTCTGCTCTATCTGCAGCAATTAAATTATTTATCATTTCATCTAAATTTCCATTTAGGAAATCTTCCATTTGATAAATACTCATTCCAATTCTATGGTCTGTTATACGACCTTGTGGATAGTTGTAAGTTCTAATTTTTTCACTTCTATCTCCAGAGCCTACTTGTGTTTTACGTGCATTTGCAAGTTCTGAATCTTGTTTTTCTTTTTCAATTTCATATAGTCTTGAACGTAATAGTCGCATTGCGTATTCTCTGTTTTGAACTTGACTTCTTTCTGTTTGACATTCTGCAACAATTCCTGTTGGAATGTGTGTTAGTCTTACAGCTGATGAAGTTTTGTTTACGTGTTGTCCCCCCGCACCTGATGCTCTGAACACATCCATTTTTATATCTGCTGGATTTATTTCAATTTCAACGTCTTCTACAACTGGTAATACTGCAACTGTTGCTGCTGATGTGTGGATTCTTCCACTGCTTTCTGTATCTGGAACTCTTTGAACTCTGTGTGTTCCACTTTCAAATTTCATTCTGCTATATGCACCTTTTCCTGTAATCATAAATGAAATTTCCTTGTATCCACCAAGACCAGTTTCATTTTCATTTAAAACCTCTAATTTCCAGTGTTTTCTTTCAGCATACATATTGTACATTCTAAATAGTGTTCCTGCAAATAATGCAGCTTCATCTCCACCAGTTCCAGCTCTAATTTCACAAATAACGTTTTTGTCATCATCTGGATCTTTTGGAATTAAAAGAATTTTAAGCTCTTCTTCTAATTTAGGTAACAATTCCTTTTTCTCCAACATCTCCATTTCAGCAAGCTCTTTCATCTCTGGATCATTCATCATTTCCTTAGCTTCTTCATACTCTTTTTCAGTTTTCTTATACTCCCTATATTTTAGAACAATTGGCTCCATTTCAGCATGTTCTTTCATATAATTCTTCCATTCTGATTGCATAGCAATAACATCTGGATCACTTATTTTTTCAGTTAGCTCATTATATCTCTTTTCAACATCTTCTAATTTTTGAAACATAATATAAATCTCCCTTTTTTCTTATTTAATCAAACTTTTGGTATTATACCATATTTTTGGAATTTAATCAATATTTTTAGTAGAGTTTTTGGGACACCTCCAAAAAATCTATTAAAAGAGCGCTCCCGCTATTGCGGGAACGCTCTTTTTTGTTTTATTTTAATCTTATCAATTAAAATTCATATATATAACATTCTAGATTTCTTCTACCAAAATTAATACATTCATTATAAGTATTCATATAAACGTCTAGTTTATTATTTGAAATAGCTCCACCTCTATCTTGCACTATAAACCAACCTCCGTTAGGTTTGTTAGCAAAATATGGTATATATATAATTGTACCTATTTTATAACCTCTACCTGCGGCTACTGTACACCATGCAGATGCACGAGCACCACTGGCTGTTATACCATAACCTGATGAATTTGGTGATTTACCACAAGTTGATGCAGTATATGCAGATGCATTTAATGTTACAACTTTTGGTGTAATACCTTGAACCTTAGCAGCTAAAGCATTTCCGTTTGCAGCAGCAGATGTTGCAACTGCAGTAGATCCTCTTGTAGCTGAATTACTTCTTGTAGAAGCAGCTTCAACATTTACAATTTCCACAATTTTCTTTTGTGGTTCTTTTGTAACTATGCTTGAAACCTCAGTTCTACTAATTTCTTCATCATTTTGATATTTTATTTTATATGTTGTTTCTTTAATACCATCAACACCATTTTGTTTTACAACTTCTTTTTTACTTGCATTTCCTGTTGATAAGTCTTTTGTTTCTGTTTCAAATGGAATTGCAGTTTGCTCAACAATTATTTTTTCAACTATATTATTATAATTTTGTTCTAATAATTGTTCAGCTGTAATTTCTGCTGAAGTTTGTGCAACCTCAGTAGTCTTAATATTATTTACATTATTTTCTGTTGTAATTTTGATTGTTTTATTGTCTGAAATGTTACTTTCAAGACTTGGTATAACTATTTCGTCATCTAATAATAGAATGTAATTCTCATTTAAGATATCTGAAACTTTATCTTTCGTAGTTAAAACATTCATTTCATATCCATCTGAAAGAATAATTTTAACATTTTTTACTCTTGAGCCTACAGCGAAAACACTGATACCCATTATAAGTAAAAGAATTGCGCTTACGATTAACACCTTTTTCAGCGATACCGAAGCTTTATCATCTTTCTTCATAAGAATTTTGTCCCTCCTTTTATTAAGACATTTATAATTATACCATTTTTTGCAAAAAATGTCAAATTTTGCTCCTTAAAATTCGGTTCGTATACCCCTTGTCCCTAAGCCTTTTTACTAGTATATTCAAATATTTCAAAAATATTACTAGCGGGGAGATTTTGGAGGGAGATTTTTTGGAGGTGTCCCAAAAAATCTACTTGCATTTTCGTATGTGATATTCGCAACCTCTTCAACCGATATTCCTCTAAACTCTGCAATTTTCTCGGCAATGTATTTAACGTTTTGTGAGTTGTTGCGTTTTCCTCGGTTGGGTTCTGGTGATAAATATGGGCTGTCTGTTTCTATAAGCATTTTATCAGCCGGAACCATTTGCACTACTTCTTTTGCATTTTTTGAATTTTTAAATGTTACTGGTCCGGCAAAATGATATATAAAAGCCTAGTTTTAATGCTTCTTTTACTAGCTCTATGTTTAATGGGCAACAATGAAACATTCCTGGTCTTACGGCTGGCTGCGTTTCCTTTAATATTATTAGTGTGTCCATAATGGCATCTCTTGTGTGAATTACTATTGGTAAGTTGTATTTATTGGCGAGTTGAATTTGCTTTATAAATGCTTGCTTTTGTAATTCTTTGTTTTCTTTGTTCCAATAATAGTCTAAACCTATTTCACCTATTGCAACTATCTTTTTACTTGTCGATAGTAGTCCCTCTAGCTCTTTTAACTGCTGTTCTAGCTCTTCTTCAGTGTTTGGAATGTCATTTGGTGAAATACCGCAGGTTGTATATATGAAATCATGTTTTTCTGCTATTTCGATTGCTTTTTTTGATGATGCTAAGCTATAACCTGCGCTTATTAGCTTTGTAACACCTAAATTGTATATTTCTGATAGAATTTCTTCTCTATCGGCATCAAATTTTTCATCGTCGTAATGTGCGTGACTATCGAATAATTCCATATTCTTTTCTCCTTTCTATACTAATTCCTTTATTTATATTTTTGTTACTATAACGCTTGCTATAGCTGTTGCAGCTATGTGCGAAATACTAATATCAATTTTGAAATTTCGGACGTTATTGTAATTTAACTGTACAAATGGTCTACCATCAGCTTGATTTAGTATTTCTATGTCTTTCCAGCTTATATCAAATTTATTGTTTAATACTTTAGAAATTGCCTTGAAAACGGCCTCTTTTGCGGCAAATCTACCCGCGTATGATTGGTAGCGGTTAGCCTTCTTGCTTTCACAGTATTGAATTTCGTTTTCAGTATATATTTTGTTTAGAAAGCTTTCTCCGTAATTTTCTATGTTGTTTTGTATTCTCTCTACTTCTATAATGTCTATTCCTGTATATATTTCCATTGTTTAAACTTCCTTTTCTTTTTTATTTTAGATTAGTATATTATAAAATTATTATTTTGGCAAATTGTCGAATTATGACGTACGATTTTCCTTGACTTTAGTGCAAGGTGACGATATTATTTTTTCAGAAATTTGATTTCACAAATTCTAATCAAATAAATTTTGTTCAAGAAAATTTATTCAAAATTTTTTTAATTCAAATTATAAATTTGTATCTACAGTCTAAAAAATCCAAACGAATTTATAAGGAAATATTGAACTAACAGGTTAAATATGCTAGAATAGGAGTTGATAAATGGAAGAAAAGAAAACATATAAACCAACAAACGACTATGTATTTAGCCGTATATTTGGCTATAAGAAAAATTGGGAATTGTTAAAGGATTTGTTAGAAGCAATTTTACCGGATATTCAAATAAAGAAAATAGAGCTTGTAAAGCAGTATTCATTAGATAAATCAACAATAAAAAGTAGAGGCTCAGTGCTAGATGTATTGGCTATTTTAAACGACAATACTTATGTGAATGTTGAAATGCAGGTTGAAGATTATAAGAATACTGTAGAAAGATCTATATTTTACGATTCTGGATTATTCCATGAAAGCTTGCAGAAAAACGATAAATTCAAGAAAGCTAAAAGGACAATTGGAATCTGGTTTTTATGTTATAACATATTTGAAGAAGGCTCATTTCATGAGGTCGCAAGATTAAAAAGAGACTATGAAAATATTTTGTTAACAGATAAGATGGAATTTCACTACATACAATTACCAAAATTCAAAGAAAAATGCAAACGAATTTCAAATAAGTTGGAGGAATGGCTAACATTTATCGTAAACGATAATACGGAGGCGGTAAAGATGATAGATAACGAATATGTTCAAAAAGCGGAAGATGAATTAGAATATATAAATGCAGATGAAGAAGAGAGAATGCGTGCTAAATTTAGAGAAAGGTCAGAATGGAATTATAATTTCGATATGGAGAGTATGTATGAACATGGAGTTGAGCAGGGCATAAAACAGGGTATTGAACAAGGCATCGAACAAGGCATTGAACAAGGCAAAACAGAAGGTGCTAAAGAGCAAAACATCAAAATTGCTAAGAAAATGTTAGAACAAAATCTAGATATTGAAATAATAATAAACATTACTGGTTTAACCAAAGAAAAAATCGAAAGTTTAAAAGATTAAAGTACAAAAAAGAAATCAAATTTCTATATAAAAAAACGTAAAGTTTTACTTTTAGCATATTAAGTAAAACTTTACGCTTTTTTATTTTAGGGACAAAAGGGGACGGGGACAAAATGTCCGATTTTGTCCCCGTCCCCTTTTGTCCTAAGATGTTTTTTGGAGGTGTCCCAAAAAAATCTCCCAAAAAATCTAGTCCTTTTTTGTTTCGGTGTCTGTTGATGTTGGTTGTGATGATATTTCTGCTTTTGCTTCTGCTGATATTTCTGTTGATTTGTTGTCTTTTGGTTGGGTTTGTGTTTCTTCTGGTGTGTTTGTTTCTGTTTGTTCTGTTGATTCTGCTGGAGCTTTGGCAGGAGTTGCTGTTGTGCTATTTCCCTCTGCTGTTTCATTTCCTTTTGTTGCGTCATTAGACTCATTAGCTTGATTAGCCTCTGATGCCTCTATTGCATCCTTAATTATCTTACTCAACGATAATATAATATATCCCGAATTTTTCTCTTCTGAAAGCTCATATCCAGCTTTAACATTTTCGCTGTCTATTACTCCCTTTATTGAGGAAGCATTTAAAATTCTACCGTCGTACATTAAGAATTTACCTGTACTTGTATTTGAAATAGCAGTTGTATAATCATCAATTGCGTAGATTATTGGTAATGAAGAATTATAAACTTCTTCTTTCTTACCTAAAACTATTGATCCTGTTGAAGCATTCATAATACCTATACCTTTTAGCCTTTGAACCTTAATTGTTGAAGATTCTATAACAACATTTTTTGAACTATCATTATAAATTCCATAACTTGGTTTCATTTTTGCTAATTCTTCTTTAAACTCATTTGTATTTTTGATTTCTTCATATTTATCAATGAACTTAGCTTTTACCATAATCTCTACATCTTTAATTACACATTCTATAGCATTTTTGCTGTTGTAAATACCTGTTGAATCATCTGCTGATACAACAATGTTTCCTTTTGACATAGTAAGTTTTCCATCATTATATACGGCCATACTTCCATCACCATGAACTTCTGCAATTCCGTCTTTTATAACTAGCTTACTTGATGAACCACTGTTATATATAGCAAATGAGCCAATACCTTGTGTTACAACCTTTCCGCCATTCATATTTATAGTAGCTAGATTATTATAAATACCTTTACCACCATTTGCTTCTGTTGTTATTACACCGTTATTCATATTTAATGTTCCAGCATTATAAATAACGTTTCCATTTGAAGATTCATTTTTTATAATACCCATAGAATTAATTGTCAATGTACCATTGTTATTTATTGTATTTATTGCTGTTGATGAAAGCGTTTTACCATTTAAATTCATTGTTACATTTTTTCCTGATGGAATTGTAACCTCTTCTTGTAAACTTATATCTTCTAGCAATTTTATTTCCAAGCCACTTTCAAGGACTGCAGACATAGCAGAATTAAATGTTTCGTAGCTTGTATCTCCAACTTGAGCTACTTTAGTAGGCTCGGCTACTTGTGTAGGTTCGTCTACTTTATCTATTTCCGCAGCGTTAGATTCTAATGTGGTTTGTGTCTCTTGATTTAAATTTTGATTTTCTTCTGAATTGCTAGTTAGCTCTTCAGATTTTTCTGATTTCTCAGACTGCTCAGATTGTTCTGTATTTTCTGTTTGAGTTGACTCGTTCGATACCTCTGTAGTTTCAGTAGCACCAGAATTAGATTCTCCACCATCTTCTGATAAATCTGCTACTACACTAATTCCTTTTAATAAATTACTCTTCAAACTCAACGATTTTGGAGTACTTGTATTCATTGTGTTAGATGTACTTGGGCTACTCATTGTATTAGATGTATTAGGCACACTCATCATACTCATTGGTTGTTGAATATTATTTTGTTGAGATGTTTGAACTAATACTGCAGTTTCAACACTACCTGATTGAGATTTGTCTACCCCATATGTACCAGAAGCTTGTGTTGGAAGACCTGTTACAGTACCAACAATAGAATATCCTGTACCTCCTGAATATCCACCTCTAACAACACCATCATAGAAATTGAATGTTGCTCCTGATGTAACATTTACACCTTTACCATCTGAATTTCTTGCTCTTACAAATGGCTCAGTTGGTGTAGCGCCTGATGCATTAGATGTTACTGTTGCATCATCTGTTCCTAATGTAAACGTTCCATTTGCATTTGCTATATTTGCACCATTAATTGTACCGCTTGCTGTTCCTCCAGTCATTATAACTTCACCATTTGAAATATATATTCCAGTAGATGCATTTGCATAAATACTTCCTCCTGAAATTTCTACTGCTGGTGTTGCTGAACTTGAGTTGTTAAGCCCCACACCCTGTGATGTAATACTTCCCGAAGTCATAATTAGGTTTGCAGTACCAGCATTTGTTACACCTCTATCATAACCAGATTTTGTACCTATAGTTGGATTATTTTCTATTGTAGCACCATTTATATTTAAAGTACCACTATTTGAAACCACCCATTTATAACTACTTCCTGATGTAGTTTCTGAAGCAGTAGAAAATTCTATTTTTACATTTTCATTTAATGTAGCTGTTTTTCCTGCATCATTTACTAATGCACGAGCGCTTACACTTGCTGATGTACCTGTAACTGTTACCAATCCTGTATCACTTGTATCATTCATTGTTAATGTTCCACTATTTTTAATTACTGTAGTAGCCGAGCTTTCAATTTTACCTTCAGTTGATGAAGTATTGTAAATATCTAGTGTACCATTATTTGTAATTCGGTTACTTGTTGTAATTGTTTTACCGTTTAAATCTAATTTAACTGTTGTTTCACTTCCAAGTGACGCTGTTGTTGTTTCTGTTGTATCAGCTGCAAGCATTATTCTTTTTGTACCAGTTACGGCACTAAATGCACTTGCCAATGTTGAGTAACTTGATAAATATGTACCATCATTATCAAACATTACATAATTTCCTGTAGTTAAAATTGCTATTTCATTACCATTGTCTGGTAGTTTAGTAACATTATATCCTGTTGGTGTATCTGATGGTAAAGTAGCTGCATTAGAGCCATCTACTATAGATTTACCTGAAGAACCTTTAATTATACCATCATAGAAGTTAAATGTTCCGCCTTCAACTTTTACACCACTAGTTGTACCTGTAATACTTGGAACTAATCCACTTACACTTGGAGTAGCTTCATTTGTTCCTATTGTTAATGTACCTGTTTGGTTTTTAATACCAATATCTGTTGCTGTTATTGTTCCTCCTGTTACAATTACACTTCCGCTTGATTTATTATTACGTATACCATTTTTACCACTTAATGTACCACCAGTAACTGTTATAGTTCCTGTTGTTTTGTTTTCGCTATTATATAAAGCTGCATAGTTTGTTGAAGTTCCTGATGCAGAAATTGTTCCATCTGCAACTTTTACACTACCTGTATTATAGTTATTTATACCATAAGTTACACCACTTAAACTTGCTCCTGAACCATTAACTAAAACTAAACCTGTTCCTGAATTTAGTACTGCAGATTGATTTGTAGAAGTAATAGTTCCTCCTGTTATATTAGTTGCTGGATTTGCTTCATTACTTGCAGATGATGCTGAATTTATTGCAACACTATAAGTTGTAATTTGTGCTCCTGTACCAACTGTTAATGTTCCAGAGCCACTTGTACGAATACCTCTATCATAAATAGTTGTATGTGATGATGCATCTGTAACATTATTTATAGTTGCACCAGATATTGTTAATGTACCCGAATTGTGTATTACATACCTATATATAGTACCTGTTTCTAAAATACCTGTTTGTTCTATTGTACCTTTATTCAATGTAGCTGTACCAGTATTGTTTATTACTGAATGTGTTGCAGTATTTGATGTTGCAGGTGTACCTGTTGTTGAAGTTCTTACATTGAAATTATTGCTTCCACCTAATGTTAATGTACCAGAGTTTTCTATTACGTTTGCTGATGCAGTTGTTAATGTATTTTGTATTGTACCAGATCCAACTGAATCTTGTATTGTTAATGTACCAGCATTAGAAATTGTACTTACATTTGAAGTTGTTGTTATAGTTTTACCATTTAAATCCAATGTTACAGTCTTTCCACTTGCAAGTGATGCTGCTGTTGTTTCTGTTGTATCAGCTAACACTTTTACGGTTCTTGTACTTGAGCTTGGAACTGCTGTAAATGCTTCTGCAAGTGTAGCATAACTTCCTTCAAATGTGCTACCATTATATACTGCATAATATCCTGGAACTAAAATTGCTGTTTCATATGTTGTTCCAGAAACTGTTTCTGAACCTATTATTATTGTGTGTCCAGTTCTTGGTGTTGGTTCATAGCTTGTATTATTATTTATTGCATATGTTGTGCCTTTTATAATACCATTATTGAATTCAAGTCTTGCAATAGTTGACAAACTTATACCAGAGCCATTAGAATCTCGTATGGTTGGATTGTTTGTATTTAAAGTTGTTGCTGAATCTCCAATTACTAATGTTACAGGAGAAGGACATAGTATTGCACATCCTCCTGTACCTGTGTTTACTATAGTTCCGCTTTTTATTGTTGTACTTCCATTTGGAACAACTATAGTATAACTACTGTTACTACTTGTTATTACTCCTGTTGCACCTGAACTACTATCTTGAATTGTAAATGCAGTAGCAGAAGATTGAATACAGTAGCTTCTCATATTAATTGTTTTACCATCTAATTCTAATGTTAGAGATTTACCTGAAGACACTGATGCTGAGCTATATTCTGTTGTATTACTATTTACCTTTATAGTATTTCCACTAGTAGCATTAGTAAACGCATCTGATAATGTTAAATATTCAGCTACGACTGTATTACCATTATATTCTGTATATTTTGCTGGAACCAAAGTTGCAGTTTCTTGAGAACCGCTTACAGTTTTATTTACTACATAACCATCTGGTTTTCCTGTTACAGTACCATCAATAGAATGTCCTGTGCTGTTTGAATAAGAACCTTTTATTGTTCCATCATAGAAGTAGAAATTACCTTGAAGTACTTGAACACCAACACCGGATGTTGTTATTGTAGGATTATTACTTTCAACAGTACCATTATTTTCTCCTAAAGTAACTGTTGCTGTTGCTCCATTTATTTTAACACCTATACCTGTCGTCGTTGTAATAGTAGTAGCCCATGTTACATTTACAGTACCATTTGTTGCCTCAATTCCAGTACCTGGATTGTTTAATGTAATATCTCCCGTCATATTAATTGTTCCTGAACCACTGTTTTGTACACCTATACCAATATTTGACATTGAATGTACACCACTTATATTAATAGTTCCTGTACCTTGATTACTTACACCTACTGAAGCACTCCTAATTGTTCCTCCGTTTATGTTAATAGTTCCATTACCAAAATTATATACCCCTCTTGATTCTACTGTTGTCATAACCATTTCAATAGTTCCTGAGCCATAGTTTGCTATACCGTTATAAATATTTTCTGTTCCAAGACGTATAGTTCCAGCACCATTGTTATAAGCAGCATATCCTATATTACCATTATAAGTACCACATCCATATATATTTCCTGATGATGAATTAACTGTTCCTGTTGAATCATTATATATTGCATTAGATTGTCTAGATCTAATTTCAGTTGTAGCACCTGCAATATATACAGCATCTGTATTTGTAGTACCTACACTATCATTATATATAGCATAGTCAGCTGCAGTTACAGTACCATATATAGTAGCTGTTCCTGTTCCTGTGTTATGTATTGCTCTATAATTTGTTGAAATTATTTCTGAATAAGCATTATAATATGTACCCGAGTTAACAATTGTATACTGATTTGTTGCGCCACTTACTATTTGTGAATCCATTACTGTTAAAGAACCAGTATTATTAATAACAGTTGAATTTGCATTATAAATATATGTATCTCCTTCTATAGTTAATGTACCATTATTTGTTATTGTTGTATTCATTGTTATAGTATAATCGTCTAATATTAATCTTATACTTTTTGCTGCAGGTAATGTTGGAGAACTTGCACTTTGATCATTTACATTTCTTAATGGTTTTATTATGTTTCCGCTTGTTGAATTATCAAATGCTTCTGACAATGTATTATATCCTCTAACCCAAGTACTTCCATATTCTCCATAATTTGCTTGTACCAAATAAGCCCCTTCTTGTGTCGTTGTATGTGTTTTATATACTGCATATCCTACTGGTGTAGCATCTGGATATTTATTAATAGATTTTCCAGTATTATTTTCATACGCACCTACAATTATACCATCATAGAAATTAAATGTTGTATCTACAGCATTTACACCATATATTGCACCAGTAATGCTTGGTACTGTTGTACTTACACTTGGTGTCTGTTCATTCGTTCCTATTGTAACTGTTCCACTAGTACTATATATACCACTGTTAGTAGTTCCCTCTATAGTTCCTCCTGTTACATTAATTGTTCCTCCTGCTACATTACCTATTCCTCCTAAAGCAGTTAATTGTCCTCCTGCTACATTTACAATTCCGCTTGAAGACGTGTTGTTAATTATTGCATATGCTCCTGTTCCAGTTCCTGTTATAGTACCACCAGTAACTGTTACTGTACCACTGCTATCATTATTTATAACAGAATTTGAACCAGTTTGTGTTATTGTTCCAGCTGTTATATAAACCAAACCTGAATTATTGTTGCTAATTGTATTAGAATTTGAACTTGTTATTGTTGTTGTTCCTGTATCCTCTGAAATTGTTACTGCTGCTGTAGCTATTGTGTTTCCTGTTGCTGCTGAGTTGTGAACCGCTTTACCTCCTGTTGTTATAGATCCAGATGTTATAATAATTCTTGCACCTGATACATCAGTTGAGCCTGATGTACCATTTAATAAACCTTCATCATATTGGCTATTGCTTGCTGTATTTATTATTGTTGCACCTTGTACTGTAAGAAGTCCACCTGCATTATTTACAACATATCTTGCAGTTGATGGATTTCCTGCTAATGCATTTGTAAATTTTAATACAGAATTATTATTCAATGTTGCTGTTGCTCCAACTAAATTAATCATTACACGTCCACTTGTTGTAGTTGATGTATTTAATAATGATATTTTATTTGTGCTACTTGTATTATTTGTTGTAAATGTTCCATAGTTTGCTACAATGCGATTTGCTGATGTTTGTATTATAGCTCCATTTGTTGTATCTGATCCTGCTACTGAACTGTATATATCTAATGTTCCTCTGTTTACAATATTTCTTCCTAATGTTAATGTTTTTCCATTTAAATCAAGTATTATACTCTTGCCTGCCACAATTGTTGGATCTGATGTACTTGTGTCTGTCCAATTATTTTTTAATGGTTTTATTGTGTTTCCGCTTGTTGCATTCGTAAATGCATCTGCTAAAGTACTATAGTACGCAACATGTGTTCCACCAGATGTAACTTCTTCATAATTAGAAGCATATATTGTAAAGTCATCTGTTGCTGTTACTACTTCATAATTTACAAGATCTGATAATGTTGCTTTTACATAGTATGTTCCTGCTACACTTGGTTCTCCACCTGTAGTAGAAGCACCATCTGCAGTTGTTGTTTGTATTGTGCATGCTGAATCTGTGTAATATGTATATGATGCAGTTACTCCACTAATTACATCAAGCACTATTACAGGTCCTAAATGTATCTCGCCTTCATACCAGTCAGCCATTGTTACACTTACTATTCCTTGTGCTTTTGTAATTGTACCTGTTGTTGTTGCTGTTGTTGTAGATAATTCATAATTATCTCCCCAGTTTCCTGCTAATGTAATTGAACTTGCTGTTACAGTTTTACCTGTTCCAGCGTTTGCATTATCATATGCATATGTTGCTGTTGCTGTTGGAGTTTCACCATTTTCTGCTCCACTTAAACTAATTGAAGCTTGACCTGATGTAACAGCTGTTGTTCCATCATATACTTTTGTTATTGTTCCTAAAATTGATGGTGTTAATGTTTTCTTTGCTATTTCCCATGTTATTTGTTTATCTGCAGTTGTATTATCTGCCCATTTATAATTTGTTGGGTCTGATAATGAAACTGTTGCTGTATATGTTCCTGCATTTGTTTGTGTATTATTTGTTATTGTATATTTTCCATCATTTGAAGCTGGCACACCTGTTTGAGGTTGTCCATTATATACAAGTCCTGTTATAGCTGTTGGTATTGTAACTAATCCTGGTGTTACTGTTACTACGCTTGTTGCTGTAACTGTGCTATCA
>NWBM01000002.1 GCA_002633185.1 Lachnospiraceae bacterium Phil5
TAAAGGATAAAACTATAAAATAAAAGGTAACTAGAGTTGCTTTAGAATTTAATTCTATATATTTTTGAGTGTGCTTAAATAAAATTTAATTTTTTGGAAAAAATATTAAAAAAGTATTTACAAACAAAATACAGTATGATATATTAAGCAAAGAGTTAAGTTTTGAAAGTATACAAAACTTTTCTGGTGATTATGACATGGAGGTAATACCTGTTCCCATTCCGAACACAGAAGTCAAGCTCCAATGTGCCGACAATATTTACGGGTTACCCTGTTGAGAAGATAGGTTGTTGCCAGATTTATATATTCCTCTTTAGCTCAGTTGGTAGAGCGCTCGGCTGTTAACCGATAGGTCGTTGGTTCGAGTCCAACAAGAGGAGCCAGAAAAAGATAATCGAAAGATTATCTTTTTTTATGTTTTAAACTGTTTAATTTCATCAATAAACGTGATAAAATAATATGTGAGGTGTTTAACATGAAAAGATTTTGTGAGATATGCAATGAAGAATTTGAAACTACTTCGTCAACTAGAATACAGTATGATCCAATTGTCATAAAGAAATTCATGCTAAAATAGGTTACATATTTAATAAATAACAAAGAAATTGTTTTTATTTTCAATTTGCAATTTTACATAAAACATGATATAATTATGCATATTTGAAAAGGAGAAAAGAAAATGAAAGATGAAATAAATCAATTTAATTACAAAGTTCAAAACAATGAAGTATGCATATCAGTAAAAAGATTAAACATAATTGATAAAAAAATATATGATTTATCTAAACAAGGATTAAATCAAAGTCAAATAGCCGATGAAATTGGTTATACAAAACAAGAGGTTTCAAGAAGAATTATCAGAATGAAAAATATGGGAATTACATTTAACCAAAAAATACCAAAATTAGAAACACATAGAGAAAAAGTGTGTGAGTTGGTAAAAAATGGACTTGCAATAGATGAAATAGCTAATATATTAAGAATAGAAGAAAAAGATGTACGCAGATGTATAGTATATTTACGTAAACACGGTTTAATTTCAGATGTGACAAGGAAAAAAAGAAAAATAACTAAGAAAGAATATTCTATGGATAATCTTGACAAAAAAATACTTGAATTAAGAAAACAATGGCTAACCATTGAAAAAATTAGTGAGTTATTAAACAAAGCACCGTTAACAATATTAAGAAGAATAAAGAAAATGAAGCAAAATAATATCATTGTACCAGGTACATCTAGAGGACATGATTTATATAGGGAAAAGAGAAATGCTGAAATTGCTCAATTATATAAAGATGGGATGTATGCAAAAGACATAGCAAAAAAATTCGGAATTTCTAAAGGTGGAGTAACTCTAATAGCTAATAAGTTAGGCGTAAGAAAAGTAAAACAAAATAGAATTATTGACGAGAATGAAAGAAATCAAAGGGATAATGAAATATTAGACTTATATAAAAAAGGTATGTCAATGAAAAAAATTGGTAAAGAATTTAACGCTGGAACTAGTACAGTTAGAAGAGTTTTGAAAAAAAATAACGTTTATACTAAAAGACTTACTGCTGAGATGAAAAATGAAATTTTAGAATTAAGAAATCAGGGATTTTCGTTTGTTAAAATAGGAAAAATAGTTGGATGTAATAAAGTAACAGCATCAAGATTCGTAAGAAAAGTTCAAGCGCAAAATACGAAAAATAACATAGAGGGTGTAAGCAAAGATAAAATAATAAATGCAATACATAATTTAGTTGAATCTAGAGATGCAACAAATGAACAACTTGCTGTTATTGCAGAATATTATGGAGTTGAATTAAAAGATGTATTAAAAGTTGCTAAATTTATAGATGAAAGATAATCCTAAAAAGAAGTTATCAGAAAATGATAATTTCTTTTTTTTGATATTTTTTATTTACGTATTTAATGTAATATGATAAAATCAAATTCAGTTATAGAAATTTAATCGATGTAAACAAAGGGGAAAAAATGAAGAAATATATCTTAAAATTAATATCAATAATATTTTTTTTATTAATTATAGTTCAAATAAATAGTTATGCAACAGACAAAGTGGTTGTTTTAGATCCTGGCCATGGAGGTGTAGATACTGGTGCAGTAAATTCCGCATATGGTATTGTTGAAAGAGATGTCAACTTAAAAATTGCTAACTATGTAAAAGAATATTTATCAGAATATGCAGGAATAAATGTTATTTTAACTCACAAAGGTTTTCAAGAAGGTACAATGAAACTAGAGAAAAGGGTAGAAGTTGCCAAGAAAAATAATGCGGATTTGCTATTATGTTTACATTGCAATTCTTCTCCATACGGAAATTTATATGGTGCTGAAGCTTTTGTGACTGTGAATAATTGCTTACCTAAATATAATCAAGAATGTACTAAAGTTGGTAATTTAATTCTAAATAATTTAAATAAACTTGGTATAGTAAATAGAGGTGTAAAAACCAAGCTTTCAGGAGATAAAGAGGATATATATTCAGATGGAACTCTTGGAGATTATTATGGAATAATTAGATATTCAATGATGAGAAGTTCTAAAAAAGATCCTCAAATAAACATTCAAAATGGTGAAGGTATAAGTACAGTATTAGTTGAGCATTGCTTTGTAAATGGTTCAGATATAAACTATTTGAATTCAGAAGAAAAGATAAAACAACTAGCGAAAGCTGATGCAGATGCAGTTGTGGAATATTATGGCTTAAGATTAAAAAAAGAATTAGTTAGTTCTGTAGAGTTAGATAAAAAAGAACTAAAAATGCTTAAAAATTCGAAAGAAAAGCTAGCTGCAAAAGTATTGCCAGATACTTCAATAAATAAAAATGTTAAATGGAAAAGTAGTGATGAGAAAGTAGCTAAGGTTGATGAAAATGGAGAAATTACTGCAGTAGGAATAGGAAATGCAGTAATAACTGTTACTACAGATGAAGGGAAATTTACAAGTGAATGTAGTGTAAATGTTACAGGGATAGAAGTAGAAGCTAAAGAAATATATTTACTAAAAGATGAAAAATTCAAAATAAATTATGAGCCAAAAGATATGCCAGTCAATTTTGAAATAGATAAAGAAGATGCAATAAAAATTGATGAAAACAGAAATGTTATTGGATTAAAAGATGGAATTGCAAAAGTTACTGTTAAATCTAAGTTAGATGCAACATTATCAGATACAATTACTGTGCATGTAAAACAATTAAAAGAAAGCCAAAAGTTGAAAGTAAATAATTTGAAAGAGGAATATTTTAAACTTACGAGAATTAAGAAGCAGATAACAGTAGAGAACTTCAAAAAGAATTTTGAAGTTAGTGATGATATGGAAGTTAAAATTGAAAATAATAAAAATGAATATATAACAACAGGAACACAAGTTGTTATATTAGATAAAGCTACTAAAAATATAATAAAAAAATATGAATGCTTAGTTTTTGGTGATATTAATAAAGATGGAAATATATCAGCTTCTGATTATGTTTTAATAAAAAATCATATTATGGAATTGAATAAATTAGATTCAAAAACTCTTGAAGTAGCTGATGTAAGTAGAGATGGAGATATTTCGGCAAAAGACTATGTTCTAATAAAAAATAATATAATGAATGGTACAGAGCTACCAATAGAGTAAATAAAAAAAGACAATATTTATAGGAGAAGAATAATGAGAAAAATAAATAAAATAATAAGTTTAACATTTATATTTTTAATTTGTATAACAATAAAAAGTTACGCGGGTTCTTTTGGAATTTCTGTAAGTCCAAGTTCTGCAGAACCAGGCTCAACTGTAACTGTAAGAATTACAGGAAATAATGCAACTGGTAGAATAGATGTTAAAGGTTCAAATATACAATTAGGTCAAGGGTATGTTTGGGTTGAGAATAATACACAAACAATAACTGGTAAGTTAACAGGTAATGATGGTCAAACAGCAACTGTAACGGCAAGTGCTATAAGTTTAGCAGATTCAACAACAGCAGATGATATAAAAGGAAGTAAATCTGCAAGTGTTGCTATAAAGAAAAAAGAAACTGTTGTTGAGACAAAGTCACAGCTAGCTGCTTCTGTCCAACAAACACCAGCACAGCAAACACAAGCAAAACCATTGCAAACACAGACAACTAGGAAAACAGAAACTAACAATCAAAAAAATAATACAAAACAAGAGAATAATTCTCAAAAAGAAGTTCCAAAAGAAAATAACATAGAAGATCAAGGGACAAAAGCAGAATTTGGTATTAGTTCATTATATTTATTTGGAGTAAAGGATAATGATGAAAAAACGGAAGTTAAATTTACACCTGAATTCAATATAAATGTAGGAGAATATAGCTGTACAGTTGAAAGTACAATTAAGAAGTTGTTAATAGATTTTGATGCAAATGAATACAAGGATTTAGTTAAAGTTGATGGCATAGATAAAGAATTAACTTCAGGCGAAAATGTTATTAATATAGGCATGAAAAATACAGATGGAACAGAAAAAAATTATAAAATAGTTGTAACAAAAGAAGCTGGTGCAGTAGAAGAAAATAAGCCTATTGAAGAAAATGAACAAGATAAAAATGAAGAAAAAGTAAACAATGAAAACAAAACTTCAAAAAAAGAGAAGAAGTATATAAAAATGCCGGTTTTAGCATTTGTTTTAATGATAATAGGAATTGTTGTAGGAGAAGCAGTAATTATTTTTGTGGGTTATAATCTTTGCAACAAGAAGAAAAATAAAAGCAAACATTCTAAGACAATTGGATAATAAAAAGTAAAAGAGGAGAAAAAATCTCCTCTTTATTTGAATGTTTTGAATTAATATTTTTCAATAATTTCATTTTTATTTTTATAAATGCTATTTTCTTTTACAACGCCACGAACACTAGATAAAGGATATATATTAGATCCTTTTCCAATAACGCTTCCAGGATTTAATATAGAACCACATCCAACTTCAACATTATCGCCAACTATTGCACCAAATTTTTTAAGTCCAGATTCTATTTGTTCAGTTCCATCTTTAACAATAACCAATTTCTTATCTGACTTAACATTTGAGGTTATAGATCCAGCGCCCATGTGGGATTTATAGCCCAGTATAGAGTCTCCAACATAATTATAATGAGGTACTTGAACATTATTAAATAAAATAACATTTTTTAATTCAGTTGAATTACCAACAACACAATTATTACCAACAATAGCATTTCCACGAATAAATGCACAATGTCTAACTTCAGTATTTTCACCAATTATAGCAGGTCCTGCAATAAAAGCAGTTGGAGCAATTGTAGCACTTTTGGCAACCCATACATCATCTGCAATTTTTTCATAGACATTTGTATCTAAGCTATTTCCAAGTTCTATTATATAATTTTTAATTTTAGGCAAAACTTCCCAAGGATATTCACAATTTTCAAAAATATTTTTGGCAATAGTCTCATCTAATGTAAATAAATTTGAAATTTTACAATTTTCATTTATCATATTAATCAGCTTCTTTCTATAAAATAATATTAATAAAACACTTGATTTTACTAATATAATTTATTATAAATTTTTTATAAAGTCAATAGAAAATTAATTTGCTTTTTATGTAGTTTTATGATATATTAACAAGGAAATATTTACAAATTATAAGAGGAGGATTTTTGTGGATACAAATCAAATTTGTGAATTATTAAACAATAAATTACCAGAACTTGAAGTTCTAAAAAATGAATCAATGAAAAAGCATACATCTTTCAAAATTGGTGGAGATGCTGAAGTTTTTGTAAAAGCAAAAACTATAGATGAAATAAAAGAAATAATATCAATATGTAATGAAAATAATATACCATTAACAATTGTAGGAAATGGAAGCAATTTACTGGTAAATGATGAAGGTATTAAGGGTGTTGTTTTAAAAGTTTGCATAGATTATATTAATATAGATAAAGCTGAAAGAGATGTTACAGTTACAGTGGGAAGCGGAGTAATGCTTGGAAAACTTGCTCAAATACTACTGAAAGAATCGATATCTGGTTTTGAATTTGCTTCAGGAATACCAGGAACAATAGGTGGAGCGGTTAGAATGAACGCAGGAGCTTATGGTACTGAATTTAAAGATATTGTTATTGAAACTACAGCTATAGATAGAAGTGGTAAAATAGTCAAGTTTAATAATGAGGAGCAAAATTTTACATATAGAAGTAGTGTGTTTAAAAATAATGAATGCATAATTGTAGAAACAAAATTAAAGCTAAAAACAGAGGAAAATCAAAGTGCAATAAAAGAAAAAATGGATGAATATAGAAACAGCAGATTAGAAAATCAACCGGTGGAATATCCAAGTGCAGGGAGTACTTTCAAAAGAGGTGAAGACTTTATAACTGCAAAACTAATTGATGAATGCGGATTAAAAGGGTATTCAATAGGTGGAGCTAAGGTTTCTGAAAAACATGCGGGTTTTATTGTAAATACAGGTAATGCAACAGCTAAAGATGTTCTTGAACTTGCTGAATTTGTTAAGAAAAAAGTATTTGAAAAATATGGAAAAGAAATTGAATTAGAAATTGAAGTAATTTAATTGATATAGAAAGGGAATGAATAGTATGAAAGGTTTTTTTGAATGGTTTAAATCAGGTTCAAAAATGAAAAGATGGATGTTTTTAATATTACTAGGAACAATTGCAGTTTGTTACGCAATTGCTAAAATAATTGTAACTAATAAATTAGATAGTGTAAAAGATGTTGCAATAATAGTTGCATGTTTTGTTTTTGGATTTTTAGCAATGATTATTGGTATGGTATACATGCAAAAACGTACATTGGAATTATTAGTACAAAAAACAGATACACGTGAAGATGAGAATTTAAGTTCTTTAATATTTGACAGAAAGGTATATAGTC
The DNA here is from genome assembly GCA_002633185.1 of Lachnospiraceae bacterium Phil5. Taxonomy (GTDB): domain Bacteria; phylum Bacillota; class Clostridia; order TANB77; family CAG-508; genus CAG-492. Next base: position 6,882 of record NWBM01000002.1, read on the forward strand.
AAGGACCTAAAATTGTTGTAATTGGTGGAGGTGCTGGTTTAAATTCTGTATTAAAAGGATTAAAACAATATACAGATAATTTAACTGCTATTGTTACAGTATCAGACTATGGAGAGCAATCAACAGATTCACGTAAAATACTAGAAACATTACCAACAGATGATATAAAAGACAGTTTAATTGCGCTATCTACTAACGAAGAAGAAATGTCACAATTATTAAATTGCAAATTTGAAAATGGTAAATTAAGATCATTATCATTTAGCGATATATACATACTAGCAATGCAAAATGTTTACAAAGATTTTTCTCGTTCTGTAAAAAAATCTAGTGAAATATTAAACATAACTGGAAAAGTGCTTCCTGTAACAATGGAAGAAATGTCAATTTGCGCAGAGCTTGAAGATGGTACTGTTGTACAAGATAGATCACAAATTCCTGAAATGGTAAATAAAAAATCAAGCAAAATTAATAGAATTTTCATAAATCCAACAAATTGTAGAGTCGCTCAAGGTGTTGAAGAAACAATCCAAGAAGCAGATGCAATTATTATTGGACCTGGAAACTTATATACAAATGTTATTCCAAACCTTCTAGTTAAAGGTGTTGCAAGAGCTATAAAAAATAGCAAAGGTATAAAAATATACATTAGTAATATTATGACAGAACCTGGTCAAACATATGATTATAGTTTATCAGACCATATTAAAGCTATTATAGATCACGCTGGTGAAGGTGTTATAGATTATTGTATTTATGATACAGGTGAAGTTATTCCTGAATTTATAAGAAAATACAATCAAGAAGGTGCTGAGCTTGTAGAACAAGATACAGCAAAAGCAAAGGCTTTAGGAGTTCATCTTGTTAAAAGAGATTTAGCAACAGTTGATGGAGATAAAATAAGACATAATCCAGATGCTATTGCTGCATCAATAGTTGAATTAATTTGCGAAGATTTAAAATTCAAAGATATGCAAAATAATCCAGAATATATGATATTAAATGATGAGCTTAAAACTCAGAAAAAAGGTATCAGATTGTGGAAAAAGAGCAAATACAATAACAACATAAGTGGTGATGAGAGTAAATTTGCTAATAAATATAAAGATAGAATTGAATCAATAAAAGAAAGTAACAAAGATAACAAGCCTAAAAATAAAGCTAAAAAGAAAAATGCGACAAATCAAATATTAGGTAAAAGTGATAATATAAAATCTGCAAGAAATGCTAAATTAGAAGAATTAACAAAGAGAATGATTCAAGTTCAAAATGCTAATAAAGCAGCTGCTGAAGAAGCTAAAAGAAAAGCAGCTGAAAGAGCTGCAGCAAACAAAGAATCAAATAATGTAAAAGCAAGAAGAAACACAATAAAAGAAGATTCTAAATAAAGGAGAGTATAATGCAAGGCCTATATTTATTCTATGGAGAAGAAACTTATTTAATTGAAGATGCAGTAAAAAAAGTAAAAAAAAGCTTCACAGAATTGGTTGAAGGAATCAATTTAATTAAAATTGATGAATCAAATATAGGCGCATTGCTTTCGAATATAGAAACTCCATGCTTTGGATATGATAAGAAATTAATTATAGTTAAAAATTCTGGAATCTTAAAAAAAGAAGGTAAAAAGAAAAATACATATTTATCTAATTTGGCAGATAAGGTTGCTGAATATATAAATGAAAATATTGAAACCATATTAATGGATAATGTTATTATTTTCATAGAAGAAGATGTTGAAAAAAACAGCTTGTATAAGGCAATTGAAGCAAATGGTCAAATATGTAATTTTGCACCAGAGAAACTTCCAGATTTAATAAAACGAGTTAGAGCAATTGCAAATGCTTACAAGGTCCAAATATCAGATGGAGATAGCAAATATCTTATAGAATGTTGTGGAACCAATTTACAGGATATTATAAATGAAATTAGAAAGCTTATTGAATATGTTGGAGAAAATGGCACTATTACTAAAAAAGAAATAGACATGCTTACTACAAAGCAAATTGATAGTGTAATATTTGATTTGACAGATAATTTGGGTAAAAAAAATATTAAAGATGCAATGGATGTTTTTTATAATCTGGTTTATCAAAAAGAGCCAGTTCAAAAGATATTGGTAACATTATATAATCATTTTAAGAAATTATATATTGTAAAAGCTGCTGTTAAGAATAATGAAAATATTACAGAAGCATTGAATTTAAAGCCAAATCAAGCATTTTTAGTAACAAAATATAAACAGCAATCAGGTTATTTTTCTGAAATAGAATTAAGAAAAATATTAGAGGAACTTATCGATTTAGACTATAATTACAAGATAGGTTTAATAGATATAAATGTCGGAATTGAAGCAATATTATGCAGATATTGCGGAAAATAGATTCTGAAGTATAAAACCTCAGTTTTCTTGGAACAATAATTCTAAGAAAGTGAGGTTTTTTTATGTATGATTTTAGAACAGATATGGCTGATGAAAGAAGAGATATTTACAAAAAGGCTAATAAATTAGAGAATATTCCAGGTATAGAAACATTTGAAAATGTTATTGATGAAAATATAAAAACTAACATAGTAAAAATAATTGATGGTGAAGGTGAAAAGGCAATAGGAAAGCCAATTGGAACATATGTCACAATAGATGTTAAAAACTTAAAATTAGCTACAGATGAGGAAATAGAAAAAGCATCAAATGTTGTAAAAGATGAACTAAAAAAGATAATTGATGGTCATTGTGGAGCGCAAGATGAAATAATGGTAGTAGGACTTGGAAATCAATTTGTAACACCAGATGCTTTAGGACCAAAAGTGGTTTCAGAATTAGAAATAACAAGACATTTTCTAAAATACACACCACAATATGTTGTAGAAGGAACGAGATCAGTATGCGCAGTAGCACCAGGAGTTTTAGGAACAACAGGAATAGAAACATCTGAAATTGTAAGAGGAATTGTAGATAATGTGAAACCGAAAATGCTAATAGTAATAGATAGCTTAGCATCAAAAAGCATAGACAGAATAAGTAGCACTGTTCAAATTTCAGATACAGGAATAGTTCCAGGTGGAGGAGTAGGAAATGCAAGAGAAGAACTAAGCCAAAACACAATAGGAATTCCGGTAATTGCAATAGGAGTACCAATGGTAGTAGAATCAGCAGTTTTAGTAAATGACTGTTTAGATTTATTCATACAAAAACTACAAGAAGAGGCAAAATCAAACGAGTATCTTAACCAATTAAAAGAAAACGATAATTACGAGGAAATAAAAGAAAGTCTTAATCCAGCTGGTTACAATATGATTGTTACACCTAAGGAGATTGATGATTTAATTGAAAATATGAAAGATGTAGTTGCTAATGCAATTAATTTAAGCGTGTAGAATTTTTGGGGGATTTTTTGGGACACCTCCAAAAAACATCTTGATTCGAAAACAGGTAGATTTTTTTGGGAGGTGTCCCAAAAAATCTCCCCCAAAATTCATTGAAAAAAATTGCGTATTGTGTTACTATATAATTCGTAATGCAAAAGAAGGGAGAATGGATAAAATTTTATCCGAATTTATGAATGAATAAAATAATTGGAAAAAGAATAATTTTAACGATTTTAATTTTAATAAATTGCGTAGTAATATTTAATTTTTCTGCGCAAAAGGCTGAAGAGTCTAGTGGCTTAAGTTCGAGAGTTGTTGATTTTGCAATATCAAAATTATATACAAATAAATCTGTTTCAACTGAAGAGGAAAGTGCTTTTGTGGAGAATTTGACGACTTTTGTTAGAAAGAGTGCTCATTTTTCAATTTATACATGTCTTGGAATTTTGACTTATGTTTTTACTAGTACATATAATATTGATAAAAAGAAAAGATTAATATATACAATTACTTTTTGCTTTGTATATGCATGTTCGGATGAATTCCATCAAACTTTCGTAGATGGCAGAAGTGGTGAAATAAGAGATATTTGTATTGATACATCAGGTTCAGTTTTTGGATGTTTAGTTGTAATTGGTATTCAAAAAGTAAAAAGCTGTTTAAATAAAAAAAGAAATAACTGAAAATAAGAATTATAAAATTTCTTTATTATAAGAACTCTTACATCTTACTTAACATAAAATATACTAACCCATATAAATTGGAGGGGAGTATATTGAATAAAATAAAAAAGGGAGATGTAGTAGGAAGAATATCTTATAATAAAGATATTTTTTTTATAGTGGATAGAATAATAACTTTAAAAGATAATACACAAATTGCAATTTTAAAGGGTCTTACTATAAGGATAAAAGCTGATAGTTTAATAGAGGATTTAGAGCTAATCGATACACGAATTGTAAAAAATCATATTAATACTGTTGAAAATAGAATGATATCTATTATAAATAAATGTAAGAAAAATACCAGGAAGAATTATATGTATGGACGAATATTACATTTAGATGGAGATTCAAGATATGCACAAAAATCTATGAAATATTACAGAAATATGGGGATAAATGCAATAGTTAAAAATGTTCCGGAAAGCAGACAACCACGCATAATTGGAGGATTATTAGATAGATATAGACCAGATATTTTAGTAATAACAGGCCATGATGGAATGATAAAAAATGGAACTGGTTATAATGATATTTATAATTACAGAAATTCAAATTATTTTGTTAAAACGGTAAAACAAGCAAGAATGTGGGAAAACTATGTTGGAAATTTATCAATTTTTGCTCGGAGCCTGTCAAAGTTATTATGAAGCTTTAATTGATGCAGGTGCAAATTTTGCTTCGTCACCTGCAAGAATTTTAATAGATTTTGTTGATCCTCTAATAGTAGCAGAGAATATAGCATATGCAGATTCAACTAGATATGTAACAATAAGAGATTTTGAAAATGAACTACGTGATGGGCAAAAAGGCATTAGCGGAATAGGTTCAAGAGGAAAAGGAAAATATTGACAGCATTTGTAATATTTTTGTAATATAAAAGAGATAAAAATGTAATAAAAGCAAGGAAAAACTTGCAAATGCTTGAGAATACTACGTTTACAGCGCTACTCTTACAGCCAGGCCTCTTTGACAATAGGGGGGCAAAATGCTATAATTAAATCATCTTATAGGAGTAGGTGATTAAATGATTTGCAAAAGTGATATTTCAAATATTAAAGAAGATATTGGAGAAAAAATAGGACAGAAAATAATTGTTAAAGGTTCTCTAGGAAGGAGTAAATCGTTTGAAAAAGAAGCTACAATAGAGAAAACTTACCCAAACATATTTTTAGTTAAATATGAAGAAAACAACAGAACAGTTTCTTATAACTATACAGATGTATTAACAAGAACAGTTGAGTTAGATGTATTTGATGGAGAAAAATATAATCCATTATTACCACCTGTTGTTGAGGAAGCTAAGAAAGTAAGAGCTGTTTAAAAAATTATAATTTAATAGTCAATTATAAAAAATTCCTTGTAATAAGGAATTTTTTTGTTTACATATAAATATAATTTACTAAATAAAAAAGGAGGTAGTAAAATGGCTATAGAAACATTAAAAGAAAATTTATGTGTAAACCAAATAGTTGGAAAAGCAAAAGAAAATATAGTTGTTGAAGATGATATTATAATTCCAGATATAAAGCCAGATATTCTAAGTTCAATAGATACTAGCGGAAATATTTGCATTTATAAAAAGGAAGTGCAAGATGGAAAAATTAGAGTTGATGGTGGAGTTCAGGTATATATAATATATTTAGCAGATGATGAAAATTCAAGTGTTAGAGGAATTAACACTGTTATAGATTTCAGCACTAATATAGAAATGGAAAACATAAATCCATCAATGTCTATGGAAAGTAATATATGCTTAAAAGATATAGAATGTAAAATTTTAAATGGCAGAAAAATAAATGTAAAAGCAAATTTAGAAGCACAAATTACCGTATATTCTAATGAAAATATTGAGTTTATTAAAGAAATTGGAAATGACGATGATATACAAGTTTTAAATACAGTAGATTGCATAGATTCATTATTAGGAACAGGAAGTACAAAGGTATATGCTAAGGATACGCTAAATATAAATACTAATGATAATTTGGCAGAAATAATGAAAGCAAATATTTCGATTTCAAATAAAGAAATAAAAACAAGTTATAATAAAATATTAGTAAAAGCAGAAATGATGGTTAATTTATTATATCTAACTGAAGACAATCGCATTAATGAAGCTACATGCAGAATTCCAGTTATGGGATTTATAGATATGCAAAATATTACAGATGATAATATATTCAACTTAGATTTTGAAATTAAAAACATTTTAATTAAGCCAAATAGTGTAGAAGAACATTCAGTTTTTATAGAGGTTGAAGTTGAAATTCTTTGTAATGTCTATGAAAAAAGAAATATAGAAATTATACAGGATTTGTATAGTCCCACACAAAATTTAAGCTTAAATCAAAAGAATATCACTGTTATGAAAGATAAAAATAATGTAAGTGAAAAAATATCAATAAATGAAAAGCTAAATATTCCAGAGTTAAGTGGTGGAAAGGTTTGCAGCGTTGAAGCAATACCAGTAATTATAAAAGAAAAAATATATAATGAGAAAATTGCATATGAAGGAGAATTACATCTTGAGATTATATACATTTCAAATACAGCAGGTAGAGTAGACGTAAAGAGACAAACAGTACCTTTTAATGCCAATGTATCAGCACCTGGTGTATCAAACAATTCAAATATAAATACTATAGCAGAAATTCAAAATTTAGAATCTACAGTATTATCAGATAACACAGTAGATATTAGGTTAGATTTACAGCTAAATAGTGATATTTCTAAAATGATGGAGGTTAAAGTGATAGATGATATAGAGGTAATAGAGGGAATAGATGAAAATATTTATAGTATAGTTGTTTATTTTGTAAAGCCAGGAGATACATTATGGAACATTGCAAAAAAATTTAAAAGTACAATAAAAGCAATTAGTACAGTTAATGGAATTGAAGATGAAAATAATATAAGTATTGGGCAACAGCTATTCATTCCAAAATTCGTATAGGACATTTATATGGATAAAATTTATTCTAGGAAAAGATTTTTAATTCCTAAACTTAATATAAAGAAAAATAGAAGGTTTAGATTTAATAGTAGCTATAATAACAGTTTTAAGAATAATGATAAATTAGACAATTTAGATAAAGCCAAAGTAAAGAAATTGATAAAATTTTTTGCAATTTTATTAATTGCTGTATGCATTGCAAATAGAGTAATTTCATCTATAGAACCAATTATAAATGCTTCATGTAAAGAAACTGCAAGAATAATGGCTATTAAAATATGTAATGAACAAACTACTCTTGCAATGCGGAAATTATAAGTATGAAGATTTTTCAAATATTGTAAGAGATCAATCCGGAAATGTTAAAATGATTCAAATTAACAATGTTATAGTAAATAGTATTTCTTCTGATGTTGCATTAAGAATTCAAAATGAATTAAACAAAAACCATACAGGAGATTTTCACATTAGATTAGGTAGTTTTACAGGATTAAAAATTATGTCTGGTAGGGGGCCTGAGATTGAAATAAAAATAGTGACAGCTGGGAATGTTGAAACAGATTTGGTTTCACAGTTTTCTCATGCGGGGATTAATCAAACTTTACATAGAATTTATTTGAATGTTAAATGTAGAGTTTCAATTTTAACTCCATATGACACAATCGAAGAAGAAATTACAAATCAAGTTTTGCTAGCAGAAGCGGTAATAGTTGGAGAAGTGCCAGATACTTATTATAATTTGAATGAGTTGAACAATGATGATTTAATTGAAATATTAAAATAAAAAAAACAGAAGCTGTATAAGCTTCTGTTTTGAATATAATAATTATCTCTTTGAGAATTGTGGTGCACGTCTTGCTTTCTTTAAACCATATTTCTTTCTTTCTTTCATACGAGGATCTCTTGTTAAGAAACCTGCTGTTTTTAAAGTTGGTCTAAATTCGTTATTAGCTTGTAATAAAGCTCTTGAAATACCATGACGAATTGCTCCAGCTTGACCTGTAAATCCACCACCAATTACTGTACAAATAACATCATATTTTGTAGCAGTATTTGTAGCTGTTAAAGGTTGTCTAACTATAACTTTTAAAGTTTCAGCTCCAAAGTATTCTTCAATATCTCTACCATTAATTGTTATAACTCCAGTTCCTTCAACTAATCTTACTCTAGCAATTGATTTTTTTCTTCTTCCTGTACCATAGAAAACTATTTTTTCTGATTTTGCTTTAGGCATTTTTTATTTCCTCCCTTAATAATAAATTAGAAATTCCAAATTTCTGGTTTTTGTGCTGCATTTTCATGTTCGCTACCAGCATAAATTCTTACTTTTTTAAGCATTTGTCTTCCTAATGTATTTTTAGGAAGCATTCCTTTGATTGCAAGCATCATTGTTTTTTCTGGATTTTTATCCATCATTTCTCTTGCAGTAGTTTCTTTCATACCACCAATGTATCCTGAATGATGTCTGTAGATTTTTTGGTCTAATTTTTTTCCTGTGAAAACAACGTCTTTTACATTTAGTATTATAACGTGATCTCCTGCATCCATGTTAGGTGTATAAGTAGGTTTGTGTTTACCTCTTAATAATTTAGCAGCTTCAGCAGCTACTCTACCTAAAGGTTTGTTAGCAGCATCAATTATATACCATTTTCTTTCAATTTCATTTCCTTTTAAAACATATGTAGTATTATTCATGGTAAAAATTACCCTCCATTTCATAAAATAATTTGTTTATATATGAAACTTAAAGTGAAACTACCGGGGAGAAGTTTGCCTTCAAGTCATATTACAATTTAATTTGCTTTTCTATTTTATAACAGATTGCAGGAAAAGTCAAGGGATTTTGGAATATTTTTGCAATATTACAGTAGGGTATTGGATTTAATTTCAATAAATGTTATAATATTTCTAATAAAAACAAAAAAAGTGATGAAATACCAACAAAAATTGTAAATAAATGCATCTAAATATAGAATGATGTAAGTAAAAGAATAAACTTTAAGGAGGAAAAATGAACAAAAAAGATGTAATAAAGGTTATAGAAATTTTAAAAGAATATTACCCAGATGCAACATGTAGTTTAGATTTTGAAACACCATTTCAAATGGTTGTAGCTGTAATGCTTTCAGCACAATGTACAGATGATAGAGTAAACAAAACAACTCCTAGTTTATTTAAAAAGTATGGAACACCAGAAGCAATTTGTAAAATGAAGCTAAGCGAGTTAGAAAAAATAATTCATCCATGTGGATTTTACAAAAACAAAGCTAAAAATGTTAAAGCTACAGCTGAAATGATTGTAAATGAATTTAATGGAGTAGTTCCAAATACAATGGAAGAATTAATGAAGCTACCTGGAGTAGGCAGAAAAAGTGCAAATGTAGTAATGCTTGAGGCATTTAATTCACCACAAGGAATTGCTGTTGATACCCATGCAAAAAGGGTTTCAAATAAATTGGGGTTATCAAAAAGTGCAGATCCAGAAAAAATAGAGCAAGATTTGTTAAAGGTAATTCCAAAAGAATATTATTATGATGTTAATCATTTATTTGTATGGCACGGAAGAAAAACATGTACGGCAAGAAATCCAAAGTGCAATGAGTGCCCAATTGCAGTATATTGTAAAAATAAATAAGGGAGGTGGAGTATGAAGAAAATTGATGAAAAAGAATTACATGAAATTTTTAATGAATTCAAAGGACGTAGCCAATCAGCTTATAACAAGTTATATGAGAAATATTATAAGCTAGTATATGGTATTGCTTTTTCAGTATTAAAAAATAAAGAGGACTCAGAAGATATAGCAAATGAAGTATTTACCAAGATTTATAAATTAGATAAAGAAAAACTTCCGGTTTCAAACGAAGCAAGCTGGCTTTTTACTGTAACAAGAAATGAGTGTTTTTCTTATTTAAGAAAGTCAAGAGTAAATATTAGTATAGATGAAATATATGATATACCGTCAGATTCAAAAGAAATGCAAGAAATTGTGGATACTGAATATTATAATAAATTAATTTCTGGATTAAGTGAGCAGGAGAAGACAATTGTTTCTTTAAAAGTACTTTCAAACTTTACGTTTAGCAAAATTTCACAAGTTATGAATATACCGATTGGAACAGTTCAATGGAAATATTACAAAGCTATGAATTCTTTGAAAGTATCTGTAGGAGGTTTAATAGGTGCTGCTATTGCATTTATGTTAGTTGTATTAAGACGAGAAAATTTATCTAATGAAAAGCCATATGTAAATAATAATTATAAGAATGAAAAGTTAGAAGATATATATAAGCATGAAGAAAGTGCAAAAGAGAATATTGCAGCAAATGATACTGAAAGTAGTAAGGCTCCTCAATCTGTTGATAACGCAGATTTTCTGGATTCAACATCAATGAGCAACAATTCATCAACACAAAGTAGTAGCTCGGTAACTAAGCAAGAAGAAAGCAAAAAATCTAATGCGGATTTGTCAGATTTAATTAAACAAGATTCTGGTACAGAAAAAACTACATCAATCATTCCTTCATTGAAATCTAGTAATGAGATGGCTGAAAATACCAATAAAATAGATGCTTTTTCAATATTAGGAATAACAGTTGGAATAACATTTTTAATAATTTTTGTGATTTTTTTGAAAAAATACCAACAAAAGTTACACAAGAAAACATCTAAATAATAGAATTGCAAAAAAGCAAAAATTAATTATTTGGAGGAATTGAAAATGAATAAGAAAATTATTTTAGTAGTTGTAGTTATTGTTTTAATAATTGCATTAGTTGGAACGTATTTAATATATTGGATGAATACGCATACAAAAGAAAAAGGAATTAAAAACTTAATTGATGATTGGAAATATGCAGCATCAAATAATTACGAAGAAGGTATGGGAGTCATGATGGCTACATCAAGTGCAACTGCAGACATGGCATCAGCATCAGCATCAGGAGTTAATGCATATGCAAGTAAAGAAACAACAATAGGGCTTTCAGTTGGTGGTTCAAAAAATATTGAAAACTTTAGAGAAAACATAAAAAATGGATATTTCCCAATATCAACAGATATAACATATAATGGATTATTTTATGATTATTATTTTAACACAGGAGATACAAGTAAAGTTGCAAACACAAATGATTTGTTCTATCCTGCTTATTCAACAGCAATATCTAAAGATCCAGTTTCAGGAGCGCCTGAATATTATATGACTGTAGGGTTAAATTCAAATATTAAAGAAAGTGATTTTGCTAGAAAAAAATTAAACTTAGTTGTTGTAATGGATATTTCAGGTTCAATGAGTTCAACATTTAATTCATATTATTATGATGGAAAAGACAAACAAAAGAGTCAAGAAGAATATAAAACTAAAATGACAATAGCAAATGAATCTTTAAATTTATTATTAGATGAATTAAAACCAGAAGATAGAGTTGGTATTGTATTATTTGATAATCAAGCATATTTAGCAAAGCCAGTAAGTGAAGTGGCAGAAACTAATATAGATGCTTTAAAGAAACATATATTGGAAATCAAAGCAAGAGGTGGAACAAACTTTGAAGCAGGATATTCTGAAGGAACAAAGCTTTTCAGTGAAGAAATGTTAAATGATTCAGAATATGAAAACAGAATTATTGTTATAACAGATGCTATGCCAAACTTAGGAACTACATCACGTGAGGGATTAACAAAATATGTTAAAGAAAATGCAGACAATAAGATATATACTACATTTATTGGAGTTGGAGTTGATTTTAATACAGAAGTAATTGAAACTTTATCTGATGTAAAAGGTGCAAACTATTATTCAGTACACAGTTCTGAGGAATTTAAGAAAATAATGAGCGAAGATTTTGAATATATGGTTACTCCATTAGTATTTGATTTAGAGTTAAAATTAGATTCAAACGAATATGAAATAAAAGCAGTATATGGAACAGATACAAAAGATAAAAATAGTGGAACGATAATGAAAGTTAATACATTATTCCCATCAAGCAGAAATTCAAGTGGAGAGGCAAAAGGTGGAATTGTATTATTAAAGTTGACACCTAAAATGTATACAACAGGATATCAAAATAAAGGTGATGAAAAAACAAAAGTAGTTGTTTCATATAAAGATAGAGAGGGAAAAGAACATAAAAATGAACAAGAGGTTTCTTTCAAAGAATCATCAGATGAATATTATGACAACACTGGAATTAGAAAAGGAATTGCTTTAACAAGATATGCAAACTTAATGAAAAACTGGATTTTATATGAAAGAGGGGAAGAAAACAGAACATTTGTAATAGATGTAGATACAGGAATTAAAGATTGCGAATACACAAAAGAACAAATAGTTGTAATGCTTGGAGAAAATGAAAGAAGTTCAGTAAAATTAAGCGTAAGTGATAAATATAGCAAAAACTTTGAACAATTTAAAAAGTATTTTGAAAAAGAAATGAAAGAAATTGGAGACAATGAAATGAAGCAAGAAATTGATATTTTAGACATGCTAATTAAGAAATAAAACTGTGACACATTTAGGGACGGGGGAAAAATTTATCATTTTGACACATTTTTACCCCGTCCCAAATTGTGTCAAAACAAATTTTTAAAGGATGGGTATTGACAAATATTAAAAAGTGTAGTATTATAGTAGAGCAAAAAAGAAGAAGCAATCCACTTCTCACCTTAACGAATAGAAAAAGGTTAACAAATACTGTAATTCTTGTGTTTTATAATACAGGAACTATATTTTGAGTGTGGATTGGCTTTTACAACAAAGTCAATCTTTTATTTTTGCTTAAAATTTTTTAGGAGGTGTTTTTTATAAAGCAAGAATTACTTATTAATGAACAAATTAGAGCAAAAGAAGTTCAATTAATTGATGACGAAGGTCAAAAAAGAGGTACAGTTTCTTTAGATGAAGCTCTAGATTTAGCTTTTGAGAAAAAATTAGATTTAGTATTGGTTGCACCAAATAGTGAACCACCAGTTTGTAAAATAATGAACTATGGAAAATACAAATTTGAACAAGCTAAAAAAGAAAAAGAAGCTAGAAAAAAACAAAAGGTTTTAGAAGTTAAGGAAATTAGAATTACACCTAATATTGAGCAACATGATTTTGAATTCAAATCTAAAAATGCTAGAAAGTTTATTGAAGACGGAAACAAAGTTAAAATAACAGTTAGATTTAGAGGAAGAGAATTAAATTATGTTAAACTAGGAGAAGAAGTTCTAAATGAGTTTATTGAAAGCTTATCAGATGTTGCTACTCCAGAAAAGAAACCAGTATTAGAAGGTAAAAATATGTTTATAATCTTAGCTAAAAAAGCTGAATAAAATCTTATATAGAGAGGGGAGAGATGGCATATGCCAAAATTAAAAACTAATAAAGCAGCTAAAAAAAGATATTCTTATACAGCAACAGGAAAGGTTAAAAGAACTAAAGCTAACAGAAGACACCTTTTAGCTAACAAAACAAAAAGACAAAAAACAAATGGTAAAATAATGAACGCTTATGCAGATAAAACATGCGAAGCAGCTATTAAGAAAATGTTACCATATGGTAATTAATTAAAAAAATAAATTGATAGAATAGGAGTGAATAAGAATGGCAAGAGTAAAAACAGCAATAATTACTCGTAAAAAACATAAAAAAATATTAAAAAGAGCAAAAGGATATTATGGAGCAAAAAGCTATAGATTCAGAAATGCTAAACAAGCAGTTATGAAATCTGGAATGTATGCTTATGTAGGAAGAAAAGATAAAAAGAGTAATTTTAGAAAATTATGGATAGCTAGAATTAACGCTGCAGCTAGACAAAATGGTTTAACATACAGCAAAATGATAGCAGGATTAAAGAAAGCTAATGTTGTAGTTAACAGAAAAATGTTAGCTGAATTAGCTGTTAGCGATGCTGAAGCATTTGCAAAAATTGCTGAAATAGCAAAAAATGCTTAATTATTTAATAAAAGGTAATAAAAGGGACAGGTCTAAATATTAAATTTTTGCTAATAAATAAATCGAGATTTATCGAAAAATGTTTTTGAAAAATCTCGATTTATTTTTTTTGTGTAGATATAACTAGCATAAGAAAATTCGACATTATTTTACTTTTTAATGAAGAAAAAGTTAACAAAAAGACCTGTCCCTTTTGTTGCTTTTTGTTGTCTTTTATTGAGTTTTCTTCATTTTTTCAATATAATAATTAATATCAAAATAAGTAACTTCAGAAGGAAGATTCGCCTTTATATCTCTAAGCAAAGCCCCTTCCATAAAATGGATAGTGTTACATATTTCTTTTTCATATTGTGTATGTACATCTTTCTCTAAATCAATATCCATTCCGAGCTGCATAACATGAAATTAAATGTTCTTCAATAGTTCTAGTTTTAACTCCACGTAAATTAGCAATTTCTTGAATGGTCTTTCCAGAAACATATAAATTATAAGTAGTAGTCTTAGTATCTTCTTTTTTTGGCTTTTCTTCATTGCTTAAATCAGAAGAACTTGCAACTTTTTTGATAGCTTTAGTTTTCTTTGAAAATTCTTCAATATTAATTGAAGTTTTCTCAATATTATGCTCTTTTACAAATTTTTGAATTTCATTTATAAAATATTTTCCATAATTATCAGCCTTATATTTACCAACACCAGAAATTAAATCTAATTCATTCAAAGATGTAGGATAAATAATACACATTTGAATTAAAGAAGTATCTGCAAATACTATAAAAGGTGGAACATTAAGTTCTTGAGCAATATTTCTTCTTACATCAGATAAAATAGCAAATAATTCATGATTATATTCAACATTAACTGCATTATTAGAAGAACTAGAACGCTTTTCTTTAGCTTTTTCAATCTTTCTTTTAATAAATATTTCTTCATCTCCAAATAAAATGTCATTACAAGAAGGAGTTAGAGTTAAAATAGGGTATTTATCTCCAATGCAATTTATATACCCTTCTGAAACAAGAAATGATATAATTTCTTTAATAGTTTCTTTGGAATACTCACTCATTATTCCATAAGTTGATAATTGCTCAAATTTAAAGCTTTTAATTTTAGCTGTATTAGCGCCTTTTAAAACATCAGTAACCATACTTAGACCAAATCTTTCATGCATTCTTTTTATACAAGAAAGAATTTTTTTTGCATCAATAGTAATATTTGTAGATTCAATTTCAGAGTTGCAATTGCTACAATTTCCACATTCCTCATAATCAGTTTCTTCTCCAAAATATTCTAATATATATTTACGCAAGCATTTGTCAGTATTGCAGTAATCCACAATATCATTTAATTTTTGATATTCAATTGCAGATGGATTGTTTGAAACAGTTTGTTCAATTAAAAATTTGTTGGAAACAATATCACTTCTGTTATATAGCAAAACGCATTCAGCTTTGGCGCCATCTCTACCGCTACGTCCTGCTTCTTGATAATAGCTTTCTAAATCCTTTGGCATGTTATAGTGAACAACAAAACGAATATTAGATTTATCAATTCCCATGCCAAATGCATTTGTAGCAACCATTATATTGGTTTTATCAAAAATGAAATCATTCTGATTCTTATTTCTAGCGGAATCTGACATTCCACCATGATATTTTGAAACACTAAAACCGTTTTCTAACAATGCTTCATATAGGCTATCAGTGTTTTTTCTTGAAAGACAATATATTATACCAGATTCATTAGGATGTTTTTCTAAGAAATCAAAAACATATTTTTTCTTATCTGATGGTATTTCAACACTAAAAGAAAGGTTTGGTCTATCAAAGCCTGTGGTTAAAGTAAAAGAATTGTTCAAATGCAATAAATTAATTATATCTTTTTTTACAATTTCTGTTGCAGTAGCAGTAAAAGCTGTAACGACAGGTCTTGTTTTTAAATTCAAAATGATATTTGCAATTTCTGTATAGCTAGGTCTAAAATCATGTCCCCATTGAGAAACACAGTGAGCTTCATCAATTGCAAACATAGAGATGTTTATTTGATTTAACAAATTAACAAAATTATCAGAATTCAATCTTTCAGGTGCAACATAAATTATTTTATAAACGCCAAGCCTAGCATTTTCCATAGCTTGATAATAATCTTCTGTGGATAAAGTGCTGTTTATATATGTAGCCATAATACCATTTTGCATTAAGCTATCAACTTGATCTTTCATAAGAGAAATTAGGGGAGAAATAACAATAGTAGTTCCTTCAAACACTAATGCAGGAATTTGGTAACAAATAGATTTACCAGCACCGGTAGGCATTATAGCTAAACAATCTTCTTTGCTTAATATATGTGAAATTATTTCTTCTTGTCCATGACGAAAGCTGTCATATCCGAAATAATGTTTTAATAAATCTTTAGCTTTTTTTAGCAAATTAAGTCATCTTCTTTCTTTTTAAGTATGATTTGTTGATTTTTATAATATATTATAAGGGGAGAAAAGTCAATTAAAAAAAGGGGGGAAATAGTATGTTTTACATTGATGGTCATTGCGATAGTTTAAATAAAGTATTAGATAAAAATGTAGACCTAAATGATGAAACTCTTCAATTTAATTTAAAAAAGGCAAAAGCAATTGGTGGAGGAATTCAAATTATGGCAGCATTTATTAATTCTAAGTATGTAACTGAGAAAAATGAAGGTATTAATAGATGCTTGAATATTATAAACAAATTAAAGGAACATGAAAAAATATACAACGTAAACGTGCAGATTCAAACAGCTTTAGATATAGAAAATGCCGTAAAAAATAGTGATGTAAAAGCAATTTTAAGTGTTGAGAATGGTAGTGCAATAAGTGGAAACTTAAATAATGTTGATTTATTGCATGATTTAGGTGTGAAGATAATGTCTATTACATGGGATGATGATAATGATTTACGGATGCGGTGCCAAAACGACTCATGATACAGGACTTACAAAGCTTGGGATTGAATATGTTAAAAAATTAGAAAAATTAAAAATACTGATTGATATATCACATGCATCAGAAAAAACTTTTTGGAATGTTATAGAAAATTCTGAAATAACAATAGTAGCAACACACTCAAATGCCTATGAACTGTGCAATCATTCTAGAAATTTAAAAGATGAGCAAATTAAAGCAATAGCAAATAGAAACGGAATTATAGGAATTTGTTTTTATTCGGAATATTTGAATTCTGGAAAAAGAGCATCAATAGAAGATGTGGTAAAACACATGAAATACATAAGAGATTTAGTTGGAATAGATTATATAGGACTTGGAACAGATTATGATGGAATGGATTATGAAGATACACCATATGGATTGGAATCTATAGACAAATTGAAAAATATCACAAAAGAAATGAAAAATCAAGAGTTTTCTAAGGAAGAGATAGAAAAAATTTTGTGGAAGAATTGGTACAGGGTTCTTTCAACAAGCTTTTGACAAAGATTCAATTGGAGAAAGAGTTTCTGGTAGAGTTTTTGGAGGTGTCCCAAAAACTCTACCAAAAATTCCATCCCAAATTGTCCCTTTTGTCTTATTGCTTTTTAATTTTAGGTTTAGCTATCAAAGATGCTATATATCCAAAAAATACAGCAGCAGCAATACCACCAGCAGATGCTTTAACTCCGCCAATAAATGCACCAAGCAAGCCTTGCTCTTTTGCGCCCTCCATAGCTCCTTTTGCAAGGTTAGCGCCAAATCCAGTTAAAGGAACAGTTGCTCCGCATCCAGCAAAGTCAATTATATATTTATATACACCAATACCTCCTAGTAATGCCCCTGCTGTAACAAAAACTACTAAAATACGGGCTGGTGTTAATTTTGTTTTATCAATTAAAATTTGACCAATAATGCATATTAAGCCTCCTACAACAAAACATCTTAATATTTGCATCCAGTCAACGCTTTGTATAAAACCCATAGTTTAAAATCCTTTCTTTCTAATTTAACACTTGAAGCTTTATCAATAATTAAACCTCAATACTAATTGCATGTGCAATTCCAGGAATGCTTTCACCTTGTTGAGTAGTTGTGGAATTCATAAGTGCACCTGTGGCAATTAGCAATATTCTTTTCATTTTTCCTTGTTTTAACTGCTTAAAGAAATATCCAGAGAAAACAGAGGCAATGCATCCACATCCTGAACCTCCGGAATGTGTGTCTTGCTTGTTTTTGTCAAATATTAAAACACCACAATCATTGTAAACAGAAGCAATGTTATATCCTTTAGTTTCAGCAAGTTCAGTTAATATTTCTTTGCCAATATGACCTAAATCACCTGTAATAATTGCATCATAATAACTTGGCTTTCTGCCAGTATCTCTAAAATGCGTTATTAAAGTAGCAAGTGCTGCAGGTGCCATTGCGGCTCCCATATTATTTGCATCTTTTATACCCATATCTACAATTTTTCCTGGAGTAATATGTGTAATATAAGGTCCAGTTCCACAAGCTGATAAAATAACTGCACCAGAGCCTGTAACTGTCCATTGTGATGTGGGAGGACGTTGGTTTCCAAGCTCTAAAGGAAATCTAAATTGCTTTTCAGCACTACAGAAATGACTTGATGTAGCACATAAAACATTTTTAGCTGCACCAGAGGCAACAAACATGCTTCCTAAACACATGCTTTCAACAAATGTTGAACATGCTCCAAATACGCCGAAAAATGGAATATTTAATTCTCTAAGACCAAAGCTAGAGGAAATACATTGATTTAGTAAATCTCCAGCAAAACAATATTCAATATCTGAAACAGGAATGCCAGATTTTGAAATAACACCACTTACAGTTTCTTTAACAAATTTACTTTCAGCCTTTTCCCAGCTTTTTTCACCCCAAAATTCATCTTCTATACATTGATCAAAATACTTAGCCATCGGTCCTTGAGATTCTTTAGGACCAACTATAGAAGCTGCTTCTAATATGGTTGGTGGGGTATTAAATTTAATAGTTTGTTCTCCAATACGTTCCAATTCTGTTCCTCCTTGAAATTAACAAAATAAATTTTCTATATTAATTTTTCCAAAATTACAAAAAATATTCATTAGAAATAAGGCTAATACCAAGAAAAATCTATTGAAAATAATCCAATATTATGATATAAAACGATAAGGAGGAAAAGAGAATGCGTTTAGATAAATTTTTAAAAGTATCAAGAGTAATAAAAAGAAGAACAGTTGCAAATGATGCTGCAGACAACGGTAGAGTAATGGTAAATGGAAAAGTTGTAAAACCAAGTTATGATGTTAAAGTTGGAGATATAGTTGAAATAAAATTTGGTGATAAAACATCAAAATTTGAAATATTAGAAATTCCAAGGGTTCAAGGAAAAGATATGGGAGAGCTTATTAAATTAATGTAAAATAATGTTACAATTCATAAAATAAATGAATAAAAATATAGATTAAAAAAGGAGAGTAGAAAGGCATGTCTAATTTTGTGCATTTACACGTACACAGCGAATTTAGTTTGCTAGACGGAGCTAATAGAATAAAAGATTTACCAGTTAGAGCAAAAGAGCTAGGAATGGACTCAATTGCAATAACAGACCATGGTGTAATGTTTGGTGTAATTGACTTTTATAAAGCATGTAAAGCAAATGGAATAAAGCCAATTATTGGATGTGAAGTGTATGTTGCACCACGCACAAGATTCGACAAAGAGCCCAATATTGACAACAAATACAATCACTTAATATTACTTGCGAAAAACAATGAAGGATATAAAAATTTGTCAAAACTTGTTTCATTAGGATTCACTGATGGATATTATTACAAACCAAGAATTGATAAAGAAATTTTAGAAAAATATCATGAAGGTTTAATATGCTGTAGTGCTTGTTTAGCAGGAGAAGTAGCTCAAGCAGTATTAAACGATAATATGGAAAAAGCAGAAGAAACTGCATTATGGTTCAAGAATTTATTTGGCGAAGATTATTATTTAGAAATTCAAGCAAATTCATTAAGAGAACAAATAAAAGTAAATCAAAAACTAATTCAATTATCAAAGAAACTAGATATTAAGGTAGTTGCAACAAATGATGCACATTATTTAACAAAAGATGATTATTACAATCATGAAATTCTATTATGTATTCAAACTGGAAAAAGAATGAATGAAGAAGATAGAATGAGATTTGAAACAAATGATTTTTATATAAAATCTCCAGAAGAAATGGCTGAATATTTTCAAAATATTCCAGAAGCACTTGAAAATACTGTTAAAATTGCTGAAAAATGTAATGTTGAATTTGAATTTGGACACACAATACTTCCAAATTATGATGTTCCAGAAGGATTTGAAACACATTATGATTATTTAAAAAAGCTATGTGATGATGGAATTAAATTAAAATATGGAGATGCAGTTACACAAGAAATTTTAGACAGAGCAGAATATGAATTATCAGTAATTAAAAAGATGGGATATGTAGATTATTTCTTAATAGTGTGGGATTACATAAATTATGCAAGGTCTCAAGGTATTCCAGTTGGCCCTGGGCGTGGTTCTGGAGCTGGTTCAATAGTTGCTTATACAATAGGTATAACAGATATTGACCCAATAAAATACAATCTTATCTTTGAAAGATTTTTAAATCCGGAAAGAATAAGTATGCCCGATTTCGACGTTGACTTCTGTTATGAAAGAAGACAAGAGGTAATAGATTATGTTGGAAGAAAATATGGACAAGACCATGTTTCTCAAATTATTACATTTGGAACAATGTCGGCAAGAATGGTAATACGTGATGTTGCAAGAGCATTAGATGTTTCATATGCAGAGGCAGATAAACTTGCCAAAATGATTCCAAATGAATTACATATCACAATAAAAAAAGCATTAGAACAAAATAGAGAATTAAAAGAATTATATGACAATAACCCAGAAACACATAACTTATTAGATATTGCAATGGGATTAGAAGGAATGCCAAGACAGGCTTCAACACATGCATGCCGGAATAGTTATAACAAAAGATCCTGTTGATACATATGTTCCACTATACGTAAGAGATGGACTTACATCAACGCAATTTATAATGACAACACTTGAAGAATTGCGGACTATTAAAAATGGACTTCTTAGGACTACGTACATTAACAGTTATACAAGACACTATTGATTTAGTAAAACAAAATAGAGGAATAGATGTAGAATTTGACAGAGACATGAATGATCCAAAAGTATTCAAATTATGGCAAAGTGGGGACAGTATGGGAATATTCCAGTTTGAAAGTCAAGGTATGACTAACTTTATGAAGGAATTAAAACCAGACTGTTTAGAAGATATAATAGCTGGAGTTTCACTATATAGACCAGGACCAATGGATCAAATTCCAAGATATATTGCAAATAAGCAAGATCCAGAGCATGCTGTTTACACACATCCAGCGTTAAAACCAATACTTGAAGTTACTTATGGTTGTATGGTTTATCAAGAACAGGTTATGCAAATAGTTAGAGACTTAGCCCGGATATTCACTTGGAAGAGCGGACTTAGTTCGTCGTGCCATGGGAAAGAAAAAGCTAGATGTAATGGCAAAAGAAAGAGAATATTTTATACATGGAAAAACTGATGATGATGGAAACGTAATAATACAAGGCTGTGTTAGAAATGGAATAGATGAACAGTCAGCCAACAAAATTTTTGATGAAATGGCTGAATTTGCAAAATACGCATTTAACAAATCACATGCGGCTGCATATGCTGTTGTATCATATAGAACCGCATATTTAAAAGCATATTACAAAGAAGAATTTATGGCTGCTACATTAAACAGTTTTTTAGGAAATTTAGATAAAGTTCCATTATATGTTGAAGAATGTAGAAAAATGGGAATAGAAATTCTAAAGCCAGATATAAATAAAAGTTTTACAAGATTTACTGTTGATAACGGAAAAATTAGATTTGGACTTGGAAGTATAAAAAATGTTGGAAATAGTGCTGTTGATAGCATTGTAAGAAATAGAACTGAAAATGGTGAATTTAAAGATTTTTCAGATTTTTGTGAAAGAATGCAATCAGAAGCGGTTAATAAAAAATGCATAGAAAGTTTAATAAAAGCTGGGGCTTTTGATGAATTTGAGCAAACAAGAAGCACATTACTTGCTTCATTTGAAGATATTTTAGATGCTATTTCAGATGCAAATAAAAAATCGTTCAAAGGTCAAGTTACAATGTTTGATTTAGCATTTGAAAATTCAGATGAAGAGGAAGATAGCAAAAGTAAAGAGGATTTAGAAAAATTGAAATACAATTATACTGTATTAAAAGAATTTACTGAAAAAGAATTATTATCAATGGAAAAAGAAATGCTAGGTTTATATATTTCTGGGCATCCTTTAGAAAAATTAAGAGATAGAATTGAAGTCAAAAGTAATATTAATACATTACTTATGAGAGAAATACAATCTGAAGAGCAGGAGCAGCATGAAGGAGAGCTTCAACAAATGCCTAAATATAAAGATGGGCAGGTTGTTAGAATAGTTGGAATTATAGATTCTGTAAAAAAGAAATATACAAAAAACAATAAAATAATGGCTTTTGTTACAATTGAAGATTTATATGGACAATGCGAAATAATTGTTTTTGAAAATTGTTATCAAATGTGTTCTAACTTTTTAGTAACAGAAAATATTGTTGTAGTAGAGGGTAGATTAAGCATTCGCGAAGATGAAGATGTAAAAATTGTTGCAAATAAAATTACAGAATTTAATGATAGTGATGCATCTAATCCAGTTTCTAATAATGTTATTAAAATTGATGTAACAAACTTAAGTGAACAACAAAAAGAAAGATTACGTGGAATTATAAAGTTTTTCAGTGGAGATAAAAACAACAAAGCATTACAAATTCAAAATGGGAAAACGATTTCACCAGCAGGTGGAATCTTTGTAAATGAAGAGATTTTAAAGGAATTTGAAGAAATTGTCGGAAAAGACAATATTCAATATTAGGAGTGATAAAATGAATATTCTTATAAAAAATGCGAATCTTGTATCAATGGATTCCAAAAGAGAGAAAATTGAAAAAGGTATAGATATATTAATAGAATATGATATTATTAAAAAAATCGGCATAAATTTAGAAGAAAATAGCGAAGTAAAAACACTAAAAGAAAATTCTTGTCTAGAAATTATAGACGCAACTAATAAAGTGGTTATGCCAGGTTTAATTAATACACATGCACATATTCCAATGAGTATTTTTAGAGAAACTGTTGATGGGTATAATATGCAGGATTGGCTAACTAAAAAAATATGGCCAATGGAAGATAGGTTAACAAAAGAAGATATTTATAATGCGTCATTACTAACATTTATTGAAATGATAAAAAATGGGTGCACTACAATAAATGATATGTATTTTATGGCAGATGAAATTATTAAAGCAATGCAAAAAACAGGGGTACGTATTCAGACTGCAAGAGCTTTAATGAACATGGTAAGTGAAGAAGATGGAGAAGCTAGATTCAAAGAGATATTAGAATTGAAAAATAAATATAAAGATGAATCGAAAGTATCTTTTAACGCTGGTATCCACGGATTGTATACTTCAACAGAGTCTTATATAAAGAAATGTGTACAATTTGCAAAAGAAAATAATATTCCAGTTCATATGCATTATTGCGAAAATGCAAAAGAAGTTGAAGATGTTATAAACTCATATAATCAAAAGCCTATAGATATTCTTGTTAATAATTTTAAAGATGTGCCTGTTATATTAGCTCATGCGGTTAAAATGAGTAAAGAAGATATTGAAAGAATAAAAAATTATAATATTAGTATTGCACATTGTCCAATTAGCAATTTGAAATTAGGATGCGGAATAGCAAATATTGCTGAAATGCTAGAAAACAACATAAATGTTTCACTTGGTACAGACGGACAAGGAAGTGGCTGCAATTTAGATATGTTTGAAGTAATGAAATTTGCAGCTTTATTACAAAAAGGAGTTAAAGAAAAATCAGATATTCTTAATTCGTACGGAGTTTTAAAAATGGCAACAATTAATGGAGCAAAAGCATTGGGATTACAAGAACAAATTGGTTCATTAGAAGAAGGAAAACATGCAGATATAATTATTGTTAATATGAATAGAGTTAAAGCAATTCCTGAAAATGATTTAATTTCTCAAATTGTTTATAATACAAATGGAGAAGATGTTGAGACAACAATTGTTGATGGAAAAATATTGATGGAAGATTACAAACTAAAACTTGATGGAATTCAAGAGGAAAAAGTATATGAAGAATGCGAAAAAATAATCAAGAGAATTTCATAAAATTTGACATTTTAGATAAAATAAAGTATAATATCCTTGTACGTGTAACTGCACGTCACTCCTAAAAGCTCAAGTCAAGTCCGAACATAAATATTTATTGCTTAGTAGCATAGGTGTTTATGGCACGTCCATTGGGTGCAAGACTATAATAATTCGGTACTAGAGAGCTGCCACCTTTACACATATTTAAATTGTGGAAAGGTGGTCTTTTTTTATAAATATTTTTTTAAAGTTTCAACACTATCTTCTTGCATTGTAACAAAATCATTTAAAATACTTTCAACATCAGGCTCAATTTGCTTGTTTTGATTCAATAATCTTCTTCCTTCAATAATTCCCATATTAGTACCTTGCATTAACAATTCTGATAATTTTGAAGTAGTATCATCAGTAATTGTTTTCATTTGAATTCCATACCAAGTCATCATTTTAGTCATTGGACCTGTTTCGTGTGGGTCTTTATAACTATAATTTGCATATAATTTATTAACCCTATCAGATATTTTTTGATATTTATCATATTCAACATCCAAAACATGCTTAAAATCTCCATCTTTTGCTTTTTCAGCTACATAGGAAATTGCATCCATCCCCATTGTGGCACCTTTGTTAACTTCATCTAAAATGTTTAAATTTTGGTTTTCCATTTAATTTACCTCCATAACATATTATTTAATCATAATTTTTTACAATTATTCAAAAAATATACATAAATTCAAAAAAACACTTGAAAAAAAATATAAAAAAAGATATAATGTTTTCAATAAAATTTAATTGCGATTAAAAAGAAACCCAGTAGTAATTTTATAGTTACAAAAAGAAAGAGAAATAGTGGTTGGTGAGAACTATTAGAATATAAAATTATGAATTACAATTCTTACAGTAATTAACGGTAGCAACGAATAGCTAGTAATTAAGGCGTGTAACAAAAAATACATGCGAAAAAAGGTGGTACCACGAGTTAAATCGTCCTTTAATTGGAAGATTTAACTCTTTTTGTTTTTAGAAGGAGGAATATAAAATGACATTGTTTGAAGAATTAAAATGGAGAGGGATTATTAAAGATATATCAAGCCCTGAGTTAGAAGAAAAATTAAATAATGGAGGAATGACTTTCTACATTGGAACAGACCCAACAGCAGATAGTATGCATGTTGGTCATTTATCAACATTCTTAATTTCAAAAAGATTGAAAGATGCAGGACATCATCCAATTTTATTAGTTGGTGGCGCAACAGGAATGATAGGAGATCCAAGACCAACAACTGAAAGATCTATGATTTCAAAAGAACAAGTTGCTAAAAATTTTGAAGCAATGAAAAAACAAGCTGAAGAAATTTTCGGGTTTGAAGTTGTTAATAATTATGATTGGATTAAAGATATTAACACAATTGATTTCTTAAGAGATTATGGAAAATTCTTTAATATTAATTACATGTTAGATAAAGATATTATCAGAAGAAGATTAGATTCTGGTATAACTTACACAGAATTTTCATACATGATTTTACAAGCCTTAGATTTCAAACACTTACATGATACAAAAGGTGTAACACTTCAATGTGCTGGTTCAGATCAATGGGGGAATATTACGGCTGGAATTGATTTAATTAGAAAAACAACAGGCGATGAAGTATATGCTTTTACAATGCCATTAGTTACTGATTCACAAGGAAAGAAATTTGGAAAAAGTGAAGGTAATGCTTTATGGTTAGATAAAACTAAAACATCAAGTTACAAATTATATCAATTCTTTATAAATGTTGAAGATTCAATGGTAATTGATTATTTGAAAATTTACACATTCTTATCAAAAGAAGAAATTGAAGAATATGAAAGAAAAAATAATGAACATCCAGAATTAAGAGAAGCCCACAAAGCACTAGCTAGAGAGATAATTACATTTTTACATGGAAAAGAAGAGTATGAAAAAGCAGTAAAATTAACAGAAAACTTATTCAATAATAAATTCAAAGAAATGACAAAACAAGATATAATGGATTTATTTGGAGATCAAGACATAAAAGAAGTTGAAAGTAATGTTAATGTAATTGATTTCATAACAAATATGGGAGTTGTTTCAAGTAAAAGAGAAGCTCGTGAATTTATTGGAAATGGTGCAATTTCAATAAATGGTGACAAAGTTGAAAATACAGATTTATTAATTACAGATGATATGTTTATCGACAATACTTTTATCATTGTAAAAAAAGGAAAAAAGAATTATTTTATAGGAAAAAAATAAGGGGATAAATTTGTAGTATGGAATATTCAAAAGACAAATTGATAAATGTGAAAATATCTAAAACAACAGCAAAAGTTAATGAAAAGGTTAATGTATGTTTAGAATTGTCAGAAGATATTGGTTTCGTAGATGAAGCCAATATCTTAATTGGCATGAAAAATAAAGAAAACGAAAAGCAAATAAAACTAAACTATTTGTGGACGTTAAATAAAACTAATTATTTTACCTGTAATATTGAATTAGAATATACAGGTTTATATTATTTTGCGTTCAAATTAATTATAAATAATGCAGAAAAATGGATAAAATTAAAGAAAAATAATCCAGAACTTTTGCAAGATAATTCAGAAAAATATGATAACTGGACAATAACAGTATATGATAAAAATTTCGAAGTTCCGGATTGGGCTAAAGGCAGTATAATGTATCAAATTTTTGTTGATAGATTCTATAAAAGCTCGAATTATAAAGCACCTAAAATCAAAGGAAGAATTACTAAAAAATGGGGAGAACTTCCTGAATGGAATCTTGAAAAGAATAAGAAAGACAATAATGTCGATTTTTTTATGGGAAATTTGAAAGGAATCGAAGAAAAAATCCCATATTTAAAGAATTTAGGAGTTAAAATACTATATTTAAGCCCAATTTGTATGAGCCAGTCAAATCATAGATATGATATAGCTGATTATGAAAAAGTAGATCCGTATTTGGGTTCAAGTGAAGATTTAAAAGATTTGTGTTCAAAAGCTCATAGAAATGGAATGAAGATAATACTTGATGGAGTATTTAATCATACTGGAAATGATAGCAAATATTTTAATGAATATGGTAACTACAATTCTGTAGGGGCATATCAAAGTAAAAAATCAGAATACTATGATTGGTACAGAAAAAATGAAAATGGCGATTTTGAATACTGGTGGGGGTTTAATAATTTGCCAGAATGCGATTGCTATAACAAAGGTTGGCAAGATTTTATATATGGAAAAAATGGTGTTATAGATAAATGGTTTAAAACAGGAATAGATGGACTAAGATTAGATGTTGCAGATGAATTAACAGATGAGTTTATAGAAAATATAAGAACAGCAGTAAGAAGAAACAAAAAAAATGGATTTATTATTGGAGAAGTATGGGAAAATGCTATAGCAAAAGAAAAGGATGGAAAGCAAAGAAAATATCTTTTAGGTACAGGATTAGATTCTGTAATGAACTATCCTTTTACAAATGCAATTTTGAAATATATACGTTTTGGAGATTATAATTATTTTGAAAAAACAATCAATGAAATTATACTTCAATATCCAAAAGAAATGATAAATTCTGTAATGAATAGTCTTTCAACACATGATATCACACGAGCAATAACAACACTAGGTGGAGAAGGAATAGATAAAAATAATGATTTGATTTGGGATGTAAACCATGATAGAAAATGGCAAATAAAAAATGAAAAATTGACTAAAAAACAATTTGAAGAAGCAGAAAAAATGTTCAAACTAGCTACAATAATTCAATACTTTTTACCAGGAAATACATGTATTTATTATGGTGATGAAATTGGAATGTACGGGTATAGAGACCCATTTAACAGAAAATGCTTTGATTGGAGCAAAACTGAAAATGAATTAAATGATTTTTTTATTAAAATCGGAAAAATTAAAAATTCAAAACAGTTTCTTAAAAATGCAGAATTTAAAATTATTGAGATAAATGAAAAAATACTAGTTTTTGAAAGATATACAAATGAAAAACTACTAGTAGTATTTTTGAACCGTACAAAAGAGAAAATAAAATTAAACAATTTAGGAAATTTTTTAAATGGAAAAATAATTTTAAAAGAAAATTTTGATGATGGAATTATTTCTGAATATGGTTATGCTTTAATTGAGTATAAAAATACTAATAAAAACCAATAATACAAATAAAAAAAGGAAACAAGACCAGTCCACAATGGACCAAAAATCTACCATTGGGGACTGTCCACAATGACAACAGGAAATTATTACAGAAAATTGAAAATTATGCCTAAAAAAACTTGCTATTTTTGTATTTCTAGTGTATTATATTATAAGTAAAATAAAAATAATAATTATATATATTATTGAAAGGGGAAAGTATAGATGAAAAAAATAGCAAAAACTATGCTAATTGCTACGGTTATGTTGATTTGTTTCTTTTCAACAGTATATGCAACAAAAAATGAAACAGCAGATGAAACTCTAAAATCAGAAAGTACGGGAAGATTATTAGAGCTTAAAACACACGAATTAAACACTATTGATGATTATAAACAAAAATATGGTTCAGATACATATGGTGTTACAGCGTATATACTAGATAGAGTTAGAATATATAGTATTCCACTTGTATTCATAGGAATAGCATTTAGTGCCATATATCAATATGTAATTGGTTTAAAGAAATTAGACATAAGAGATAAAGGATTTAGTAGTATGATAGCAATTATAACTATAGGTGTTATATGTCAAATCTTGCCAATAGTTTTTGCAATAGTTATAACTAGTGCAGGAAAATAAAAATAGTGGAGGTATTACAAATGAAGGTTTTATTTGCAGTAAATAATGATAAAATTGCAGAATCAATAATAAGAAAATATCAAGAGGAATATAAGGAGATAATTTCTAGCAAAACAGTTTATTACTTTAATGCTATAATAAAAGAATTACAAAAAGATAAATCTTATGACAGAATAGTTATAAGTGAAGATTTGGAAATGTTCTCAAATGATAATTATCAAGCAATTGATAAATTTGTGTTTGAAAAATTAGATGCTATCAGCGATGAAGCAACAAATAATGAAGGAAATGATGTTCCAATTATATTTTTATGTACAGATAGACGTACAAAAAATGACCCTCTACTAATTAAATTATTTGGACTTGGTGTATATGGAGTTTTGGTTGGACAAGATAGAAGCATACAAAAAGTTTGTAGTTTGTTATATAAACCAAGAAGCAAAAAAGAAGCAAAACAATATTATAAAGTTGAATCGGAAAATGTAAATTATGTTGCAGAAGATAATTCTACAGGTGTTAGCGAATCTGAAATTCAAAATATAGTATATCATTATAAGAAAATTGGAAACAATGTGGCAAAATGTGTTAAGAGTTTTGATAGTATATATGCTCAATATTCAGAAGATCAGGTAAAACTAATAGTAAATGTGTTACCTACAAGTAGTAGAATTATTCTTGAAGAGAATTCAGAAACATATAGAAACCTAATGGGAATAAAAGGTAAAAGAAATATGAATTCTGTAAATAAGGCTGAAAAAGAATATGTTGAAAAGGCTATAGAATCTGGAGAAAGATTATCTAAGCCTGTAATTATACCTACTCAAGTAAATACAAACAAAGTTGTTAAAATTGCAGATACAGAGGCTGAAAGAAAGAAAAAAGCTCAGCTTGCTGAAGCAAGAAAAAGAAAACAAGAACAATTAGCAAAGGAAAAGGCAGAAGCTGAAGCAAAGAAAAAAGCTGAGGAAGAGGCAAGAATAAAGGCAGAAGCTGAAGCAAAGAAAAAAGCGGAAGAAGAAGCAAGAAAGAAAGCAGAAGCCGAGGCAAAGAGAAAAGCAGCAGAAGAAGCAAGAAAGAAAGCAGAAGCTGAGGCAAAGAGAAAAGCAGCAGAAGAGGCTAAGAAGAAAGAGGAAGCTGAGGTAAAGAAAAAAGCTGAAGCAAAGAAAAAGGAAGAAGAAAGAAAGGCAAAGGAAAAGGCAATGGCTGAAGCGAAAAAAGCAAAACAAACTAAAACAGTAGAAACAGAAACAACAGCAAAAAGAGGAAGGGGAAGACCTCGCAAGAATCCTGTTGAGGATGTTGCAAGTGTAATTGCTACAGAACCTGTAGCAGAAAAAAGAGGAAGAGGAAGACCTCGTAAAAATCCTATCGATGTTGTTGAGGAAGAAGTTAAAACTGAGTCAAATAAAGTCGAACCAGAAAAAAAGAAAACAACAAGCAAAAAGGTTAGCAAAGAAAAAACTGAAAAAGTTGAAGAAAATATAGATGATATTTTAATAGATTTTGATGATTTTGAAGATAATAACAAAGTAACAGATGTTGTTGAAGAAAATCAAGAAAATAATATCCAATCAGACATTGTAGATGACGATTTTGATATTGAAGATTATGATGATGATGAATTATATGATGATGAAGATATTGAAATTCCAGATTTTGATGATGAAGAAAATGATGAAATAGATGATTATGATTCAGATGACGAAAATGAAGAGTGGGATTTTGATGAGTCAGATGACAGCCAAGAAGATGCAGATATCGATTTAACTGAAATAGAAGATGAACCTGATGAAGATTTAAATTTTGATGATTTTGAAGAAGATGAAGATGAAATACCAGATTTTGATGAAGATGAAGATTTTGATTTTGACGATTCAGATGAAGATGTAGAATTACCTGTTGATGAAGAAAATGATGAGAAATTTGAATTTGATGATGTAGATGAAGCAGAAGATAATGAAACAGAGGCTATAGAAAACGAAGAAGATGAAAATGATGATACATTAATTCAAGAAGATGATGAAGAATTACCAGACTTTGATGATGAAGAAGAATTACCAGACTTCGTAGATGAAGAAGATGATGATTTAGATTTATTAGATTTTGATAATGACGAATCAGAAGAAACTCAAGAAGAAGATCCAGAAGAAGCTACGGAAGAAAGCAGCAAAGAAAATGATACAGATATTGAAGAAAACAACCAAGAAGATGATGAAGTGGATTTATTAGATTTTGAAGAAGATGATGACGAAGATAACGAAGAAGCCGAAGACGAAAATGCAGTTGAAATTAAGGAAGACAAAGACGACATCATAGAAACACAACACAATGGATCTTTCGAAGGAATTAATAATAAAAACTACAAATTTGATGATAATCTTGCAAATAGCATTAAAGATTTACAAGAAACAGAACAAGAAACACCATCATATAATGCAGATGTAGATAGCTTAATAACATCAAATCAAAAAACAATAGCATTTGTTGGTACATCAAAAAATGGTACATCATTTACTGTAAACAATATAGCAGACATATTAGCTGGAAGAGGAATAAAAACAGCAATACTTGATTTAACCAAAAATAAAAATGCATTCTATACGTATACAAATAATGAAGAATCATTAAGAGAAACAGCATATGCATGCTTAGAAAAGCTAAGAAATGGTGTAGCTGAAGGAATAAAAGTTAATGATTATTTGTCTGTATTTACATGCTTACCTGGAGAAGATGACGTATTAGATGATGCTACAAATATTATTCAAACATTAATAGATAATTATAGTGTGGTATTAATGGACTGTGATTTTGAAACTAGAGATAAATATTTTAAAGCAGCACAAGAAATATATTTAGTTCAATCGCTAGATGTATTAACAATTCAACCTTTAACTGCATTTATGAGAGATTTAAAAGTAAAAGGAATTTTAAATCCAAATAAATTAAGAATTATTATTAATAAAAATATTAAAGTAACTTCAATTACTGAAAAAATGTTAATTGATGGAATGTCATCATATAATGATCCAGGAATGACATATATGACAGAGTTATTTAATAGTGATAACATAAAATATGCTACAATTCCATTTGATGACCAAGTATATATTAAATATTTAGAAGGATTAGTAAATTGTAAAATATCTACAAAGAAATATCCAAAATACTTTATAAATAATTTGAACAAAGTAGCTGATATGGTATATCCAATGTTAAATGGAAAAAAAGATAAAAATTTTAATAATTATTCTAAAAAGAATAAAAAGTTTGAAAATGCATTTTCAGACGATACAAATTCAACCTTGGATAAAATGAAGAAAAATATTTAAATAGTGATGAGGTGAAAATGTTGGGAATATTAATTACATTTGTTATAATACTTCTTGGAATTGCAATTGCATTAGTAGTATATAACATGAAACTTAAAAGTAAATTGCAAATACTTAATAATACTAGCCAAAAAGTTACAAGTTTAAGTGTTTTGCAGGATTTTATGAATACAATAAGTGAACAAATAACAGCAGATGAAAAGATTAGAAAGATAAATGAAATTCTAATTGAGAAATATGAAATAAAATACTCAACAATAGTTATATATAATGGAGCTGAATATGAAATAAAAGCATCAAATGTTGAAGAAAAACATTGGCCAATCTTAAAAAATTTACAAAGTGAAAAAGTATTCAGTGATAGTATTCAAACAGCAACTCCTAAATATATAACAATAAACAATGATAATGAAAGATTACCTTATTTAAAAATGGAATATGCAAGGGCGAAATCAGCAATGTTTTTCCCCTTGTATATAGACAATGTTTATATAGGATATTGGATTATTGAAGGAAGTAAGCAACATGAGTTTGATAATGTAGATACTACAATACTTGAAGTTGTAAAAAATAATATTATTTCAGTATTTAGAACAATAGAAAATCAAAGAGTTATTGATAATCTTGTAAGAGAAGATAGACTTTCAGGATTAAAAAATGTTGAATACTTATATTCAGAAGCAAAAACTGTTATAGATAAATATCCTACTTCTGCTGTATGTGTATTTAAAATACAAAACTTAGAAAAAATAAATGAAAAAGTAAGCAGAAAAACAGGTAATGAAGTTATTTCAAAACTATGTAATATAATTAAAAATAGTCTATCAGATGAATACTTTTTTGTTAGATATAGTGGACCTAAATTTGCTATAGTTTTTTCTGGAACAGATGTAGAAGGAGTAGCTCAATTTATGAAAAACATTAAGAAAAAAGTTGAAACTACCAAAATTGAGCCAAGAGAAGATTATAAAGTACATTCAGAAGATAAAAGAATTCCATATGTATTACCATCAATAAATGTTGCAATATCAACATATTATAAAGGTACTGCATTAGAAGGTGTTATGTCAAAACTAGAAGAATATTTAGATAGTGCAAATTTATCAGAAAGCGACATTAATTATTTATAGGAGGTATTATTATGGCCGCAGATGAAACAGTAAATTTTAAAGTCGAAAGAGAAAAAAGCGTAGAAGCTAGAGAAATACTAAAGAAAGTGTATGAAGCACTTGTAGAAAAAGGATATAATCCAATAAATCAAATAGTAGGTTACATATTATCTGGTGATCCAACATATATAACAAGCCATAATGATGCTAGAAATCTTATTAGAAAAGTAGAACGTGATGAATTACTTGAAAAAATGGTTAAAGAATATATAGGATTGGATGATTAATTATGAGAGCTTTAGGAATAGATTATGGAGATTCAAGAGTTGGAATTGCAATTACAGATGAACTTGGTATAACAGCTCAGGGTTTAGAAACAATTTCACATAAAGGAAATGACAAAATAGTATTAAAAAGACTTGAAGAAATTCTTACTGAATATGAAATTGATACATTTGTAATTGGAATGCCAATTAATATGGATGGAACCAAAACTATTAGAGCAGAAGTAACTAATGAATTCATACATAAATTAAAATGTAAGTTTAATAAAATAAAAATTATAGAAATTGATGAAAGGCTAACTACTGTGGCGGCTCATAAAACAATGAACTATCTTAATGTTAATAAACATAAAAAAAGATCAATAGTTGATACAATTTCTGCGGTTTATATTTTAGAAATTTATATAAATAAAACTAAAAACAGTTGATTTAATTATAAATATAGTGTATTATCAAATAAATTAAGATTTGACAAAAATATTTTATGAATACCAATATATTTTTTGTTAATACTATATTTAATTAAATAAATAAATTTATTCTTGAAGGGAGAATTATAAAATGAGTGAAGAATTTGATAACAATGTAGAAAACGAAGAAATTGATAACATCATTGTTTTAAATGATGAGAATGGAGAAGAAGTTCCATTTGAGTTTCTTGATTTAATAGAATTAGATGGAGAAGAATACGTAGTTCTTTTACCAGTTGAAGAAGATGAAGAAGAAGCTGACGAAGTTGTAATATTAAAGCTTGAAGATACTGAATCAGAAGATGAAGAATCTTATGTTAGTGTTGAAGATGAAGAAATATTAAATAAAGTTTTCGAAATGTTCAAAGAAAAATTCAAAGATGAATTTAATTTTGTTGACTAGAACAAAAGACATAAAACAGATAGAAACAAAATAAAAAGAAAAGGAGCTATTTTAGCTCTTTTTTTGTATGAAAAAATTGAAAATTTTAAAATATTATGATAAAATCTAAATCATTGTAATAAGCATAAATAAAAAAGAAGGAGATAATATAGAATGCTAAAAATACTAAGAAAAAACTTAAAAAAATCATGGCTATTTGTATTATTAATTATTGTATTTCTTGTAATACAAGCAGTGTCAGATTTGAATTTACCAGATTTTACATCTAAAATCGTAAATGTTGGTATACAACAAAAAGGTGTTGAAAGTGCTATTCCAAAGGTTGTAACTAAATCAACATTAGACAAAGTTTTAATTCTTTCAAATGAAGATGAATTAATAAAAAACAGTTATACTTTAATTTCAAAAAACAATTTAAGTGAAAAAGAATATAAGAGTATAACTAAAAAATACAGAGAAACTGTAAATATTGAAAGCTATAAATTAAATAATCATATTAGTAAAGAAAACAAAGAAAAGTTAAGTAATGAATTTACTAAAAGTTTAATAATACTATCTTCTGTACAAAATGAAGAACAATTCGAAATGATTAAACAATCAATAATTAGTGGTCAAGTGCTAGAAAAAAATGAAATGACAGAGATTCCTGAAAGTATTAAAGAGCAAAGTGCAATAATATATGTTCAAAATGAATATAAAACACTAGGAGTAAATTTAGATAAATTACAAATTACATACATATTGGAATCAGGACTTAAAATGTTAGGAGTAGCTCTTATAAGCATGTTTGCTGCTATTATAATTACATTTTTATCAGCTAAAATTGCTGCAACTGTAGGAAGAGAATTAAGAGAAAAAGTATATAATAAAGTATTGTCATTTTCTAGTAGTGAATATAGCAAATTTGGAAGTTCTTCTTTAATAACAAGGAATACAAATGATGTACAACAAATTCAAAATCTTATTCCAATGCTATTCAGAGTAATTGTATATGCACCATTAATGGGAGTTGGAGCATTTATTAAATTACTTACAAACAGCCAAAATTCAATGGCTTGGATAATTGGAGTTGGAATTTTTGCAATTATAACAATAATTGGTACTTTATTTATAATTGCAATGCCAAAATTTAAAAAATTACAAGATCTAATAGATAAAATAAACAGCGTATCAAGAGAAATTTTAAGTGGAATACCAGTAATTAGAGCATTTAACAAAGAAAAATATGAGGAAAACAAATTTGATATAGCAAATACAGATTTAACTAAAACCAACATATTTGTTAATAGAGTTATGAGTTTTATGATGCCAATATTAATGCTTATAATGAACCTGATTAATATAATGATTATTTGGGAAGGTTCAAAAGGTGTTGATGCCGGAATAATGCAAGTTGGTAATGTTATGACATTTATGCAATATGCAATGCATGTTGTAATATCATTCTTGTTCATATCTATGTTATCAATAATATTGCCTCGTGCAGCTGTTTCTGCAAAACGTATAAATGATGTATTAGAAACAGAGGTATCAATAAAAGACAATAAAAATTTGAAAAAATTTGATTCAAATAAAAAAGGATTAGTTGAATTTAGAAATGTTTCATTTAAGTATCCAGATGCTGATAGTGAATTATTAACAGATATTGATTTTATAGCAAAACCAGGAGAGGTAACTGCAATTATAGGAAGCACTGGAAGTGGTAAATCCACTGTAGTAAACTTACTTCCAAGATTTTATGATGTTACAGGTGGAGAAATATTAATAGATGGGGTTAATATTAAAGAAGTATCTCAAAAAGATTTAAGAGATGTTATTGGATTTGTTCCACAAAAAGGTGTGTTATTTTCTGGAACAATAGAAAGCAATATAAAATATAGTGATGAAAATATGTCAGATGAGCAGATGGTTCAAGCAGCTGAAATTGCTCAAGCAGCAGAATTTATAAATAGTAAAACAGATAAATATCAATCTGAAATATCACAAGGTGGAACCAATGTTTCAGGAGGACAAAAACAACGTTTATCTATTGCAAGAGCAATTGCAAAAAATCCTGAAATATTTGTATTTGACGACAGTTTTTCAGCATTGGATTTTAAAACAGATTTAAAATTAAGGACAGAATTGGAAAAAGTAACAAAAGATAAAACTGTAATAATAGTAGCACAAAGAATTAATACAATAATGAATGCGGAGCAGATAATAGTTTTAGATGAAGGAAAAATTGTAGGAAAAGGAACTCATGAGCAATTATTAAAAAATAATGAGGTGTATAAACAAATTGCATTATCTCAACTTTCACAAGAAGAACTAGATGCGTAAATTGGTAAAAGAGAAAGGAGAAGGAAGATGGCAGAAAATAGAGTAAAAGTTCCTATAAAAGGACCAGGTAGACGTGGTGGACAAGGAATGCAGCCAGTCCAAAAGGCAAAAGATTTTAAAGGAACTTTAAAAATATTAATAAAAGACTATTTATCACATTACAAAATTAGCTTATTAATTGTAATTATATTTTCTATTGCAAGTACAATATTTGCTATAGTTGGTCCTAAAATAATGGGTAATGCAACAACAGAAATATTTAATGGAATTGTAAGTAAAATATCTGGCGGTACTGGAATAGATTTTGGAAAGATTTCAAAAATTTTAATTACTCTTGTTGTTCTTTATGGAATAAGTGCGTTGTTTTCAATAATTCAAGGATTGGTGATGACACAAATATCTCAGAAATTAACATACAAATTAAGAAATGATTTAGCTGTTAAAATAAATAAATTACCAATGAATTATTTTGATAAAAAAACACATGGAGAAGTATTGTCAATAATTACAAACGATATAGATACATTAGGAATGAATTTAAATCAAAGTATTACACAAATAATTACTTCAATTTGTACATTGGTTGGAATATTAATAATGATGTTTTCTATGAATGTGTATATGACATTAGCATCACTAGTAATTCTACCAATATCAGCAATTATAGTTAAGAAAATTGTTTCAAAATCTCAAAAATATTTTGCAAAACAACAAGAATATCTAGGACATGTAAATGGAAATATTGAAGAAACATTTAGTGGTTATAATATAGTAAAAGTATTTAACGGAGAAGAAAAAGCTAAAAAAGAATTTAAAAAATCAAATGATGAATTATATATGTCAGCATGGAAGTCTCAATTCTTATCTGGCTTAATGCATCCATTTATGAATTTTATAGGTAATATTGGATATGTAATGGTTGCATTGCTTGGGGGATATTTAGCAATAAAGGGAAAAATAACGGTAGGAAATATTCAATCATTTATACAATATAATAAACAGTTTAATCAACCAATCAGCCAAGTAGCACAGGTTTCAAGCATGATTCAATCTATGGTGGCAGCTGCAGAAAGAATTTTTGAATTTTTAAATGAAGAAGAAGAAAAAGATGTTGTAGAAGATTCTACAGATATAAATTCATTAAAAGGTAATATAAAATTTGAAAATGTACGCTTTGGATATAAAGATGATAAAATTGTTATAAATAATTTTAATGCAGATGTAAAAGAAGGACAAAAAATTGCTATTGTTGGACCAACAGGTGCAGGCAAAACAACGATTGTAAAACTACTTATGAGATTTTATAATTTGAATTCAGGAAGGATTTTGATTGATGGTCATGATATTTCAAAATTTGAAAGAGGAGATATACGTAAACTATTTGGAATGGTTTTACAAGACACATGGTTATTTAATGGAACAATAAAAGATAATATAAGATACAGCAATCCAGAAGCTTCAGATTCAGATGTAATAAATGCAGCAAAAGCTGCTCACGTACATCATTTTATAAAAACATTACCTAATTCATATAATATGGAAATTAATGAAGAAACAAGTAATATTTCACAAGGACAAAAACAATTGCTTACAATTGCAAGAGTTATTCTAGCTAATCCTAAAATATTAATTTTAGATGAAGCAACAAGTTCAATAGATACAAGAACTGAAATACAAATTCAAAATGCAATGGACGAGTTAATGAAAGGAAGAACAAGCTTTATTATTGCACATAGATTATCAACAATAAAAAATGCTGATTTGATATTAGTTATGAATCAAGGAGATATTGTTGAACAAGGAACTCACGAAGAATTATTAAAACAAAACGGCTTTTATGCAAATTTATATAATTCTCAATTTGAAGAAGTAGAAGAAACGTAAGAATAAAAATATTTACATACATTATTTGACATTTTATGTAAATGGTGATATAATACTATCACAAATCTACCCGCCTAATGCCAATAAGGAGGAATTTTCTATGGCAAATGTTTTCAGAGAACTCCTGAAAGAGTTGACAGATGCAAGAGAAGAGTTTAATCCAAATGTTTATCCTCTTTCTCAATTTGAAG
Source organism: Lachnospiraceae bacterium Phil5 (assembly GCA_002633185.1). Taxonomy (GTDB): domain Bacteria; phylum Bacillota; class Clostridia; order TANB77; family CAG-508; genus CAG-492. The sequence goes on from NWBM01000002.1 coordinate 45,956, forward strand.
CTGTTGCTCCTGTGGTGAAAAATGGTGTTGCAATAAGTGCGGCAGAAATTAAAGCTTGTCTTCTGCGGACAGCAGAAAACAAATTTAATTATTCTAACCGCACAAAGGCAGATTTTTATGGGTATCTTTTTGATACTTTGTATGAGTCAGCATTGTCTAAGAGTGATGGAATAGAGGCTTCTTCAATGTATGTGATATACCAGAATGCAATGAAGGTATTTCCACTGTTTGCAGAGCTTCCTTTTAAGGAAAGATATGAGATTCTTATTGAATCAACTAAGAAAGCCAGAAAGATTGAGCGTAACCTTAAAGGATATGCAATGTGTACTTATCTGGTTATTGTCGCACATAATCTGGACAATGAAATAAGTCTGCCTGATGACGGATTTCACCAAAAGAGTTCATATGATTCTCCTTGGAGAACACCTGATGGAGAAAATCATCGGAGATTGTATGTCAAGGTTTTTCAAAACTTCAAGAAACTGCGAGATTTTGATACAGGTCGAGTAAAAAATCCGCACTACCCTGTTTGGACATCATTCAAACCGAAAGACAATTATCGTGGAGTCAACAGGACATTGTTGTCTGTCGATATTTGGAGTATGTTAGCTGAAAATCCTGACAAAAATTAATAATTAAAAGTAGCAGAAATCAAATGATTTCTGCTACTTTTATGTGTATTACAATTGACAAAAAAACAAATGTTTAGTAAAATTCATTTAAAAGAAAATATATGAAAGGGGCTATATATGGATTTAAATAATGATGTAAAATTCGTAAAAGGAGTAGGTCCAAGTAGAGTATTGTTATTAAATAAATTGGGAATTTATACATTACAAGATTTAATAACATATTACCCAAGAGACTATGAAGATAGAAGTAAGCCAAAAACAATAGATTCAGTGGAAGATGGAGAAGAAGCATTAATTGAAGGAATAGCAATTTCAAGATTAACAGAGGCAAGAATAAGAAAAAATTTAACAATATATAAATTAATAATTAGAGACGAAACACGGACCTTGTACAATAACATGGTTTAACCAGCCATATTTAAAGAGAGTTTTTTCTGTTGGAAACAAATATAGTTTTTATGGAAAAATATCGAAAAAAGGTACAAGAGTTGAAATGAATTCACCGGTTTTTGACAGTGAGGAAAAACAGAAAAACACAGGAAAAATCATTCCAATATATCCATTAACATATAAATTATCACAAAATACATTAAGACAAATTATAGAAAATGGTTTAAACGAAATTGAAGGTGAATTGCCAGAAACAATTCCAGAGTATTTAAGAAATGAATATAAATTGCTTGAAATAAATGAGGCGATAAAAGATATACATTTTCCAAAAGAGTTTTCAGATTTCAAAAAAGCAAGAACTAGATTGGTATTTGAAGAATTATTAGGAATGCAACTTGCATTATTACAGTTAAAAAATAAATATACAACTGAAAAAACAGGAATTGTATTCGATAAAGATGTACGAATATCAACTGTAATAAATGATTTACCATTCAAATTAACAAAAGCTCAATTAAAGGTATTAGAAGAAATTGATACAAATATGGAAAGTGAAAAGCCAATGAATAGATTACTTCAAGGTGATGTAGGATCAGGAAAGACAATAGTATCAATAATTGCAGCATATAAAGCGGTCAAAAGCGGATATCAAGTTGCAGTAATGGCGCCAACAGCAATATTAGCTTCGCAGCACTTAGAAAGTTTCACACAAATGTTAGACAAATATGGAATAAAATGTGAATTATTAACAAGTGGTATAACGAAAAAGAAAAAAGAAGAAATACTAGAAAAATTGAAATTAGGAGAAATAGACATTTTAATTGGAACCCATGCATTAATAGAAGAAAATGTTGTATTCAAGAATTTAGGATTTGTTGTAACAGATGAGCAACACAGATTTGGCGTAAGACAAAGAGCAACTATTTCGGAAAAAGGAAAAAATCCAGATGTATTAGTTATGACAGCAACTCCAATTCCAAGAACACTTGCATTAATTTTATACGGAGATTTGGATATTTCAATAATTGACGAATTACCTCCAAACAGAAAGACAATTGAAACATATGCTGTTACAAACTCCATGAAAGAAAGAGTAAATAATTTTGTAAGGCAGCAAATAAATGAAGGAAGACAAGCATATATAGTATGTCCTTTAGTAGAGGAAAACGAAGAAATAGAAGCACAATCTGTTGTAGAATTAGCAGAAGAATACAAAAATGATGTATTTAAAGAATTTAAACTAGAATATTTGCATGGAAAAATGCGACCAAAAGAAAAAGACGAAATAATGGAAAGATTTAAAAATGGAGAAATAGATATTTTAATTTCAACTACTGTTATAGAAGTTGGAGTAAATGTTCCGAATGCAAGTATTATGATAGTTGAAAATTCGGAAAGATTTGGCTTAGCACAATTACATCAATTAAGAGGAAGAGTTGGAAGAGGAGAATATCAATCTTATTGTATATTAAAATATAATGTAAATTCTGATGTTGTTAGAGAAAGAATGAAAATAATGACACAAACAAACAATGGATTTGTAATAGCTGAAAAAGACTTAGAATTACGTGGAAGTGGAGAATTCTTTGGAACAAGACAACATGGTATTCCAGAGTTCAAAGTTGCAAATCTATTTGAAGATATGCCAATTTTGCAAATGGTGCAATCACTTGCTATAAAAACAATTAGTGAGGATCCAGATTTATCAGAAGAAAAGAATAAAGCTTTAAAAACATTGGTAGATAAGAAGTTTGGAAATAGAATTGAAATATAAGTTATGTATATTAACATAAATTTTCTATTTGACAAATCTGAAAAATGTAGTATAATATATAGGTATATATTGTATAGAAAGGGGATAGTTATGTTAGCCAAATTATGGAAAAAAGTTTTAATGTTTATATTAATTGTAGCATGCTTGTTTAATGTAGTTATTAAACTAGTAAATAATATATCTTTAGAAAAAGAACTACTATCATCTGCACAATATATTCAAGATAAACAAGATGCTGAAAAAGCAAAAGAAGCGGAAGATGCAAATAAAAAAGAGGAAAATAATAGTAAAAAAACTAATACAATAAACAATACAAAAAAACAACAAAATACGGTTGTTATAAAATAAGTAAATAAAATAACAAAAAGGTATTGAAATATTTTTTAATTTATGATAATATATTAAACGGTATATTTTATTTTTGAAAAGAAGAGGTGAACAAAATGAGAGAAGGATTACATCCAAACTATACAGAAGCAACAATTACATGTGCTTGTGGAAATGTTATAAAAACAAACTCAACAAAAGCTGATATGAAGGTTGATATTTGTTCAAAATGTCATCCATTCTGGACAGGTAACTTAAAAAGAGAAACAACTGGTGGTAGAGCAGACAAATTTAAGAAAAAATTCGGAATTGCATAATTATAAAAAGATAGTCCTTAGGGGCTGTTTTTTTATTTTCAATTAAGAACACATCTCAAAGGAAGATTTGCTTCTGATTGAAAAAAGTACTTGAAAAAAATGTAGAAATATAGTAAAATTAAGGAAATTTTGATGAGATAAGTAAGGAGATTTTGAATTGAGTTTAGATATATCAAACGAATTAGAATGTATTGAAAAAGTTAAAAAAATAAATGAAGGAAAGAATTTAAAATATTTAATATTAACAATGGGATGCCAACTAAATGAAAATGATTCAGAAAAATTATGTGGAATGATTGAAAAAATGGGTTATTCTAAAACTGAAAATTTGGAAGAAGCAGATTTAGTGGTATTTAATACTTGTTGCGTTAGAGAAAATGCTGAAGATAAATTATTTGGAAAATTAGGAGAGGTTAAGAAAGTTAAAGAAAAAAGAGGAACAATTATTGCTATTGGTGGATGTATGATGCAGGAAAAACATATAGTGGATAAATTAAAACAAAGTTATCCATTTTTTGACATTGTTTTTGGAACACATACATTGCATCAATTTCCAAGTGATTTATACACTAAACTTATTGAAAATAAGAGAATTGAAGACATTTTAGATATAGATGGAGAAATTATAGAAGGTCTTCCAATAAAAAGAAACGATAATATAAAGGCTTCTGTAACAATAATGAACGGATGTAATAATTTTTGTACATATTGTATAGTTCCGTATGTAAGAGGAAGAGAAAGAAGTAGAAATCCAGAAGATATTCTTAAAGAAGTAACAGAACTTGCAAACCAAGGTTATAAAGAAATTACTTTATTAGGGCAAAATGTTAATTCATACCTAAGAAGTGGAAATACAGATTTTAATAGTAATGTAAAAAGTTTTGCTGATTTATTAAGAGAAGTAAATAAAATAGAAGGAATAGAAAGAATTCGTTTTGTTTCGCCACATCCAAAAGATTTTACAGATGATGTAATAGAAGCAATAAGAGATTGTGATAAAGTATGCAAGATAATACATTTACCATTACAATCTGGAAGTTCAAATGTTTTAAAAACAATGAACAGAAAATATACAAAAGAACAATATCTTGAACTTGTTAAAAAAATGAAAGAAAGAATACCAAACATAGTATTCTCAACAGATATAATAGTTGGTTTCCCTGGTGAAACAGAAGAAGATTTTGAAGATACTCTTGATGTTGTTGAAAAAGTTCATTTTGAACAAGTATATATGTTTATTTATTCAAGAAGAGTGGGAACACCTGGAGATAGAATGGAAAATCAAATTCCTGAAGAAATAAAACATGAAAGATTTGATAGATTAAAAGCATTAGTGGAAAGTCAGATTGAAGAAAACAACAAAAAATATGTTGGAACAAAACAAAAAGTTTTAGTAGAAGGATTTAGTAAAACAAATTCAAACATTCTTACAGGAAGAACAGATAGTAACAAAGTTGTTAACTTTGATGGAAATGAAGAACTAATAGGAAATGTTGTAGAGCTAGAAATAGTATCTGAACACATGTGGTATTTAAAAGGGAAAATAATATAAAATAAATTCTACACATTTGGAGGTAATTAATATGGCAGAGTATTCACCAATGATGCAGCATTACTTGGCAACCAAAGAAGAATATAGTGATTGCATCTTGTTTTATAGATTAGGAGATTTTTATGAAATGTTCTTTGATGATGCAATAACTGTATCAAGAGAACTTGAAATTACACTAACAGGAAAAGATTGTGGACAAGAAGAAAGAGCTCCTATGGCTGGAATTCCATTCCATGCAGCTGAAAGCTATATTGCAAGACTCATTTCGAAAGGATATAAAGTAGCTATTTGTGAACAAATGGAAGATCCTAAAGAAGCAAAAGGTATTGTAAAAAGAGAAGTAATAAGAGTTGTAACACCAGGAACTGTAATTGAGTCAAATTTACTGGAAGAAAAGAAAAACAACTATATAATGAGCATATACAAAACTGGTATTTATTATGGAATTGCTATATGTGATGTTTCTACAGGAGATTTTTATGCATCACAAATAAAAGAAAATAACAATTTTTCTAAACTATTAGATGAAATTTCAAGATATAATCCATCTGAAATAATTGTAAATAGTATGATGTTTGAGTCAAAACAAGAGCTAAATAAAATAAAGGAAAGATTTAATGTATATGTATCATTAGAAAAAGATGAAAACTTTATTCAAGATACAGAGTTATTGTTAAATATGTATAAAGTGTTAGATGAAAAAGGAGAAAAAATAAATCAATTTGATGAAGAACAGAATTTAATTCCTCCTGCAATAAATGCATTATTAACATATTTAACAGAAACACAAAAAACAAATTTAGATCATATAAATACAATAAAATTATACAATATTACACAATATATGTCTTTAGATATTAACGCAAGAAGAAATTTAGAGCTAACAGAGAAAATGCGTGATAAATCTAAAAAAGGAACTTTGTTATGGGTCCTTGATAAAACATCTACATCTATGGGTGGTCGTATGCTTAGAAGATGGATAAATGATCCACTTATAAATGTTGATGAAATTAATAAAAGACTAGATTCTGTTAAAGAGTTAAAAAACAGCATAATATTAAAAGGTGATTTAATAGATAGCTTAAAAAAAGTATATGATATTGAAAGACTAGCAGGAAAAATTTCGTATGGAAATGCAAATGGTAGAGATTTAATTTCATTAAAAAATTCAGTTGCACAATTACCAGAAATTAAGCAAGTATTGTCAAAAACAGAATCAGGGTTATTAAAAGAATTATATGAAGAATTAGATACTCTTCAAGATATATATGAATTAATAGAAGCATCAATAGTTGAAGAACCACCAATTAGTGTAAAAGAAGGTGGAATAATAAAACTTGGATATAATCCAGAAATTGATACTTTGAAAAAAGCTACAACAGAAGGGAAAACTTGGATAGTTCAGCTTGAAGCAAAAGAAAGAGAAGCAACAGGAATTAAAGGATTGAAAGTAGGATTTAATAAAGTATTTGGATATTTTATTGAAGTTACGAAATCAAATATATCAATGGTTCCAGAAAGATATATTAGAAAACAAACATTAACAAATGCTGAAAGATATGTAACAGAAGAGCTTAAGAATTTAGAAAATCAAATTCTTGGTGCTGAAGAAAAAGTTGTTAATTTAGAATATTTAGCATTTACAGAAATTAGACAAAAAATAGAAGGTCAAATAGAAAGAATACAAAAAACAGCAAATATTATAGCAACAATAGATGTAATTGCATCATTTGCAACAGTTGCAGAAGATATGAACTATGTTAAACCAAAAGTTGATAATTCAGGAATTATAGATATAAAAGATGGTCGTCATCCTGTAATTGAAAAAATGTCGTCAGCAGGTGAATTCATACCAAATGACACATATTTAGATAAATCAGCTAACAGGCTTGCTATAATTACAGGTCCGAATATGGCTGGTAAATCAACATATATGAGACAGGTTGCATTAATAACATTAATGGCTCAAATAGGAAGTTATGTTCCTGCATCTGAAGCAAGAATTGGAGTTGTAGATAAAATATTCACAAGAGTTGGTGCATCAGATGATTTAAGTATGGGACAAAGTACATTTATGGTTGAAATGATGGAGGTTGCAACAATATTAAAAGAAGCAACATCAAATAGTCTTGTTATACTAGATGAAATTGGAAGAGGAACTTCAACATATGATGGTCTTTCAATTGCTTGGGCTGTTGCAGAACATATTGCAGATAACAAATTATGTGGCGCTAAAACATTATTTGCAACACATTACCATGAATTAACTGAATTAGAAGAAAAAATAGAAGGTGTAAAAAATTATTCAATAGCAGTTAAGGAAAAGGGAGAAGATATAGTATTTTTAAGAAAAATAGTTCCAGGTGGAACAGATGAAAGCTATGGTGTTCATGTTGCACGTTTAGCAGGAGTTCCGGCAAATGTAACTAAAAAAGCAAATGAAATATTACGTTCATTAGAGAGAAAAAATATTTTAACTAATAAAGTTATAGAAAAAGAAAATAAAAAAGTAGTTGCTGGTCAAGTTGATATGTTTAATTATAAATTAGCTGAACTTGCAAGTGAATTTGATAAAATTGATGTAAATCAGCTTACACCTGTTGAAGCATTAAATACTATTGTTAAAATGAAAGAAAAATTAAGTTAAATAAAAAAGGAATGGAATGTATAATACTTCCATTCCTTTTTAAAAAACACAGAATTTAAGCAAGAACTTCTTATAACTATTGATAAATACATATTTACATGTTATAATGTAGACAAATTTTGCAGTTCCATAGCACTGAAAAGTGTAAGGAATTAAAAAATTTTACTAAATTTTTTAAACCCAACAAAAGATAAGTAAAGGAGGAATTTTTGTGGGAGTTACAGAAGTCATCGGCTTACAATGGGGTGACGAAGGCAAAGGTAAGATTTCAAACATTAAATCTGCTAATGCTGATGTAGTTATCCGGGCCAATGGCGGCGCAAATGCTGGGCATACTGTTGTAAAAGACGGTGAAAAATATGCTTTGCATTTGTTGCCATCAAGCATCATCAATCCAAACTGCGTTTCTGTTATTGCGGCAGGAGTTGTTGTAGATCTCGAAATTTTGTATAACGAGATTGAATCACTCCGAAACAGGGGTGTCCAAATTAGCGGACATAACCTTAAAATATCCAGCCGTGCACATGTTGTTTTTCCTTGGCACAAGGAATTAGACCAGGTGTATGAGGATATGAGGGACAACCCTATTGGCACAACCAAAAGAGGAATCGGAATTGCATATTCCGACAAAGCACTTCGTGTAGGCATTCGCATGGGTGACATTGTAAGTAGTGATACTAACAAAATTGTTGACTTGATTAAGGCTTCATTGAAACCGAAGAGAGCATTGATGGGGGATGACAACACTGATTTCGACAAGTATAGGCAAAAGTTTAACCTGTATCGGAAGTACTATGCAGAATTTGTATGCGACACTGAAGCAATTGTACAAGATGCCATTCGAAACAAGAAGAATATTGTTATTGAAGGAGCCCAAGCAACAGGTTTGGATATTGATTTCGGTACATATCCTGATGTAACATCTTCAAGTTGCACAGCATCTGGTATTGCTGCAGCTGCTGGCATCGGACCTCGCGACATTGGTGACGTTATTGGTGTAGCAAAAACGTATACCTCAAGAGTCGGAGAGGGACCGTTTCCAACAGAGCAAATCAATGAAATTGGTGACAAAATTCGCGAACTCGGACACGAGTACGGAACAACCACAGGCAGACCGCGTAGGACTGGGTGGCTGGATTTGGTTTGGCTGAAATATGCTGTTAAATTAAATTCAGTTAATCGTGTTGTGTTTAACCACGCAGATACAATTGGAGCTTTCGACAGAATCAATCTTGCAACTTCGTATTTATATGATTTGTATGGTGATGGTGAGGAAAAACGTATTGACTTCGTCCCTGAAGCACTTGAAAAGTGCAATCCGGTATATCTTAATATGCCTGGAGATTGGGGCGGAATTAAATCTCTCAAAATCACAGAAGACATGACTGAGGATGAAAAGAAAAAAGTTGAAAGAGCTAAAATGTTTTTCGAATTCATTGAATCCTATTTGAATGATGGAGAGAAAAATATTAGGAAGCGTAAAGTGCGTATTCTGGCTCTTGGCTGGGGACCTGGTGCAAATGACATTGAATTCCTTATCTAAAAAAATAAATCGCAGACAGTTTTGTCTGCGATTTGTTTTATATTAATTATTTTACGTCATCTGGTTCTATATCTAATACATACCATTTTCCGTCTATTTTATAAACATAAACATCATCTGTTGCGTAATCATAATCATCTTTACCTTTAATTGTTTGTTTTGTTTTTACTTTGAATCCTTTTGTTATTTTAACTTTTTCTTTGTATTTATCATTTACATAGTCTTGAACTTTTTCTAGGTCTTTCTTTTCAATTTTTGTTTTCTTTAAGATTTTGTATTGATATTTTACATTATCTCCATATGTTTTTTCAAGATTTTTCTTTCTATCTTTTAAAGTGCTATCTTTAACGCTATCGCTCTTCTTTAAGAAGTCAGGGTATGCAGCAACATAAGATTCTGCATCGCATTTGTTTAATCCTTTAAAATATTTTTTAATAGGTGCTTTATATCTACCGCTAACTAATGAAACTATTAATGTTATTATTAGAATAACAGCTGCAGCAATTCCTCCTCCTATTATAGCTAATTTTTTAGTATCTGCTTTTTTATCTGTAGATGTAGATGCAGTATTTGCTGTTTCAGTTACCACTTTCTCAGCTCCAACAGCTGTATTACAATTTGGGCAAACTGTTACATCATCATTTATTTCTGCACCGCAGTTTTCACAAAACTTACTCATAAAAAATCCTCCTTTATTTTTTAGTTTACAAATATATGATAATATAAGTGTATGTAAAAGTCAAGAAATATAGAACAAATTTGTCGAAAAAAAGTAAGGTTGACTTTTAGCTATACAAGATATACAATTACCTAGAACGAAAAGATAAATGAATAAAGGAATGAGAGTAATGCAAATTAAAATTGAAAATAAAATACTTGAAGTTGAAGAAGGAACAAAAATAAAAGAATTATTGGCTAATACTACTATGGCAAATCCGATTGCAGCTAGATTTAACAATGAAGTGAAAAGTCTTAACTATAAATTAAAAGAATCAGGAACAATAGATTTTATAGATATGACAGATAAAGATGGAATGAGAATATATAGAAAAGGACTAATTTATATAATAGGAATGGCAATAGAAGAATTATATCCAAATGCCAAAATGATAGTTAATTTCCAGCTTTCGAATTCATTACTATGTGAACTAAAAAATATGGAAATTACAGATGAAATGATTGAACAAATAAACCAAAAGGTTGCTGAAATAGTAAATAGTAACTATCCAATAGAAAAGAAATCAGTTTCAAAAGAAGAAGCAGTAGAATTTTATAGAAATATAGATACAGAAAAAGGAAAATTGCAATTAGAATTAACAACTAAAAAGCAGGTAAGTTTATATTGGTGTGAAAACTATTTTAATTATTTTTATGGCATTTTGCCAATAAACACAGGGGTTATGAGTGTATATGAAATAATAAAATATCATAGAGGATTTTTAGTAAGATATCCTAGTAGAAAAAATATTAATCAATTACCTGAATTTCAGGAAAACAATAAATTATTAGCAACATTAGATGAATATGATGTGCTTCATAAAGGGTTAAATGTACCTACTATTAAAGAATTAAACAAATTAACAAGAGAAAATAAAATAGCTGAATATATTGAACTAGATGAAGCTCTTCACGAAAAGAAAATAGCGTTAATAGCTGATGAGATTGTAAAAAACAAAAATTTAAAAATGATACTAATAGCAGGACCATCTTCATCTGGAAAAACAACTTTTGCGCGCAGATTAGGAGTTCAACTTAGAATAAATGGATTAAAACCAGTTACAATTTCAGTTGATAACTATTTTGTGGAAAGAGAATTTAATCCAAAAGATGAAAATGGAAACTATGATTTTGAATGTATAGAATCAATAGATACACAGTTGTTTAATGAACATTTGTTAAAATTATTAAATGGAGAAACAGTTGAAATACCAGATTTCGATTTTGAACATGGAACCAAAAGATATAATGGTAATTACTTAAAACTTCATGATGATGAAATATTGGTAGTTGAGGGAATACATTGTTTAAATGATAAACTAACATCATTAATTTCTGATTCACAAAAATATAAAATATATATAAGTTGTTTAACAGTTCTAAATATAGATAACTATAACAGAATATCAACAACAGATACTAGACTTATAAGAAGAATAGTAAGAGACAATCAATTCAGGGGTTATAAAGCATTACACACGTTACAAATGTGGGATTCTGTTGTAAGAGGAGAAGAAAAAAATATCTTTCCATACCAAGAAGAAGCAGATGTAATGTTTAATTCATCATTAATATATGAACTAGGTGTATTAAAAGATTATGCAATTCCATTATTACAAGAAATAGACAACACGCAAAAAGAATTTTCAGAGTCAAAGAGATTAATAAGAATGTTAGGATATTTCGAGTCAATCCCATCACAAGACGTACCCAAAAGCTCTTTACTAAGAGAGTTTATAGGAGACAAATAAAAGCAAATGGGACGTGTCCTAATTGTATACTTTGGTACAATTGGGGACAGGTTATATTAAAAAATGATAAAAAGGAGTTAATGCTATTGGAAAAAAGTTTGTTTACAAAAATTGATGAAGATTTTATATGCGAAAATTGTGGAAAAAAAGTAAAAAAGCTTGGCTATACATGTAGAAATCACTGCCCATACTGTTTAACATCTAAACATGTAGATATAAATCCTGGAGATAGACAAGAGGGGTGCCATGGTTTATTAGAGCCAATAGGGCTTGAAATAGATGCAAAAAAAGGATATGTAATTATATTCAAATGCAAAAAATGTGGGCAAATACGAAAGAATAAGGCAGCAAAAGATGACAATATGGATCTTTTAATAGAACTTAGTGCTAGACATTAATAACCGAAAATATCCTAAAAGTTGACCTTTTAAAGCAAAAGTAGTAAAATGTGTAAAAAATAAGAGGTAGAAAAAATGCGTATTAGATTTAAACCATGGGCTAGACCAGAACTAGAGGCAAGTAAATTTTATATAGATAATCCAGAAGATTATAAAGGAAAATGGATTGAATTATTTGAAAATAAACAAAATCCAATTCATTTGGAATTAGGATGTGGAAAAGGTGGATTTATCTCAAAACTTGCAGCACAAAATCCAAATATCAATTATATAGCAATTGATGTTGTTGATGCTATGTTGGGCTTAGCTAAAAGAAATATAGAAAAAGAATATGTAGAACGAAATATTCCAATAAACAATGTTTATCTTACAAGATTTGATATAGAAAGAATTTTAATGATTCTAGACGAACAAGATTCGATTGAAAGAATTTATATCAATTTTTGCAATCCATGGCCAAGAGGAAAACACAGAAAGAAAAGATTAACACATATAAGACAATTGGAAAAGTATAATCAGTTTTTAAAAAGCGGTGGAGAAATATATTTTAAAACAGATGATGATGAATTGTTTAATGATAGTTTGTTATATTTCAAACAAGCTGGATTGGATATAATAGATACAACATATGATTTAGCGAATACACCAAATTTTTGGAACAATATAGAAACTGAACATGAAAGAATGTTTAAGAACGATGGAATAAAGATTAAAGCAGCAAAAGTTGTGAAAAAATAATTGTGAATTTTTTGTGAAATTTTTATTTAACACAAAGTCCACAAAACACCATGAAAATCAATAAAAACGACAGACAATACTGAAAAATACTAAAAAAATGGTATTGCAAATAGTCCAATTTATTGGTATGATATATATGAAAAATTATAAATATTTAAAAAATATAAAGGAAGATAGATTATGATAGAATTTAGAAACGTTAGTAAAATATATGATACAGGTACAGTTGCAGTTAATAACGCTAATTTTAAAATTGACAAAGGAGAATTTGCATTTTTAGTTGGAAGTTCTGGTTCGGGAAAATCAACATTAATAAAAATGATATTAAAAGAGGAAGAACCAACAGAAGGAAACATTATAATCAATGGAAAAGATACAACATTTTTAAAACCAAAAAGAGTTCCGTATTTACGTAGAAGTATGGGAGTAGTTTTTCAAGATTTCAGATTATTACCAGATAAAACAGTATATGAAAATGTTGCATTTGCAATGTATATTGTAAAAGCAACACCAAGACATATAAGAAGACAGGTTCCAATGGTATTATCATTAGTTGGATTAAGTGATAAATCAAAAGTATATCCAAATGAATTATCAGGTGGAGAGCAACAAAGAGTAGCATTAGCACGTGCACTTGTAAATAATCCATCAATGTTGATTGCAGATGAACCTACGGGAAATCTAGACCCAGATACAGCATGGGAAATAATGAATCTTTTAAATGATATAAATTTAAGAGGAACAACAGTTGTTGTTGCAACACATGCTAAAGATATAGTAGACAAAATGAAAAAAAGAGTTATACATATTAGTAATGGTAATATCATAAGAGATGATAAAAAAGGTGGTTATGATAGTGAAATATAATATAATTAGTTATTTAATAGGTGATGGTATACGAAACATATCGAAAAATAAAAAGTCTACTTTTTCTGCTATAATAATAATGTTGGTTACAATGTTAACAGTTGGAATTTGTTTTGTAGTTGGCGAAAATGCAAATGCAATTTTAAGTAAAATGCAAACAGACTATCCATTAGAAATTTTTTTAGACAATGATATAACTGTATCAGAAAAAGATAAACTTGAAAATGAAATAAGAAATATGGAATACGTAAATCCTAATATTACATATATATCAAAAGATGAAGCGTATTTTAAAGCAATAGAAAGAGTTGGAAAAGATTCAGTAATGGTTGCAGGATATACAGAAAAAGAGCATCCATTTCCACCATCTTTCATAATAACATTTAAAGACTTAAACAAATTAGAAGAAGTTGCACAAAAAATAGAACAGCTGGATCATGTAACAGGAACAACAAGTGAAGATCAAAAAGATAATACTAGAGCATTAACATCATTTGCAAGAAATATAAATATTACATTAATTGTTATAGGTGGAGTATTAGTAATATTCTCAATTATCATAATTGGAAATACAATAAAACTAACTGTACATGCAAGAAGAAAAGAAATTTCTATTATGAAATATGTTGGAGCAACAAACAATTTTATTAGAGCACCATTCGTTGTAGAAGGTATAGTAATTGGATTAATAGCATCATTACTTTCCTTAATATCATTAGCAGGAATATATGTATGGGTTAGAAATACTGTTATAGGAAGTGGATTGGAAGGATGGCTTGGAAGATTAGGAATTAGCAGTGGAATTCAAATATTAGAATTTAACCAATTATTCCAAAATGTATTATTAATATTCTTAGCAATGGGAATAGGAATTGGTGTAATAGGAAGTCTTTTATCAATGAAAAAATATTTGAAAGTATAAAAAACAAAGGAGAAGTTGAAAATGTTTAAAAAAATATTATCATCAGTAATTGTATTAATTTTTATTAGTTCGTTTTATTTGGTTTCATTTGCTGAAACAAGTTCATATTATTCAACTCAAAAAAATGAAGCAAATGCTAATGCATCACAGACACAAACTGAAATTGATGAATTAGATGGAGAAATTGATAGTGTACTACAAGAAGTGGCAGATTTAAATGTTTCAATACTAGGATATGAAAGTGAAATACAACAACTTGAAACAAGATTAAATGCATTAGAAACTTCAATAAAAGAAAAAGAAAAAGAATTAGAAGAAAAGAAGAAAACACTAGAAAATAGATTAGTTGCAATGTATAAGAAAAAAGAAACTACGTTCTTAGATGTTGTTTTATCAGGAGAATTAATCAATTTTATATCAAACCAGAATCTTATAAAACAAGCTGCATCTTATGATAACAACCTTATACAAGAAGTTGAAGAATTGAAAACATCATTAGAAAATGAAAAACAAGAAGTTGTTACTTTGAAAGCTGAAAAAGAACAAAAATCAAAAGAATTAAAGAGCTTAAAATCTCAAAAAGAAGCAAAAGCTGCAAACTTAACCGAAGAGCAAAAACAATTAGAAGCAAAATTATCAGAATATAAAGCACAAGCAGAACAATATGCTGAATTAGAGAGACAAGCAATAGCTAAAGAGGAAGCTGCTAGAGCCGCTGCAGCAGCTGCTGCAAAATCTTCATCAAGTTCATCTTCTACATCAAGTCCTACTATAATACAAACATATAATGGAGGAAGACTTGGTTGGCCATGTCCTTCAAGTTCAAGAATAACTTCACAATATGGATATAGAATTTTATTTGGAGTAAGAGATTTCCACACAGGTGTAGATATTGGTGCTGTTTCAGGAAGTAACATATGTGCTGCTGAAAGCGGAACAGTTATATTAGCTGCATACGGATGGAATGGCGGATATGGAAATTATATAATTATTAATCACGGAAATGGTCTTACAACAAGATATGCCCATGCAAGTGCATTATATGTATCTGCAGGACAAAGTGTATCAAAGGGTCAAGTTATAGCTGCAGTAGGAACAACAGGAAATTCAACCGGACCGCACTTACACTTTGAAGTTAGAATAAACGGAGCACATCAAAATCCATTAAATTATCTATAAAATATAACAATCATATCATTAAAAAGGGGCAGAAACAACTGCCCTTTTTATATGATATAATAGAGAATAAAAAAAGACAAAAGTAATATAATATTTATAATAGTTTATAAGTATTTTGAAAGGAAAGATAATATGAGCGAAAATAAAAAAAATAACATTTATAAAAATCTAATGATTATAATAATTACTGCTTTAATTACTTGCATTTTAACAACAATTGCATTATATAGTTCTATATTTAATCCAAAAGATTCTACGAGCGCAGAATTAAAAAGTAAAATTACAGAAATAAATGCTAGATTAAAACAAGCATACATAGGTAATATAGATGAAGAAAAAATGATAGAAGGTGCTTTAGAAGGGTATGTTAGCGCACTTGGAGACGAATATACAGAGTATTTAAACAAAGAAGAAGTAAGTGATTTGATGGAAACAGTAGATGGATCATATGTGGGGATTGGAGTGTATATTACACAATTAGTCCAATCAAATGAGATACTTGTTATAGGTGTTATAAAAGATTCACCAGCAGATAAAGTTGGTATATTAGCAGGAGATGTAATCAAGGAAGTTGATAATGAAGAATATACAGGTGAGCAATTAACATTGGCATCAAATAAAATGAGGGGAAAAGAAGGAACAGAAGTAAAAGTAAATGTTATTAGAAATGAAGAAGAAAAAGAATTTAATATTGCAAGAGAGAAAATAGAATTTCAATATATTAGCTCTGAAATGCTAGGGAATAATATTGGTTATATAAAAATTAGTGCGTTTGAAGGAAATTGTGCACATGATTTTGAAACAAAATATAAGGAACTTGAATCACAAGGAATTAAATCTTTAATTATAGATTTAAGAAATAATGGCGGTGGTTTAGTAGATCAAAGTATTGCAATTGCTGATTTTGTTGTGCCAAAAGGTTCAACTATATTAATAACAAAAGATAAAAATAATAAAGAAGAAATTTCAAAATCAGAAAATGACCAAATTGTTAAGGTACCTGTTGTAATTCTTACAAATGAATACACAGCAAGTGCATCTGAAATATTAGCTGGAGCATTAAAAGAAAATATTGGTGCTAAAATAGTTGGAACAAAAACATATGGAAAAGGCGTAATACAGGGAATATATTTATTAAATGATAATGAAACGGCTTTAAAAGTAACTATCCAAGAATATTTCACTCCTAATGGTAACAAAATAAACAAAAATGGATTAACACCAGATTATGAGATTGAATTGCCAGAGGAATGGAAAGGAAAAACAACAGTAGAAAAACAATATGATACGCAATTAGTTAGAGCAATTGAAATTTTAAAATAATAAAGAAAAACGTTTCAAGCTATGTGTTTGAAACGTTTTTTTGAAAAATAAATAAAAAAATTTAAAAAAGTTATTGACAAGTCAAATAAAATTTAGTATACTAAACAAGTCGAAAGAAATGGGCGCATAGCTCAGCTGGGAGAGCATCTGCCTTACAAGCAGGAGGTCATAGGTTCGAGCCCTATTGCGCCCACCATTTCTTTTTTTTATCATAAAACGTAAATTAAGATTTACGGCCTGGTAGTTCAGTTGGTTAGAACGCTAGCCTGTCACGCTAGAGGTCGACGGTTCGAGCCCGTTCCAGGTCGCCATTTTTATTTTATGGAAAATGTCCTAATTAAATAATCGGCTTGATAGCTCAGTTGGTAGAGCAGAGGACTGAAAATCCTCGTGTCAGTGGTTCGATTCCACTTCAAGCCACCAAAAACAGAAAAACCGTTTGTAAAACGGTTTTTTATTTTGCCTTTTATAGACACAGATGAAATTTTGTGATAATGTATATGTAACAACATAAAAAAGAAAAGGAGAAAGATTTTATAACAATAAAATCACAAAAAATATATGGGAAACATAGTATTATTAGATGAACTAACAATAAACAAAATAGCAGCAGGTGAAGTAATAGAAAGACCAGCAAATGTTGTTAAAGAGTTAGTTGAAAATTCAATAGATGCAGGCGCAAAAAACATCATAATCGAAGTGAAAAATGGCGGTAAAACATACATAAGAATAACAGACAACGGAAAAGGAATGACAATAGAAGATATGCCAATAGCTATAGAAAGACACGCCACAAGTAAAATAAGAAAAATAGAAGACTTAGAAAATACATACACAATGGGATTTAGAGGCGAAGCATTAGCAAGTATTGCTGCAATATCAAAACTAACAATACAATCAAAAACAAAAGACATGAATTGCGCAGTTCAAATGGTTGTTGAAGCTGGAGATATTATAGCTCAAGAAGAAACAGCAGGCCAAACAGGAACAACAATAACAGTGGAAAAAATATTTTTCAATACACCAGTTAGATATAAATTCTTAAAACAAGATGCAATAGAATTCAAATACATAAAAGATTTAGTTCAAAAAATAGCTCTCGCAAATCCAGATGTTGCTATAAAGCTAATAAATGACGGAAAAAATGTATTTCAAACAAATGGTAGTGGAGATATAAAAGATATTGTATACACAATTTACGGCAAAGAAATAAAAGAAAATTTAGTAGAAGTAAATTATACACATGAAAATATTAAAGTTACAGGTGTAGTAGGAAATACACTAATGGCAAATGAATCAAGAAAAAATCAAATAGTATTTTTAAATAAGAGAAATATCAAAAATCAAATTATTACAAACAGCGCAGACCAGGCCTTTAAAGGCGGTACAGGAATTGGAAAATATGGCTTTTTCATTTTAAATTTGGAAATGCCAGCAGATTGCTATGATGTTAATGTTCATCCGACAAAACTAGAAGTAAGATTTAAAGATGAACAACAAATATATAAAGCTGTATACCATGCAATAAAAGGAGCGTTGCTAAACAAAGAATTTTTGGGAAATGATGAAAATGAAAATAACAAAACAGAATACATAGAAAACGAATACAAATTTCTCACAAACTATATAAACAATACAAATCCAAATTCAGTAGTATATACGCAAGGAATGCCTAAAATTGAATTAATAAACAGAGACAATGCACGTAAAATAGACTATAAATACATAGGAATCCTATACAGAACTTTTATTGTGATACAAATAGAAAATGACTTATTCTTAGTTGATCAACATGCTGCACATGAAAGAGTCTTATATGAGCAAATAAAAGAAAATTACAAAAATAATATAAAAAACAATAGTCAAATAATGCTTATTCCAGAGGTAGTAAATTTAACAAACAAAGAAATGGAATTTGTTCAAAACAATATAAAAATGTTTAAAGACTATGGATTTGACATAGAAATATTTGGAGAAAACTCATTAAAAATCAATGGAATACCTGATTTAGAATATAAAATAAAAATAGACACAAAAGACATCTTTATGAACATACTAGACGAGATGATGACAAAAGAAAGAACATCTATAAAAGACATAGAAGAACGATTTATAGCTACAGTGGCATGTAAAGCAGCAGTAAAAGCAAACATGGACTTAACACCAAGTGAAGTGCATAATTTGTTAGATAGATTATTAAAATTAAAAAATCCATATACATGTCCTCATGGAAGACCTACAACAATTAAATTATTAAGCTTTAATCCAGAAGATCATAATATAATAAAAAAATAATAAAAAAAAATTAAAACTATTGACTTAAAAATTTATAAATAATATAATAAAAAGTGTAGAAATAGTTTAGTTAGATACAAAAGAAAAAATAAAATAAATATAGAAAAAATGTATCCTCCTAAACCAAAATTAGGAGGTTTTTTTGAAGAAGAAACAAAGGATTAATAGTTTTTATATATTGATAAATTAGCATCTTACTAAATTATCAAACATAAGAACATACCGAAAGGGGGTGGCCATAATCAGTAAAAACAAACTTTTTTTGTTAGGCGTAGTTAGTATAATTATAATGGGAATATCTGGAATATATGCATTTACGAACACGTCCACCTCAACAGTAAAAAACGATTTGAATACTGGGGCAGTAAATATTCAGTTAAAGGAATATTCAATAAATAACAATGTTGAGCAAGAATATAACGAAGATCCAAAGGCGGTTATGCCAGGAGAAGTTGTTTCTTTAATACCTAGAGTTTTAAATTTAGGAGAATCATGTTATGTTAGAGCTAAAATAAGTTATAAGAGCAACTCAGGAAATCTAATTTTATCTGATGAAAATATTGAAGGAATGGATCCTAACTGGACTAAGACTGGAGACTATTGGTATTACAGCAATCCAATAGAAACTGACGCTAAAATAGATATTTTTAAATCTGTTTCAATCCCTTCAGACATATCCAATGAAAATCAAGGAAAAACTCTTCAAGTTAACATTGTTGTAGAAGCAATTCAATCTAGAAACTTTACTCCAGACTTTACAAGTGATGAGCCATGGGGAAATGTTGAAATAACAGAAGGTAAAGACAACAATTATCATACAGATAAATCACAAATTTCAAATAATGTCATAGTTGAATATGAAAATGGAACTAATAATTACATTGAGATACCAGAAGACTTTTTAAGTAATATATCATTATTAATGCCAGGAGATAATGTATCATCAGAAATAACGGTAAAACCAACAAATGATAAAACAGAAGTATCATTTACGGTTGCTCCAGAATCTAATGATGATGAAGAAATTAGAGATTTAATGGAAAAACTTGTTTTGAAAATTGAGTCTAATGGAGAAACAGTATTTACTGGAAATTTATATCAACTTAATGAAACAACTTTTGGTAGTTCAAATAGTAATACAGAAACTAAATATAAATTTAGTGTAAGCATGCCTGAAGAATTAGGAAATGAATATTCAATGTTAAGTACTGGGCTAGTATGGACGTTTAAAGCGAAAACAGAAGTAACACCTAAGCCAATTGATTACACTAATACATATACAGTAGAAATTGTTACTGTAAAAGAAGATGGAACAACTGTTATATTATCAAATGACACAATATATACAATCAATGGAGGGGACAAAATAACATCTAATGGTAAAATTGTATTTCCGAAAGACAAAACTATTACAGCTTTAAGTCAAAGAGATACATATACAATAAAACAAAAAAATGCTCCAGCAGGGTATAAAGTATATCCAAATGCATTTGATTTAATAGTTGGATTCAAAATAGATGAATCAATACAAAAATATGTAATAGATGAATCCAAAACATATTGTTCGGGTCCTGGAATTGCAGATAGTATGTATAAAATTTCTCCAGATAATACCAAAATAACTATATATATTCCAAATGAAGAAATAGAAAAGCCTCGCAAAGGAGATTATCAATTAGAGTTAGTTGTTGTTGGTGATGATGGACAAACAGTTATTACAACAGACAAAGCAATATTTACTATAAATGATAGTAACCTTGGAACAAAAGAAGGGATTTTAAATATTAAAAAGATTATTGGAGAGGGAATGAAAAATACAACATTCTCAATAAAACAAAAAAAAGCACCAAATGGATATAATGCATTTATAGGAACAATAAATTTAAATGTTGGATTCAAATATGATGAAAAAACAAATTCATATATTATTGATGAATCATCAACAAATGCAAATTCGAAAGAAAAAATAAAATTTGCACTAAAGGTTTCTGGTGATAAAGTTATTATATATATAACAAACACAAAGAAACCAGAACCGCAACCAAGTCCACAGACTGGTGATGTTAAAGTTAAAATTGCAATAGCTATATTTATTATAGCAGCAATATGCTTGATAGTAGTATTTATACTAGAAAGAAAAAATAAAAATAAAGAAAATGAAGAAAAAAGTGATGACAAGTAAAAGTCACAAATTAAAAAACTTAGGAGGAAATAATTATGAATAGAAAAAAACTTATCGTAACAGCAATCGTATTGTTATTAATATTATTAATAGGAGGTTTATTAGCATATTTCACAGATGTTGATACAAAAGTAAATAATTTAACATTAGGACAAGTTGATGTACAAGTTGTTGAAGCAAATTTCCCAGAAAATGGAGTTGCAGATATAATGCCAGGACAAGAAATAACAAAAGATCCAGTAGTTCATAATAATGGAGTAAGTCCAGTTTTTATATTTGCAGAAGTAAAGGTTCCAACAGCTAAAGTTGCAATAGCAGATGGTGCAGTATCAACAGACCCAGTTGAAATATTTGACTATACTTTTAATACAACTGGTGGATGGACAGTAATGAACGGTGGAGATCCTGTAACAACAACAGCGCCAGATACAACAGGAATTGGTTATAACACATATAGATTAGCATATGCAGGTGAAAAAATGACATCAGTTGCAGGAAATGGTAATACAGCAAGTATATTTACTAATGATACAATTAGATTAAAGAATATAAGAGAAAATAACGAAGTACTTGTAGCTGGATATACTTCAGTTCAGACAAAAGCTGTAAACATTGATGTTAAAGCATACGGAATTCAAACAACAGGAATTGGAACTGATACAACTCCTGCTACAGTATGGGGATTAATCGAAAATAACTAGAAAAGGAAGATTACAATGAAACCAATCATAAAAGCAACTAAAATAATATTAAATATAATAACAAGTTTAATAATAATAATTGGAATAATATTTGTAGTACTATTTGCAGTAGGCATACAACCATATGTTGTAGAATCAGGCTCAATGGAACCTGAAATTCAAACTGGAAGTGTATGTTTTATAAACAAAAGAGCAAAATATGAAGATATGAAAGTGGGAGACATTATAGCATTCAAACTAGGAAATACATCTTCTTTTGCAACACATAGAATAAATGCGATAACAGAAGAAGGATTCCAAACAAAAGGTGATGCAAATGGTAATGTTGATGGTATAATAACAACCAGAGAAACTTTCATAGGAAAAAATGTTGCTTCAATTCCTAAAATAGGATATGCTGTAAAAATAATACAAACACCAAAAGGGAAAATTTTAGTTGGAACTATTATAGTTGTTTTAATTGTAGCAGGTATAATGATAGGTGAACCTTCTGAAAAGAAAGCTAAAAGATATAAAGAAAACGATTAAAATATAAAAAATAAAATCTATAGGAAACTATAGATTTTATTTTTTTATAATAATTATTGGCATAAATGTAAAAATATATAGTAAACCCCTTGAAAAATGAATAAAAGTATGATAAAATAAATGCGTTGCAAAACAAAGATACCTTATTCTTGGTTATAGGATAAAACACCACTATAACTCAGATTAAGGCTAATAAAAAATTTAGGAGGTGTATTTACTATGACAAAGGAAAGAAAACAAGAAGTAATTAATACTTATAAAAGAGACGAAAAAGACACTGGTTCTCCAGAAGTTCAAATAGCTCTTTTAACAGAAAGAATTAATGAATTAACAGAACATCTTAAAATCCATAAAAAAGACAATCACTCAAGAAGAGGTCTTTTAAAAATGGTTGGTGCTAGAAGAAACCTATTAAACTACTTAGCTAAAAAAGATGTTCAAAGATACAGAGATATCGTAGAAAAATTAGGATTAAGAAAATAAGAAAAACAAACTGGACGTTTTGCTAATAAAAGTAAAACGTCCTTTTACAAAAAAAGGTGTTTTAAATAGCAATTATTTATTAGAAGTAGCTTGGAAGAAAGAATTTTTGACTTGTTTGGGGACGGGAACAAAAATTCCTTCTTCGAGGTTACACTAATAAAAATTGCGAAAAATAAATTTAAAGGAGAGTTAAATATGTATAAAATGTATGAAACAGAATTAGCTGGAAGAAAGCTAGTAATTGAAACAGGAAAAGTTGCAGAACTTGCAAATGGAAATGTAATTGTAAGATATGGAGACACTGTTGTAATGGTAAATGTTACAGCATCAAAAGAACCAAAAGATGGAATTGACTTTTTCCCATTATCAGTAGATTATGAAGAGAAATTATATTCAGTAGGTAAAATTCCAGGTGGATTCTTAAAAAGAGAGGGAAAGCCATCAGATAAAGCAATATTAACATCAAGAGCAATAGATAGACCACTTCGTCCACTATTCCCAAAAGATTTCAGAAATGATGTTGTAGTTGTTGCAACAGTATTATCAGTTGACCAAGACAACTCACCAGAAGTATGTGCAATGATTGGTGCATCAGCAGCACTTTCAATTTCAGACATACCATTTGGAGGACCAACAGCTGCAGTAAATGTTGGATATGTAAATGATGAAATAATTATAAACCCAACAGCAGAACAAAGAGAAAATAGTAGATTAACATTAACAGTTGCTGGAACACAAGAAAAAATAACAATGATTGAAGCTGGAGCAGATGAAATTCCAAATGCAACAATGTTAGATGCAATAAAAACAGCACATGTTGAAATAAAGAAAATATGCGATTTTATTTCAACAATAAAAGAAGAAGTTGGAAAACCAAAATTTGAATATAAATCATTTGAAGTTGATCCAGAAATTTATAATGAAGTAGAAGCAAACTTCAAAGATAGAATGTACCAAGATGTACAAGCTCAAGACAAAGAAGTAAGAGATGCAAATATAGAAAAAATTACAGAAGATATAATTGCATACTTTACTGAAAAATATGGTGAAGAAAAATTAGAAGAAATTAAACCAGATATCTTAGAAAGTATTCACAAATTAGAAAAACTATGTGTTAGAGAAATGATATTCGTAGAACACAAACGTCCAGATGGTAGAGAATTAACAGAAATTAGACCATTATCATGTGAAGTTGGAGTTTTACCACGTGTTCATGGTAGTGCAATATTTACAAGAGGACAAACTCAAGTAATGTCAATTGCAACATTAGGAATGAAAAGCGAAGAACAAATGCTAGATGGTATAGATGAAGAAGAAAGCAAAAGATATATGCACCACTATAACTTCCCAGCATACAGTGTTGGAGAAGCTCGTACATCACGTGGACCTGGAAGAAGAGAAATTGGACATGGTGCACTTGCTGAAAAAGCATTAGTACCAGTAATTCCATCATATGATGAATTCCCATATGCAATAAGAGTTGTATCTGAAGTATTATCATCAAATGGATCAACATCACAAGCAAGTATATGTGGAAGTACATTAGCATTAATGGATGCAGGTGTTCCAATTAAAAAGCCAGTAGCAGGTATATCAACAGGATTAGTAACAAGCAAAGACAATCCGAATGATTGGGTAATGTTAACAGATATTCAAGGAATAGAAGACTTTTTTGGAGATATGGACTTTAAAGTAGGTGGAACAAAAGACGGTATAACAGCTATACAAGTTGATATCAAAATTGATGGTTTAACATATGATATAATAGAGCAAGCTTTTGAAAGAACAAAAGTTGCTAGAGATTATATTCTAGATGAAATTATGTTAAAACAAATAGATAAGCCTCGTAGCGACATTTCAAAATACGCACCACGTATATTAACAACAACAATTAATGTAGACAAAATAAGAGATGTAATAGGACCTGGTGGAAAAATGATAAACAAAATAATAGACGCAACAGGTGTTAAAATAGATATTGAAGACAATGGATATGTATGTGTTTATTCTACAGATACAGAAAGTGGTAAAAAAGCATTAAAAATGATTGAAGATATAGCAAAAGATATTGAAGTAAATGAAATATATGATGGTATAGTTACAAGATTAATGCCATTTGGAGCTTTCGTAGACTTAGGCGGAGGAAGAGAAGGATTACTTCATATATCTAAAATATCTAATAAAAGAGTTGAAAAAGTTGAAGATGTTCTTGCCATTGGAGATGAAATAAGAGTTAAAGTAATTGAAATAGATTCACAAGGAAGAATTAATTTATCAATGAAAGAACTTGAAGCAGCAAATAACATAGTTGAAGAGGCAAGTAAAGCTACTGAAGTAGAAACTAGCCAAGAAGCATCAAACAATACAACAGAAGAATAAAAATGTCGAAAAATGTTGAAAAAAAATCTAAGAGTAGTATAATTGTATTATAGAATGTAATAAAACATAAAAGGAGATAAAAATGAAGTATTTATATATCTTACAACAGGCAATGGTTTGGGTTATAACCATATATTGGGTATATCAATTAATAATTAGTGTATGTTCACTAATAAAAGTAAAAGAAAAGCCATTTGTTGAAGACAAAGATCACAGATTTATGATGATTATTCCAGCACATAATGAAGAAAAAGTTGTTGGAAATCTTGTTGCAAGTTTAAGAGAACTGGATTATAACAAAAGTTTATATGACATTTATGTTATTGCAGATAATTGTACAGACAAAACAGCACAAATAGCAAAAGATGCAGGAGCTATAGTGTATGAAAGATTTGATGAAAAACGTAAAACAAAAGGTTTTGCATTACAATGGTTTTTACAACAAAAAATTGATGAAGATGCTCCATATGACGCATTTTGTATATTTGATGCAGATAATATAGTAGATAAAAATTTCTTAAAAGCAATGAATAAAAAACTAAATCAAGGGGAAGATGTTGTACAAGGATACAGAGATATAAAGAACCCTTCAGATAGCTGGGTTACAGCTGGATATGCAATTTTCTATTGGACAATGAATAGATTTTATCATTTAGCAAGATATAATTTAGGTTTATCACCATTAATAAATGGTACAGGATTTATGGTAAAATTTGATGTTGTAAAACCTGAAGGATGGCAAACAAAAACACTTACAGAAGATATAGAGTTTTCATTAAAAAGAATAATTGCAGGGAAAAAACTTGGATGGGCAACAGATGCTATAGTATATGATGAACAACCAGTTGGATTCAAACAATCATGGTCACAAAGATCAAGATGGACAGTAGGACATATACAATGTTTACATGAATATACAAAGCCACTTGCAGTTGCAGTTGCTGAAAATAAAACAGTTATGAATTTTGATGGGTTATTATATATGTTAGGAAGTATTCCAATGTTTGTTTTAACACTATTATTACTAGTGCTAAACATTGTAATCTTCTTTACAGATGGAATGTCAGTAAGTGAATTATTATGGAACGCAGTTAGATATGTAGTTCCAACATTCTTCTTACCAATTCTTACAGGAATTATGGTTATGCTTATAGATAAAAAGCCAATGAAACATATGGTTAAAGGGTTAATTTTATATCCATTATTCTTAGGTTCATGGTTACTAATCAATTTTAAATGCTTATTTAAACGTAATACAAAGTGGGAAAAAATTGAGCATAATGTATCAAAATCAATTGAAGAGATGAAATAATTTTTTTAGTAGAGTTTTTGGGACACCTCCAAAAAACATCTATAACAAATTAATAAAACTATCGTTCTAATCAACCCCTTATGCGAATACAATTAAACAAAAGTATTCACATGGGGGTTATCTATTTATGAAAGATTATTCAATAGAACAACGTGCGGTGAATTTAGCACATTATATAGTTGACTCAAAAGATACAGTAAGAGGTACTGCAAAGAAATTTGGAGTAAGTAAAAGTACAGTCCATAAAGATGTTAGTGAACGATTATTAAGAATAAATCCAGGGTTAGCCTGTGAAGTAAGAGAAATTTTAGATGAAAACAAAGCTGAAAGACACATACGAGGAGGCTTGGCAACAAAGAAAAAATACAGTGAACTAAAACATAAAGATGAGGAATACGAACGTTAGATTAAATGACACAAATTGGTAGTGTACCATTTGTGTCATTTCTTTGTTTATATCTCTTGCAAAGTCAACAAAAAAATGATAAAATAACAATTAATTATGTAAATAAAAACAAAAAAGGAGATAAAAAATGAACGTAGGATTCATATCATTAGGATGTAGTAAAAACTTAGTAGATACAGAAATGACAATAGGAATGTTTAAAAACAATAATTACAAAATAGTAAACAATCCATCAGAAGCGGACATAATAGTAATAAACACATGTGGATTTATAGAACCAGCAAAAGAAGAGGCAATTAACACAATACTTGAAATGGCAGAATATAAAAAGAAAAAATGTAAATATCTAATAGTAATGGGATGTCTAGTTCAAAGATATAAAGAAGAACTAGAAAAAGCATTACCAGAAGTAGATTTGTTCATTAAATACAAAGAATATGAAACAATCTGGGAACAAATATCAAGTGTAATAAACAAAGATGTTTTTGGGAACACCTCCAAAACACATCTTGAATTAGATTTCAATGAAAGAGTAGTATCAACAGGAAAGAATTTTGCATATTTAAGAATAGCAGAAGGATGTAGCAACCATTGTACATATTGCGCAATACCATATATAAGAGGTGCTTTTGTAAGTAGAAAAATAGAAGATGTTTTGGAAGAAGCAAGAAATCTTGCAAAACAAGGCTATAAAGAATTAATAGTAATTGCACAAGATACAAGTAAATATGGAATAGATATATATGGAGAATCAAAGCTAGCAGAACTATTACAAGAACTATCAAAAATAAAAGGAATAAAATGGATAAGATTCTTATATACATATCCAGAATCAATAACAGACGAATTAATAAAAGTTGTAAAAGAAAACGACAAAATTTGCAAATATTTCGACATACCAATCCAACACATTTCTAATCCAGTATTAAAAAGAATGAATAGAAAAAGTGATGGAAAGAGCATAAGAAATGTAATTGTGAAAATAAGAAAAGAAATTCCAGAGGTAATAATCAGAACAACAGTAATGGTAGGATTTCCAGGCGAAACTAAAGAGGATTTTGAAGAATTGTACAACTTCGTAAAAGAAGCAAAATTTGAAAGATTAGGTGCATTTTCATATTCAAAGGAAGATGGAACACCTGCAGAAAAGCTAAAAGATCATATTCATCCAATGACTAAAAAAAGCAGATACAATAAAATAATGAAACTTCAAAATGAAATTTCAGAAGAAATAATGAAAAAACAAATTGGTAAGAAACTAGAAGTTTTAATAGAAGATGTAAGTTTTGATGGAAAATACTACATTGGAAGAAGCAAAAACGAAGTACCAGACATTGATGGCGTAATCTATGTAGAAAAAACAAATGATGAATTATTTGATAAATTTGTAAAAGTTGAAATAGTTGATAGTAATAATTATGATTTAATTGGAAAGATTAAGTAGATTTTTGGGAGCGCCAAACTGCGCACGCACTACGTATTAATATATTTCTTGGGTGTCCCAAAAAATCTACTCAAAAACTTGCTTATTTTTCGTAAATATGTTATCATTTTATTGGTGGTGCACTATTCTAGTTATACTAACTATTACGAGGGTGGGGCTAAAAATCCACTAAAGGGCACATCGATGAAGTTTCTTGTTTATGCGCGGAATGCCAGTTTTGTGTGTTTGCAGGGAGTAAAGATTCTAGGGAACTATGTAATGGCATACATAAGTAATTCCCTATTATCGCGGAGGCTTGAAATTCCATTAGTTTTTTCAAGTATAACCTATATAAAGTGCCAAGACACAATATATAGTGTAGCCTGTCTTGAGTGAAGGACTTGGGATTAGCGATTAAATAATAACCAATAAAGTTATAAATTTATAAACTAGTTATGAAATTGCTTTTGCAAAAGAGACTAGTAATAGATAATAGTATATTAAGGAAAACTTCTAGAGTGTTTGCCATTATGGCAAGAGAAGCTTAGGGATTAAAGTACGGATTTTAGTGGCTGTCTGGAAGCCAAAATAAAATTTGGATACTTCTTTTAAACGGAAACGGCTGAACAGTAATGTTCAGTAGGAAGTAGAGAAATTCCTCTAGACCTAAACCGTAAAGTTTACTTAAGCTTTTACCACCTATTATAGAAAAATTTCTAAAATAAAAAATAAAAAAACAGGAGAGAAAAACATAAATGAAAAACAAAACAAAAAATGATTCATCAGAAATAAAATGGTTTATTATAGTAGCAGTACTAAGTTTCGTGCTATCTATATTTTTTTCATTTATATCAGCCGTTGCAATTTCAAAATTGTCAATAATTCCGGCAGTAATAATGTTATTATTGGTGATTTTTATAGGCGTTCTATTTGATTTAATAGGCGTTGCCATAACAGTTGCTAAAGAATCAGATTTTAATGCAATGGCATCTAAAAAAATTCCAGGAGCAAAAACATCAATAAAATTAATAAAAAATTCAGGCAAAGTTGCTAACATTTGTGCAGATGTTATAGGTGATATTGCTGGCGTATTAAGTGGAGCTATAAGTGCTTTAATTGCGATGAAAATAACTGAAAAGTTTAATATGACATTTGATATGCAATTTATAATAAGTGCATTAGTTGCATCACTTACAATTGGTGGAAAAGCTTTAGGAAAGGGAATTGCACAAAGAAATTCTACTCCAATTATTAAAGTAGTTGGAAAAATTCTTAGAATATTTGGAAAAGAAAATAGTAAAAAATGATAGATGATGCCGTTATATACATGCAAATAAAACATGTATATTAATGGCTTTTTACATATATAAACAAAAATATTTAAACACAAACATACAAACACATAGAAAAGGAGAAACAATTATGGAAGAAATTGAAAAAAGAGATTTATATGACGAAAATAAAAATTTAACTGGTGAAACTATGTATAAAGGAGAAGAAATTCCTGAAGGAAAATATATAGTAGTAGTTTTAGTATATATTCAAAATTCAGAAGGAAAATTCTTAATACAAAAAAGAAGTGAAAGAAAAAATGGTAAATATGCAACAACTGGAGGGCATCCTAAATCTGGAGAATCTAGCTTGGAAGGAATACTTACAGAAGTTAAAGAAGAAATAGGTTTAGACATTAATCCAGAAAAAATTGAATTATATTATGGTGGAAGATCTGACGAGGAAAGAGTATTTTGGGATGACTATTATGCAAAAATTGATGTTCCAAACATAGAAAATTTACAACTTCAGGAAGAAGAAGTTGCATCTGTGCATTGGTTTTCAGCGGATGAAATACATGAATTAATGAAACAAGATAAATTCTTTAAAAATCATTATGAGGAATTTGAAAGACTAGAAGACTGGCTAAAAAACAAACAATAAAATGTCAAAAAAAGAGTAGGGTTATTAACATAATTCTACTCTTTTCCATACTATATAATACAAGGAGGAAACAAAGTGAATAACGTATTATATAGTATAATAGGAATTTTAGTGCCATTTGCAGGAACAAGTTTTGGAAGCAGTTTTGTACTATTTATGAAAAATAATATGAGTCAAAAATTTCAAAAGATAATGGTTGGATTTGCCGCAGGAGTAATGATTGCAGCATCAGTATGGTCATTAATTTTGCCATCAGTAGAAATGGCTGAAAATCAAGGAGTTATAAGCTGGATACCAGCAACAGTTGGATTAATATTAGGAGTGATGTTTTTAATTCTTATTAATAAATTAGCAGATAAAATTCAATCCAAAAAAAACGGAAAAAAATTAAACATGTTATTATTTTCTGTTACACTACATAACATTCCAGAAGGAATGGCAGTAGGAGTAGGCTTTGCAGCTGCATTAACAGGAAATAGCGGAATAGAAATGTTTGAAGCAATGCTGCTTGCAATAGGAATTGCAATTCAAAATATACCAGAAGGTGCAATAATTTCAATGCCACTAAAAATAGAAGGAAATAGTAAGAAAAAATCCTTTTTAATTGGAGTATTATCAGGAATAGTTGAACCAATTGCATCAGTATTAACAATTTTATTAATTAATATTGTAGTGCCTGTATTGCCTTATTTATTAGCATTTGCAGCAGGGGCAATGATATATGTAGTTATAGAAGAATTAATTCCAGAAATACATGAAGGTGAAAAATCAATATTAGGTGTAGTTGGATTTTTGGTTGGTTTTATAGTAATGATGGTTTTAGATATAGCTTTAGGTTAAAAAACAAATAAAAAAATACCCTCAAATTAATGAGGGTATTTTCTTACAACAAATATTATTTTAAGATAAGATCTTTATCTGAAACATACATGCATACAAGATGTGTATTTTCCTCTTCATAATTATTGTTGTAGTCAAAATCAATTTCAAGATTAGGTAAGATTTTCCTTATGGTATTGTAGAATCTCCAAAACTTGTCATCCTCATCTTCTTTGAAGTGGAAGTAAATTTCTGTTGGTTGATTTGAATCTAAGTATTTAAAAATACTGTAGATATTGGTGGAAACAAGTTTACTGAATTTCTTAAACATACTCAGTTCTTTTTGTGAAAGCTTGATTTTTTTGCTGATATCGTAATTGAAAAGCTCCAATTGGACATATCCTTTTTCTGCAAAGGAACACTCAAATAGATCATCTTCGCCTTTTACAGCTTCAGGAAGCCTTTGTTTCAGAAGTTCTTCGTCAAAATGCTCGGGTAAAGATTGAAACCAAGCTAGAATTGACCGTAGAAGCAAAATTGCTTCATATGTAGGCTTGTTTCGTTCTGCATCGGCCAATTTACAAAGTTCGAGTAAATTCATATAAATCCTCCTTCGAAATTTGACTATTCTGTGGTAAACCATGTAATGAAACATGAGTGTTTTTGGCACTTCACCAAAAATTATATAAATTATATCATATTTTTTATGTAAATTCAATGATTACCGTATAAATTTTAAGAAAAATAACACAAAAATTTGTTGCAAAATGATGATTTTTTTTTTAAGTTGTATTATAATCA
The DNA here is from genome assembly GCA_002633185.1 of Lachnospiraceae bacterium Phil5. Classification (GTDB taxonomy): domain Bacteria; phylum Bacillota; class Clostridia; order TANB77; family CAG-508; genus CAG-492. The sequence continues at coordinate 78,297 of NWBM01000002.1, forward strand.
AAAACGAAAAAGGCAATAGATGCCAAAAATCTAAATTTACAAAGAAAAGGATGATGAAAATGGAAAGAATAAGAGGATTTGAAATTGCAAAAGGATGGGAAGATAAAGATATCAACCTACCAGTAAGAAAAACAAAATATTCAGCAGGGTATGATGTAGAAGCAGCTGAAGACACAGTTATACCAAGCTTTACAAAGGGAACAAACCCAGTATTAATAAAAACAGGAATTAAAGCATATATGCAAGATGATGAAGTATTAATGCTATACAACAGAAGTTCTAATCCAAAGAAAAAAGGATTAATATTAGCAAATAGTGTTGGAGTTGTAGATAAAGACTATTATGGAAATCCAGACAATGACGGACATATTATGTTTGCATTTTATAACATTAAAGATGAAGATATAACAATCAAAAAAGGTGAAGCTATAGGGCAAGCAGTATTTCAAAAATATTTTGTAGCAGACAATGATGTTGCAGAAGGCGAAAGAATAGGCGGATTTGGTTCTACAAGCAAATAATTACACAAAAAAAACACAAAATTTTTAATGGTAAAAGCTTTGACTTTTACCATTTTTTGTGGTATAATATTACATGTATGAAACAATAAAAATACTAAAAGAAAGGAAGTGTAGTTGCACATGTTTAATGTAGGAGATCAAATAGTATATCCAATGCATGGAGCAGGAACTATTCACGCAATAGAAAAGAAAAATATATTAAACGAAGAACAAGATTATTACATAATTTCTATGCCAGGAGAAGTTAAGGTTATGGTACCAACACAAAAGGCAGAAGAAATTGGTGTAAGAAATATTATAGATAAAAATGACGTTTCAAAGGTATTAAACATCTTAGAAGAAGATGAAACAGAAATGTCAGATAATTGGAACAAGAGATATAGAGATAACATGGATAAAATGAAAAGCGGAGATATTTTTGAAGTAGCAGATGTTGTAAGAAATTTAAGCTTCAAACAAAAAGAAAAAGGACTATCAACAGGTGAAAAGAAAATGCTAAATAATGCTAAACAAATTTTAATTAGTGAATTAGTTTTAGCAGAACATGTATCTCAACCAGAAATAGAAAAAATTGTAGAGGATAAAATAAATTTATCTTTTGAAGAAAACAGATTGCATGAAGGAACTATAGCAGATGCAGCAGGTTTAAATAACAACATAGTTAGCAAATTTATTCCATTTGATGGAGCTGATTCAGAAGAATAATATTATGAAAATAATAATAACACAAAAGAGCGAAAATGAAATTTTCTTAAGTTAAAAAAGCTTAGAAAATAGAAATTTCGCTTTTTTATGTTGCTGTATACAAATGTTCACATAAATAATAAAATTATGTTAAACAATGAAGGATTTAGAAGATTGACGTCGAATATTAATATAGTTAGTATATATATTTATATATTAATAAATTAAAGAAAGGACCTTAAAATGGCAAGATACAGTGATGAAATCATAGATGAAATTAGAAGAAATAACGACATAGTAGATGTAATCTCCCAATATGTTAATTTAAAGAAAAGTGGGAGAAGTTTTTTTGGTTTATGCCCATTTCATAGTGAAAAGTCACCATCATTTGCAGTATCTCCAGATAAGCAAATATTTCATTGCTTTGGATGTGGAGCAGGAGGTAATGTATTCCATTTTATACAAAAAGTTGAAAATGTTGGATTCAAAGAATCTGTAGAAATGCTTGCAAATAGAGCAAACATTACATTACCAACAGTGGATGATGGACAAGATAATAAACTTGCACATTTAAAGTCTAGAGTTTACGAAATAAACAAGCAAACAGCTCAATTTTATCATGAAAATTTATATAAGCCAACAGCTAAAGTTGCACAAGAATATATAAAAAAGAGAAAGTTAGATAACAATACTTTAAAAACATTTTTAATTGGATATTCAGGCAATTTTAACGAGCTATATAATTATTTAAAATCACAAGGGTTTACAGAAGAAGAAATTTTAGCCTCAACATTAGTTAATAAAAATGAAAAAGGCGAGTTCATAGACAGATTTAGAAAAAGGTTAATGTTCCCAATACAAGATGAAAGAGGAAGAGTAATAGCATTTGGAGGAAGAATTTTGGAAGATAGTAAAATTCAAAATGTCAAAATGCCTAAATATATCAACTCTTCAGAAAATATTGTATATAGTAAGGGAAGACATTTATTTGGTCTTTATGCTGCCAAACAAAAACAGAAAATTGACAAAATGATTATTGTTGAAGGTTATATGGATTGTATTTCATTACATCAAAGAGGAATAACAAATGTAGTTGCATCACTTGGAACAGCATTAACAGAGGCTCAAGGAAGATTGTTAAGAAATAATAGTAACCAAGTAATAATAGGTTATGATGCAGATGGAGCCGGACAAGCTGCTACTCTAAGGGGACTAGAAATATTGCAAAACTTAGGTTGTGACTTAAGAATTTTGCAACTTGATGAACCTGTAAAAGATCCAGATGAATATATATTGAAATATGGACCAGAAAGACTACAAAGATGTGTTGATAATGCAATATCACTTGTGGAATTTAAAGTAAAATTACTAAAAAATAAATTAGATTTAAACCATCCAAATGATAAAATTAAGTTTTTAACTGAAATAGCAAAAGAACTTGCAAAAATCAACAGTGACTTAGAAAAAGAAGTTTACGTAGATAAAATTGCATTTGATTACAAAATTTCAAAAGAAGCAATATATGCTGAAATTAACAAACTTACACATGGAAATAACAGAAGTGAAAGGATGTTAAATGAGAAAAAAATTGTAAAAAAACCTGAACAAGAAATCAAACCAAAAGTTCAAGAAGACAATGCAACTAAAAAAGAAAACATGATTATTTATCTTTTAATTAATTATCCAGACCAATCTTATGAAAAATTAAGAGAAAAAATTGGATATGAAAAGATAAAAAATGAAAGAAATAGACAAATAATAAAAAAATTGTATGAAGAATTGGAAAAAGGAAATAGTATTAATAATGCATTAGACTTGTTCCAAGATGAAGAAACCATCAGCTTTTTAAGCTGGGTTATGGCATACGATTTTGAAATAACTGAAGCTGATAAAGCAATTGAAGATATCTTAAATAACTATGAAAAAGATAAATTGATATCAATGAGAAATGAAATTATACATGCGTTAGATAATACAGAAAATTTAACAAAAGATGAAATAGCTAGTTTAGAACAAAGTTTAAATGAAGTAATTTTAAAGTTAGCTAGAATGAAATAGGAGGTAGAATTAATGAAAAAATCTGAAAACACAGAAATTGAAATAATGCAAAAAGTTGAAGTACCAGATGTAGTTGGAAAATCAGAAGAAGAAGCAAGAAAAGAATTAGATAGATTTGATGTAATAATAAAATATGTTACAGATCAGGAATCTCCTGTTGGTGTAATTGCTCAAAGCTTAAAAGCAGGAAGAAAAGTAAATGAATTTTCCGAAATAAAATTAAAAATAAATCAAAAAGAAGAGGAAGAACAAGAACTTGATAAAGAAAAAGTTAAAAAGATAATAGATAAAGCAAAAAAAGATGGAAAAATTACTTATGGTGAGCTTGCAACACAACTAGGAGATGCAAATACAGAACAAATTGAAGAAGTATTTGATACATTTGAAAATATGGGAGTAAACGTATTTAGTGAAGAGCTAGAAGAACCAGATTTTGAAGACTTAGAAGAAGTTGAAGAAATCAAATTAGAAGATTTAGATGTAACAAACTTTGATGGAATAAATGTAGATGACCCAGTTAGAATGTATTTAAGAGAAATAGGAAAAATCCCACTATTAACATATGATCAAGAAATTGCAATAGCTAAAGAAGTTCTAGAAGGAAATGAAGAAGCAAAACAAAAACTTGCAGAATCAAACTTAAGACTTGTTGTAAGTATTGCAAAAAAATATGTTGGAAGAGGAATGTTATTCTTAGACTTAATACAGGAAGGAAACATGGGATTAATAAAAGCCGTAGAAAAATTCGATTACACAAAAGGATACAAATTCAGTACTTATGCTACATGGTGGATTAGACAAGCCATAACAAGAGCAATAGCAGATCAAGCAAGAACAATAAGAATTCCAGTGCACATGGTAGAAACAATAAATAAATTAATTCGTACTTCAAGAGATCTATTACAAAGATTAGGAAGAGAACCAACGCCAGAAGAAATTTCTAAAGAATTAGAAATGCCTGTAGAAAAAGTACTTGAAATTCAAAAAATAGCACAAGACCCAGTATCATTAGAAACTCCTATAGGTGAAGAAGATGACAGCCATTTAGGAGACTTCATACAAGATGATGATTCACCAGCACCACAAGATTCAGTTGCATACACATTGTTAAGAGAACAATTAGAAGAAGTTATGAACACATTAACACCTAGAGAAGCAAAGGTTTTAAAACTAAGATTTGGGCTTGAAGATGGAAAAGCTAGAACACTAGAAGAAGTTGGTAGAGAGTTCCAAGTAACACGTGAAAGAATAAGACAAATAGAAGCAAAAGCATTAAGAAAGCTAAGACATCCAAGTAGAAGCAAGAAACTAAAAGACTACATGAATTAATTTTTCCAGAAAACTTGATTTTTAAATGAATTTATGGTAGTATGAATATGTGTATTGATTTATGATAAAAATCGGAGGTAAAAATTTATGGAAAATGCTGATACTAAGAAGACACCTGTTTTAAAAAGAGCATTTAGTTCACTAGCATTGTTTGTTAGAACATTACCAAAAAATGATGAAGATAATAAAATAGAAGATATAGATAATTTAAGTAGTTTCTCAAAAGAAGATCAAGCAACAATTCAAAATTTATGGAAAGTAGAAGCTCAACTTAAGAAAGCAGCCGCAAATAGCGGAAATTCAAAAAAAGGTCTTCAAAAACAATTAGAGCAACAAGCACATGGTGGAAGAACAACAATAATGAAAACAGTTGTTAGAAATGAAAGAGATGAAAGAATAAGAGGTTAACAAAAAGTTAACTTCTTATTTTTTTGTATCCGTTTTTGAGCAGAGTTTTTGGAACACTTCCAAAAACTCTATTAAAATTTCGAATAAGTGGCATACTACAATATAGAAAAGAGGGAAAGTATGGAACAAAAGCAAAATAAAGAAACATATAGTGCAAAAGAACAGTATGGTGAGGACTGTATTATGAGTGTAGAAGCATTCAAAGGAAAATACCACATAAATGAAAAAACAGGTTTATCAAATGAAGATGTACAAAACAATTTAAAAAAATATGGTTTAAATCAAATAAAACAGGCGAAGCCAAAAAGATGGTATAATTATTTTTTTTCAAGTTTACTAAGTCCATTTAATAAAATACTCCTGGGTATAAGTATTATTTTAATTTACACAGATATAGTGCTTCCAGAAAATCCAAGTTATGCAAACATTGTGGTAATAATTGTATTGGTTTTAGTTAGCACATTTCTTGATTTTTTTGAGGTATATCGTTCAAACAATGCTGCTGAAAAATTAAAGGAATTGGTTCAAGCTAATATAGTAGTAATAAGAGATGGAAAAGAAACACAAATTCCAACAAAGGAAGTAGTTGTAAATGATGTAATAAAACTATCAGCAGGAGATATGATTCCAGCAGATAGCAGAGTAATAGAGTCAAAAGATTTATATGTTTCGCAATCTTCTATAACAGGAGAATCGGATGCAGTAAGAAAAATAGCAAATACGGAAATACAATCAGTAGAAAAAATTGAATCAATTTCAGATATAGATAATATTTGCTTCATGGGAACAAATGTAATAAGTGGAACGGCTAAAGTGGTTGTAATAAAAACTGGAGATAACACTTATTTCGGAAAAGTTGCAGGAACGTTAAATGAAGGGAAGCCAAAGACCAATTTCCAAAAAGGAATAGAAAACATAAGTAAATTATTAATTAGATTTATGTTTGTTCTAATACCAGTAATTTTCTTGCTAAATGCGTGGAAGCATAATTTGGTTCTAGCTTTTACGTTTGCTGTTGCAATTGCTATTACAATAACACCATTACTGTTACCTGTTATTTTATCATCTTGTCTATCAAAAGGTGCAGTTCGAATGTCTAAAAAGAAAACAATAGTAAAAAAGCTAGATTCCATTCAAAATTTTGGAGCAATGAACATTCTTTGCACAGACAAAACGGGAACTTTAACAGAAGATAAGATAGTTTTAGAAAAATATTTAGATGTATATGGAAATGAAAATATAAGAGTTCTAAAACATGCATTTTTAAATTCATATTTTCAAACAGGATTAAAAGGAAGCATAGATGAAGCTGTAATAAACAGAGCGTTGAAAAATAATTTAAGCGATTTAGCTAATCAATATAAAATAGTAGATGAAATTCCATTTGATTTTACTAGAAGAAGACTTTCTGTAATTGTAAAAGATGAGAATGGAGACCAATTATTAATAACAAAAGGAGCGGTTGAAGAAGTATTAAATATATGTACAACAATAGATTTTGAACATCAAATATTGCCTATAACAAAAGAAATAAAAGACAATATAAAACAAATTGCAAATAATATGAATGTAGATGGCTTGCGAGTTGTAGCAGTATGTCAAAAAAAGAACATAAATCATATTAAGTTATTTACTGTAAAAGATGAGGCACAAATGTCATTAGTTGGTTTTATAGGATTTCTAGATCCACCAAAAGCAAGTGCAAAAAATGCTGTAGAAAAGTTGAATAATGCTGGAATAAGAGTAATTGTTTTAACCGGAGATAATGCAGCTGTAACAAAATCAATTTGCCAGAAGGTTAACATCAACACAAAGAAAATAATAACAGGAAGTCAAATTGATAAATTACCAGATAATGGAGTAAGATATCTTCTAAAGAAAAACAATGTATTTGTAAAGCTTACTCCAATTCAAAAGGCGAGAGTAGTAAGACTGTTAAAAGATGATGGAAATGTTGTTGGATATATGGGAGATGGAATAAATGATAGCCCTTCACTAACAAATTCAGATGTAGGTGTTTCAGTAGATACAGCAGTAGATATAGCAAAAGAAACAGCTGATATAATTTTGCTCGAAAAAGATTTAAATGTATTGTTAGATGGTGTAACAGAAGGAAGACGTACTTTTGGAAATTTAATGAAATATATAAAAATGGCTGTAAGTTTCAATTTTGGAGAAGTAGTTTCAGTTATAATAGCAAGTGTTTTATTGCCGTTTTTGCCAGAAACACCAATACAATTATTAGTTGAAAGTCTATTATATGATATAGGTCAATTAACACTTCCATTTGATAATGTTGATAAAGAATATTTACAAGAACCTAAAAGGCTTGTAATAAAAGATTTAAAACAATTCATGTTATTTATGGGATCATTAAGTTCAATGTTTGATATGATTGTATTTGCTTTAATATGGTTTGTATTTGGTATAAGAACAGCGCCAGAATGTCAAACACTTTGGTTTAGTTATAGTATTGTTTCTAACTTAATTGGAATGCATATAATTAGAACAGCAAAACATCCATTTATACAAAGTAACGCAAGTAAAATGGTGTATTTTTCGTCAATATTATTAAGCATAATTGGATTACTTGTTCCGTATACAATTCTTGGAAGAATTATTGGTTTAGTTCCAATAACGTTGAATTATTTACACTTAATTCTTGGCGTAACAGCACTATACTGTGTGGTGGCACTATTTGCAAAAAGAATATATATAAAAAAATATGGCAACTGGATATAGTTGCCATTTTACATAATATGTGGTATAATATATGCAAATTTATAATAAAAAATAAAAGGAGAAAATATTTTATGGATGAAATATATGCAAATAAAATATTTGAATTAAAAGAGCAAGGTTATTCGTATGCTAAAATTTTCGACTATTTTGAAAAAAATGGCATCGATTTAGATAAAAAAGAAATTGTTCAAATATGTAGAAGAATGTATAAAGAAAGAAATAGAAATGTTCCTAAGCCTAAAAGAGATAATAATCAAGATATAATTGAATTACCACTTCAAGAGGTATTAGACTTAAGAAGAAGTGGTAAAACTTATGAAGAAATAGCACAATATTATAGAGATAAAGGAATAGAAGTATCAAGAGAATCTATAAGGAAAAGGATTAAAGATGTTGGCGCATTACAAGGTATTGGGAAAATTAGAATAGAAAATTTACCAATTGATGAGATAATGTATTTAAAAGAGAAAAAAGGTTTAACATATAATGAAATAGTTGACTATTATAAAAATAAAGGAATTAAACTTAAAAAGAATGCGGTAATGTTAGAATGTAGAGGTAAATTAAAGGCTAAGAACAAAAATGCAAAATTTGGAGTAAATCTTAATAGACGAGTAGATAAAGAAACTGTATATCAATTAAAAAAGATGGGATTAACATACAAACAAATTGTGGCTATATATGAGTTTAGAGGAATTTCAGTGTCAGTTCAAACAATAGAAAGAAGATGTGCGCAAGCATTTAAAGAAAAGGGAGAACAAGTACCTCAAATGAAAAAGAAAAAAAGAGAGGATAAAAAGACTGAACAAGAATTAAGAGAGTTAAATGAGTCGTTAGATGCATTATTGTCAGAGAAAAAACAAAGTGAAGATTTATTAAAAGGATATACAGAGTTATTAAGTAAACAAGAAAAAGGAGAAAAATATGAACGTTAAAGAAGCTAGCAATGATAAAAGAATAAAATTACTAGAACTTCAAAAAGCATATAGAAGCGGAGCTATAAGAGAACAAGATTTATCTGAAGAACAAATAAAGCAACTTAAAAAACTATATAAAACACAAATAGATTTTTTAAAAGCGTCAGTTGAAAAAGATAAAGAAGAGATTATAAAAATTAGAAAAAAATTATCTATAAATAAGTAAAAAACAAATAAAAAAGACAAACAAATTAAATTTGTTTGTCTTTTTTGGTAGCGAGAAGTGGATTCGAACCACCGACCTGCCGGGTATGAACCGGATGCTCTAGCCAACTGAGCTATCTCGCCATTTCTTGAATAAGCAATTACTATTATAATAATTTCTAGAGCATTTGTCAATAGGTTAAGTAAAAAAATTAAGACCATCGAGGAGCAATGAGTCCTCGATGGTTCCTTTATGAGCTTTTAGAGTTAAGCTTTTCGAATTCTTTACACTTAATCTTATAATCCATCTGTTGACTTAAATATCTATAATACATATATGCTTGTTCATACTGCATAACAGGGTTTATCATAGGTGTTTCATACATTGATGAATCAAATTGTGATTCAAATTGATTATAGTTTTGCGAGTTGTTAAAACTGTTGTAGTTGCTAAAATCTGAATTTCTCTCCATAATAATCTCCTTTCAAATCTTATAATTATAATTAATTTATATTTCTAAAACAAATATATTATTACAAATCAAGGCTTAAAAAGTAAAAAAATTGCATAATAATAAATGTATATAAAGCTGCAAAACACCCTTGCATAATTTTTCCAATTATATATGGTTTCATAGATAATTTATTTTTAGCTGAAATACTAAATATTTGAAGAAAAATTGAAATGCCAGCAAAACCAAGTAAAAAAGCCGTAATTATAACTTGCAAAGACATCTTTTTTACATGCATAGAAGAAATAGTACTAACTCCGTTTGTAAGTTCGATTAATCCTGTTAAAAAACTGCTAATATATTCAGCAGGAATGCCTATATATGTGAATACATTTGAAATATTCACTATAATATTCATACTGTTTAATATAGAAATGATAATTGAAAATAATACAATAAATCCTCCAATTAGTAGTATAGTTGAAATTGCACTTGTAATACTATTACTAAGAATAGTTCCTAAATCTGAAATATTGTATTCATTTTTAAAAGAGCTTTGAGCCAATTTTGATGTTCTATTAGTGCTATTAAATTTAATTTTGCTTACAAATCCGAAAATAATTCCAACAGTTATACAAGATAAAATATGTGTAATAAACAAAATTACGCCAATTTGACTTGAGTAAAATAGGCTTATTCCAACGGTTCCAATTATAAAAAGAGGACCTGAATTATTTGTAAATGATAACATTCTTTCAGCTTCTTGTTTTGTACATATCCTATTTTCGTAAAAATTATTTACAATTTTAGCACCAACAGGGTATCCGCTTATAATACCCATAATAAAAGCATAACTACCTTCACCAGGAACATTGAAAAGTGGTCTCATAAATTTGTTCGTTAATTTTCCAAGGTAATATGGAAGATTAGTATAATTTAAAAGTTCTGTTGCAATGAAAAAAGGGAAAAGAGATGGCACAACATTTTTTGCCCAGAGTAAAAGTCCGTTTTTAGCTGCTTGAAGATTATTTTTAGAAAATAATACTAAAAAAATTAAAAACAAAGTGAATAATATTGTTAGTAGATTTTTTTTGAAAACAACGTTCAAAATATATTTTGATTTCATATGAATATACTCCTTTAATTCTGCTTTTTATAAAAGGTATGCTTGGACTTTACATAGTAGAACATGAAATACAATTATGTCGAAGTATGTAGAAAGATGTCGAACGATTTTTGTTGAATTTATTATATAAATATATTAAAATAAAGTTACTTTAGGTTAATTTAAAGTAACTTCTATAGAAATTTTATTTCAGAAAAATTATAAAATCTATTAATTTATATCTACAATTTTCAATTATAAGTTAGTATGTATATTTTAATAAAAAAATTTACAAAATGATATTGACATCATGATAACATATATGTTATCATAAAAGTACAATATAGAACAGGAGCATAAATGAACAATGTTATATTTTATAGAGATCAATATGGTCACAGTGAAGTAGAAGATTATTTACAACTATTGCAGCACAATGATGATAAAGATAGCAGAATTAACACAAATAAAATAATAGCATATATTAACATTTTAGAGAAGCACGGTTTAGGTATTGGCGAACCATATATAAAAAGAATAAACAAAGATATATTAGAATTAAGACCTGTTAGAAACAGAATACTATTTGCTAATTATGAAAATAATAAATTTATACTATTAAACATATTTATAAAACAAACGAAAAAGACTCCTAAAAAGGAGATTAAGAAAGCAGAGAAAATGCTTAAAGAGTTTAAGAAAAGGAGTGATACTTATGGATAAAAAACCTTATGTTGAATGGAAAGATGTTAAAGAAAAATTAAATATTGACAAAGAGCAATCTGTAGAGATTAGATTAGAAGAAGAAATCATAGAAGCAACAATTGCTGCAAGAAAAAAATGTAATTTATCACAAAGAGAGTTAAGTGAGAAAAGTGGAGTTAAACAACCTGCAATTGCAAGAATTGAAAGAGGTGTGAATTCTCCTCAAACAAGCACATTACTTAAATTATTATATTCTATGGGCTATACACTTAAAGTAGTTCCATTAGAAGAAGTATTTCCAAAAGTAAAGGAATAAATAACAAGACTTTGAAAATTATAATATACACAAAAAGTTTGATAATAATTGACTTAAGAACAAAAATTTGGTACAATAATAGAAGGTTCAAAAACCAATAATTCCAAATGAAAGGAATGAAAAAAATTGAACATTTTAACCGATGAATTACAAAAATCCAAAAAGTTTTCAGAGGTAATAAATCATATAAAAACAAAAACAGGTCCGATAAGCATATCGGGCCTATCAGACATGGGAAAAATACAAATGCTAGCAGCATTAAGTGAAAATTTAAATGAAAAAATATGCATAATAACATACAATCAAATTCAAGCTGAAAGAATGGCTAAAGACTTACAATATTATACTTCAAAAGCAGCATTATTTCCAAAGAAAGAGTTAGTTACATACGACTATGTCGCAGATAGCAAAACATTACCTTACGAAAGAATCGAAATATTAAACAAAATAAAGAACAATAAAATAGATATACTAGTTCTAACAATAGAAGCTGTAATGCAAAATATTATACCTAAAAAAGTATTATACAAAAATGCAATGACATTCAAAGTTGGAGATACAGTAAACATAGAGCATTTAAAACAAAAGCTAGTAGATTTAGGATATGAAAGAAATGACTTAATTGATGGTAGAGGGCAATTCAGCATAAGAGGTGGAATTATTGATATCTCTGTATCCGAAAAGCAAGGTCTACGTTTAGAACTATGGGGAGATGATATAGACTCAATAAGAAAGTTTGATATTTTATCTCAAAGATCTATAGATATGGTAGAAACCGCACAAATAAATCCAGCACATGAATATATTTTAGAATGTCCACTTGATGAAGTAATAAAAAACATTGAAAACAATGCTACAAATAAACCAAACTTTACAGAAGATGTAGAGTTTATTCGTGCTGGAGATTATATAAGCAAAATCGACAAATATTACAATAGTTTCTATACTAACAAATCTAACATTTTAGATTATTTAGATAAATTTGTAATAGTTTTAGATGAATATGGAAAAATAAAACAAAGAATAGATACAATAAAAATAGAAAATAAGAATCTTATAAACAATTTAATAGATAAAAATAAAAGTGTACCAGATGCTATATCAAATATAATGGAGTTTAATGAACCAATAGAAAAAGAATCAGAAGCATTTTTTTATAAAGATGATGTGGTAAGCAAAAAAGTCACATCAGCATTATGCAATTTTAATTATAGAGATACATTGTTTTATAAAACAGAAATTGATAGTTTAATAAGCAAGATAAATGAATCAATAAATCATAAAGACAAAATCTTAGTATTAGCTGGTTCAGAAGAAAATGCTAAAAAAATGGCTTCATTATTAAATGATATGGATATAGAAAACACATTTATTAAAAAGCCTGAAGAATTATTTCCAGCAAAAGTTATAATTTCAACAGGAGCATTAACATCAGGATTTGAAGCATATGACTTAAAATTGCTTGTAATATCAAGTGAAGACTTTTTCAGTGGAATGTCTCAAGCTAAAAAGAAAATGCTAAATAAAGATTTTACAAAAGGCGAAAAAGTAGTGTTTGCAGACTTGAAAATAGGAGATTACGTAGTACATCAAACACATGGTATTGGACAATTCTTAGGAGTAAATACTATTAAGGCAAATAATACAGTAAAAGACTATGTAAAATTAAGATACAAAAACGATGACATCTTATATGTACCAACAACAAACCTGGATACAATAAGAAAATATGTTGGTGGAGAAGAAAATCCTAAAATATATAAATTAGGCGGAAAAGATTGGTCAAATACTAAGGCAAAAGTAAAATCAAACTTAAAAGAAGTTGCAAAAGAATTAATTGAACTATATGCAAAAAGACAAAAGGTTAAAGGATTTGCATTTAGCAAAGACAATGAATGGCAGAAACAATTTGAGAATAGTTTCGAATATGTTGAAACAGATGACCAGTTAAGATGTATAGAAGAAGTAAAGCAAGATATGGAATCTGACAAGCCAATGGATAGACTTCTATGTGGTGATGTTGGATATGGAAAAACGGAAGTTGCAATTCGTGCAGCATTTAAAGCTGTAATGGATCAAAAACAAGTTGCGTATTTAGTTCCAACAACAGTACTTGCTGATCAACAATACAATGAATTCAAAAGAAGAATGGAAGAATATGCAATAAAAGTTGAGTTATTAAATAGATTCAGAACTCAAAAAGAGCAAAATGAAATAATAAGAAAATTGAAATTAGGCGAAATTGATGTGGTAATAGGAACACATAGAATATTAAGCCAAGATGTTGAATTCAAAGATTTAGGATTATTGATAATAGATGAAGAGCACAGATTTGGAGTTAAAGATAAAGAAAAAATCAAACAATTAAAAACAAATGTTGATGTTTTAACAATGACTGCAACACCAATTCCAAGAACAATGCACATGTCTATTGTTGGTGTTAGAGATATGTCTGTTATATATGAACCACCACAAGAAAGAAAACAAGTTCAAACATATATTTTAGAATATGATAAAGATGTTATAAAAGAAGCAATTACAAAAGAATTAGAACGCGATGGTCAGGTATTTTATTTATATAATAATGTTGAAAATATTGCTGCGAAAGCACATGAAATATCAAATTTGGTGCCAGAAGCGGAAGTTCAATATGCACATGGAAAAATGTCTGGTAAGGAACTTGAAGAAATAATGTTTGATTTCATAAATAAAAAGACAAATGTGTTAGTATGTACAACAATACTAGAATCTGGAATAGATATTCCGAATGCGAACACAATAATTGTTGAAAATGCAGATAGACTTGGTCTAGCACAGTTATATCAAATTAGAGGAAGAGTTGGAAGATCAAATAAACAAGCATATGCATATATAACATATAAACCAGACAAACTATTATCAGAAGTTGCAGACAAGCGTTTAAAAGCAATAAAAGAATTCACAGAATTTGGTTCAGGCTTCAAAATTGCAATGCGTGACTTAGAAATAAGAGGGGCAGGAAGCTTGCTAGGAGAAATTCAACACGGACACATGGAGCAAGTTGGATATGAAACATATTGCAAGCTGCTAGATGAAGTAGTAAAAGAAATGCAAGGAATAGAAGTTAATGAGGAAGTAGACGTTCAAATAGATTTAAACATTTCATGTTATATACCAGATGAATTTATAAGCGATTCAAGTCAAAAAATAGAAATATACCAAGACATAGCACTATGTAAAACAGAAGAAGATATAGCAAATGTTGTAGATGAAATAATAGATAGATATGGAAATATGCCTGAAGAACTAGAAAACTTGCTTGAAATAGCGAGAATAAAAGAACAATGTAGAAATACAAACATAATAAAAGTAAGTAAAAAAATATCAAATTTAATATTCTATTTTAATGCCGAAAAATTCAATTATGAAAAAGTAGATTCATTAATAAAAAAATACGGAAGTCAAATAAGCTTCTCACCAGGAAAAGATCCGTACATCACATTAAAAAGTATGGCTAACAGTGATAAAGAAGAGTTGAACGAGATAAAAGAATTCCTATTTGCAGTTAGGGACAATTAGGGAAGTATCTCAAAAAGAAAGGAGAATTGTTTATGCAAGTAATAACAAGCAAAGACAATGAATTTGTAAAAGAAGTAAAAAAATTAAAAGAAAAGAAGTATAGAGATATAACAAATCAATATATAGTTGAAGGAATAAAGATGGTTGCTGAAGCAATTGAGGAAAATGCAAGCATTGATACAATAGTCGTTTGCGAAGATTGCGTAAACGATGGAAGTATTGATAAAAAGCTATTATATGAGATTGCAAAATACAAATGCATTTATGTGACAGAAAAGGTTTTCAGTACAATTTCAGATGTAACAAATCCACAAGGAATACTAGCTGTAATAAATCAAAATAGCAAAGAAGAAAACATAGATTATAGTGCGGATTTTGTATTAGTTTTAGATGGAATACAAGATCCTGGAAATTTAGGAACCATCTTAAGAACAGCAGATAGTGCAAATTTAAAACAAATAATTGTATCAAGTGATACAGCAGATTGCTTTAATCCAAAAGTTGTAAGATCAACTATGGGTGGAATTTTTAGAATTAATGTAATAAGAGCCGAAAACTTGAAACAGAATTTAGAACAATTACAAAAACAAGGATTTGAAGTAGTGGTTACTTCATTAGATACAGATGAAAGTATTTATGATATTACATACAACAAAAAGGTTGTAGTAATTGGAAATGAAGCAAAAGGAGTTTCAAAAGAAATACAAGAAATGGCAGATAAAAAAGTTAAAATTCCAATGCTTGGAAAAACAGAAAGCTTAAATGCAGGGGTTGCAGCTGGAATTATGATATATGAATATGTTAGAAATAAGGTAAAATAAAGAAATAGGGATTGGCCATAAAACCAATCCCTGTTTTAGATGGTAACCTTAGACGTTAGTAAAATTATTTAGTGAAACTTCGAAATTTAATGATTAATTATTTGAAACTAAAATCATAAGCACGAATATTTGATACTTTTTTGCACGATTTGAAGCCAAAATGTTTTTTTATAATGGCTTCTGTGTGGTTCCAGTAATGTTCCTTATCAAAGGGATTCATTATGTCAATAGAACCTACTGTGTGGTAACTTTTTCCGGATGTGGTTGTAATAGTCAAATCGCAAAGGCCTCGAATAATGTCTTGAGAAATTCGCAATACGTAGTTTTGAGAATCAATTTGGTTATTCTTTAGCAGTTCTTCAATCTTTTCGATAATGCCTTTAGCTTGATAATTAAGCCGGCCGGAAGTTGTAAATGGAAGTTTCTTCTTTTTCATTTGATAATGTCCTCCAGTTTTCCATTTGTATTCAGAAAAATGTATCTGAATGATGTTTGGTGCTTTCCAAAACATGAAAAGCTGATGAGTATGACATACAAGATGTCAATATTAATTTTTATTATACCACTTGTTTAACTAAAAAACAAGTGGTATATTAACGAATTGCAAAGTGTATAAAAAGAAATAAGAAAGAGGGTAGTGGAAATCCACTACCCTTTACTTGCATGAGAGCAAACTAGTAATAAATTAGAAATCAATCTGAATTTCTTTGCAAGGAAGGAGTTCTTTGAGTTTGATACTTCCAAATGAGGGCATATCATAAATCATCATCGAACCATTCATCTCGCTGTCAAGCTCAAGCTCTTCTGTCTCATTACCGTTTTCGTCAAAGAGCTTGATTTCGCTGTAATCTGTTTCTACTTTGATATCTAACTCTGATTTATTAGGTGAATAAAGATTAACACCAAAAGACAGCTGCGAATCATAGAACGAAACAGATACAAATTCGAGTTCGACGCTTAAACTTGAACGACTAATATCAGGTTTTGTTTCAGCAATGCAGTTCCGTATGCCCAAGATAATCTCAAAGCGCAAGGATTCTGCAAACTGAGTAAAACTGTTAATAGCGTTCTGGCGTCCTTTAATAAGGTACGGCGTGAGAAAATCGGAGATCATTTTCGAGAAATGATCCTGCTGGGGTTTAGTGTCCATTTTAAGTATCCTTTCTGTAGTGAAGAAGTAATCCCAGCTTCCTCTAGCATTTTGCTTAGCCTCTTTGGGATTGTAACTAAAAGTTACAAAGAGACTAGAATTCCTCATGCATTTGATTACAAACTCTCAAAAAATTATTTTTACCCAAAGTGGGTGGCTAGAGTTTAATCAAAGAAATGAAGATTTCATAACTTAATTATACCATATTTTACATGAAATAGCAATTTTTATAGACTTATACAAAGAAAAATCAAGACACATTTGTCTTGATTTT
This sequence comes from Lachnospiraceae bacterium Phil5, assembly GCA_002633185.1. Taxonomy (GTDB): domain Bacteria; phylum Bacillota; class Clostridia; order TANB77; family CAG-508; genus CAG-492. Next base: position 95,541 of record NWBM01000002.1, read on the forward strand.
CCATGTGGTACATAAAATTATATTATAAATCACAATCTTTTTTTAAAGGATTAAATTCGCCTATTGCAGGAGGTAATGCCAAAATTGTTTGATTTGGAAGAGAGATGAAGTTAGATGAGAATAATTTCTTTAATTTTATAATTAATAATTTAAATTTGTTTGTTGTATTAAACTCAGAACTTGTTAAATTATATGTATATTGTAATTTTTGAATTGTATGTAATCCATAATGTTCAAAAATTTGCAAATACTCACCGGATTTTATAAGATTGCGTATTTCTTGTTTTTTGAATTTGAAAGGTACATATCTTAAATATGCTTCTTTACCATACTTTTCATATATCTTTAAAAATTTATAATAAGATTTTTGAAATTCAACATTGCTATGAAACATACGGTTGAATTGATTTTCTTCATATTCAATTTCATCAACAATCTGCTTAACTTCAGATTTTATTTGCAATTTCAACTTTTTATCCATATTTACTCCTCTTTAGTATAACTTTAATCTTAAAATATTTTATCATATATGCCATAAAAAAGTAAATGAAATTTTATATATTTATAAAAATTAATTGATAATATTTTTTTCTTGTGATATATTAAACAAAAATATGCAAAGAAGAGAGGAAAGTTTAAAATGAATGAGTATATGAGAATGGCAATAGAACAAGCAAGAAGAGGAATCGAAAGAGGAGATGGTGGTCCATTTGGCTCTGTAATAGTAAAAGATGGTGAAGTTATAGGAATGGGACATAATCAAGTATTAAAAGATGATGATGCAACAAATCATGGTGAAATGGTTGCTATAAGAAATGCAAGTGAAAAACTAAAAAACTATGACTTAACAGGATGTGAGCTATACACAACAGGTGAGCCATGTCATATGTGCTTATGTGCATGCATGTGGGCAAATATAGATAAAATCTATTATGGGGCTTCAATAGAAGATAATGCAAAAATTGGCTTCAGAGACGAAAAATTTGAACACATTTTTTCAGGAAGAGACAAATTGCGTGGTAACTATTTAGTTAATATAGATAGAGAGGCGTGTCTAGATTTATATAAGGAATATGAAGAAATGGATAAAACAATATATTAGAATTGAGGATGTTTTTTGGAGGTGTCCCAAAAAACATCCTCTTGAATTTTTGTGAAAATCTGTTATAATAGTAATATCGTAAACAGAAAGGGAGATTGAATAATGTATAGAGATCATAATTGTGGTGAATTAAATATAAAAAATGTTGGAGAAGAAGTTATTTTAGCTGGATGGATTCAAAGGATTAGAAATCTTGGAGCTATGAAATTTATAGATTTAAGAGATCAATTTGGAATTACACAAATTGTTGTTTCAGATAATGAAGAAATTCAAAAACAAGCTGATGGACTTGTTACAGAAGCTGTAATTCAAGTTACAGGAATAGTTGTTGAAAGAAGCAGTAAAAATAGCAAAATCCCAACAGGTGAAATTGAAATAGATGCGAAAAAAATAGTTGTTTTAGGAAAGTGTAAATCAACACTTCCATTTGAAGTTAACTCTGAAAAAGCTGATATAAATTTAGTAAAAGAGGATTTAAGACTTGAATATAGATTTTTAGATTTAAGAAATGAAAAATTGCATAACACAATTTTACTTCGTTCACAAGTGCTAAAAACTTTAAGAGATAAGATGGTAGAATTAGGATTTAGCGAAATTCAAACACCAATCTTAGCGAATTCATCACCAGAAGGAGCAAGAGATTATTTAGTTCCAAGTAGATTACATCCAGGTGAGTTTTATGCATTACCACAAGCACCACAACAATTTAAACAATTGTTAATGGTATCTGGTTTTGATAAATATTTCCAAATAGCTCCATGCTTTAGAGATGAAGATCCAAGAGCAGACAGAGCCCCTGGTGAATTCTATCAATTAGATTTTGAAATGAGCTTTGCTGAGCAAGAAGATGTTTTTAAAGTTTTAGAAGAAATATTTATATCAACATTTAGAAAACATACTACATGGGAAGTTTCAGATGACCCTTTTATAAGAATTCCATATAGAGAAGCAATGGAGAAATATGGTATTGATAAGCCAGATTTAAGAAACCCATTAATAATACAAGATGCAACAGAAACATTCAAAAATACTGAATTTAATGCGTTTAAAGACAAAACTATAAAAATAATTGTAGTTCCAAATGGAGCAGAACAAGGAAGAAAATTCTTTGATAATATGTCTGAATTTGCTGTAAATGAATTAGGAGCAAAAGGTTTAGCATGGACAAAATTTGAAACAGAAGACCAAGTAACAGGTGGAATAGCAAAATTCATTACAGATGATATTTCAGATGAATTAAAAGCAAAATTCGGAGCAAAAGCAAATGATGCAATATTCTTTATAGCTGATGAGTTTGAAACAGCGCAAAAGCTTGCAGGACAAGTAAGAATTGAATTAGGAAATAGATTAGACTTACTAGAAAAAAATGTATACAGATTCTGTTTAATAGTAGATTTCCCAATGTACGAATTATCAGATGAAGGAAAAATTGACTTTAACCATAATCCATTCTCAATGCCACAAGGTGGAATGGAAGCATTAACAACAAAAGATCCATTAGACATTCTTGCATATCAATTTGATGTTGTATGTAACGGATATGAAATGGCATCAGGTGCTGTTAGAAATCATGATATAGACATAATGAAAAAAGCATTTGAAATAGCAGGATACAGTGAACAAGAAGTTGAAACAAGATTTGGTGCGTTATACAAAGCATTCCAATATGGAACACCACCACATGCAGGAGCTGCACCTGGAATTGACAGAATGATAATGCTTATAGCTGATTCACAGAATATAAGAGAAGTTATAGCTTTTCCAAAGAACAAAAAAGCTAGAGATGTTCTTATGGGAGCGCCATCAAATGTTACTAAAGAACAATTAGATGATGTTCATATTTCAATAAAAGAATAATAAAAAATCAACAAAAAATAACGAAAAGCTTGATTTTTAATACATTATGTAGTAAAATACGTTTATAGTTTGCCTAAAAGCAAATTCATCAATAGTCTCGGTAAGCAAAAAACGGAATGCATTAGGAGGTAAAACATGAGTAAGAAAGTTTTTCGTGCCGAAGATGAAGACTTTGAAGTCACGGTAGTTAATGGCCGGATTTCAACAGAGTTGATCAATTTGATTGACGTTTCAAACCCTGATGGAGAAATGCAAAGTGCGGTTTCTTATATGCCGCTTAAAAGCATTCTCGACAATTTTTACGCTCTTGCAAATGAAGAAATGTTTTGCGAACTTATGGATGCTCTTGACCCTGAGTCAGAGGATTTCAAAATCGCAAAAAAAATCTGGGAGAGAAATGAAATTTACTGAGGGGTAGTCCATTTATGAAACATAGGTTATTTCAAAAATGGAAGTAATTAAGACGAGAAAAAATAATTTTTCTCGTCTTTTTCTTTTGCATAGAATTAGTGAATTTTGGTTTTTATTTTATAAAGAAAAATATTTAATAAATTCAATTAAACATATTGATGAAAAACTTTTTATATGCTAAAATTGTGAAAGACGTAAGATAATGTCGAATTATCTTGTTTTTACAAAAAATAGATAAAAAGGGGAAAGTGTAATGCAAGAGGGAGTAAGAAGAAGACCAACTAAAAAGAAAAAAAGCCCAGCCCAAATTATTTTAGGGTTTATTGGAAAAACTTTGGCAACAATAGGAGTAACAATTTTAGCAATTTTTTTAACATTAGTAATAATGATTTTTTTAATTTGTCATGGACCATCTGAAAAAGCAACAGAACTATTCACAACTACATTTTTGGAAACAGGACAAATGAAATTCATAGTATCAATTTTCTTATCAAATGAAAGAATTCAACAAATAGTAAATAACAACTCAATGTCTGAAATGACAGCAGAGGTAAATACAGATTTAATAGATACAACAGCTGCAAAAGATTCTAATTCAAATGACATAGAATTAGTTCAAATATCTGGAAACACATTCCAAGCAAAAATGTTAATAATAAAAGATCCATCAAGGGTTAAATTATCAACAACATATCCTTGGGGAGAATATGGAAAAGAATTACACGAATTAGTAAACAATTCAAATGCTATAGCAGGTATTAATGGAGGGTTATATGTATCAGATAGCAATAAAGGTGGACGTCCATTAGGTTTAGTTGTATGTGAAGGAAAAATTCAATACAATAATCCAACAGGTTATGCGGGATTACATCTTATAGGATTTGATGAATCAAACATTTTAAGAATTATCAGCCTAGAGGGAATGAATGCAAGTCAAATTGAAAAACTAGTTAAAGATGAAAAAATTCGTGATGCAGTTGTTTTCCAAGAGGAAAGCAGTGACAAAAACAATCACTTTGTTAAATTGGTTGTAAATGGTGAAGCAAGACAAATGAATGGTAGTGGAAGTGGTGCAAACCCAAGAACTGTTATAGGTCAAAGAAAAGATGGAGCAGTTTTACTATTGGTAACAGACGGTAGAGGCGCATCAGGACACTTGGGTGCTACAGCATCAGACTTGATAGATATAATGCTAGAATATGGCGCAGTTAATGCAGCAAATCTAGATGGAGGAAGTTCTTCTAGTATGTATTATAATGATAAATATGAAATGACGAGTGTAACATTATATTATTCAAATTCATCTTGGAAACTTCCAACCGCATTCGTGGTAGAAAAGAGGTAGAGAAGTATGAGAGATAGAAATGATATAGATACAGATTTAACTAGAAGATTTGATATGGATGAACTGAAAAGAGAAATGGCCAGAAAGCAAAGAATGGAAAGAGCAAGAGCAAGTAGAATGGCTGAGCAAAATAGAGTAGCATCTACAAATCAATACGCAAATCCAAGAAGTGGTAGAAGAAATACATCAGTTAAAGGGCAAAAAAAGAAATCAACTAAATTCAAGAAAAGAATGAAAGCATATATAATTTTACTTAGCATTTTATCATTTATATTTTTATGCTATGTAATGAATACCTTATATCAATACGAGGATTCATTTACAGATAATTATATGTCACAAGTAATAAAAGATGTAACTAAAAAAGCTAAAAAGGGTAAAATTTCAAAATTATGTGATATAAAATCAGTTGAAATAAATTCATTGGAAACATCTAAAAAATCTTATAAAGATGCAATAAAACAAATATTCAAAAATGAAAAAATAACATACAAGTTAGACGAAAAAACAAAGAATTCAGCAAATCCAGTTTACTACATATATGCAAATGAGCAAAAGCTAATGAAAGTCACATTAAAAGAGAAGAAAAAACAACATAGACTTGGACTATTTACATATCCAGTATGGCAGGTTGATAAATATGAAATGGCAACAGAAAGAGGTTTAGAGTACTTTGATATATATGTTCCTTCAAATTATACTGTTGAAGTAAACGGAACAAAGCTTGGAGAAAATTACATATCAACAAAAACAGAAAATGAAGATTACAACAAATTTGCGGAATATGTAAAATTGCCAACAATGGTTAATTACGAATTAAACAATTTCATACAAGTTCCAGACATAGTTATTAAAGACGAAAATGGACAAAGAGTTGAAACAATGATAAAAGACAACAAAATAGAAATTGCAAATTCATATATAAAAGCAGACAATTATGAAGAAGCTAAAAAACACATCAAAGGAGATGTAGATATATTAAAATTAGCAGAAAACTGGAGTTTATTCTTAACAGATGACTTAAAAGGTGGAACACATGGATTCGCAGTATTAAAACCATATTTAATAAAAGGATCAAACTTCTACAATATGGCGTCAGCATGGGCAACAAGTGTAGATATAACATTCGTAAGTAACCACACATTAAAAAATCCAGCATTTACAAACGAATCTGTAACGGACTTTACAATATACAGCGACAGAGCATTCTCATGTTCAGTATATTTAGAGAAAAACATGAAAATTGCAAACGGAAAAGACAAAACAGACATAATGCATGATAAACTATACTTCGTATGTTATGATGACACAGATGATGGTGTTGATAATCCTACATGGAGATTAATTGATATGAAGTCAATTGTTAACAAGTAGAGTTTTGAGAAAGATTTTTTGGGACACCTCCAAAAAACATTTTAAAAAATATATTAATACTTCGTTTGTTTGCTGGCGATTGGACTTTCAGAAAGATACTTTTTGAGAACGCCAAACTGCGCACGCACTGCGTATTAATATATTTTTTTTGGGGGGTGTCCTCAAAAACAGATTTCATAAAAGAATAGAGGCGAGAAAATGATAGATGATGTATGTGTAATTATTCCAGCTTATAATCCTGATGAAGAATTATTTTTAAAATTCACAAAACAAGTTGTAGAAAAATTTTCGAAAATTGTTGTTATAAATGATGGAAGCAATGAGGAATGTGATGTGATTTTTGAAAAGATTGGTGCAGTAGATTCTAAAATACAAATATTGAAACACAGTGTTAACTTAGGTAAAGGAAGAGCACTAAAAACAGCATTTAATTATGTATTAAATACATATAAAGATTGTATTGGGGTTGTTGCTGCAGACTGTGATGGTCAACATGGAATAGATGACGTAATAAGCTGTTCAGAAGCTTTAAGAAAAAATCCAAACAGCTTAGTACTTGGTGTGCGTGATTTTAACAAAGATGATGTTCCATTCAAAAGCAGATATGGTAACAAGCTTACAAGAATTATATTCAAGTTATTTATAGGGTTAAATATAAAAGATACACAAACAGGACTAAGAGCATTAAGTACAGATTTAATGAAAACATTTATGAGCACAAAAGGTGAGAGATATGAATATGAAACGAACATGCTTATAGAATGTAAACAAGATAACATACCATTAGAACAAATACCAATAAGTACAATATACATAGAGAAAAATCAAACAAGTAAATTCAATCCTATTAAGGATTCATTAAGTATATATAAACTATTTGGAAAATACATTTTTTCAGCATTAAGCTCATTTGCAATAGATGTAATATTATTTAACATATTTTTAATATTACTAAATGACAACAATATACCAAACGGCATAATAATTGCTACAATAGCAGCACGTATATTATCATCATTATACAACTTTAGAGTGAATGCTAAGATGGTATTTAAAAATATGACGAAGACATCATTAATAAAATACACAATTCTAGTATTAATTCAAATGCTAATTTCAGCATTTGCAGTAAATTACTTAAGCACAGTTTTACCTGTTGAAGTAACATTTATAAAAATTGTTGTAGATATAATAATATTTATGGTAAATTTTGTAGTACAAAGAGAGTTTGTATTCAAATAAGGACAATTTGGGACACGTTAGTATAAATAAAATTAGAGGAGAAATAAAATGAAGAAAAATATAAAATGGATAATATTAGCAATATTGATAATAATTTTTGGACTTATGACATATGGAGTTGTAACAGGAAAAATCGCAAATTTCGACAAATCAGTATATGACATTATAACAAAAGTAACAAATCCAACACTTGATCAAATATACAAAGTAATTACATTCTTTGGAAGTGTAATAGGAATTGTAGCATTTGTCTTAGCAGTACTTATATTTATGAAAGATAAGAAAAAAGCTTTCTGGATAGCTGGGGGAGCTGCAGGAGCAACAGTTGTAAATAATATTATAAAATTTGCAGTTAGAAGAGCAAGACCAGCAGAGCCAGTTTTCAGAAGATTAGTAGAAGAAAAATCATACAGTTACCCAAGTGGACACACAATGGGGTCAATTGGATTTTATGGAATGATAATGTTCTTCATATGGCGTTCTAATTTAGAAAAAAGCAAAAAAATTATTTATTCAGTATTGCTTACTTTATTGATAATTGCTGTTATGGTTAGTAGAATTTACTTAGGAGCACACTTTGCAAGTGATGTATTAGCTGGAGCGGTAGCTGCTATTGCATTCTTAATAGTATTTACGCATTTTATAAAAAGAAAATAAAATCTCCCCAAAACGCTACTCAAAATTTTTGCAAAAAATCTAGTACAAAAATCAAAAGTGTGATATTATACCAATGTGAAAATGAGAAATAAACAAAAAGGAAGTTTGAGTCAGAATGAGTAATGTGCTAGAGAAGTTAATTGAAGAGGTTTTTCCGGATTTTAGCAATTGCAAGAATTTGAAAAAGGCGATTGTTAAGAAGGTTAATTTATATAAAAAGACAAATAGGTTTGAAATTTTATTGCAGTCTGATAGCCTTGTGGATATTAAAGAGATTCACGAGTTTGAAAAGTATTTGATTGAAAGGTTTAAGTTTCAAATTATTGTTATAAAGATTAATTATACAAGTGAGTTCGAAATTGATATTGCTAACAAATGGAAAGATATTATAGAGTATATGTCTTATAAATATCCTTCTGTTAAGGCTATACTTCGTAATTCAATTGTAGAGGTAAATGAGAATATTATTAATGTTAAGCTGCAATTAAGAGGTGCGGAAATACTTGTAGCACGCGGAATTGATAATACTATGTCAGAGATTATTAATAATATATATGGGAAAAAATATAAAATAAATTATTTTGATAATGAGTCAGAGGAAACTATTGAAGAATATAAAGAAAACGCTAGAAAAATGGAAGAAGAGGCTATTAGAAGAGCTAATGCTGAAGCAATAGAACAACGTAAAGAGGCTATGGCAGAAGAAAGACAACGTGTAGAGGCTAGAGAGCAGGAATTGCTTGCAAGAAGAAAAAATAATGAAGCAAATCAATCTGCTACACAGACATCTCAAGCAGTATCACAACCAACATCACAAGCAATACCATCTCAAATACCACCTCCACCACCAGAACTTCCAGACTCAGCAGATGGCGAACAATCTCCATTAATTTATGGAAGAAGTGCAAATATAAAAGACCCACTACTAAAAGTAGTAGATTTATCAGTAGACACCGGAAAAGCATGTATAGATGGTGAAATTGTAAACATGGGTGACACAAGAGAGCTTAAAACTGGAAAAATACTTATCCCATTTGATGTATACGACGGAAGCAGTACAATAACTTGCAAAATATTTGCAGAAGCAGATAAAAGCAAAGAAATAATTAAAAGACTTAAAGATGCAAAAGGAGTAAGAGTTGCAGCAAATGTTCAATATGACCCGTTTGCAAAAGAACTAGGAGCAATTGCAAATGTAATTATCGAAACAGCAGGAATGAAAAAAGTAGTAAGACAAGACAACAGTCCAGTAAAAAGAGTAGAGCTACACATGCATACTCAAATGAGCCAAATGGATGCAATGACATCAGCCAAAGATTTAATAAAACGAGCAATGAAATGGGGAATGAAATCAATAGCAATAACTGACCATGGAGTTGTACAAGCATTCCCAGATGCACATAAATTATTAGGATACAACAATCCAGATATGAAAGTAATATATGGTGTTGAAGCATATTATGTGCCAGACAAAACACCAATAGTATCACGTTCAAAAGGTCAACCAATAGACACAACTTACTGCGTTCTAGACTTAGAAACAACAGGACTTTCATTTAGAACAGATAAAATAACAGAAGTAGGAATAATGAAAGTAAAAAACGGAGAAGTAATAGATTCATTTAGTTGCTTCGTAAATCCTGAAAAGCCAATCCCACCAGAAGTTGTAGAAGTAACAAAAATAACTGATGAAATGGTAAAAGATGCAGAAACAATTGAACAAGTATTTCCAAAAATTCTAGAGTTTGTTGGAGATTCAGTATTAGTAGCACATAATGCAGACTTCGACATACCATTTTTAAAATATCACGGCCACTTATTAGGCTACGAGCTAAACAACACATACATGGATACTTTAAGGCTTGCAAAAGTTTTATTTCCAGAGTTTACAAAATACAAACTAGGCTTCATCGCGGACAAACTAGGAATAGAAGTTGAAGTAGCCCACAGAGCTTTAGATGATGTAGATACAACAGTAAAAGTAATGAATGTAATGATGGATATGTTAAAAGAAAAAGGTGCTAAAACAGTAGATGATATAGATATAGTTACAGATGATCCAGATGAAACAAAAGAATTATACAAAAAACTACCAGTGTATCATGCAATAATTCTAGCAAAAAATTATGTAGGACTAAAAAATCTATACAAATTAGTATCAATCTCACATTTAAATTATTTTTACAGAAAGCCACGTATTTTAAAATCAGTATTCAAAAAATACTCAGAAGGTTTAATACTTGGAAGTGCCTGTGAAGCAGGTGAATTATATAGAGCAATAGTAGGAGGAAAATCAGATGACGAAATAGAAAGAATAGCATCAGACTACGACTACTTAGAAATTCAGCCAAATGGAAACAATATGTTCATGGTAAGAAATGGAACAGTTCCAGATGTAAACGCACTAGAAGACATCAATAGAAAAATAGTAGAATTAGGTGAAAGACTAAACAAACCAGTAGTAGCAACATGTGACGTCCACTTTATGGATCCACAAGATGAAGTATACAGACGTATATTAATGGCAGGACAAGGCTTTGACGATGCTGATGAACAAGCACCATTATATTTAAGAACAACAGAAGAAATGCTAAAAGAATTCCAATATCTAGGTGAGGAAAAAGCGTATGAAATAGTTGTAGAAAACACAAACAAAATAGCAGACATGTGTGAAAGAATAAGCCCAATATCACCAGAAAAATGTCCACCATACATTGATAACTGTGAACAAACAATTAAAGATATAGCATATACAAAAGCACATGAATTATATGGAGACCCATTGCCACAAATAGTACAAGAAAGACTAGATAAAGAATTAGATTCAATTATAAAAAATGGATTCTCCGTAATGTATATTATAGCTCAAAAATTAGTATGGAAATCAAATGCAGATGGATACTTGGTAGGTTCCAGAGGATCTGTTGGTTCATCATTTGTTGCCAACATGACAGGAATTACAGAGGTTAACTCACTTCCACCACATTACAGATGTCCAAACTGTAAACATTCAGACTTTACAGATTATGGTTATAAAAACGGATTTGATTTACCAGATAAAATCTGTCCAGAATGTGGCACGAAATACGACAAAGATGGAATGGATATCCCATTTGAAACATTCTTAGGATTTAACGGAGACAAAGAACCAGATATCGACTTAAACTTCTCTGGAGAATATCAAGCAAAAGCCCATAAATACACAGAAGTAATATTTGGAAAAGGAACTACATTTAAAGCAGGAACAGTAGGTACAGTAGCAGATAAAACAGCATATGGATATGTTCAAAAATATTTTGAAGAAAGAGGAATACCAGTAAACAAGCCAGAAATAGTAAGGCTTGCACAAGGCTGTACAGGAATAAAAAGAACAACAGGTCAGCACCCAGGCGGAATTATAGTTGTTCCAAAAGGAAGAGAAATATTTGAATTCACACCAATACAACATCCTGCAGATGACCCTAATTCAGATATTATAACAACACATTTCGACTACCACTCTATAGACCAAAACCTACTAAAGCTTGATATACTAGGCCACGATGATCCAACAATTATAAGAATGCTTCAAGATATAACAGGAGTTGATCCACAAAAAATACCATTAGATGACCAAGAAACAATGTCAATATTCTCATCAACAAAAGCACTAGGATTAACCCCAGAACAAATAAAATCACCAGTTGGAAGCTTTGGAGTTCCAGAATTTGGAACAAAATTCGTAAGACGGAATGCTTGTAGACACAAAGCCAACAACATTTGATGAACTAATACGTATTTCAGGTTTATCACATGGTACAGACGTGTGGTTAAACAATGCACAAAGCTTAATACAAGAAGGAACTGTAACATTAAATGAAGCAATATGCTGTAGAGATGATATAATGATTTACTTAATAAAAAAAGGATTACCACCAAACCCTGCATTTAAAATAATGGAAACAGTTCGTAAAGGAAAAGCGTTGAAAGACCCAGCAAAATGGGAAGAATATAAAAACTTAATGAAAGAGCATGATGTACCAGATTGGTATATAAAATCATGTGAAAAAATAAAATACATGTTCCCTAAAGCCCATGCTGCAGCATATGTAACAATGGCATTTAGAATTGCATGGTTTAAGGTACACATTCCAAAAGCATATTATTCAGCATATTTTTCAATAAGAGCAAAGCAATTTGATAGTGAAATAATGTGTCATGGAAAAGAACGTGTAAAAAATAAAATGAAAGAAATAGAACTTGCTGGAAATACAGCTTCAAATAAAGATCAAGAAATGTATCCAGTTCTGGAACTTGTTCTAGAAATGTATGAAAGAGGAATAAATTTCTTGCCAATAGATTTGTATAAATCACATCACTCTAAATTTATAATGGAAGAAGACGGAATTCGTCCACCATTAGACAGTATTCCAGGATTAGGCCCTATTGATGCTGAGAATATTTACAAAGCTCGTGATGATGGTAAATTTATGTCTATTGACGATTTGAAGATTCGTTCAAAAATTGGAAAGGTTGCAATTGAGACTTTAAAAGGAGTTGGATTACTTGATGGAATGACTGAAAGTAATCAGATGAGTTTGTTTACTACGTGGGCGTAGAGGAGTATACAAATTAATTTTTGGGACACCTCCCCAAAACATCTTAGTGATGTTTTTTAGGAGGTGTTCTTTTGTGTCGAAATTTGACATTAGATATTTCGGCAGAAATTGACGGAAAAGAAAAAATAAATATTGAATTACAAAATAAAAACGAGTATAATATAAAAGAAAGAAGCACGGTTTATGTGAAAGTAATAAAACTGAAAGGAAAATAATATGGCACTAATAGAAACAATAGGAATAGGAAAAATAATAATATATTTACTAGCAATAAACGTAATTGCTTTTCTAGCAATGGGAATAGACAAATGGAAAGCAAAGAAAAATGCATGGAGAATACCAGAGCAAACCTTGCTATCACTTGTAGTACTAGGTGGAGGAATAGGCGGTATTATTGGAATGTATGTTTTCAGACATAAAACCAAGAAACCAAGATTCTTTATAGGATTTCCGGTCATTCTAATTGCAGAAATAGCTATAGTAATTTATTTAATAGTAAACAAATAAAAACTCCTTGTAATTTAACAAGGAGTTTTTGCAAGCCAAATCATGTTAAAAAGAATAATTATAGTGTACCTAGCTAGTATCGTAGAAATATGGCTTTTCAACTGGAGCAGAATTTTGTAAAAGCACGTTTCCATTAATAATTCCAATACTATAAAATTGACGAGTTTTAATATCAAGAAAAACAGAACCAAATAAAATTAGTAAATTACTGGATTTTTGTTGTGGGAATGCAACATACATAGAAGCATTGTTGTAGACTGATTCAAAATTAAAATAATTAGCTTTAAAATCATTCATAAAAATATCATACAACAAACGAATTTCTTCTGTAATATCTGTTGAATGTTTTTTATCAACAGCAATTATTATCCGCTTATCTGAAAAAACAGAAAAATCGCGAACTTTTCCAATAATAATCCGTTTCTTTATCTCTACATACCGAATTACTTCGCCGTTTTCGCCAATAAATTTTAAGTACATAAGTATTCTCCTTTCTTGAAAGATAAAGTTTACATATCACAATTATAGCATCTTTGAGTGTCAAAATCAATTTTAAAATTGAAGACGTATCTTTTTTTGTAAAAAAATGTATAAAATTTCAATTTATATATTGAAAAAATTTCTATAAATGATATTATTATTATAATACAATAGATTTAAAACAAATGAAACAAAAAATGGAGGTAAGATTATGCCTGAAATTTCAGTTGTACCAACACGCGAGGTAGAAAAAATTTCACATGACCAAGGAATGCTGCCAGATAGATATATTGGAGGAATTGAAAAAACTTTAATTCCATACGATTTAAGATATCAAGATTTAAATGGCAAATTTCTTCATGATTTAAAAATTACAAGAGACGATGGTTCATCATTTTCAATTCATGAGGTTGAAAGTGAATGCGATGAATTGCCTAAGATAATTATAAGTGAATACACTAAAAAGGGAGTAAAAAGATTTTATGCATATACACATGATTTAGATTTAGTAAAATTGCAAAATGATAAAAAATATTTATATGCATTTAGTGAAGTATTATGTTCAAAAAGCAGATTAGAAGAGAAAAAACAAATATCTTTAAGAAACAATAATAATGAATATATTTATTTGGGTGGGTTAAAATATGATAATGATGCCAATAAATATATTAAAATTGCTAAAAGATACAAAGAGGTTGAAAGAGAAATAGATTTAAAAAGAGGCAAAACTCCGAAAGTAAATTTCATGGTAAAGCCTAAAACAGAAAACAATGCTTTTATTGGAGATATTACAGAACAATTTAAAAGAAAAAAGAACATAGATGTAATGAGTTTTAATTCATTTGAAGAAGATGACGATGATGATGAATTTAACTTTATAGATTCTACAACTATGATAAGCAGAAAACCTGTAAAGAAAGTTGCACAAACTGTTAATCCTCAAAATGAAAAAAATGCTTTAATAGGCAATATTACAGGACATTTGGTAAATTTGGATTCAGAGCAATTAAAAAGGATTGCAAAGCAACTAGGAATTTAGGGACAATTTGGAACAGATTGTTATATTCATAGCATATTATTGACAAAATACACAAATTATGTTAATATACATAATATATAAAAACTGAAAATACAAGGAGAGTAACATATTCGGAAATACTAGCGAGTTGGGAATGGTGGAAGCCAATTATGGAAGATTATGTGAAAAGAGCTTGTTAGGGACTATCGGAAATTATTAATAAAGTATGATAGTACGGCACTCACCGTTATTGAGAATGAGGGATTTTGGTGTAATTATAAAATAACACTAAAATAACTAAAGTGGTACCGTGCTACATTAATAAGCACCTTTAGACAATGGAATTATAAAATTCTATTGTCTTTTTTGATTTTAAAATCAGGAATTATTCATAAGTATTCAAAATAAAAAGGAGGAAAAAATTATGTTAGATTTCAAAAAAGTAATTGCAGATGCAATAGCAGAGGCTGTTGAATTAAAAAGTGAGGAGCTATATTCATATATAGAAGTTCCTAAGGATTTAAGTAACGGGGATTATGCCTTCCCATGCTTCAGATTGGCTAAAGAAATAAGAAAATCACCAATGGCTATTGCTGATGAAATAAAAGAAAATATAAAAATTGATGAAACTATAATCGAAAAAGTTGATGTTGTTTCAGGATATCTAAATTTCTTTATTAATAAAGATAAAATTGCTGAAGTTGTTATAAATGAAATAAATTCCACCGAAAATTATGGTGAATCTAAAATTGGAAATGGTAAAAATGTTGTTGTTGATTATTCAGCACCAAACATTGCAAAACCTTTTCACATAGGACACTTACGTTCAACTGTAATTGGTGGAGCTTTATATAAAATTTATAAATACTTAGGATATAACACTATTGGCGTAAACCATCTAGGAGACTATGGAACTCAATTTGGAAAAATGATTGAAGGATACACATTGTGGAAAGATGAGTATGATTTAGAAAAAGATCCTATCAATCAAATGATGGATATGTATGTAAGAATTAATAATCTATGTAAAGAAGATGATGCTGTTTTAGAAAGATGCAGAAATAACTTCAAAAAGTTAGAAGATGGTGATCCATACTGTGTCGAATTATGGCAAAAATTTAGAGATTTAAGCTTAAAAGAATTTGAAAAAATATACAATTTATTAGATTGTCAATTTGATTCATGGAATGGGGAGGCTTTTTATTCAGATAAAATGCCTGAAGTTATTGATATATTAGCTAAAACAGGGAAACTTCAAGAATCACAAGGAGCACAAATAATCGATTTGGAAGATAAAGGAATAAATACACCAATCATTATAAAAAAATCAAATGATTCAACAACATATGCAACACGTGATTTAGCTGCAATTCTATACAGAGCAAGAACCTATGATTTTGACAAAGCTTTATATGTAACATCATATGAGCAGGTGCTTCATTTTAAACAAGTATTTGAGACAGCGAAGTTGTTAGGATTAGATGAAAAATACATTAATGGTTTAGAGCATGTATCTTTTGGAATGGTGTTATTACCAACAGGAAAAATGTCAACAAGGGAAGGAACTGTTGTTAAACTTGAGGACTTGTTAAATGAATCAATAGAAAGAGCTCAAAAAATTATAGAAGAAAAGAATCCTAACCTTGAGAATAAAGAAGATGTAGCTAAAAAAGTTGGTATTGGGGCAGTAATTTTCAATGATTTAGCAAACAACAGGGTTAAAGATGAAATATTTGATTGGGATAATGTTTTAAACTTCCAAGGTGAAACCGGTCCATATATTCAATATACTTATGTTCGTACAAAGAGCATAATTGAAAAAGCAGGAATAGATGTAGCAAATATTAAATCAGCAATTGACTTTAGTAAGCTATCAACTAAGAATTTCCAAGATGATGATTCTCAAAACATTCTAAAATTGATATACAATTTCGAAGATGTTTTAATACAAGTAACAGACAAAAATGAGCCATCTATTTTATCAAGATATTTAATAGATTTAGCAAAAGCATATAGCACATTTTATAATAACAATAAGGTTATGGTAGAAGACGAAGAACTTAAAAATGCGAGAATTTTCTTAACATATGCGGTTGGGCAAGTTTTAAAAACAGGTGCTGGTTTATTAGGAATAAAAATGCCTGATAAGATGTAGATTTTTTGGGGGGAATTTTTCGGAAGATGTTTTTTGGAGGTGTCCCTAAAAAATCCCCAAAAAATCTTTAATTATGAAAACAAGATGTAAAGTTTTCATAAAAAGAAAAAATAATTACATGTGGATAACTCGAGCGGACAAACTATATTGAAATAGGTTATTCACAGAGTTATCCACATTATCCACAGGTATACACACAGGGAATTCTGTAAACTTTGTCGCATTATGTCGAATTATAATATATAATTACGTAAATAATTATTGAAACTAAAGTTGCATAATTTGAGTTTTATGGAATACACATTATGTATAAAACGTGATGTGGAGGACGTATGAAAAAAACAGGAAAACATATTAAAGAAATAGGTGGAATTATTTATAGGCATGTAAAGGAAAACGCAAGAGATTACTTGATTTTATCAATAATTTTCATAATAGGCGTAATGATTGGAGTAGTAATAATAAACAACTCAGATGACAATAGTAAAACAGAACTAAATGGATACATAAATAGTTTTATAGATACAATCAAAAATGAAAGTTTTCAAGTTGATAAGCCTAAGCTAATTAAAGATACAATTATAAATAATTTGAAAATATTATTAATAATTTGGATTGCAGGAACAACAATTATTGGAATTCCATTAATTTATATAATTACTATTTATAGAGGAATTAGTATAGGATATACTGTATCTGCAATAATGTTAACATTAGGTAATTGGAAAGGATTCATATTTTCAATATCAGCATTATTCTTGCAGAATATCATTGTAATTCCAATAATATTAATGTTAAATGTAAGTAGCCTAAAACTTCATAGAATATTAATAAAAAAAGAAAGGAATACAAATATAAAACAAGAACTTATAAGACATACAGCATTATGTGCAATTCTTGTCGTTCCTATAATTTTTGCAACGCTTATATCATGCTTTGTTTCAAGTAATCTATTGGTTTTTTGTGCTAAATCATTTGCAGGTTAATTAGTAGATAAATATGTTAAAATTTCTAAAAAAATGCAAAAAGCTCTTTACATTTTTGATGAAATTTGGTATAACATATATAGTTTATGTAAATTGTAATCGATTTATAAAATTTTATGTAAGGGGAGAACTATTAAAAAATGGAAAAGCAAATTAATTTATTTTTGGAATTTTTACAAAACGATAAAAAATTATCAGATAATACACTTCAATCATATAAAAGAGATATAAATCAATATGAAAAATATGTTAACGAGAAACAATTAGATTATTTAAAAATAGATGACAAAGCAATAAAGGAGTACTTAAAATACCTAGAAGATATTGGAAAAAAGGCATCAACAGTATCAAGAAATTTAGCATCAACAAGATCTTTTTATCAATTTTTAGTAAGAACAAAAGTTATTTTACAAGATCCAACAAATGGTGTTCAAGCACCAAAAATAGAAAAAAGAATTCCAAGTATTTTAACAGCAAAAGAAGTTGAACTTTTATTAGAACAACCTCAAAACGTTGATTTAAAAGGAATTAGAGATAAAGCAATGCTTGAATTTGCATATGCTACTGGAATGAGAGTTACGGAAATTATTTCTTTAAATATACAAGATGTAAATTTAAAAGAAAGTTATGTAGTTTGCAAAACAGGCGCTAGACAAAGAAATATACCTTTAGGTACATTATCAATGAAAGCATTGCAAGAATACATAGAAGAAGCTAGACCTTACATGATTAAAGATGAAAATATAGAAGCTTTGTTTGTTAATGTTAATGGAAAAAGATTAACTAGACAAGGGTTCTGGAAGATAGTAAAATATTATAAAGAGCAAGCACACATAACAAAGGAAATTACACCACATGTTTTAAGACATTCATTTGCAACACACCTTTTACAAAATGGTGCGGATTTAAAAGCAATTCAAACTATGCTTGGACATTCTGATATTTCATCAACACAAGTATATATGCAATTCCAAGATGAAGGATTAAAAAATGTATACAGAAAAGCTCATCCTAGAGCATAATATATAGGTAAGCAAGACTTTTAGAAATGTTTCAATTACAGGAGCATTTTTAAAAGTCTTTTTTGTTTTTTTGATTGATGGTGTGGTATGTAGGTATCCGCCGAAATATTTATTTTTTGAAAATATATTAATACTTCGTTTGTTTGCTGGCGATTGTGGTTGGGAGAAAGTTGTTTTTTTGGAGCGCTAAACTGCGCACGCACTGCGTATTAATATATTTTCAAAAAATAAATGTTTCGGCTACTCTAAAGGTGTTAGTGAGGTAAATTGTAATTGACTAAATTGTATTAAAGTGATAGAGTTAGGGGTGATTGAGATGTGATATAATTTTGGGAATTGTAGGAATACTAATGTTATGGAATTTATAACGAATATAGATAACTGGTTTGGTGTAGAAAATACGATTAATATAGAAAGTATTTAGGAGGATAAAATCATATGGATGAGAATATGAATGCGAATTTGAATAAGAATTGGTATAATAAATCAAAAACAGAGATTTTTGAAGAGTTTAATATTGCTGAAAATACAGGACTTTCAGAAGAACAAGTACAAAAAAACAGAGAAAAATATGGCTTAAATGAGTTAACAGCTCAAAAGAAAAAGAGTCTATTTGTAAAATTTTTAGAACAATTTAAAGATTTCATGATTATAGTTTTAATAATTGCAGCAATTGTTTCAGGTGTAGTTGGATATATGGAAGATGGAAAAATTACAGATTCAATTATAATTTTGGTTGTAGTTATTGTAAATGCGATTATAGGTGTTGCTCAAGAGGCTAAAGCTGAAAAATCACTTGAAGCATTACAAAAGCTAAGTAGTCATTCAGCAAAGGTTATAAGAGATGGCCAAATGGCTGTAGTTGCTTCAAGAGACTTAGTTCCAGGTGATATAGTTGTTCTAGACACTGGTGATTATGTTCCAGCAGATTTAAGAATTATAGAAGCTGTTAACTTGAAGTCACAAGAAGCTTCACTAACTGGTGAATCAGTTCCATCTGAAAAAAATGCTTTAATAATAGAAAATGAAAAAGTTGGGGTTGGAGATAGAACAAACATGCTATTTTCATCAAGCCTAATAACATATGGTAGAGGAAAAGGCGTTGTTGTTGAAACTGGAATGAATACTGAAGTTGGTAAAATTGCTGGTATAATAAGCAATACAATTAAATCTGAAACACCACTTCAAACTAAATTAAACAAGCTAGGAAAAACATTGGGAATTGCGGCATTAGCAATTTGTGTTGTAATTTTTGTAATTGGATTAATATATGGAAAAGCTCCATTAGATATGTTTATGACAGCTGTAAGCCTTGCAGTAGCTGCAATTCCAGAAGGATTAGCAGCAGTATCAACTATAGTTTTAGCAATTGGTGTTCAAAGAATGGTTAAAAGAAATGCTATTGTAAAAAAATTGCCTGCAGTTGAAACTTTGGGAAGTGCTTCAGTTATATGTTCAGATAAAACTGGAACATTAACTCAAAATAAAATGACTGTTGAAAAAATCTTTTATGATAGCAAATTAATAGATGTTAAAGATGTAACAGATTCAGAAATTCAAGATTTAAAGAGATTAGTTCATATTAGTATGTTATGTAATGATACAAAAGTTAGCACAAATAACGAGCTAACAGGCGATCCAACTGAAACCGCTTTAGTTGATATGGGCTTCAAACTTGACTTTACTCCAGAGCTATATGTTTCATATCCAAGAATTAAAGAAATTCCTTTTGATTCAGAAAGAAAGCTTATGACTACAGTACATCAAATTGGAGACAAGTATATTGTATATACAAAAGGTGGGGTTGATGAATTACTTTCAAAATGTAAAGGTTATATGTTCGATGGAAATGTTAAATATGATTTAGATGAATATAAAAATCAAATTATAACTCAAAATGAACAAATGGCTCAAAATGCACTAAGAGTTTTGGCAATGGGATATAAAGATTTAGACCATGTTCCATCAGATGAAGAAATGAAAAACATTGAATCTGATTTAATTTATGTTGGAATGGTTGGAATGATAGATCCACCAAGAGAAGAAGTAAAAGATGCAGTTGCAAAATGCAAATCTGCTGGAATAAAAACAGTAATGATTACAGGTGACCACAAGGTAACAGCATCAGCTATAGCAAGAGCATTAGGTATTTTAGAAGATGGAGATGAAGCAATAACAGGGGCTGAGCTTGAAGAAATGTCTGATGAAGAACTTATAAAAAGAGTAAGAAATATTTCAGTATACGCAAGAGTATCGCCTGAACATAAGGTTCGAATTGTAAAAGCATGGCAAGCAAATGGCGAAATTGTAGCAATGACAGGTGATGGAGTAAATGATGCACCTGCACTAAAAACAGCAGATATAGGATGTGCAATGGGAATTACAGGAACTGATGTATCGAAAGAAGCAGCTGATGTTATTCTTACAGATGATAATTTCTCAACAATAGTTTCTGCAGTTGAAGAAGGTAGACGTATATATGATAATATTTTAAAAGCAATACAATTCCTGTTATCAAGCAATGTAGGGGAAATAATATTGCTATTCTTAGCAATATTAATTGCACCAATTTTAGGAAATAAATTTGGAATAGATATAAAACTAATAGAACCATTACTTCCAATTCACATTTTATGGGTGAACCTAGTTACAGACTCGCTTCCAGCGTTGGCGCTAGCGGTTGATCCTGCTGAAAAAGACGTAATGAATAGAAGACCAAATAAAAAGCATAAAGGAATATTTACAAAAGGAATGACATGGAGAATAGTTTATCAAGGTTGCATGATAGGATTCCTTACACTTGCAGCATTTATTATAGGGTTAAATACAAAAAATGTGCCAGTAATTGAAGGAATGACATCAGAAGAGGTTCGTGTATCAATAGCACAAACAATGGCATTTATAGTTCTTTCGTTGTCTGAACTAGTACATGTGTTTAATGTTCGTAATAATAGAAAATCTATGTTCTTAGGCGGGTTGTTCAGTAACTGGATTTTAATACTTGCTATTTTAGTTTCAGCATTGCTAATGCTAGTGGTTTTATTTGTGCCAGAGCTTAGAAACATCTTTAGAATAGTTCCCTTACCACAAGAAAATGTTATTGAAACAATATGCTTGGTATTTGCGCCTGTAGTGATTGTTGAGATTTTCAAATTTTTTAGAATTAATACTATCAAAGGGGATTAGAAAATGAAGTCAAAAAATGTTTATGAAAGAAAAATAAATTATTACGAAACAGATAGAATGGGGATAGTCCATCATTCAAATTATATAAGATTTATGGAAGAAGCTAGATGCGATTGGCTAGAAAGCGTAGATATGCCATTTGCTGCAATGGAAGAAGTGGGAGTAACTATTCCAACAATAGCTGTAAATTGTGAATATAAACATCATGTATCATTTGGAGATACAATATTAATAGAAATGTACACAACAGAATACACAGGCGTTAGAATGACTGTTAAATACACAATAACACACAAATTGACCGGCAAAATAGTAGCAACAGGAGAAACAAAGCACTGTTTTACAAATAAAGAATTAAAGCCAATCAATTTGAAAAAATATGCACCGCAATTTAGCGAAAAATTTGAGGGGTTATTAGAAGAAGCGAGTAGATTTTTAGGGACACCTCCAAAAAACATCTAGGCTGAAAAACCTTACTCAAATCTATTGTATTACATCACATCTTATGATATAATGCTAATCGAATTTGGGCGAAAAAGCTCGAAATTTGGAAGTTAGAAGAAATTAGTGAGTTGTAATAAATGATTATTGATTACAAAGGAGGCTAATGCAATGTCAGTGTTTTCAACGCTTTTTTCACCATTCTCACGGTGGAAAGAGAATTCTAATCAGAGTGAGAGGAATCATATTAGTAACGAGGAATTGCAGAGTTTTGACAAAGTTGAGACTGTCAGTTTAGAAGGGATTGATGAGATTTACATTTCAAGCAATGCAAATGTAATTGTTTCAGCTACAACGCAAAAAGAGGCAAGAGTAAGAATTCATGGAACTACTAGCAGTAACTATCTATTGGATGCTTTTGTTACTCAAATTGATAAAACGTTGCGTGTGAGAGCAAAAAGAAATGATTCTAATGCTGCTGACTCTGAAAAGGGAAAAAACAAAACAGTCAATGAAGAAAACGAAGGAGATGAAAGCAAATTTGCTAATAACACTTTTGTGAATATCACCCTTGAAATTGAAATACCAGTAGATTTCAATTGGAGAAAAATCAAGGTAAAAAATTCAAATGGTGAAATTATTCTTAAGGCAAAGGTTTCAGCTGATGAAATTGAGGTTCTAAATAAAAACGGTAATATTTCGATTTCATCTACATTCAAGGATTTGGCTGTTGATTCAAAGCAGGGAGACATTCAAATAAAAGCAAATGCTGTTTCGGATATGAATGTTACAATAAGTTGCTATAACGGAACGGTTCATTTGAATGTTGCCAACATGAAGAACTCCTATCTCAAATTTCAAGTTGAAGGCGGAACTTTGATTCAACCTAATTATGATGGTGAGTACAATATTCATGGCGTAGTTCGCATTAACAATGGATATTTGTTCTTCAGCTGAATGAAATTGCAAAAAAGCGGAAAGAGCTATTCTTTCCGCTTTTTCTTTTAGAAAAACTGGGGAGGTGTCCCTTATTTTATAAATCTTTAAAACCACTATTGATAATGTGTCTAATAGTATCATCATTTATACAAGAAATTTTTTTAGTGTTTTTTCTTAAATACAACAAATATTCAATATTCCCATTACCGCCTTTAATAGGTGAAAAAGTAAGTCCGATAGCATTATAATCAATTTTTGCAAATTCAGAAACTAATGTAAGAATTACATTAAAATGCACATTTTTATCAAGTATAATACCTTTATATTTATCTGCAATTTCTTTGCCACACTCAAATTGTGGCTTTACCAAGCATACGATTTCATTGCAATTATGTAATAATGCAATTTTTGGAATAATTTTTATAACGGAAATAAATGAAACATCAATAGTAACAATATTTACATTGGTTAATATATCTAAGGAAATATCTCTAAAATCAGTGTTTTCATATAAATGAATTTTAGGATTTGATGCAAGTATACTATCAAATTGATTGCTTCCAACATCAATTGCAAAAATTTCCCTAACATTGTTTTGAATTGCACAATCTGAGAATCCTCCAGTTGAAGATCCAATATCACACATAACTTTATTTTCCAAATCAATGTTAAACTCCTTAATAGCCTTTTCAAGCTTCAGACCACCACGTGAAACGTACTTCAAAAACTCTCCTTTTATAGTCAACACATCAGATTCATTTACAACAAATGAATTCTTTTTTATACATTTATCATTACAATAGATTAATCCATTTTTAATTGCCTCCTGAGCTTTAGCTCGAGTTGGAATAAGGTTTCTATTTACTAATTCGACATCAAGTCTTGCCATAATTTTATTTCCTTTCTTAGAATACAAATCCACCCAAATTAATGGGTGGATTTGTTAGCAGGGTAAATCTGAGAAACTGCGGGGCTTTTCAACGGTTGTGTTTTCTTCAACGAAGCTGCTCAAAATTGAAATAAGCTGGACATATTCTATGGCTGTCATTTCGGTATTGAATATAATTTGGTAGTTATTGTCCGAAAGATGCATTACTGCAAATAAAGTGCCTTCAGGAAGGGTTACAACCTGCTTGTCGTTCCGCTCTTCAGAGTTATTAGTTTCTGTGCTGTTTTTCTTGGACATACAGAAACCCCCTTTCAAAATTTATACAATAATAATATCATAAATTCACATAAAAATCAACTAAATTGAGGATTAAATACCAATTTTTTGTACATATTAATTATAGGGTGATTATATATGAATTCAATTTGGATAGAAACATCTTCAAATCAAAAGAAGTTTCCAAAGTTAAAGGAAAATATTGAAACTGATGTATGCGTTATTGGAGCTGGTATTACAGGAATTACTACCGCATATTTACTTACAAGACAAGGAATGAAAGTTGCATTGTTAGAGAAGAACGAAGTGTGCACACGGTGTAACAGCAAACACCACAGGCAAGTTAACAAGCCAGCATGGTTTATTCTACACATACTTATTAAATTCTTATGGAGAAGAAACTGCAAAAGCATATCTAAATACAAATGAAAACGCAATTAAATCTGTTAAAGAAATAATAGATTTCGAGCAAATAGACTGTGATTTTGAATTTCAAGACGCATATGTGTATACAAACAACCCATCTGAAGTAGATAAAATAAGGAAAGAAGCTGAAGTACTCAATAAATTAGGGCTTTCTGCATTTTTTACAGATGATGTAAATCTTCCTTTTAAAACAATTGGAGCTATAGGCTTCAAAAATCAAGCACAAATACATGCAAGAAAATACTGCTTAGGGCTTGTAAATACACTACCAGAAGGAACAGTATACGAAAACACAAAAGTAATAAACATAGAAAAAGATGAACAAAACACATATAAAACCATATGCGAAAATAATGCAGTTGTAAAGTCAAAATATGTTGTAATTGCAACTCATTATCCAATAATAAATTTCCCTGGTTTATATTTTCTAAAGATGTATCAAGATAAATCTTATTTAATTGCTGTAGATACAAAACAAAAATTGTTTGATGGAATGTACATTTCTGCAGAAGAACCTGTAACATCATTTAGAACTGCGACAGTAGATGGAAAAAGGCTTTTATTAGTTGGTGGTTCAGGGCATAAAACAGGAGATACATCTGTTAATATCAACGCAAGTTATGAGAATTTAGAAAACTATATAAAATCAATATATCCAAAGGCTGAAGTATTATATAGATGGTCAACAGAAGATTGTGTTACATTAGATAAAATTCCATATATAGGGCAATTTTCAAGCCTAACGCCAAATGTGTTTGTCGCAACTGGCTATAAAAAATGGGGAATGACATCTTCGTTTGTTGCCGCTAACACAATATTTCGAGAGATTATAGGAAATCCTGATAAAGATGCTGAAATTTACAGAGCAACACGTATGGCGCCTATAAAAAACGCAAAAGAAT
This sequence comes from Lachnospiraceae bacterium Phil5, assembly GCA_002633185.1. Taxonomy (GTDB): domain Bacteria; phylum Bacillota; class Clostridia; order TANB77; family CAG-508; genus CAG-492. Next base: position 121,354 of record NWBM01000002.1, read on the forward strand.
TTGGAAATATTCTTAAAGAATCTGCGAATTCATTGGTGATTAACAGGTTTAAGAATCCTATTTTATCAATTGATGATTTGAAAGTTGGAGAAGGTGGAGTAGTTTCTTATAAAGGAGACAAAGTAGGAGCTTATAAGAAATCTGAAGATGAAATCATTATGGTGAAGCCATTTTGTAAGCATTTGGGGTGTCAGCTTTCTTGGAATTCAATTGAAAAAACTTGGGATTGTCCGTGCCATGGGTCTAGATATGATTATGAGGGAAAGGTTATTACTGAGCCAAGTAAGAAAGATTTGGATAGAATTTAATAGTTGGAGCAGGTAGCGGGAATCGAACCCGCGCCTTCAGGTCGGAAGCATGAAATTCTACCACTAAACTATACCTGCAAATCTATACATTAATTATAATACAATTACAAAAAATAATCAACCAAATGAATAAAAAAGGTAGTATCCATATACCACCTTTTTACATTTATCTATCTCTCATCACGTTCATCCTCTTGCTTAAGTTTTCTAATTGGGTCATGAAGAGTAGAAAGTGCTTTTAGTCTTTTTTTACGAGAAGAACCTTTTTCATCATTTTGCAATTTATCATAAAATTCAGAATGTTCTGTATTATTATTTTCAAATTTTTCAATTTGCACTAAAAAATCTTGAGGCTTAGTTAAGTTTCTTTTAAGTTCTATGCTATTACGAACACAATAACTTTTGAATTTATCTGAAAAATATTTTACAGAAAGCAATTTCCCAGTTAATTCAAAATATACTCTACACATAGTACTATATGAGTATCCTTTTAACCTTGATATATATATTTCTTCATCAGTTATTCCAGACGCATCTGCATTTGCACAATCTTTAATAAGTTCTCTTTTTTTTGCTGTAACAGGATGTATGGGTGCAGGCTTATCAATATTATTTTCTCTACAAATATGAGAACATATTTTAGAAATTTGATTAGCTGGTAGTTTTACACCAAATATTTCAGCAATTTTTTTTGAAATATCTTTATAAATTGGAAATGGTTCTGCTATTAATTCGTTTTTTATAAAATTATAAATTAATTCTGCTTTTTTTTGTTCCATTCAAATACTCCTTTTAATAGATTAACTAAATTTAGCTAATTATACTATAAATTCGACCAAAAAACAACCTACAAACTTAAAGTAAGTAGATTGTTTTTTTTATGGAGCAGGTAGAGGGAATCGAACCCTCGTCACCAGCTTGGAAGGCTGGGGTAATAGCCATTATACGACACCTGCGTATTTTTTATTTTTAAATAAATTTCGTGGAGCAGGTAGAGGGAATCGAACCCTCGTCACCAGCTTGGAAGGCTGGGGTAATAGCCATTATACGACACCTGCAAATTTTTAATTTATTAAAGACATTTTTTATTATAAAGATTTCTAGCAATTTTGTCAACAGTTTTTTATAAAAAAATTAAAAAAATCAGTAAAAATATTGAGAAATTCACGTTTTTCATGTATAATACTAATATTGAAAAAATATAGAAAAATGGAAATGGAGGAGAAAAAATGAAATTATTAATGCACACATGCTGCGCACCATGTAGTGTGTATTGTATAAGTTCTTTAAGAAAAGAAGGAATAGAGCCAACATTGTATTGGTATAATCCAAATATACATCCATATAAGGAGTATGAAGCAAGGCGAGATTGCTTAAAAGTATATTCCGAAAAAGTAAATATTCAAGCTATTTTTGAAGATGAATACGGCTTAGACGAATTTTGCAAAAATGTTGCAAATAATATAGATACAAGATGTGTTGATTATTGCTATCCTGCGCGTTTACGTAAAACATTTGAATATGCTAAGGAACACGGTTATGATGCAGTTACCACAACACTTTTATACAGTATATATCAAAAGCATAATTACATAAAAAAATTGATGGAGCAATATAGTAAAGAATATGGAATAGAATTTTTATATAGAGACTTCAGATATGGATTTTGGGAAGGACATGACAAGGCAATAGAAGAAGGATTATATATGCAAAAATATTGTGGATGTGTTTATAGCGAAGAAGATAGATATGTTCGTAAAAAGAAGGATACATTAAGCTTGCCTGAAGGGTTTGAGTGGAAGAGAAAAGAGAAATAGTTATAAAACAAGAAAATCTAAAACTAAAGTTGCAAAATTAGGTAATGTCGTGATATAATGCGAACAGACAATTACAACCAAATGAAAGGATTGGTGGAAGTATGAAATCTAATTTCGGAAAGGAAAAGAAAGAACCAAAGCTACATATAGAAGAAAATGTAAAAGCGGGATCATTCAGAAAAACACCAAAGAATATAGAAATGATACAATTAATAAAGGAATATGTAAGAAAAGATTATGATAAACAAATAGAAGCATTAGGAGAAAAGCATTCTTTAGAAATATTATCACAAATGCTTTCTACTAAATATGTAAAATTATTTCAACCAAATACGCCAGAAATAAAATCAATAGTTAAAAAATGTGTTGCGAGACTAATTGAAAAAGAGTCTGAACAAAAACTTGGAGAAACGTTAGAAATTGAAAATATATCACAAAAGGGAGATGCAAAGCTACAAGTTGAATTAGTAAAATTAAAAGGTATTAAGGCATCAGTTGGCGGAAATAAGGAAATTGGAATAGATCGTTTAATTGAAACATATAATAACGAACTTATAAGACGCAGAGAGGAAAAAGCTAATGAAGTTGCATATTATGAGGCTGTAAAAGGTTATACACGTAATTTCGATTTCTTAGCTGAAGATACGATTGTATATTTTTCTAGGTGCGGTATAAGCAAACTTCAAAAATTTAAAAATGTAGAACAATATTCAAGGTTTGGAGAATTAAGAAATAACGTTAAACATAGAATGAAAAACCAGCATATTTCTGAGGAAGAAGCAATTAAGGACATGCTATCTACTGAAGATAAAAAATTAAAAATAGCTGATAAGAAAATTCTATGGGATAGACAAAACGTTCTTGAGAATAAAAAGGATGAAGTTGAAAGATAAACAAAGGAGATTATAAAATGTCAAGATTATTAGTAGTAGATGGAAACAGCATAATGAACAGAGCATTCTACGGAATTATGGGAAGCAAAATGCTTATGACTAAAGATGGAACATACACAAATGCTGTTTATGGATTTTTAGCAATTATTTTTAAGGTTTTAGATGATTTAAAACCAGATTATATGGCTGTAGCCTTCGACTTAAAGGCACCAACAGCAAGACACAAAGCATTTGATGGATATAAAGCAAATAGACATGGCATGCCTGATGAACTTGCAGCTCAAATGCCTATAATTAAAGATGTTTTAAAAGCTATGAATATTACAATTATCGAAAAAGAAGGATATGAAGCAGATGATGTTCTTGGTACTTTAGCAAGAGTTGGAGAAAATGAAAAATTAGATGTAACTATCCTTTCAGGAGATAGAGATACATTTCAACTAGCAACAGATAAGGTTACAATAAGAATTCCAAGAACTAAAGCCGGAAAAACTGAGGAAGATGATTTTGACAGAAGCAAAGTTATAGAAACATATGGTGTAGAACCTAAACAATTAATTGAAGTTAAAGGATTAATGGGTGATACATCTGATAATATTCCTGGGGTTCCTGGTGTTGGAGAAAAAACTGCTTTAAATCTTATTAAAGAATATAAAACAATTGAAAATTTGTATAAATGCCTAGATGAAGGAACTGCAACATCTGTTAAAGGAAAAATGAAAGAGAAAATTACAGAAAATAAAGAATTAGCTGAGCTTTCAAGGTTTTTAGGTACTATTAATGTTGAAGTTCCAATAGATGAAAAAATGGAAGATTTAAAGGTTAAAGAATGGAATAATGAAGAAGTTTTAAGCCTTTTTAAAGAGTTAAACTTTAACAGATTTATTGATAGATTTAGTCTAAGAACAGCCCAAGGAACTGGCCAAGGAACAAATCAAAATGAAGAAAAACAAGATAAACAATTATTCAAAATTGTTGACATAGATATAAACAATCAAGAAGAAATAAACAAAGTTATTGGCATAGTTTCATTACAAAACAAGCTAATTTACTATTTCGGAAAAAAGCTTGAAAAAGATAGCAAAAATATAATAAAAAAAGAAATATATTCTATTAACATTTATAATGCTGAAACAAAAGAAGTTTATTATATAAAATCAAACATAACTGGAATATTAGCTAAATTCAAAAATGTTTTTGAAGATAGATTTATTGAAAAATATGGGTATTCAATGAATGAAGACTACGTTAGCCTTATGGAAAATGGAGTTAAATTAGCTAATATTAAATATGATGCTGAAATTGCAGGATATGTATTAAATCCAACTAATAAAGTATCAATGAATAATATAGCTTCTGAATATTTGAATTTAGATATTGAAGAATATGTATTAAAAAATAAAGATGAAAAAGAGAACCAGGATTCAAATAATAAGCAAATAAATTTATTTGACCAAATGCAAGCAGATTCTTTAAGTCAAGTAGAAGAGGTAGATACAAACAAAACAAACAATGCTGTATATGCATACTGTATAGGAAATTTATATACACCTACAACAAAAAAATTAGAAGAATATAATAGCTTAGATTTATTTAACAATATTGAAATGCCTCTAGTAGAGGTTTTAGCTCAAATGCAATGTAATGGAATGTATGTTGATAGACAAGAATTAATTGAAATGGGAGATAAGTTAAAAGCAAGTCTTGAAACATTAACTACAGAAATTCATGAGTTAGCAGGAGAAGATTTCAATATTAATTCAACACAACAATTAGGTAAGATTTTGTTTGAAAAATTACAACTTCCAGTTATTAAGAAAACAAAAACAGGGTATTCAACAGATGTAGACATTTTAGAAAAACTAAAAGATAAACATCCAATTATAGATAAAATATTGGAATATAGAAGTTTAATGAAGCTTAATTCAACTTATGTTGAAGGCTTACTTCCATATATAAATGAAAAAACAGGAAGGATACATTCATTCTTCCATCAAACAATAACAGCAACAGGTAGAATAAGTTCAACAGAGCCAAATCTTCAAAATATACCTACAAGAATTGAACTTGGAAAACAATTAAGAAAAGTGTTTAAACCTGCAGATGGTTATGTTTATATAGATGCAGATTATTCACAAATTGAATTGCGTGTATTAGCTCATATTTCAAAGGACGAAAATATGATGCAAGCGTTCTTACATGATGAGGATATCCATAAGCAAGCAGCATCAAAGGTTTTAGGTATTCCAATTAATGAAGTAACAAAAGAACAACGTTCATCAGCAAAGGCTGTTAACTTTGGAATTGTATATGGAATAAGTGAATTCGGTTTAGCAGAGCAATTAGGAATAACAAGAAAAGCTGCGCAAGAATATATAAATCAATATTTGGAAAAATATAGTGGAATTAAAAACTTTATGTCTAGTATAGTAGAAGAAGCTAAGAAACAAGGATATGTTGAAACATTATTCCACAGAAGAAGGTATATTCCAGAGCTTTCTTCAAATAATTATATGGTAAGACAATTTGGAGCACGTGCTGCAATGAACACTCCAATTCAAGGAACTGCAGCAGATATAATGAAAATTGCAATGATAAACGTGTATAAAAAATTAAAGGAAAATAATATTGATTGCAAGATTGTACTTCAAGTTCACGATGAACTTATATTAGAATGTAACATTAACGATAAAGAAAAAGCTACTGAAATTTTAAAACAAAACATGGAATCGGCAATTAAAATGGATGTTCCTTTAAAAGTTGAAACATCAGAAGCATCAAATTGGTATGAAGCAAAATAACCCAAGCATCGATATTATAAGCACAAAGGAGAATTGCCTATGCAAAAAAAATTTGCAAGACGAATTACAATTATATTAGCAATAATTTTATTGTTAATTATATTGTTCAGAGTAATGAATGTTCAGAATTATGTTTTGAAAAAAATATATAAACAAGAATATTCTGAATATGTAAATAAATATGCAGAAATGTATAATATAGACCCACTATGGATTTATGCAATAATAAAGGTTGAAAGTAATTTCAATAAAGAGGCAAAATCAAATAGTGGGGCAAAAGGATTAATGCAATTAATGGACACAACAGCATCTGAATTGTCGAAAAAAGTCGGAATAGAGGATTTCAAAAGTGACATGTTGTTTGATCCAGAAATAAATATAATGCTTGGAACAAAATATTTTAATGATTTACTAACGAAATACAATGGAAACTATTATCTAGCAATAGCCGCATATAATGGAGGAATAGGAAATGTAGATATGTGGCTTGAAAAAGAAGTAATATCACAAGACGGCTCAAACATAGAGAACATACCATATAAAGAAACGAATATATATGTGCGAAAAACAATAAAAAGTTATTCGATGTATAAAGAATTATGGGGGTAGATTTTTTGGAGGTGTCCCAAAAAATCTACCCCAAAAACTATTTAATTGTAACAGTATATCCTGTTTCTTCAAGATCTTTCTTTAATGTATCTTTTTTTAGATCCTCTTTTGAAAGTTCTTCTTGTTTTATAAATGAATCAATATCCATTTTTATTACAATTTTTTTACCATCTTGAGAAATGTCGTAATCTTTTAAACTATCGTCATTAGCCATTTTTAATGCTGTTAGAATAGTTGTTGCTGTTTTTTCGTCATTAAATTCCATTGCCATAGTAGCTGAAACGGCAGTTCCATTTTTGTATCCCACTTCAATTATTTGTATATATTTTCCCATTGCTTCATCTGTTTCTTCTTTTTTAGCTATAAGTTTTTCGTCTGTTGAAACTGATGATTTTGGTGTTGTTGTAGTGGTTGTTGGTGTCTTTGTTATTCCAGAAATTGTTGGAATAGTAGCTGTTGTGGTTGTAGTTTTTTGGGTTGAATATATATCTTCAGCTTTAATATTAATTCCTAATAATTTTAATCTTGCTGGTAAAACTTCAGATGCTTTCTTCATTATATCTTCAATTAATTTACTTTGTTCTTTTGAATCTAGTTTAAAAATATCAACTGAATTGTCAGAAGATAGAGAAGGTATTGAAACATCAGCTGTATAATCTATAGTACCTTCAGCTTTTAATTTAATTGATTCTTTTCCGAATTTTGCATCTAATGAGTATAATACTTCAACTGGTTCTTTCTTGTAATTTCCTTTTGATGAAAATTCCATACTTGCTTCTACATTTAATATTGGAACATTAACTTTTAAGTATAATTTTGATTCGTGTTTTTTGTTAATAAATTCATAATCAATTGTTCCAAATTTAATTGATTTATATTCTACAGTTAAAGTTCCTTTTCTTTCTTCTTTAGATTTTTTGCTGTATTCATCTGTAATTACAACACTATTGCTTTCTCCTGGAAGGAAAGTATAAATATCTTTCTTTTTACCATATTCTATTGATAAGAAAGTATTTGTGTCATAAATATCTTTCATGTCTTTAACATAATTTACTTCTAATCTTACAGGTTTATTCCATTTTGAATATACTACTATTTGAATTCCTTGGTCATCCATGTCTTTTAATTTTTTTGCTGATGTTAATTCATCACCATATGCAGAATATTCAAGTTGTTCCATTAAAGAATCCATAACTAGTTCTACAATTTTTTTAGAATCGTTTGCTTCAATTTTGTCTTCACCTATAGCATCTAAAAGTATATTTGCTTTTTCTGCTATAAGTTTTGATGTTGTTTCATCATCTTTAATTGTTTTTGTTAAGCTTTCTATTAATTCGTAAGTTTCTTTACCAGATAATGTTAGGTAATATCCGGTAGCTCTAACATCTTTTCCATCAACTTTAACTTTTACGTTTCCTTTTTTAGTATAGTTGTCTTTGTCAATTGAATTTTCAATTGCTTTTGAATAAGCTTTTTCTAGTGATTTTAAATCATCTTTAGAAATATAGATTAAATCATATGGATTAATTTGTTCTAACTTTTCCATTAATTTTGAGTAATCTGGAGAAGCAATAACGCTATTTGTTGATGTTTTAACGCCACTTTTTTCAGCAGTTTTAAATAAGTCATTTAGTGAAACGGCTAAATATTTGTCGTATAAATCTTTTGAACCGATTGCTACTTTCTCTTTATTGGTTATAACATCTAATTGAATTACTTCTTCATCTTGTGAATTTAAAGTTATTTTAACTTGATTCTCCTTAGAATCTGGCTTACGATTTGTTTCTAAAACAATTTTACTATTGTTTATAGTTTTTTGAACATCCTTGTCTAGCTCAGAAATATTAAGTTCTGCTGAAACATTCATTTTACTTGTGAATGGCTTATTATAAATATCTTTATATTCATCTAAGAAATCTGCATAATCTGTAACTTTAACTTTTTCCAAGCCAAGAGCTTTTTGTACTTGTTTTGTCCATGCTTTACGTGTTGGCTTTAATAAATCGAAAACACCACCGAAAAACAATCCTGCAACTGTTGCTCCAAGTACAACTAATACAGCTACAATAGCTATAATAATTTTAACTGATTTTTTCATTTAAAAATCCCCCTTAAAAAATTTATAATTATACTTTTATATTATTTCACAAATTGGAAGAAAATACAAGATATTTTTTGAAAAAATCTATTGACATACCAAGGGTTTAATGATAATAATAGTGTTGTCTGGATATAACATCAGCAGGAGGAATTAAAGAAAAATGTCTAATGCAAACTTAGAAAAAAGCATAGAAAATTTTAATGAGTTAAAAGATGAAGAAATTGTTAAATTAGCAAAGAGTGGAGAAGAAGCTGCCTTAGATTACATAATTAATAAATATAAAGATACTGTAAACATGAAAGTTGGAAAGTATTTTATGATTGGGGCAGAACGAGAAGACATAGTTCAAGAGGGATTAATTGGATTATATAAGGCAGTAAAAAACTTTGATACCGAAAATGAGAATTCTTCTTTTAAAACATTTGCTAATATTTGTATTGAAAGACAATTAATTACTGCAATTAAAACATCTAATAGGCAAAAACACATGCCACTTAATTCATATTTATCTCTTAACATGTCAGCATATGAAGATGATGAAACTGACACTGTTATTGATGTGCTAGATTCAAATACAACAGAAGATCCATTAGACACTATTACAAAAAAAGAATATTATTTTGCTGTAGAAGAGGCAATTGATAAATCTTTAAGTGATTTTGAAAAAAAGGTTTTAAATAGATTTGCTCAAGGTGAATCATATGTTCAGATTGCTGAAAAGTTAAATACTCCTGTTAAATCTGTAGACAATGCAATTCAAAGGATACGCAAAAAAGCTATTCGTAATATTGCTGAAAATTGATTTTTAACAACATTGTTTTTTAACAGCAGAAAATTGCTTGCATAGCTCAGTCGGTAGAGTGCCACCTTGGTAAGGTGGAGGTCACGGGTTCGATTCCCGTTGTAAGCTCCAACTTATGATAAAAATGCGAAGAAATTTATACATATTTTGACAACGTGAGGATATTATTGCTATAATAGATTCGCTATAAAAAGAGGAGTTTTGTTTATAATGGAAGAAAATATTAAGATGAATAATAAGAAAAAAGCTATAATTATTACAGTGGTATCAATTATAGCTGTTTTGATTATAGGACTTGCAATAGGTGTTAGTGCAGGTTACATAGTTAACAAGAACAATAAAAAAGTTAATACAAATGCACAGCAAATAAGTACTGGGAAAAATGATAATTCTAATTTGAATGATGAATACATTGTTTTAGTAGATGATACAATTCCTAATACAGTTGATGATGAAAATGCATTAGATGCATCTCTTGTAGATGAAAATGCTAAATTACAAGAAGAGCAAAAAGAACAAGAAAAGAATTCAGATGAAGCAAGTAAAAAGGCTGAAGAAGAAGCAAAGAAAAAGACTGAAGAGGCAAAGAAAAAAACGGAAGAAACAAAAAAGAAGGAAGAGATACAAAAAACAACTGTTACAAGCAATGCAAATAATGGAATTCCATATTATATAAAAGTAAATTATATTGCTAATACAGTTACAATATATGGAAAAGATAGTAATGGAAATTACACAGTTCCTGTTAAAGCAATGATATGTTCAACAGGTGCGAATACTTCAATTTATAATAATGGAACATATAAAACTTTAGGAAAATCTAGATGGGGACAATTAATTGGACCTGTTTGGGGGCAATATTGTACTAGAATATTTGGAGGAGTTTTATTTCATTCTGTTCCATATTTAAAACAAAATGATAATTCAACGCTTGAATACTGGGAATATGATAGGCTTGGTCAGAATAGATCACTTGGTTGTATTCGCTTAACGGTTGCAGATGCAAAATGGATTTACAATAATTGTCCTGTTGGTACATCTGTACAATTTTACGGATCATCAAACCCAGGGCCGCTTGGAAAACCATCTGCATCTAAAGTTAGTTGGGCAGGAGATCCATATAGAGGATGGGATCCAACAGACCCAGATCCAAACAATCCATGGAAAACAAAGGCTCAGGAAGATGCTAAAAAGAAGGCAGAAGAGGAAGCGGCTGCAAAGAAAAAAGCGGAAGAGGAAGCAGCAGCTAAGAAGAAAGCTGAGGAAGAAGCCGCAGCAAAGAAAAAGGCGGAAGAGGAAGCGGCAGCTAAGAAGAAAGCCGAGGAAGAAGCTACGGCAAAGAAAAAGGCGGAAGAGGAAGCGGCAGCTAAGAAGAAAGCCGAGGAAGAAGCCACGGCAAAGAAAAAAGCCGAGGAAGAGGCTGCAGCCAAGAAAAAAGCTGAAGAAGAAGCTAAAAATAAATCACAAAATACTACAAAAAATGAAACAAAAATCACAAATACTACAAATACCACAAAAACAACGAATACAACAAATACAGTAAATAAAACAAACTAAAGACAATTCCCTGCTCTAAATATAGGGCAGGGAAAAAAATGGTACAATTGGGGACGTGTCCCTAATGGCAAAGAAAGGAAGTAGATATTATGAAAATAGGTATAGTAGGGTTACCTAATGTAGGAAAAAGTACATTATTTAACGCAATAACAAATGCTGGCGCAGAATGTGCAAACTATCCATTCTGTACAATAGAGCCAAATGTTGGTGTGGTACCAGTTCCAGATGAAAGATTAGATGAATTAGCAAAAATTTATAATCCAGAAAAAGTAACTCACGCTGTTATTGAATTTGTTGATATAGCAGGCTTGGTAAGAGGAGCAAGTAAAGGTGAAGGGCTAGGAAACAAGTTTCTATCACATATAAGAGAAGTGGATAGCATTTGCCAAGTTGTAAGATGTTTCGAAAATCCAAATGTTGTTCATGTTGATGGTTCAATAGATCCTTTAAGAGATATTGAAACTATCAATTTAGAGCTTATTTTCGCAGATATAGAAACACTTGATAAAAGATTAGATAGAGCTAAAATTAAATTAAAAGCAGATAAAAAAGCTCAAGTGGAGATTGATGTATTACAAAAACTAAAATCAGCATTAGAAGCTGGAAAATGTGCTAGAACAGTTGAATTAAATGAAGAAGAGGAAGAATTAATAAAAGATACATTCTTATTAACAAGAAAGCCAAGCTTATATATAGCGAATGTATCTGAAGAACAATTAGAAAATCCAGAACAAGATGAAAATGTTAAAAAAGTAATAGAATATGCTAAAACAGAAAATGCACAAGTAATACCACTTTGTATCAAAATAGAAGAAGAGCTTGCATCACTTGAAGGAGATGACAAAAAAGAAATGCTTGAAGCATTGGGATTAACAGAATCTGGCTTAGATAAAGTTATTAAAGCAAGTTATGATTTATTAGGATTAATGTCATTCTTAACAGCAGGTGAACCAGAAGTACGTGCATGGACAATAAAAAAAGGAACAAAAGCACCACAAGCTGCTGGAAAAATCCACTCAGATATAGAAAGAGGCTTCATTAGAGCTGAAATTGTAACATATGACGATATAATAAGAGAAGGTTCAATGGTTGCATGCAAAGAAAAAGGATTAGTTCGTTCTGAAGGAAAAGAATATATAATGAAAGATGGAGATATTGTTTTATTCAGATTTAATGTATAGAGTGACAATTTTTTTTACAAAAAATCTTGCAATAAAAAATATTTAGTGATAGAATAAACCCAAATTGAAATACACAATTAATTAAAAGCATGTTAAATGCAAAAGAAAAAGAAAGGATGATTAAAGTTATGAAAAAAGTATTTTCAACATTATTAATAGCATTAGTAGCAATGTTAATGCTAGGAACAGTTTCAATGGCAACAACAGAAGCTGAATTAGAGGAGTATTTATACAGTGTACACGAAATTGGAGGAGCAAAAGTTAAAATTCGTGATACAGACAAAGTTAAATTAGAAAAATTCTTTAAAGAGAATGATGTAACAGATGCTCAAGCAACAGAAGTTAAAGGCATAATCGAAAATGCACTTAAATTAATGAATGATGATGGAGCTGCTTCACCAGAAAAATTAAGCACAGTAGAAAAGAAACAACAATTATTAGAATATTCTAGAAAAGTTGCATCAATATTAGGATACACAGTATCTTATGATGGAACAGAAAAAAGATTGGATGTATATAAAGATGGAACACAAGTTGATTCTTTATATTGGGGTGTTTATGTTGATGAAAATGGAAACGCAGTTTCTACAACAGAACCACAATTAGCAAAAACAGGTTCAACAAATTATATTTATGCTATTGCAGCAGGTGTAGTATTAATTGCCGGTATTGCATATGTAGTAGCAAGAAAGAAAGCTAATGCATAATAGTACTACTCACACACATAGTAGAACTAAACAGCAAATTAAATGGAAAACTATAGAAGCAATTATTATGGATATAATAGTTGCTTTTATTAGTCTTATAGTAATTGTAACTGCAATTAAACTTTTATTCGGAAAACAAATAAAAGCGGCAATAAACTACGCAGATATGATATCTATAAATACAAATAATAAAATGATAAAAGATATAAAATTTGATGTTGAAAAGAAAACAATAACTTCTTATCCAGAATATGGAACAAGATATGCAAATATAAAAATAGAATCATTAGATATTAATCTTCCTTTATACTATGGAGACAAGCTTGCTTATTTAAGATATGGAGTTGGACAAACAAGTGGCGCATATTTCCCAGGAGAGGGTGGAAGTATAATTTGCATGGGCCACAACAATAGAAATTATTTGTACAACTTACCTAAAATAGAAAAAGATGCAATAATTGAAATACTAACACCATATGGCGAATTTAAATATAAAGTATATGATACAAAAATAATAAATATGTACCACGTAGATGAATTACCTGTTCAAAAAGAAGAGGAAATTTTAATGCTGTATACATGTTATCCAGTAAATACGCTAGGAGATAAAAAAGACAGATTTGTTGTTTTTGCAAGTAGAATACAATAAAAACAAATAAATATTAAAATAAAGGAATGAGATAAATGAAACGAGCAAAGAAAATAATATCTTTTATATTGGCATTTGTGTTATCATTATCAATAATTGCTGTTTTTATTTTAGGTTATATAAATTCTGCATTATTTAGTGAGGTAAATATACGTACTTCAATGAAAGATACAAACTATTATTACAATATATATAGTATAATAAACGATACAGCAAATGATTATGTATTGCAATCAGGATTTGATAACAAAGTTTTAGATGATGTAATAACAGAATACCAAGTTCAAGAAGATATGAATAAAGTAATAGATGGCTTATATAACAATAAAAAAGTTGAAATTGATACAGATAAATTAAAGAAAAAATTGCATGAAAATATCCAAAAACAAATAGAGGAAGAAAATCATGTTGTAACTGAAAGTACAAAAGCAGATATAGAAGAATTCGAAAAATCTGTAATAGATGCATATAAATCAAATATTTTTTACTCACAAGATGTATTAAACAAAATAGGTTCGTACATACAGAAGATTCACAAAATATTGAACATAGCAGTAATTAGTTTAAGTATAGCAATATTAATTTTAGCATTAATTATGTTTAAAGTATATGAACCATCAATAGGTGTTGCATTTATAACAGCTGGAGTATTTTTTATAATAATAAAAGGGTTTTCAGTAATCAATTTAGCAATAAATAATATATTAATTTTGAATTGGGCATTCTCAAGAACATTAGTATATATATTAAATAACTTAATACAAAAAATATTTGTAATCGGAATACTAATTACAATTCTAGGATTTTCTAGTATGTTGTTATCAGAATATATGAGACATAAGCCAAAACGTAAACAAAAATAATAAAAAACATAAGAATATAGCAAAAAACTAAAGTAAAATACTTGAAAGTGAAGAAAAGTTTTGATATAATATCGCACAGACCGTATATAAGAAAGAGTGGGAGAACATGGAAGAGCTAGATTTAAAGCAATTATTAAAAATTTTTTGGAACAAAAGACTACAAATAATAGGTATAGTCATTGTATTTTTAATTTTAGGTGCAGTATATTCTTATGCATTTGTTAAGCCAAAATACAAGGCATATACAACCTTAGTTTTAGCTCAATCAGATATGATTGTTAAAGAAGGAACAAGTTCATCATCACAACAAACAATTACACAATCAGATTTAACATTAAATCAAAAATTAGTATCAACATATAGCGAACTTGTAAAAACTAAAAATATATTAAGAGAAGTTAAAAAGAATTTAAAATTAACAATAAGTGAAGAAACATTAAAGAAAAATGTATCAGTTAGTTTAGTTAAAGAAACAGAGCTTATAAAAATAACTGTTACAAATGAAAATGCATTAGATGCAAAAAATATTGCAAATGAAATTGCAAAAATATTTTCACAAAGAGTAAAAGAAATATATAAAATAAGCAATGTTTATATAGTAGATGAAGCTGAAGAACCTACAGCACCATACAATATATCACATATAAGAGATATATTAATTTTCGCTGCAATTGGTTTAGTTGTTTCAATTGCATATGTATTAATCTCTAATTTACTAGATACAACAGTAAAATCGTCTGAAGATATTGAAAAAGAATTGAATGTTTCAGTATTAGCATCAATTCCAACAATGAAAGACAATAATATAGGTAAAGGAGGTTTATATTAATGCAAAACGAAATAATAACATTTACATCTCCTAAATCATCTGTATCTGAAATATTTAGAACTTTAAGAACTAATGTACAATTTATGAATGCAAGTTCAAACCAGAAATCTATATTATTTACAAGTACTCAATCTGGAGATGGAAAAAGCTGGATAGCAGCAAATTTAGCTGTAACATTTGCACAAGCTGGTAAGAAAGTAATTATGGTAGATACAGACATGAGAAGAGGAAGAATGCATGAAATATTTGAATTATCAAATAGCAAGGGGTTATCTAACTATTTAATACTTTCAGTTGATAAGCCAGAGGAAAGACTTGGTGAATATATTCAACCTACAATGATAGAAAATTTATATGTAATACCAGCTGGGGTTGTGCCACCAAATCCATCTGAATTATTAACAAGTGCAAAAATGATAGATTTAATGAAAGTGTTAAACGGTATGGCTGATGTGGTAATTTATGATTCTACCCCAAGTACAATGGTTACAGATGCTTTGGCAATTTCAAGATATGTAGGAACAACGCTTATTGTTGCTTCATACAAGAAAACAAAAATGGAAATTCTAAAAACAATTAAAAAGCATATAGAAAATGTTGGCGGAAGAGTTGGAGGAGTTATTTTAAACAATACTCCATCAAATAGAAAAGTATATGGAAAATCATATTATTATGAAAGTTCTCTTGTTTTAGCTGAGCCTAAAAAGAAATCTATGTTTGATGTATTTAAGGGAATTGGAAAAAGTTTTAATAATGAAGAAGAAAACCAAGTGGAAGAAATCAAACAAAAATTAGATAAAGTTGATGATGACAACTCAAAAATTGAAAATGAAGCTAACAGTAATCAAATAGATGCAGAAAGTAGTAATAATGAAACAACAGGCGATAACAAAATAAAAGATGATGAAGAATTAAATATGCTATTAAAACAATTAACAAGATACTTAGAAACAAAATAATATATGAATACTAAGTATAAAGCTTAAAGTGTAAAAAGGAGATTTGTTATGATAGATATACATTCCCATTTATTAAATAATGTTGATGATGGATCACGTAATGTAATAGAATCATTTACTTGCTTAAAAATGGCAGTAGAAGCGGGTTTTACAGATATTATATTAACTCCACATTATATAGAAGGAAGTTTTGAAAATAGCTATGAGTTAATACAACCCAAAATTGAAGAATTCAGAACAAAACTTGAAGACAATAATATAGCTGTAAACATATACCATGGTAACGAAGTTTATATTTCAGAACATATTGGAGAATTAATACAAAATGGGACTGTTGCAAGACTTGCTGGAAGTAGGTATGTTTTATTTGAATTACCAATGAATAGCAGGTTGTTGAATTTACATAATTTGATTATGCAAATAAAAGAAACAGGAGCTATTCCTGTACTTGCACATCCTGAAAGATATGGGTTTGTACAAGAAAATCCTGAAGTGCTAAGAGAATTAATTGCAAAAGGTGTTTTAATGCAAAGCAATTATGGAAGCATTATGGGACAATATGGAAAAAGTGCACAAAAAACCATTATTACAATGTTAAAAAGTAATATGATTCATTTTTTAGGAACTGATACCCATAGAAATGGTCATATATATGCACATTTTTACAAGGTTAGAAAAGAATTTTTAAAGTATATTAGCAGAGAAAAATTTGAAAGACTTACTACAAAAAATGCAAAACACATTTTGGATGATAGTTTATTTGAAATTGAAAAACCTACAGAAATAAAAGTAAAAAGAGGTTTTTTTAGATAAAAATAACACCTGTTTGAATTGGAATTTTAAGTCAAAAAAATAATTCAAATAGGTGTTTTTTTGCGTAAAAAAATAATACAAAAATTGACAAAAAAATACATAAAACACTTGCAATGAAATTCTTTTTAGAATATAATTTACAGGTATACAAAAGGAGGAAAAAAAGTGAAATATCTAAAAAAGCACAGAAACATTATATTAAGATTATTAGACGTTTTTGTAGTAATATTTAGTTACTATATTACAGAGGTAATTTTAACCAACAATACAATATTAAACAGCAATATTTTATCAGCATTTTTAAATACAGTAGTAATTTCATGCATTGTATATATTGGACTTTTACAAATACTAAAAACATACAGAAATATGACAAGATATGAAACATTAGTGGATTATATATTTTATGTTGTTGTGGGCGCAATGTCATGTGCAATTATGATATTATTAAAAATTTTCACCAAAATTGAACTACTAGACTTACGAACTCATTTAATATCTGGAATAATTTGCGTAATGGGAATAGTAGGTTATAGAGTAGTATTAAGAAGCATTTTAAATTTTAAATTAGATAATAACAATAATAAAGACGATGAAAATGAAGAGTCTTCAACAAAGAAAAATGTATTAGTAATTGGAGCTGGAGAAGCTACAAAAATATTATTAACAACAATAAGAAACAGCATGAAAGATAAATACAATATTGTTGGATTAATAGATGACAATACAAATAAAATTGACTATGTAATACTTGGAACTAAGATATTAGGAACAAGATATGATATACCGCGAATATGTAAGGAACAAAAAGTAGACCTTATATTTTTCGCAATTTCTAATATATCAAGTGAAGGAAGAAGAAAAATATTAGAAATATGCCAGGAAACAGGATGTAAAGTTAGAATATTACCTGGTACAGCAGATTTAATAAAAAATAAATCGTTAATGCAAAATTTCAGAAATGTTGAAATAGAGGATTTATTAGGTAGAGAGCCTATAAAATTAGACAATAAAAACATTGGAAAATTAATTCAAAATAAAGTTGTTCTGGTAACAGGTGGCGGAGGATCTATTGGGTCTGAGCTATGTAGACAAATTATAAAATATAAGCCAGAGAAATTGGTTATTGTAGATATTTATGAAAATAATTTGTACAGCATAGAACAAGAATTAAGGTTTAATTTTCCTAAAGCTAATATTGAAGCAATTGTTGCAAGTGTTAGAGATAAAAAGCGTTTAGGAGAGATATTTGCACAATATAAACCATACTTGGTATTCCATGCAGCTGCACATAAACATGTGCCATTAATGGAAACAAGCCCATTAGAGGCTATTAAAAACAATGTATTTGGAACATATAACACAGTAAATTGTGCGGATGAATATGGAGTTAAAAGATTTATTTTAATTTCAACAGATAAAGCTGTTAACCCAACAAATATTATGGGTGCAACAAAGCGTTTATGTGAAATGATAGTTCAGGCTAAGAATAAGGTAAGTGATACTGAATATGCTGCAGTACGTTTTGGAAATGTACTTGGAAGTAATGGGTCGGTTGTTCCATTATTTAAAAAGCAAATTGCTAATGGTGGACCTGTTACTGTTACACATAAGGATATTACAAGATTTTTTATGACAATACCTGAGGCTGTTTCATTGGTATTACAGGCTATGTCTGGTGCTGAAGGTGGAGAGATTTTCGTGCTAGATATGGGAGAGCCTGTTAAGATTTATGATATGGCTGTTAATTTGATAAAACTTTCTGGGTTAGAGCCTAATGTTGATATTCCTATTAAGGTTACTGGATTGAGACCGGGAGAGAAGTTGTATGAGGAATTGCTTATGGCTGAAGAGGGATTAACTCAGACTAAGTTTGATAAGATCCATATTGCTAAGCCTATGGAGATTGATATGAAGGATATTAAGCATAAGCTTAGTGAACTTAATAAGTTGCTTGATAATTGTACTAATGAGCAAAAAGATGAGATTAAGAAGGTTATTGCTGAGTTAGTGCCTACTTATAGGGAGAGTAAAGGTAATGAGGTTGTTGAGAGTAAGACTTAGTACACTAAATAGCCGAAATTATATGAAAAGCATAATAGAAAGAAAATTTAATATATTAGAAAAAAATGGAAAGAAGGAAACGAAATTGGAAAAAAGAATATTTTTATCATCACCACATATGTCTGATGAAGGTTATGAAAAAGAATATGTAAAAGAGGCATTTGACACAAACTGGATAGCACCACTTGGAGAAAATGTAAATAAATTTGAGGAAGAATTAGCTGATTATGTTGGAACATCATATGCAGCAGCATTATCAGCAGGAACAGCAGCGATACATATGGCATTTAAAGCAGCAGGTGTTGGAAAAGGAGACATAGTATTTTGCTCAGACTTAACATTTTCTGCAACAGCAAATCCAATAACATATCAAGGTGCTACACCTGTATTTATAGATAGTGAAAAAGATACATGGAACATGGATCCAAAGGCATTAGAAAAGGCATTTGAAAAATATCCGAATGTTAAAGCTGTTATAGTAGTTTACTTATATGGAAATCCAGCTAAAATTGATGAGATTAAGGCAATATGTGATAAGCATAATGTAACATTAATAGAAGATGCGGCAGAGAGTTTAGGGTCTACATATAAAGGAAAAGAAACTGGAACATTTGGTAAATATGGTGTGTATTCATTTAATGGAAATAAAATCATCACAACAAGTGGTGGTGGAATGTTAGTTTCTGAGGATAAGGAAAGAATAGAGAAGGTTAGATTTTGGGTAACACAATCTAGAGAAAAAGAACGTCATTATGAGCATAAGGAGATTGGTTATAACTATAGAATGAGTAATATTGTTGCGGGAATTGGTAGAGGACAGTTAAAGGTTTTGGATAAGAGAATTGAACAGAAGACTGCAATTTATGATTTTTATAAAGATGCGTTTAAGGATATTGATGATATTGAAATGCAACCTGTTGTTGAGGAAACTAAGCCTAATCATTGGTTGTCTGCTATGACTATTAAGGAAGGGTCTAAGGTTAAGCCTATTGATGTTATGGTTGCTTTAGAAAAAGAAAATATTGAATCTAGACCTGTATGGAAACCAATGCATTTGCAACCTGTTTTTGCAAATTGTGATTTCGTTAAGGTTGGTGAAAATGCTGTAGGTGAAGATTTATTTAATAGAGGTGTTTGTTTGCCTTCTGATAGTAAGATGACTAGAGAAGAACAAGAAGCAGTTGTTAGGATTATTAAAGGGTTGTGGAACCAGGCTTAATATTAAGGATTTTTTTGAAAATTACTGGAGTTTTAGATTATTTAGTAATTTTGAAGAATGAAGAAAAAGGGGATTTGGCTTATGTATGCTAAATATTTTAAGAGAGTGTTGGATTTTACTTTTAGTTTGTTAGCATTAATTATATTAAGTCCGGTTATGTTAGTTACCTATTTATTGGTTAGAATTAAACTAGGTAAACCTGTAATATTTAAACAAAAAAGACCAGGGAAAGATGCCAAGATATTTGAATTATATAAATTTAGAACAATGACCGATGAAAAAGATGAAAATGGTAAGTTATTACCAGATGAAAAAAGATTGACGAAATTCGGTAAATTCTTAAGAAGTACTAGCTTAGATGAATTACCGGAATTAGTAAATATATTAAAAGGTGATATGTCTATAGTAGGCCCAAGACCATTGTTAGTAGAATATTTAGAGTATTATAATGATGAGCAAAAACATAGGCATGATGTAAGACCTGGTCTTACAGGGTTGGCTCAAGTTAGTGGTAGAAATACTATTACTTGGGAAGAAAAATTTAAGAAAGATATTGAGTATAAAAACAATTTAACATGCGGTATGGACTTAAAAATAGTTTTAAAAACTATTGCAAAAGTATGGAAACGTGAAGGAATATCACAACAAGGCGAAGCAACTGTAGAAAGATTTGATGTTTTACAAAGAAGAAATATGGAAGTTAAGGAGAAAATAGCAAATGGCTAAAAATGTGGTAATAATAGGTGCTGGAGGGCATGGCAAAGTTATTGCGGATATAGTAGTAAAAAGTGGAGATAATGTAGTAGGATTTTTAGATGATAGCAAAGATGTTGGAGATGTTATTATAGAAAAATTTACAGTTATAGGTAAAGTAGAAGATTGTGAAAAACTTCAACAAGAAAATAAAAACTTATTTTTTGTTATTGCCATAGGAAATAACTATGTTAGGAAAGAGATTTTTGAAAAATATAAATTGAATTATTATACTGCAATTCATCCTACAGCTGTAATTGGAATGGGTGTACATATTGGAACAGGTACTGTTATTATGGCTAATGCTTGTATCAATTCAAGTGCAAAAATAGGTAATAACTGCATAATTAATACAGGCACTATTATTGAACATGACAATATTATTGAAGATAATGTTCATGTATCTCCAAATGCTACATTATGTGGTACTGTTAAAGTTGGAGAATATACACATATTGGAGCAGGTAGCATTATAAAAAACAATATTAGTATAGTAGATAACAGTATAATAGGTGCAGGGGCTGTCGTAGTAAAAAATATTGTAAAAAATGGAGTTTATATAGGAATTCCAGCTAAATTTAAAAAAGATAATTGAGAGGTTGCTAATGAAAGTTTTACAAATTGTAAAAACAAGTCAAGGTGCTAATTGGGCTTTTGAACAAGCAAAGTATCTTAAGGAAAAAGGAATAAATATTATTACTGTTTTACCAGATGCACAGGGTGTTGTAGCTCAAAAATATATTCAAAATGATATGGAAATTTGTATTGCAGATTTTTCCTTACCAATTTTAAAGCCTTGGAAAATTATTTCAAGAATAAAAAATATAAGAAACATTGTAAAGAAAGAAAAACCTGAAATTATTCATACTCACTTTGTTACTAATATAATTATGTGCAGGTTAGCATTAAAAAAATCCAAGATTCCAAGATTATTTCAGGTTCCAGGACCATTGCATTTAGAATCAAAAATATTTAAAAAAATAGATTTAATAACTGCAAATCAATTTGATTATTGGGCTCCTTCTTGTGTAAAGAGTCAGAATGTATATTTGAATGAAGGAATAGGTAAAGAAAGAGTATTTCTTGCTTATTATGGAGGTTATGGAGGAAATACGATAGAACAGTATGCGAATTCAACTGATATATTACATAAACAATATAATATACCTAATGATAATATATTAATTGGAATGGTAAGTTATTTTTATAAACCTAAATGGTATTTAGGCCAGAAGAGAGGAATAAAGGGACATGAAGATTTTATTGATGCAATTGAAATTATTAATAAAAAATATGATAATATTACAGCATTAATAATTGGTGGACCATGGGGAAATTCAAAAAAATATATGCAGAAAGTTGAAAAATATGCTCAAAAAAAAGATTTAAAAAACATAATCTTTACAGGTTTCAGAAATGACATGAAAATGATTTATAAAGAACTAGACATTGCAGTTCATCCTTCTCATAGTGAAAATTTAGGTGGTGCTGCAGAAAGTTTAGCGGCAGGTGTTCCAACGATTGCAACTAATATAGGTGGATTTCCAGATATAGTAATTGATAAAAAAACAGGATATTTATGTGAAGTTAAAAACCCTTTTTCTTTAGCACAAGTAATTGATAGTGCAATTGAGAAAAAAGAAGAAGCCTTACAAATGGCTAGTAATGGTCAAAAAAGGGTTCGTGAATTGTTAGACATAAACAATACAGCAAATAGAATCCTAGAAATTTATAAAGAAATAATGGAGAAGAATATATGAAAGTTTTGTTTTGCCATGATGGACCAATTGAAAAAGACGAATTAGGTAATTATTATGGGATTGGTTTTAACGATGAACTATTTGAAAAATATGAAGTGTTGGGAAATGATATTTCAATTGCAATTAGGGTACATAATACAATAAACGAAAAATTAGAAAAAAACTACCTACCGCTAAATAAAAATAAGTATAAAATAGTTGAATGTCCAAATCTTGCATCTGTAAATGGAATCATGTTTAACAAAAAAAAGTGTACGCAAATTTTAAAAAATGAGATTGATAAAGCAGATATAATTATTATAAGATTGCCTAGTAATATAGGAAATCTAGCTGCAAGTATTGTAGAAAAAAAGCAAAAAAATCATATTATAGAATTAGTTGGATGCCCATGGGATTCATTAAGACACCATAGTTTTGCTGGAAAAATAGTTGCACCTATTATGTACTTAAAAACTAAGAAACACGTAAGAAGAGCAACAAATGTAATATATGTTACTCAAAAATTTTTACAAGGAAGATATCCAAATTCTAATAATAATATAGGTTGTTCTGATGTAATTATTGATAATCTAAATATTGATAATTTAAGTAAACGTATTGAAAAAATCAAGAGTATGAAAGATAAAATTATTATTGGGACTATTGGTATAGTAAGTGTAAAATACAAAGGACAAGAATATGTAATAAAAGCAATAAGTGAATTAATGAATAAAGGTATTAATAATATTGAATATCAATTAGTAGGACCTGGAGATACAGAAAGATTAGTAAAAATTGCAAAAAAATATAATGTTTTGGATAGGATTAACTTTATAGGACCATTAAATCATAATGAGATATTTAATTGGTTAGATGAAATTGATATTTATGCTCAACCAAGTAATACAGAAGGATTGCCAAGATCGGTTGTTGAAGCTATGAGCAGAGGTTGCCCATGTATCGGAAGTAAGGTTGGTGGAATTCCAGAGCTAATAAATAACGAGTATCTATTTGCAAAAAAGAATAAAAAAGAAATAGCAAAAGTTCTAATAAAACTGATTTCAAATGAAGAAAATTTAATTAAAGAGGCAAATAGAAATTATAACAATTGCATTAGCTATTGTAATGGTGCATTAGAAGAAAAGAAAAGGATATTTTATGAGGAAGTAAGAAAGGAAATGGATAAATGAAAAAAGTTAGTGCATATGACAAATATAGTTTATTTGTTATAGTTTCAACTATAATTGTATCGTTTATTACAATAATTTCAAATAAAGCTGAACAATATGAAGGCATGCAGTATATACCTATAGCTTATGTTGTCTTATTTACAGTCAATAAAGCATTGCATTGTTATAGTAAAAAAAATAAGGGCTTATTACTTGTTAATATTCTAATGTACATAAAATATGTTTTTGCAATTTTCATTATTGTTATGTTAAAAGATTATTCTGAGCCATCTTTTTATTGCAGACTTGCAACTCAAAGTAGTTATTCTACGGCTATTGTCTATATGATAATTGAACTTGTTTCAATTAATTTTATTATTTTGTTATTAGGTAAATATTTTTATCGGTAATATTGAAACAAAAAGTGAAGAAGAATATAAATTTGAAAAAATAAGAATAAAGAGTGTTTTACTTATCTTTCTCATCGTTGGAATGATTCTAGCGGTATTGTATCCAAGTTATTTCAAGCCAGAAAAACTCTTGCTTTTTAGTGATGAGTTTGTAGAACAAGAAAAAGACTCAAATATAATTAATATTGTTGCTGTTACATTTAAGACCATTATAATGGGAATATTAATAAATACGTTTATAATTAAGTATCAAAAAACTAAAAAAAATAAATATATATTATACTCATATTTTACAATGCTACTGTATACATTGTTAAGTACAGGTTACAACAGATTAAATATGATTATTCCGTTAGTTATTTTTGTCCTTATTACAGATAAGGTTTTTAAATGGAAAGGTCGTATATTGCTTATAGGGGCGTCAGTTATTCTTGTAACGAGTATTACTGCAGTAACTGTTAGTAAATTTAATTATAAATACGATAATAATTCGGATTTTAGTTATGTATTGACTGAATCAGTAGGTGATATACAGGAATATACTTCAAATATTAGACCAATTGCTTTAGGGATTGATGCTATAAAATATTATAAGCAGGAAATAGGAATAAAAACATTATTTAATGATTTTTTTGGATCACTTCCTATGATTAGCCACTATATTAATCAAAACAATAGGTTAAATAATTATTATAATTTGTACGTATTGCAAGGAATAAATACATCACAAATTGTGCCTATGGTTGTATCTTCAGTAGCTTATTTTTCGATGGCATTACCTACGGTTATGACAATTGTTATAATGATAATTGTAATGTATTTAGAAGGGAAAAGCTATAGAAAAACATACAATAATTATTTAGAAATGTATATGAAGATTTTTTTGGTATTTCAATTGGCGTTTTGTTGTTTAAATGGAAATGTTCAAATGATAGTTGGAAAAGTAATTGTTAAGTATGTGCCTGTAATGATTCTGTTATGGTTGAATAAAAAAAGCAGAATTTAAAAATCATATCAAAAAAGAGGTGTGAAAAATGAAAATGTTTAGTATTATTGTTCCAATTTATAAAGTAGAAAGCTATATAAAGGAATGTATAGAAACAGTTGTTAATCAAAATTATGATAATTATGAATTGATTTTAGTTGATGATGGCTCACCAGATAATTCAGGAAGGATATGTGATGAATATAAGAAAAAGTATTCAAATATTGTTGTAATTCATAAAGAAAACGGAGGAATATCTGATGCTAGAAATGCAGGAATAAAAGCTGCAAAAGGTAAATATATTATGTTCTTGGATGGCGATGATACATTGAATGCCGGTGTACTTCAAAAAATTGCTAACATACTTGATGAAGAGGAAGTTGATATATTATCTGGAAATTATAACATTTATGGTAGTGAATCTAATCAAAATGATTATATATTAAAAAGAATAGATGTATTAAATGATTATTTAATTTATTTAAATGAAATTCCTTGGGCTGTATGGAGAAATGTATTTAATAGAAGAGTAATTGATGAAAATAATATTGAATTTGCTAAAGAATTAATTTGCGCAGAAGATTGTGATTTCTTCTTGGATTTCTTTGATAAAGCTACTAACAAGAAATATACTAATATTAATATTATTAATTATAGAACTAATAGAGATGGTTCAATAACAAATAGTATAAGTTATAATGCGATTATAGGTCAATTAAAGGTTTTTAGCAGATTATTTTATAAATATTATAATCAGGAAAATAAAGAGATATATGAAATGTTTGCAAAAAAATATTTAAATACAATTACAACAATTTACCATGTTGAGGATAAAGAACATCTGAAACAAATATATAATAATATAAATGAAAATAAAGTAATACTGAAAAAAGTTAAAGGATTTAAATATAATATTGCAAAATTTCTATGGTCTATATTTGGTTTCAAAAATGGTTCTAGAATAATGAAATTAATCAAGTAGTATATAATAAAGGGAGTATGATACATGAAAAGAATTGATACTATAGAAGAGATACATAAAATTGGATTAGAGGAATTAAAGTATTTTGATAAAATTTGTAAAGAGAATAATTTAAATTATTTTTTAGCAGGAGGAACGCTACTAGGTGCGGTTAGGCATAAGGGGTTTATTCCTTGGGATGACGATATTGATGTTGCAATGCCAAGAAAGGATTATGATAAATTAATAGGTATAGAATCAAAAGGAAGATACAAAATTATATCAATGGAAAATTGTAAGGATTATGTATGGTCTTGGGCTAAATTGATTGATACAAATACTTATGTAAAAGAAAAAAATATTATTGATATTGATGAGTATGGCATTTTTATAGATATATTTCCTCTAGATGGTTTCGGAAATAATAAAATCATAGCATATATTTATGAATTTATTATAAGGTTTTTACGAGGAAGATTAGGTATAGTTATTAATAAATACGAAAAAAACGTAAATTTCATTAAAAGACTTTTACAAAAACCTTATGAAAAAATGGGAAAGTTAAAAACATATAATAGAATATTAAAATATGCAAAAAAACATGATTTTTATACATCAAAATATGTTGGAAGTGTTGTGGGTGGTGCAAGAGGAAGAAAAGAAATATTTAATTGTAAAATCTATTCTGAAACTTTAGATATGAATTTTGAAGGTTTAACTCTAAAAGGAATGAAATATTATGATGAGTATTTATCAAAAATGTATGGTAACTATATGGAATTACCACCAGAAGATAAAAGAGGTGGATTTCATACAATAGAATGCTATTACAGGAACGAGGAGGAATAAAAATGAATATAGGTGTAATATTTGCAGGTGGTGTTGGCACAAGAATGAGAACTAAAGATAAACCAAAGCAGTTTTTAGAAATTTGTAATAAGCCAATAATAATTTATACGCTTGAGCATTTTGAAAAAAATCCTAATATCGATGCAATTGTGATTGCGTGTGTAAAAGATTGGATACCATATCTAGAAGAATTAATATATAAATTTAGAATTGAAAAAGTTAAAAAAATTGTTCAAGGTGGGAAAACTGGACAACAGTCAATTTATAATGGAATATGTGCTGCAAAAGAGGTTGCAGGAGATGAAAAAAGTATAGTTCTAATTCATGATGGAGTAAGACCATTAATAAATTCTGATTTATTGACGAAAAATATTGAATGTGTAAAACAATACGGATCTTCAATAACAGCAGGAATTGTAAAAGAAACAATAGTTGTTATTGACGATGCGGGAAAAATTAAGGAAGTGCCTTCAAGAGCAAATTCTAGAGTTGCAAAAGCTCCACAATGCTTTTGGTTAGACGAAATACTAGGAATTCATAATAAAGCAGTTTCTGAAAATAGGTTTGATTTTATTGATTCGTGTACAATGGCACAACATTACGGTAAACAGTTATATATGATAGATGGTCCATATGAAAATATAAAAGTTACAACACCTGATGATTTCTATACAATGAGAGCAATATTACAAGTTAAAGAAGATCAACAATTATATGGATTGGATTAAGTAGAGGTATGTTATGTGGATAGAAAATGATATATATAAGAATGATTTAGAGAGTATAATTAATGATACAAATATAAATTGGGAAATGTTTAAGGATAAAGCTATATTAATTACAGGTGCAACTCGGATTGATAGGTTCTAACCTAGTTGATTCGTTATTATATGCAAATGAAAAGTTGAAAATTAATTGTATGATATATGCATTAGTTAGAAACGAAGAAAAAGCATTAAAAAAATTTGAAAAGCAAAAAACAGATAAATTAGAGTTTATTGTTAGTGATGTTTGTAATAAAATAGAATGTAATAAAAAAATAGATTATATAATTCATGGAGCAAGTCAAACTGCAAGTAAAAAATTTGTTGATAACCCAATTGAGACCATAGATATTGCATTAAAAGGAACAAAAAATGTATTAGAATTTGCTAAAAACAATAACATAGAAAGCATGGTATTTCTTTCAACTATGGAAGTTTACGGAAGACCTCAAGCCGATGAGAAAATATCAGAGACTCATTTTACAAATTTGGATACAACGGAAATAAGAAATTGTTATCCAATAAGTAAAAGAATGTGTGAAAATTTATGCGTTTGTTATAATGTAAATGCAAAAATTGCAAGATTAACTCAAACATTTGGTACAGGTGTAAATTATAATGATGAAAGAGTGTTTGCACAATTTGCAAGATGTGTAATAGAAAACAAAGATATTATTCTTCACACTAAAGGCGAGACTAAAAGAAGTTACCTGTATACAGCTGATGCTACTAGAGCTATTTTAACAATTTTATTAAAAGGTGAAAGTGGACAAGCATACAATGTAGCAAATGAAGATACATATTGTTCTATATACGATATGGCTAAATTGGTTGCAAACGAATGCACAAACGGTAAAATACACGTAAAGTGCGAATGTGAAAATGATATAAAAAAATATGGTTATGCACCAACTTTACATATGAATTTAGATACGCAAAAAATACAGCAAATAAAATGGAGAGCAAAGTTTAATCTAATTGATATGTATATAAATATGATAAAGACAATGAGGGATATAAAATGAAAAAAATAGTTTTAGTTGGATTGATTAGTGATGCAAATTTAGGAGATCAAGCTATATATGAAGCAACTAAGTTTCAAATTGATCGTATTTTTAAAAATAAAAATGAGAACGTTGAATTTGAATTAATTGATTTATGTATAGGGAATAATAGTAAAAAAAATAATTTTATTAGAAGTATATATAAAAGGGTAAAAAATAAATTGTATAGTCCAGTTAAATCATTTTGCAATAGAATAAAAAAAGAAAGTAAGAAAAAAATAAATAATCAAGTTAATTCAATTGTATTTTGTGGTGGAGGACTTATAAAGTTTAAACAACAAATAGAAATTGGCCGTGCAATCAGTATTATTATTGAAAGTGCACAAAAATTTAATATACCAGTAATGTTTTCTGGAGTTGGCGTAGAAGGATATGATGAAAACAATATAAATTGTCAAAAACTGAAAAAAAGCATTAACAATAATTGTGTTAAATATATAACTACAAGAGATGATATTAATACATTGAATAATTATTATTTAAAAGATAACACGAGAATTGTAACAGCAAAAGTTTCAGATTCAGCATGTTCTATAAACCAATTATATCCAAAAACAATAAAAAACAATAACACTATTGGTTTAGGTATGATAAGAGCTAATTTATTTAAGGATTATGAAATTGATTTTTCTGATAATCAAGCAATAGAATTATATAAAGAATTATATTATAAAATTATAAACTCAGGTAGAAAATGTAAATTTTTTACAAATGGAAACATAGCTGATCAAATTTTTGCTGAACGCTTAATTGATAAGCTAAATTTGGATAAGAAAGATGTTTTAGAAGAAAGACCAAATAAAGTCGAAGACTTAATAAATATTATTACGTCATATAGTGGTATGATAGTTGCAAGGTTACATGCCAGTATTATTGCGTATTCATATAATATACCTTGTATTGGATTAGTATGGAATAATAAACAGAAATTCTTTGGAGAGGCAATAGAATGTCCAAATCGATTCATAGAACACGATAAATTCAATGCAGAGTATATTTTAAGTGAGCTAGAGAATGCTATGGATATAGGACAGTATTCTTTAAATAATGAAGAATATAAAAACAGTAATTCTTATTATATAGAAAAATTTATCCAAGAATTTGTTTTTGAAAGGAATGACTAATGGAAGAGTCAAGAACACAAAATACAATAAAGAATGTAAAAACAGGAGCTATAGTTCAATTGGTTAATAGAATTATGTCATTTATTGTCAGAACAGTATTTATACGTATGTTGAATACAGAGTATTTAGGAGTAAATGGCTTATTTACTAATATACTAACTATATTATCATTTGCTGAGTTAGGAATAGGAACAGCAATAATATTTAATATGTATAAACCAGTTGCAGAGAATGATAAAGAAAAAATAAAAAGCTTAATGCAATTATATAAAAAGACATATAGAATAATTGGCTTTACTGTATTTATTTTGGGATTGTGTGTAATTCCGTTTATGAATTTAATAATTAAAGAAACACCTGACATTAAAGAGAATATTGTATTTATATACATATTGTTTTTAACTAATACAGCTGCTTCTTACTTCTTCACATATAAGAAATCGATAATAGCGGCTTATCAAAAACAAAGCATAATAAATAATATTGATAGCGTGTTTTATTTATGCAGTAGTATTTTGCAAATTGTTTTTTTGGTTTTAACCAGAAATTACATTATATATTTATTAATTTTGATTTTATCAACTATTTTGGAAAATATAATTTTGGCAAATAAAGCAGATAGGATGTATCCATTTTTAAAAGAAAAGGATACAAAGAAATTAAAAAAAGAAGAAACAAATAATATTTTCAGTAATGTAAAATCTCTTATTGTATATAAATTTGGTTCGGTTATTATGAATGGAACTGATAATATTTTAATATCATCTCTTATAAATGTAGAAACAGTTGGATTATGCTCAAATTATGTTTTGATAATAACAGCTGTAAAATCTGTGCTTTCATCTGCATTAAACGGAGTAACTGCGAGTGTTGGAAATTTAAATGTGGTAGGAGAACCAAAACAAAAAGAAAACGTTTTTTATCAAATAACATTTGTTAATTACTTAGTATATTCTTTTTGTGCAATTGCATTTATTGTATTATTAAATCCTTTTATAAAGATATGGTTAGGTGATAATTATGTATTAAGTTTATCAGTTTCTGTATCATTGGCTGTTAGTTTCTTTGTAGAAGGCTTAAGAAACCCAGGTTATACATATAGAACTACATTGGGGTTATTTGAAAAAGGTAGAATCACGCCATATATAGGTGCAATAACTAATATTATATTTTCAGTTGCATTATGTAAATTGCTTGGAGTTGCGGGTATTTTTATTGCAACAGTTATCGCTCAATTGGTTTCATATTCGTGGATAGATCCATATTTAATACATAAATATGAATTTAAAACATCAGTAAAAAAATATTACAAAAAATATTTATTATATTTTGCAGTGTTTTCGATAAGCACAATTATATCAATATTTTTGTCATCTATGGTTTCTGGAAGCTTAATTATGGTTTTAATTTTAGATGCTTTGATTGCGTGTGTAATACCAAATACCGCTAATATTATTTTCTTTAGAAAAACAGATGAGTATATAGAATTAAAAAGAAAAATTGTTGAGCCTTTTTTTATAAAAAATAAAAAAATTGCTTTGTTATATAGGAGAAAAAATGGCTAAACTACCAAACCAATTTGAAAAACTAACCGACAAAATCCTCGCCACAATTTACAAAGCTATCAAAAAACACTCTCCACCCAACCTAGAACTAACCAAAGTAACCGACCTCGACATAACCCTCGTAAAAAAGCTAAAAAGCGAATACGGAATAGGCGGCTTAATAATAGACGTAGACGACACTCTAAGAAAAGAAAACTACAAAATTCCAAAATGTAACCAAAACTGGCTAGAATATATGAAAAAAGAATTCAAAATTTGTATTGTATCAAAAGGACATGCAAAGGAAAATGTTGAAGATGTTCTTAAATCAATAGGCATAGAATACATAAGCGGTTATAGTGCATCAAAACAGAAACGATTTTTAGAAGCGGCAAATAAAATGGGGTTAGATCCAGAGAATGTTTTGGTTATTGGTGATGATGTTATAAATGATATTTATGATGGAAATAAAAGTGGAATGATTACTGCTATTGTAAAAGAGGTTGTGGATGAGGAAGACCTAGAAAGGTAATATCCTGTGAAAACGCATATTGACAGACTTACTAGAGTTTTGTATAATAGAATTACCTAAAACTAATAAGTTTAAAACAAACAATAAGTTAGATGAATGGGTAAGATTTATTAAGGAACCAGAGGTGGTAGATATGTCTGATGAAAACAAAAATGAATCAATAAAAAAAGCTAAGAAAGTGTTGCAAGAGATAAGTAACGATGAGCAAGAAAGATATCTTGCTGAGTTAAGAGAAAAATATATTTTAGATCAAAATTCGATTCGAGCTTATGGTAAAGAAGAAGGAATAAAAGAAGGAATAGAAACTGTTGCAAAAGAGATGCTAAAACAAGGAACAGATATTGAGTATATTGCAAAAGTCACAAAATTATCAAAGGAAGAAATAGAAAGATTAAAATAAATTTGTTATAATAATTTAAAATATCAAATCTTAAAAATCAAAGTATACAATAAACTTTACATTGTCTACTTTGATTTTTTAATTACAAATTTTAAAAAAATCTTGCAAATTTCGACAAACTGATATATCATAAAATTACAAACACAAAAGAGGGGGAAATAATCCATGGAAGAAATCGACTTAAAGCAGTTGCTACGTATGTTTTGGAGAAAAAGATTACTGTTAATAATATGCACAATAATAGGTCTAGTAATAGGCTATATTTACAACGCGTTTTTAACAACTCCAAAATACAAAGCTACTGCTACTTTTTTATTGTCTAATTCAGAAAATACAAACGAAACAACAATAACAACAACAGATGTAACATTAAACTCAAAAATTATAAATAACTACACGGAACTAGCAAAAAGTGACGCAGTATTAGATGAAGTAATGACAAGACTAAAGCTATCAACAAGCAAATCAGAATTAAAGAAAAGCATCGCTATCAAAGTAAAAAAAGACACAGAGTTTGTAGAACTATCTGTAACATTGCCAGAAAAAGAAAATTCTGCAATTATAGCAAATGGAATAGTTCAAGTTTTAGAAGAAAAAGTAAAAACTATATATAATATGGAAAATTTACGTATAGTAGACTTAGCTAAAACACCATTAGGACCATGCAATAAAAGCCCAATGAAATATTCAGCAATAGGAGGAGCAGTAGGTTTAGTAATTGCTGTTGTAATAGTATTGCTATTACAAGTATTAGATGATTCTATAAATGACGTAGATGATGTGGAAAATAAACTAAACCTACCAGTTATAGCAACATTCAGCAAACAAGAAGATTCAAATACATTACATTGGAATGCAAAGGCAGATTATGTTGAAGGCTTTAAAGCACTAAGAACAAATCTTCAATTTTCAAAAGGAATGGAAAACAAGCAAACAATAGCTGTTTCAAGTATCTTTGCAGGTGAAGGAAAAAGCTGGGTTGTTACAAATTTAGCAATGGCATACGCTAAAGCAGATTATTCAGTATTAATAGTAGATGCCGACTTACGTAAAGGTGTTCAACATCATAAATTAGGAGTTCAACAAAAACCAGGACTAATACAATTAATACAAAAAATTGAAAATGTAGAAGATTTTCCAGATTGGAATAAATATATAAAAGAAACAAAATTAGAAAACATATTCCTATTACCAACAGGTGGTAATGTAAGTGATTCATCAGAATTATTATTATCAAACAAGCTAAAGAAAATAATTGCAGAACTAAAGAAAGGATTCGACATAATAATTTTCGATTCAACACCAAGTGCTTTAGTTACTGATGCTATAGTTTTATCTAGAGCAGTAGATACAAATATAATTGTAACAGAATTTGAAAAAACGAAATTCAGAGATTTGAAAAAAATGAAGAATAATATTGATAATGTTGGTGGAAATATTTCTGGAATAATAATTAACAAAGTTGATAGAGTGGCAAGTAAAAAATATTATTACTATTATGGGGAAGAAAAAAGTTTAACAACAAGCAGCAAGCATAAGAAAAAGAGCTACGAATATAAAAGAAGTAAATAATTTTTTAGGTCATTTTTGGGACACGTCTAAAAATGAAAATGGGGACGGTTCTCTTTTCCAAATCCATGCCAGCTGAGCTGGCATGTTTGGAAAAGAGAATCGTCTCAGTTTCCAGACGTGTTCTTAAAAAATTATTAAAATTTTTGAATAAAAAATCGAAAAAAATCAAAAAATATATTGACGAAAAAAATAATTAAATGTAAAATAAAGATATAAAAATATAAATTCAAAAGAAAAAAGGAGATAAAAAACATGAAGAAAACAAATAAAATTTTATTATTAGTATTAATTTTGGTAGTAACACTATCATTTGGAGTTATGCATAATTCTTATGCTGATCAAGTTGATGATGAAGGATATGTAGATTTAAATGCTGCTGATACAGATGATGAAACAACAAATACAACAAACAAAACTGAAAACACAACAAATACAACAAATACAACTAACACAACTAACACAACTGAAAATGCAACCAATACAGCAAATAAAACAAACACTACAAATACTTCAAATACTGCAAAAGCTAATAACACAACAAACGCTACAAATGCAGCAGAAAAACCAATTTCTCAAGCAGGAGATTTCCTAGATGCAAAAATAATTGGAGCAGCATTAATAGCAGTTTCAGCTGTTGTAATTGCATTTGCTAAACTAAAAAAATATAGTTATTAATTAGAAATTTAAAGTTTTAAAATTTAAAAACAGCTTAAAAATATAGAATATGTAAGGTTTTAATAAAAAAAGCACCAATTTTTTGAAAAATATTTCAAAAATAGGTGCTTTTTAAATTCTTTTATGATAGAATAGCAACTGGAAATAAAATAAAGGAGTGTGTAAATATGTCACAAACAAAGTATAAAAGAGTACTACTTAAATTAAGTGGAGAAGCATTAGCAGGGGAAAACAAAACAGGACTTTCAGTAGATGTATTAGAAGACATTACAAATCAAGTAAAAGAAATTAGAGATTTAGGAGTAGAAGTTGCAATAGTAGTTGGTGGTGGAAACTTTTGGAGAGGAATTTATGGTCAAAAAATGGAGAGAACAACATCAGACTATATGGGAATGCTTGCTACAACTATAAATGCATTAGCGTTGCAAGATGCACTAGAAGCTAAAGGAATGTTTACAAGAGTTCAAACAGCTATAGAAATGCGCGAAATTGCAGAACCATTCATAAAAAGAAAAGCAACAAAACATTTAGAAAAAGGAAGAATAGTTATATTTGCATGTGGAACAGGAAATCCATTCTTTACAACAGATACATGTGCAGCATTAAGAGCAGCTGAAATAGATGCAGAAGTTATATTAGTTGCAAAAACAATAGACGGAGTATATTCTGCAGATCCAAAAGTTGATCCAAATGCTGTAAAATATGACGAAATTTCATATGCTGACATATTAGCAAAAGATTTAAGAGTTATGGATTTAACAGCTACAACATTATGCAAAGACAATGGAATTCCATTAATAGTATTTGCAATGAATGAAAAAGGAAATATGCTAAAAGCTGTTAAAGGTGAAAAAGTAGGAACATTAGTAAAATAAGAAAGGATGATTAATTTATGGATTATACAGAAGTCAAAGAAAAAATGAATAAAACAATAAGTGTTTTTGCAGAAAATCTTGCAGAAATAAGAGCTGGAAGAGCTAACCCAGCAATATTAAACAAAATAATGGTTGACTACTATGGAGTACCTACTCCAATAAGCCAAGTAGCTGGAATATCAGTCCCAGAAGCTAGATTAATTGTTATTCAACCATGGGACGCCAATATTTTAAAAGAAATTGAAAAAGAAATTTTAAAATCAGATATTGGAATAAATCCAAATAATGATGGAAAAGTAATTAGACTTGCTTTTCCTGAATTAAATGAAGAAAGAAGAAAAGAAATAGTAAAAGATATTAGAAAAATGGCTGAAGATGCAAAAGTTGGAATTAGAAATATAAGAAGAGATGCAATTGAATCTGCTAGAAGACAACAAAAAGACTCTGAAATAACAGAGGATGAATTAAAAGTTGCAGAAGATGAAATTCAAAAAATTACAGACAAGAGTGTTGAAGAAATTGATGGAATCTTAGCAAATAAAGAAAAAGAAGTTACTAGCATATAATTTTGCGTATAATTAAACTGTAATAAAACAAAAAGAACTAGCGTAATGTAATAATATAGG
Source organism: Lachnospiraceae bacterium Phil5 (assembly GCA_002633185.1). Taxonomy (GTDB): domain Bacteria; phylum Bacillota; class Clostridia; order TANB77; family CAG-508; genus CAG-492. The sequence goes on from NWBM01000002.1 coordinate 157,568, forward strand.
AGGAATTTTATGGAAGAAGAATTAAAAATGCCAGAGCATATAGCAATTATAATGGATGGTAATAGACGTTGGGCTCGAGCACAAGGAAAACAACCTTCTGAAGGACATAAAGCAGGTGCAGAAACATTAAGACAAATTGCAAAAGATTGCAATAATTTAGGAATAAAATATTTAACAGTTTATGCTTTCTCAACAGAAAACTGGAAAAGAAGTAAAGAAGAAGTGTCTTATTTAATGTTTTTGTTAAAAAGCTATTTAAAAGATTTTGCAAAAAAAGCAAATAAAGAGAACATAAAAATTAAAGTATTGGGTAATATAGATATATTAGAAAAAGATTTACAAAAAAGTATATTAAATGCAATTGATGAAACTAAAAATTGTACAGGATTAACCTTAAACATTGCTTTTAATTATGGTGGAAGAGCAGAAATTGTAAATGCTGCTAAAAAAATAGCTAACAAAATTGAAAACAATCAACTTAATATTGAAGATATAGATGAATCTTTATTCGCAGAGAATTTATATACAGAAAATCAACCAGATCCAGATATATTAATTAGACCTGGCGGAGAATTAAGAATAAGCAATTATTTACTATGGCAATTGGCATATACAGAATTTTTCTTTGTACAAAAATTTTGGCCAGAATTCACAAAACAAGATTTATTAGAAATTATTGAAGAATTCAACAAAAGAAATAGAAAATTTGGAGGAAAATAGTATGAAGGCTAAACGATATATAACAGGTTTGGTTGGATTCCCAATTGTTGTGGTAGTTTTATCATTAAGTAATAAATATGTAATAGATGTTTTATTTGCACTAGTTGCTGCATTTAGTTTATATGAGTATTATCATGCTCTTAAATTACAGGCAAGACCAGTTCAATGGCTTGGATATGTTGCATGTGCATTAATAGGTTTAATTCATATTTTACCAGTTGAATACTTAATTACTATTATTGGAATTGCAATGCCTGTTTCGATTTTAATTTTGTTTTTTCATTGTATTTGTACTAATAACAAAATAAATATAATTGACATTTCTCTAACTCTTTTTGGAATTTGTTATATAGTATTATTTTTACTATTTATGCCAATTATAATGTCTGGAGAAAATGGTAAATGGCTTGTATGGTATGCTTTCTTTGCTGCTTGGGGGACAGATACATTTGCATATATAATTGGATCTAAAATTGGAAAACATAAATTTACTGAAATTAGTCCAAAAAAATCAATAGAGGGATGCATCGGAGGAACATTAGGTTCATTAGTATTTATTATTCCATATACAGTATATCTAAATGTTGGAAGAGGTATGAATATAAATTATTTCGCAATCATTGGAATTAGTATAGTACTAAGTATATTGGGGCAAATTGGTGACTTATCAGCATCATCTATAAAAAGATATGTTGGAGTTAAAGATTTTGGAAACTTATTTCCAGGGCATGGTGGTATGTTAGACAGAATAGACAGTGTTATATTTATAGCACCATTTGCATATTTCTTATTATTACTTATAAGGTAATTTTTAAGCCTAGATGTGGAATGTTTAATCTATGTCTAGGCTTGATTTGATAAAGAAGTTTGTTTCATAAAAAGAATTTTTTTAGTAAAAAAATTTGCTTAGCAAAAAGAATGGAGGAATTAATTTTGGGCTTTATTTTAAGTGCAATAAAAATAATTTTCTTATTAGGATTTCTTGTATTTATTCATGAAAGTGGACATTTTTTTGTTGCAAAATTATGCAAAGTAAAAGTAAACGAATTTGCAATTGGCTTTGGACCAACAATCTGGAGCAAGCAAGGAAAAGTAACAAAATATGCATTAAGAGCTATTCCACTTGGTGGTTTTGTAAGTATGGAAGGTGAAGATGAACCATCTGAAAAAGAAGGAGCATTTAACAAAGCGAGTATATGGAAAAGAATACTTATAGTATCTGCAGGAGGACTTGTAAACATCATTTTTGCGTTAGTAGTATTTTGGTGTTTATCTGCATGTTTTGTTGGACCAAAATACGCATTATATAATGTAGGCTATTATATACAAACAATGTGGCAAGGAATAATTCAACTTTTCACCGGTAAATTGGGAATAGATCAAATGGCAGGACCAGTAGGAATTTCAAGTGCTGTAGCACAAACAAACAACATTGCAGACTTTGTTTATGTTTTGTCCGTAATTTCTCTTTCACTAGGAGTTACAAACCTATTACCATTTCCACCACTTGACGGCGGAAAAATTGTATTATTAATTATAGAAGGAATAAGAAGAAAACCATTAAATCAAAAATTTGAAGTAGCATTACAATCAATTGGGATGATTCTGCTAATTACACTATCTATTTTTGTGACATATAATGATATACTGAAATTGTAGAATTTTTGGGATGTTTTTTGGGATGTTTTTTGGGACACCTCCAAAAAACATCCCAAATTTTTTTTTCAAAAAACCCTTTAAAAAAAAATAAAAATGGTATACAATATTGTAAAATTGTGTATTTAAGGAGAAAAAGGATGAATAAGAAGTGGGAGTATTATGATAAAAATGAAGAAATAATAAAAAAAATTCAAGAAGACTTTAAAGTAAGCCACTTACTTGCAAACATTATTGCTAATAAAGGACTTAAAACTAAAGAAGAGATAGAAGTGTTTTTAAATCCTACGAGAAACGATTTTCATGATCCATATTTAATGCCAGACATGGAAAAAGCTGTAAATCGTATTATAAAGGCAATTGAAAACAAAGAAAAGGTTATCATTTATGGGGATTATGATGTTGACGGAATAACAAGTATAACAGTTCTTAAAAAGTTTTTAGCTGATAGAGGCTTACAAGCGGATCAATATATTCCTAATAGATTGGATGAAGGATATGGATTAAATAAAGCCGCTATTGAAAAAATTGTTTCAGAAAAATATGATTTAATGATAACAGTTGATTGTGGAATTTCAGGAATTGAAGAAGTTGAATATGCCAACAGTCTAGGTTTAGAAACAATAGTTACAGATCATCATGAGCCATCAGACGTATTGCCAAAAGCACTTGCAGTTGTTGATGCTAAAAGAAAAGATAATAAATATCCATGTAATCAACTAGCAGGAGTTGGAGTTGTGTTTAAATTAATACAAGCAATAAGTCAAAAATTAAATTTAGATGCGAAAGAGTATTTAAAATTTTTAGATATTGTATGTGTGGGAACAATATCAGATATAGTTCCATTAGTTGATGAGAACAGAGTTATTGCAAAATTAGGATTAAAACTTGTTGAAGTAACAAGAAACATAGGATTGAAAACTTTATTAAATCAAATTGGTTATAAAAAAATTGATTCATCTGCAATATCATTTGGAATAGCACCAAGAATAAATGCTTGTGGAAGAATGGGACATGAAATAGAAGCACTTGATTTATTCTTAACAGAGGATGAGGCAGAGGCTAAAAAAATAGCTCAAAGATTGAACGAATATAATAAGCAAAGGCAAGACATTGAAAAAAGAATATATACAGAAGTTTTAGAAATGGCTGAAAAAGGTGAAAAAGAAAAGCCAGCAATTGTATTAGCAGATGAAAACTGGCATCATGGAGTAATAGGAATTGTAGCTTCAAAAATAACAGATATGTATTATAAGCCAAGTATTCTAATATGCTTTGAAGAAGATATGGGAAAAGGCTCTGGAAGAAGCGTTCAAGGATTTGACTTATATGATGCGTTATCTAAATGTGATGAACATATAGAAAAATTTGGTGGGCATTCAATGGCAATTGGAATAGGTGTAAGCAGAGAAGAATTTCCAAAATTCAAAGAACAATTCCTAAAATATGCCGAAAATGCAGATATAAAAGACCTTGTTCCAATAATAAAAATAGACAGTGAAATTACTATAAAAGATATGCAAACAGATATAGTAAAAGAATTGGACAAGCTTGAACCATATGGTGAAGCAAACAAAATGCCTGTATTTATGTATAGAAACTTAAAAATAGATTCAATAAGAGCTTTATCAGAAGGAAAGCACTTAAAACTAACACTTAAAGACGACAACTTAGTAATAGACGCTATTGGTTTCAATATGGGCCACCTAGCAGAAGAATATTTACTAGGCGATAAAATAGATGTAGTAGGAAGCTTAGAAATAAATTCATTCAATAATCGTGAAACAGTACAAATAAATTTAAAAGACATAAGAAAATCTTATTAGGACAATTGGGACACGTTCATAATTGTTCCTTTAAAGGAGAGTGATAAACAGTGTCAGAAATAAAAGAAGCAACAATTGAAGATGTATTAGAAAAAATGAAAAAGAATAATAGAAAAAGTGATTTAAAGCTTATCAGAAGAGCGTATGAATTTGCAAAAGCTCAGCATGGAGATCAACTTAGAAAATCTGGTGAGCCTTATATAATTCACCCAGTGCAAGTAGCATATATTCTAGCTAATTTAGAGCTTGATGATGCTACTATTTGTGCTGCTCTTTTGCATGATGTTGCTGAGGATACAGATATTACAGTTGAAGATATTGCAAGAGAGTTCTCAGAAGAAATTGCTGAAATGGTTGATGGTGTTACTAAACTTGGTAACCTTCAATATACAAGCAAAGAAGAGCAACAGGTTGAAAACTACAGAAAAATGTTCTTGGCTATGGGGAAAGATATAAGAGTAATTCTAATAAAACTAGCAGATAGGCTTCACAACATGAGAACTCTAAAATATCTTAAAAGAGATAGACAGCTTGCTATATCAAAGGAAACTGCAGATTTATATGCACCATTAGCAAATAGATTAGGTATGTATTCTTTAAAATGGGAATTAGAAGATTTATCTTTCAAATATTTAAATCCTGATGAATACAGAGAAATTGTAGAAGGGATAGATAAAAAACGTGAAGAAAGATTACAATTTATAAAACAAATTGTAGAGCAAATAAATGATGAATTAAAACGCCAAAAAATCAAGGCTGAAATTACAGGAAGAGCAAAGCATTTATATAGTATCTACAGAAAAATGAAAAGAGATAATAAATCATTAGACCAAATCTATGATTTATTTGCTTTACGTATTTTAGTTGATAATGTTAAAGATTGTTATGCTGCACTTGGAGTTGTACATGAACTATACAATCCAATGCCGGGAAGATTTAAAGACTATATTTCAGTTCCAAAGCCAAATATGTATCAATCACTACACACAACACTAATTGGACCAAAAGGAACTCCATTTGAAGTTCAAATTCGTACATGGGAAATGCATAGAATAGCAGAATTTGGTATCGCTGCACATTGGGCATATAAAGAAGCGAATAAAGACAAAAAGTCAAATGTAGTTGTTCAAGATGATAAATTAGCATGGTTACGTGAAACACTTGAATGGCAAAAAGACATGCAAGATCCACAAGAATTCTTAAATACATTGAAAACTGAATTATTTGTAGACGAAGTATATGTTTTCACACCAAAAGGACAAATTAAAGTGCTTCCAAGAGGAGCAACACCAATAGATTTTGCGTATTCGATACATGCTGAAATAGGACATAGAATGACAGGATGTAAAATAAACAGCAAAATGATGCCAATTATAACAACATTAAAAAATGGAGATATAGTTGAAATAATTACATCAGACCAAGCAAAAGGGCCAAGCCGTGATTGGTTAAAATTTGTAAAAAGCACATCAGCTAAAAACAAAATTTTAGGATGGTTTAAGAAAACTCAAAGAGCAGAGAACATTGAAAAAGGTAAAACTTTAATAGAAAAAGAAATAAAGAGGATAGGAATTTCACACACAAAGCTATTCAAACAAGAATATGTTCAATCTGCATTAGATAGATACAAGTATAATACTGTTGAAGATATGTACTCAGCAGTTGGATTTGGCGCAATTTCAGCAACAAAAATAATTGCAAAAATATTAGAAACATATAAGAAAGACAACCAAGATGAATTTTTAGAAAAAACATTAGAAGAACTATCACAAGAAAGAGGCAGAAGAACTAAGCCTTCAACAGTAGGTGTGGTTGTTAAAGGAATAGATAATTGTTTAGTAAAATTATCAAAATGCTGTAATCCCGTTCCTGGAGACGAAATAATAGGATTTATTACAAGAGGAAGAGGGGTTTCAGTTCATAGAAAAGACTGTGTAAATGTAAATGATTTAATAACTCAAGAAGATAGAATGATAGATGTATATTGGTATGATCAAGGAAATAGTTCATACAATGTAGAAATAGAAATTCAAGCAAATGAAAGAAATAACTTATTAGCTGATGTAATTAAACAAATATCTGCTAATAAAATTACAATTGGAGCATTTAATTATAAAGTTAACAAAGATAAAATTGTTACAATTGATGTTACAGTTTCAATTGAAAACTTAGAAGGATTAAATGAATTGTTAAAATCAATTAGAAAAGTTGAAAGCGTATTTGAAGTTAATAGAAGAAAATAGAAGAAAAATAGTAGTAAAAAACTAAAATAACATAGAAAGAAGATGTTTTTATATGATACTAAAGAGAATAAAAGTATTAACAAAATTAGAGGCATATACAAATTGCTATGTAATACAAGATGAAATAACAAAAGAAACTATGGTTGTAGACCCAGGTGGAGAAGTAGATAAAATTGTTGAAATGCTTGATATATTAGAGGCTAAGTTAAAATACATATATTTAACACATTGCCACGGAGATCACATAGGAGGAGTGGTAGAACTTAAAAATAGAAAAGGTGGTAAAATAATAATTCATAGATATGATTCTGAAGGACTTGTAGATGATGGAATAAGTTTAACTACTTATCTAGGAATGTATGCAAATTTTGAATCTGATGCACGTTTAAACGATAATGATTTATTACATTTAGGCAACTTAGAATTTAAAGTAATTCATACACCAGGTCATACACGAGGAGGAAGCTCGCTTTATTGCGAAAAAGAAGGATTTGTTTTAACAGGTGATACATTATTCAGAGGAACCTGGGGCAGAACAGATTTGCCTACAGGAAGTATAGAGGATATAATGGATTCTATTGTTAACAAATTACTAGTTTTACCAGATGACACTATAGTGTATCCAGGTCATGGAAAATCAACTAGAATAAAAGAAGAAAAACCTATATATTTAGATTTAAAACCACGACTTGATTAATTTCTTTGCTTAGCTACATTAATAAAGTTGTTCTATTACATTCATGTTTAGCATATATTATTTACAGAATGTTTAATATGCAAAGGAGAAAACATGGGTGAAAATAAAGATAATTAATTTAAAAAACTTGTCAGGATATTTTTCGAAGATACTTATTTTAGTAGTTGTTGTATCAATATTTGGCAAGTTTTTTTATAATACTAGAAATGTAACTTCAAGCTTTAAATTAGATTCTGCATCCTTTTTAAAAATAATAAATAGAGAGATTTCATTATTGAACAATAGAAGTGTAAATACAGATAAATCTGCTAATTCTTTATATTCAAAAAAAATTATAGATGATGAAATTGGAATTGTAAAAATGGCCATGAATCAGAATGAATATGAAATAGATGTAGATTTTGCAAATGAAGTTACAAGTTCAGATGTGACTGAGAACACAATTGAAAATATATCTGAACCAGCAGTACGGACCCAATATAGAAGTTTTAGCATCAAATGTACCAGATAGATACTCGTATGACATTATGGGAGTAAAAGTAAGGAGTGAATGTAGTTATAATCTTCAAAATGAAATAACGGATCTAAATGTTAATTTTAATAAAAATGATATTTTAATTTTTCATACACATACATGTGAAAGCTATACTCCAACAGAACAAAACAATTATCCTGCAACTGGAAATTATAGAACGACAGATTTATCTTATTCAGTGTGCAGAGTAGGGGATGAGCTTGAGAAATACTTAAAAAACTATGGATACAATGTAGTTCATGATAAAACTTATCATGACTATCCTTCATATAACGGCTCTTATAATCGTTCATTAAACACCGTTAAAAATTTATTAAACACATATAGTAACACAGATATTGTTATTGATTTACATAGAGATGCCATTGGTGATAATACTTATGCTCCCACAGTAAAAATTGGTGATGATTATTGTGCAAGAATTATGTTTGTTATAGGAACAGATGGAGGTGGACTTTGGCATGAAAACTGGAGGGATAATGTAAAAATAGCTTTGAAGATTCAAAAAAAGGCTGATGAATTATATCCTGGTTTGTTTAAACCTATGATTGTTAGAAATTCAAGGTATAATCATCATTTAGCAAGAGGAGCTTGTATTATTGAAGTTGGAGCAACAGGAAATACTTTGGAACAGTGTTTGAATAGTATGAAATATTTAGGAAAGGTTTATAACGAAATTTAATAAAAATAATTTTCTAATTTACTTGAATTTGATGTAAAGTTGGGGTAAAATCATAATGGAAAAAAGGAGGCGGTTTTAAAGTGGCAAATATTGGAGCTGATTTTACAAAAAGCTTAGTTACTTCTAAGGAAATCATGGAATATGAAGCTGAAATATTAAAAATTCATAAAAACTTAAATGACAGAGCAAATAGTAAAACCGAATTTTGCGGATGGCTAAATCTTCCTTCTAAATCTAACAAAAGAGAACTTGAAAAGATTAAAAAATGTGCTAAAAGAATTCAAGAGAATTCAGATGTTTTTATAGTTATTGGAATTGGAGGATCATATTTAGGAGCTAGAGCTGTTATAGAATCATTAACAAATAGCTTTTATAATATGCAAGACAAAGAAAATAGAAAATTCCCCCAAATTTTATATGTAGGGAATAATTTAAATAGTACATATATAAATGAATTAATTGAATTAATTCAAGATAAAGATATTTCTATAAATGTTATTTCAAAATCTGGTACAACCTTAGAATCAGCTATTAGTTTTAGAATTTTTAGAAATTTTTTAGAAAGTAAATATGGAATAAGTGAAGCACAAAAAAGAATATATGTTACAACAGATAAAAGTAAAGGAGCTCTTAAAGAACTTGCAGATGAAGAAGGTTATGAAACATTTGTAATTCCAGAAAATGTTGGAGGAAGATATTCAGTTTTAACGCCAGTTGGTTTGTTACCAATTGCTGTTGCAGGAATAGATATAGACAAATTAATTGATGGAGCAAGATTTGCTCAAGAGAAATATAGTGATACTAATTTAAAATACAATGATTGCTACAAATATGCAGTTGTAAGAAATATTTTAAATAAAAGAAATAAATCTATAGAGATTTTAGGAAGTTATAATCCTAAGCTTCATTATATGACGGAATGGTGGAAGCAATTGTTTGGTGAAAGTGAAGGAAAGGATTCAAAAGGTCTTTTTCCTGCAGGTGTTGAATACACAACAGATTTACATTCATTAGGTCAATATATACAAGAAGGACCTAGAAATATATTTGAAACAATACTATGGATAACAAAAGAATCATCAGATATAAAAATTAGTTTTGAAGAAGACAATTTAGATGGATTAAATTATTTAGCAGGAAAAACTGTAAATTTTGTTAATCATAAAGCAATGCTTGGAACAGTAAAAGCACATGTTGATGGAGACGTTCCAAATATCATTATAAAACTTGATAAATTAGACGCAGAAACAATTGGACATTTAATTTATTTCTTCGAAAAAGCATGCGCAGTATCCGGAATGTTACTCAGAGTAAATCCATTTAATCAGCCAGGGGTTGAAAAATATAAATCAAATATGTTTAAATTATTAAAAGAGGAAGTGCAATTACAGAAGAAAAAATAAAATTTTAAGAAGATTTTTTAGGACACCTCCAAAAAACATCTTAAAATTTAAGAAAGGAAATTTTGTTATGGGAAATAATAAGGTAATTAAATTTAATTTAATGGGAGCAATTGGAATTATAATTTTAATTATTGCTATAATAGTTGGGGTTATTATTGGTGTAAACAAATCAAATAATAAAAACAAAAATGAAAATCAAAATAATAATAATGTTGAACAAAAAGTTCAGGAAAATGTATCAAAGGATAATGATAAAAATCAAGTAAATACTAATGAAAGCAAAGATTCAGAAAACATTAATGCAAAAGAGAATACACAGAAAAAGAGTGAAGAGGTTGAGATTTCAGATTCAAACGGACACAAAACAAAACACAATGTAAAAACACATGAAAGTGATTTAGGATACAAAATGAAATATGATCACGAATCTTTCTTTGCAGATAAGAATAATGAAAATAAAGAAAAATTTATTTCTCTTTATTCAAACACAATAGGAATAACAGTAGAGAAAGTTAATGGAAAAATAGAAAATATATCAAATGAATTTACCAGATTATCAATAAATGGAAATGAAGCGGCAAAACGTGTATCTGCTACAAATGAGACGATAGATGAAGTGTATTTCATAAAAAAAGACGATAAAGAATATTTTAACATACACATAACATGTGGTGCAAATTTCAAAGAGCAAGTGATGCCTGTAATAGACTATATGATATCAACTTTTGAAATTATAAAATAGATTAAGTTCTTGCAGTGAGTAAATGTGTATAAATAATTAGTAGTTGACAATTTCAAAAAATGTGATAAAATATTAACAATTAAAAATAGCGATGATAAAGAAAAAATATATAATTTGTTTGTAGAGAGCCAATGGCAGGTGAAAATTGGTAACGAAAAATATATGGGGAGCTTTTGAGCTAATAAAAATAAAGAGGGTAAATAATTTATAATCGATATATAAGAAAAATTTACCAATTAGGGTGGAACCGCGGAATATAAACTTTCGTCCCTAGCTAAATACAAGCTAGTTGGATGAAAGTTTTTTGATTTGCAACTAAGGGTAATTAGGGACAGGTTAGAAAAATTCGTTTAATATTAACTAGCAAAAATAAAAGGAGGTATTTATTATGTTAGAAAACATGGAAAAACTTGTAAGTTTATGTAAAGGAAGAGGATATGTTTATCCTGGTTCAGAAATTTATGGGGGATTAGCAAATTCGTGGGATTATGGACCTTTAGGGGTTGAATTAAAAAACAATGTAAAAAAAGCATGGATGAAAAAATTTATTCAAGAACGCAATGATTCAGTTGGAGTGGATTCAGCAATTTTAATGAATCCAACTGTATGGAAAGCAGTAGGACATTTAGATAGCTTTACAGATCCGTTAATTGATTGTAAAGCTTGTAAAACAAGACATAGAGCTGATAAGTTAATTGAAAATTGGGGAGCAGAGAATGGTCAAGATATTTGTGGAGATGGTATGTCAAATGAAGATTTAATTAAATTTATAGATGAACACAATATCAATTGTCCTAATTGTGACAAACACGATTTTACTGATATAAGACAATTCAACTTAATGTTCAAAACTTTCCAAGGAGTAACAGAAGATTCAACTGCGACAATTTATTTAAGACCAGAAACTTGTCAAGGTATATTTGTTAATTTCAAAAATATCATTCGTACATCAAGAAAAAGAGTACCAATGGGAATTGGCCAAATTGGTAAAGCTTTCAGAAACGAAATTACACCAGGAAACTTTATTTTTAGAACTCGCGAATTTGAGCAGATGGAATATGAATTTTTCTGCAAACCTGGAACAGATTTAGAATGGTTTGAATACTGGGAAAAATATTGCCAAAACTGGCTTTTGAGCTTAGGAATGAAAGAAGAAAATATCAGATTAAGAAAACACAGTAAAGAAGAATTAGTATTTTATAGCAATGGAACAACTGATATTGAATTTAAATTCCCATTTGGATGGTCAGAATTATGGGGAATTGCAGACAGAACGAATTACGATTTAACAAGACATGCTGAATTTTCAAAGCAAGATATGACATATATGGATCCTGAAACAAACGAAAAATTCGTACCATATGTTGTAGAACCATCACTTGGATGCGATAGAGCAATGCTTGCTTTCTTATGCAACGCTTATGACGAAGAAGAAATTGCAGAAGGAGATGTACGTACAGTACTACACCTACACCCAGCACTAGCCCCATACAAAGTAGCAATTTTACCATTATCAAAGAAATTAAGTGAAAAAGCAACAGAGGTATATGAGCAATTATCAAAGAAATTCATGTGTGACTATGATGAAGCAGGAAGTATTGGAAAACGTTATAGAAGAGAAGATGAAATTGGAACACCATATTGTGTTACAATTGACTTCGATACATTAGAAGACAATCAAGTTACAGTAAGAGATAGAGATACGATGGAACAAGTAAGACTTCCAATAAGTGAATTAGAAACATGGATTCAAAATAAAATTGAATTTTAAGTAGATTTTTTGGGACACCTCCAAAAAACATCTTGAATTTTGGATGTTTTTTGGAGGTGTCCCAAAAAATCTCCCCAAAATCTTCCCTTGTAAAAATTTTATTTTATTGTTATAATGTTTTTGGAAAATTGGAACAATAATACAAAGGAGGAAAACTAAATATGGAGAAATATGTTTATTTATTTAGTGAAGGAAATTGTAATATGCGTGAGTTGTTAGGAGGAAAAGGTGCTAATTTGGCAGAAATGACAAATTTGCGGATTGCCTGTTCCACAAGGTTTTACAATAACAACTGAGGCGTGTAATAGTTATTATGATAACAATGAAAATATTTCAGAAGAAATTATTAATCAAATTTATGATGGTTTAAAAAAATTAGAAAATTTAACAGGTAAAGTTTTAGGTTCAAAAGAAAATCCATTATTAATTTCAGTTCGCTCTGGTGCTAGAGCATCAATGCCTGGAATGATGGATACAATTTTAAATCTTGGAATAAATGATGAAGTTGTTCAAACATTAGCAATCAAAAACAGAAGATTTGCTTATGATAGTTATAGAAGATTTATTCAAATGTATAGTGATGTTGTAAAAGAAATTCCTAAAAAGCTTTTTGAAGATGCAATTGATACAAAGAAATATCAACGCGGTTTGAAACTAGATACAGATATGGATGCAAATGATTTAGAAGATTTGGTGAAAGTGTTCAAAGGAATTTACAAAAATCAAACAGGTGAAGATTTTCCACAAAATTCAAGAGAACAACTATTAGATTCAGTTAAAGCAGTATTTAAATCTTGGAATAATCCACGTGCAATAACTTATAGAAAATTAAATGATATACCATCAACCTGGGGAACAGCTGTAAATGTTCAAGAGATGGTTTTTGGAAATATGGGAGATGATTGTGGTACTGGCGTTGCGTTTTCAAGAAATCCATCAACAGGGGAAAACGTTGTTTATGGTGAATTTTTAATGAATGCTCAAGGCGAGGATGTTGTTGCAGGTGTAAGAACTCCACAAAAAATTGAAACATTAAAAGAAGTAAATGAAAAAGCATATAATGAATTTATATCATATGCTAAGAAGTTGGAAAATCACTACAAAGACATGCAAGACATGGAATTTACAATAGAACATGGAAAATTATATATTTTACAAACTAGAAATGCAAAAAGAACTGCGGTAAGCGCATTAAAAATTGCTGTTGATATGGTTGAAGAAGGCTTAATAACAAAGAAAGAAGCTGTTTTGAAAGTTGAACCAAATCAACTAGAACAATTATTACATCCTAACTTTAATCCACAAGAGCTAAAAAAAGCAAAACAAATCGCAAAAGGATTGCCTGCTTCACCAGGTGCTGCAATGGGAAAAATTGTTTTTGATGCAGAAAGAGCGCAAGAACTTCATGAACAGGGAGAAAAAGATTTAGTATTAGTACGTTTAGAAACTTCACCAGAAGACATTGAAGGAATGGTCGTATGTAATGGAGTTCTTACTCTAAGAGGAGGAATGACATCACATGCTGCAGTAGTTGCAAGAGGAATGGGAACATGTTGCGTTGCAGGATGCGGAGATTTAATTATAAATGAAAATGAAAAAACAATAATAACAAAAGATGGTGAAATATATAAAGAAGGAGACTTTATTTCAATTGATGGTTCAACAGGTATAGTTTATGGAGAAAAAATAGAAACAGTTGATGCTAGTGTTTCAGGAAATTTTGCTACATTCATGGGATGGGCTGATTCATACAGAAAATTAGAAGTTCGCGCAAATGCTGATAATACAAGAGATGCTGAGCAAGCATATAACTTTGGAGCACAAGGAATTGGTTTATGTAGAACAGAGCACATGTTCTTTGAAGGCGAAAGAATTCAAGCAATTCGTGAAATGATAGTTTCAAAAACTCCAGAACAAAGAGAAAAAGCTTTAAACAAAATTTTACCAATGCAAAAAGGTGATTTTGAGGGCTTATTTAGAACTATGAAAGGATATCCAGTAACAATAAGATTATTAGACCCACCACTACATGAATTTTTACCACATGAAGACAATGAAATAGCAGACTTAGCAAAAGATATGGGAATGACTTTTGAAGAATTAAAAGAAATAGTAGTTAGTCTTCATGAATTTAACCCAATGATGGGACATAGAGGTTGTAGACTAGATGTAACATATCCAGAAATTGCTGTAATGCAAACAAGGGCAATTATAGAAGCTGCTATAAATGTTCAAAATGAAGGAATACCAGTTAAACCTGAAATAATGATTCCATTAATTGGAGACAGCAAAGAATTAAAATTTGTAAAGCATATTGTAACTGAAACAGCTGATAAAGTTATTTTAGATTCAAATTCAAGTTTAAAATATATGGTTGGAACAATGATGGAAATTCCACGTGCATGCTTAATTGCAGATGAAATAGCAAAAGATGCTGAATTCTTCTCATTTGGAACAAATGACTTAACACAACTAACTTATGGATTCAGCCGTGATGATGCAGGTAAATTCCTAAAATCATATTATGAAAAGAAAATATTTGAAAATGATCCATTCCAAAAAATAGATGAAATAGGGGTTGGAAAATTAGTAGAAATGGGAGTAACACTAGGTAGAAAAACAAGACCAGATATTGAACTTGGAATTTGTGGTGAACATGGAGGAGAGCCTAAATCTGTTGATTTTTGCCACAGAGTCGGACTTAATTATGTTTCATGCTCTCCATTTAGAGTACCAATTGCAAGATTAGCTGCTGCACAAGCTGCTGTAAGAAATAATTAAATATCATTTTAATAATACAAATAAAACTATATAAAAAAATACCACGTCTTATTAAAAGATGTGGTATTTTTGCCTAGGAAAAACTTGATTCTAGCCAAAAGTTAGCACGAATCAATCTGTTTGAGGTAAGCCTGAAAGGTTTTGTTTGTATCAATGATGTGCTCAAGCTCTTTTTTATATCTCTCAAAAAGCTGAGGATACCGAAGGACCCATGTTGTTATAACCAGTCCTGTAGGAGCCAGAATGTCATTGATATCATTTGCGAGTTGTCCAGCAGCGATAAGCTGCGTTTCAAGTCCGCAGTCGAACACCTGAAAATAAACCCTTATCATTTTACGAAGCTTTTTTGCTTCTACAGAATGGGATTTTATTTCATCGGAGCTCAGTAGCGTCCACCAGTGATTGTCACCGTAGGAAACCATTTTGTCGAGAATCCTTTTAACTGTGTTATAGTGATGCTCAACGTTGGATTCAAGTCCAGCCTTCTGCTCATCAGGCGTGCAGGAATATTTCAGAAAATCTGAATACTCTTGTTCACCTCGAACAAGGCGTACATGCTCAAGCATGGTGTCGGGATACGTAGATACTGTGTTGCTCATAATTAGCCCTCCTTACTAGGCATTAAAATATATTATGTTAAACTGCATATCTATGCAGAAAATAAATATGGAAATATTATAGCACACTTTACATAAAAAATCAATAGAAGTGTTAAATATTTCATAAATGAACATGTATTATTACAACTATATTACATTTTCGTAATATTTATGAATATAATTGACGACATTTTACAACAATGGTATACTTATATTTGTAGAATAATGTAGCATAAGAGGAGGTTGGAAAAATGTTGAAAAATAGCATTTTGCCAAGTAATAAACGGAATGAAAATATTAAAAAAGTTATTAATTTTAAACATAGTAATATATATGATTTTAGCAATAGTATCACCAACAATGATATATGCTGCACAAAAAAGATATACATATACAGACGGATCGTTAGCTGCTTACTATGGATATGATGGATTAATACAAACTTTAAAGAAAAAACATCCAAATTGGACATTCACAATTTTAGATACAGGTTTAGACTGGAATGACGTTATAAAGAAAGAAACAGTAGCTGTACATGGAAGAAACCTTATTTACTATACAAATGGCGGAAGCTGGGTTTGCTCAACATGTGGTGATAGACTTTATGATTCGGGAAGATGGAAATGTGCTTCTGAAACAGCAGTTGCCTATTACATGGATCCACGTAATTGGATAAATGAAAATAATATATTTCAATTTGAAAACTTGGCATATAATGGGGATGTTCAAAATATTGAAGGTGTTAAAAAGATATTAAGCTCTGTACCATGGGCAAATAAAGATAAAATAACATATGTAAATACAGAAGGAAAAACAGTAACACTTGAAAAATCATATGCACAAGTAATAATGGAAGCTGCACAAGAAGCAGGGATTAGTCCATATCACTTGGCAGCAAGAATCAAACAAGAACAAGGTGCAGGTAGTTCAGCAAGCTCAACAGGTGCAGGTACATATGGAGGATATGTTGGATATTATAATTTCCTTAATATAAAAGCAACAGGTTCAAATATAATAGGAAATGCATTAAATCATGCTAAAGTAAGTGGATGGAATGATCCAGAAAAATCAATAAAAGGCGGAGCTAAATTTATAGCAGCTGAATACATAACAAGAGGACAATCTACATTATATTTACAAAAATTTGATGTTGACAACACAGACGGCGCATTATATTACCATCAATACATGCAAAATGTTTCTGCAGCAGTGACTGAAGGTCAAACAGTTAGAACATCATATGAAAGCATGGGATTAATAGATGCTAATTTGAACTTTGTTATACCAGTATATAATAATATGCCACAAGCGGTTTCTCCTTCACCGGATGGAATAAAACTTGTAACTGAAAATGTAAAAGTTACAGGTGATCAAATTTCGGTTAGAGAAGGAAAATCTACTAATTATAAAGAAATTGTAAAACTAAAAAAAGGAACACAATTACTTAGAATTGAAACAGCAACAATAAAAGAAGATGGATATTATTGGGACAAGATAGTTTTATCAGATGGTAGAAAAGGATATATAGCAAGAGATTATATTGAAAAAATAAATGATGTTACAAATGCTAATATTTCAGCTATTGTAAATACTGCAGTAAACTTAAGAAACGGGCCTGGAATAAATGGAACTCGTGTTGTAACAACTTTGATTTCAGGACAAGCATTAACTGTTATTGAAACAGGCAAATATCAAGGCTTAGATGGATATAACTGGTCAAGAGTAAAACTTTCAAATGGTACACAAGGATATTTGGTTAGTGAATTTGCTACAGAAGTAAATAAATCAAATTATATAATTGCGTACATAAATTGTAATGAAGGAAGTAAGGTTAATATAAGAAGTGGAGTAGGTACTGGAAACGCTATTGTTACATCATTAGGAAAAGATACAATGGTTACTGTTCTTCAAAAATCAGCAGGAGACGCTAATGGATATACTTGGGATAAAATAGTTACAAGTAATGGATTAGAAGGATATATTGCTAATTGTTACTTGAGATATGAAGATAAGAAAGATGAACAGCAAAAGCCAACTGAGCAAAAACCAACTGAGCAAAAACCAACTGAAGAAAAGCCAACAGAGGAAAAACCAAATACTAATGTTAACAGTGATTTATTTAAAATAGATGGAGAAAACATTATAGCAATTCCTGAAACTAAAGTTTCAGACATTAAAAAGGTTTATTCAAAAGCTGTTGTTAAATGTGAGAATATTACTTTAAATGATGGAGACTTAATTGGTACAGGAAATATAGTTACAGTTGATAAAAAGAAATATACAGTCGTTAAGTTAGGCGATGTAAATGGCGATGGAGTTGTAAATTCAGGAGATTCACTTGTTATTAAACAGCATGTAGCCGATGTTAGATATATAACAAATACTAATTATCTAAAAGCAGCTGATGTGAACAAGGATGGAAAAGTGAATTCAGGAGATTCTCTTATCACAAAACAATATGTAGGAGAAATTGGAAAAATAACAATTTAGGAGGTTTTTATGAATAAATTAATGAAAAAAATTAGCATTATACTATTTGTATTATTTGTAATTATATTAACACATAATTACGTTAATGCAGCTAATGCTACTTTAAATGCGAATTCTAAAGAAATAGAACTAGGTGATACAATAACTTTAAATGCCAGTGTCACAGCGGCACAATGGAAATTAAATATAAATATTAATGGTAGTTCAATAGCAAATTCAAAAGAATTAGACAATTACGAAAAGAATATAACTAAAAATTTTAGTGGTACGTATAAACCTACAGCTGCAGGAACATATACTTTTAATTTGACTGGTGATATAACAGATGTTGATCAAACAAATTTGCCTGTAAATAAGTCTTATACGGTTACTGTGAAAGAAAAACAGACACAACAACAGCAACAAACTCAGCAACAAACACAAACTCAAACACAAACTCAACAAACAACTCAACAACAACAGACACAACAACAAACTACACAACAGCAACAACAAGCTCAGCCAACAGAACCAAACTTTACAAACACAAATCAAACAATGTATACAACTGGAAATATAAATTTACGTTCAAGCTGGTCAACAAGTTCAGCAGCGGTTAGTGTTCCAGCTGGAACTGAAGTTACAGTTACAGCAACTTCAACTAATAAAGTAAATGGATATGTTTGGTACAAAGTTTCATATAATGGTCAAACAAAATATGTTGCCAGTGGTTTATTAACATCAACAAAACCAGAAGAAAAGAAAGAAGAAGAGAAAAAAGAGGAAGAAAAGAAGGAAGAACAAAAAGAAGAAAAATCAACAAATAAAGCTCTTAAAACATTAGAAGTAGAAGGGTATACATTAGATCCAGCATTTACATCAGAAACAACAAAATATACATTAAAATTAAAAGATACAGACACATCATTAAAAGTTAAAGCTGTTGCATCAGATGAAACCAAGGCAAAAGTAAATATAGAAGGTGCAGACAATTTATCTACAGGAAACAATATTGTTAAAATCACTGTAACAGCTGAAGATGGAACAACAAGAATATACACAATTACAGCAATGAAAGAAGGAGAAACAGCAAATGCAGATGAATTAAAACTTGCTTCATTAAAAGTTGCAAATGGTTCTTTAGATCCAGACTTTGATAAAGATGTAAAAACATATATTTTAGGAGTTGAAGATCCATCAAAAATAACTGCAGAAAGCATTACAGCAGTAGCTGCAGATGAAAATGTAAATATAACATTTGCTGTAAAAGATCAAAATGATGATGGTGAAAAAGTAATAACAATATTACTTGAATCAAAAGACGAAAAAGATACTAGAACAGGTGTATATCAAATAAATGTTAGAAAGGCTATTATTACAGAAACTACAATAGCTAAAGGACAATCAGATAAATCATTATATTACATATTTGGTGCGATAATTGGAGTTTTAATTATTTTAATAATAGCGATTATAATTGCATTAAAAAAGACATCTGGAGACGATGACTATGATGACGATTATGATGATGAAGATGAATATGATGAAGCAGATGATAATTACGAAGATGATTACGAAGATAGAAATTCAAAATCACCTAGATATGACAAATCTTTAAAAGATGCAATAGATGAAGCAAATACAATATATGATTATGATGCAGATGATGATTTATCACCAAAATCACAAATTTTAAGTAATAAACTTCCAAATAGAAGAAATAAGATGGATGAAACTCAAATGTTTGATAGCGATAAATTCAATGAAATTTCACAAACGAATGCAGAATTGTCAAAAAGAAGAGGAAAACACTTTTAATATAAAATGTTGAAGTACATATGTGCTTCAACATTTTTTTCTTGATAAATACTCAAAATAATGTTATTATATATAAGTAATTAAGAAAGGAGTGTTACTAATGAAAATTTTAGCAATAGGAGATATTGTTGGAGAAAATGGTGTTAACAAATTAAAAACAGAATTACCAAGAATTAGAGAAGAAGAAAATATAGATTTTGTAATAGTAAATGCAGAAAACTCTGCAGGAGGAATGGGTATTACAACTGGCATATTTGAAACATTAAAAAAATTAAATGTAGATACTATAACGATGGGAAATCATACCTGGGGGAAAAAAGATATTTTTTCTTTCATAGATGATCCAAAACTTTTAAGACCAGCAAATTATTCTAAAGGAGTTGTTGGAAAAGGGCTTGGAATTTATGATTGTAAAGGAAAGAAAGTAGCTGTTATGAATTTAATTGGAAGAACAGATATGAATGTGCTTTCTGAAAATCCATTTACAGTTGCTAGTGATTTAGTAAATAGTATAGCAGATAAAGCTGATATAATAATAATAGATTTCCATGCAGAAGCTACAGCTGAAAAAATAGCGATGGCTATGTATTTAGATGGAAAAATAACCGCTTTATTTGGTACACATACACATGTTCAAACTGCAGATGAACAAATTTTAGAGAATGGAACAGCATATATAACTGATATAGGAATGACAGGACCAAAAAATTCTGTAATTGGAATGGATCCTACTGCATCTATAAAAAGATTTGTTACATCATTACCAGAAAGATATAAATTAGCTGAAGGCGATTGTATTTTGAATGGTTGTGTATTTGAAATAAATGACGATAATTGTCGAGTAGAAAAGATTAAAAGAATATTTATTAGATAACGCGAAAAATATGTCGAAAACGGACGAACGATTCATTGATTTTTTCTTAGAAACTACTAGACTTCCAGACTTCTATATATTATAAATATACATGTAAATAAAATACAAAAATAAAAACATAGGAGGCAAAAAATGGAAGTTTTAAAAATTTCATCAAAATCAAATCCAAATTCAGTTGCGGGAGCAATAGCTGGATTAGTAAAGGAGAATAGTTATGCAGAAATGCAGGCAATAGGCGCAGGAGCTCTAAATCAAGCAGTTAAGGCAGTAGCAATAGCAAGAGGTTTTGTAGCACCATCTGGTGTAGATTTAGTTTGTGTACCAGCATTTGCAGAGGTTCAAGTTGAAGGAGAAGAAAGAACTGGCATTAAGCTGATTATTGAATCAAGAAAATAAAATTTTGGGGGACTTTTTATAAGGTTCCCTTTTTGTTTTTTAATTCATGTATAAAAATATGTGTAAGATTATTATTTAGGTGGTAAAATTATTATAATATACTTGAAAAAATGAAATGTGTAGGTTATTATAAAGAAAATTAAAAATGAAAAGGTGCAAAAGTTATTTATGAAATTAAGAAAAGGTAGAGTTTTTTTAGTTTGTTTGATAATTGGAATAGTTATTGGAGTTGCAATATACATTACCAATAAAAATCAATCTTCTAAAAAGATTGTTAAAACGTCTGATGAGCAAACAGAATATCAAGATAGTATACGATTAGGAGTTTCTAATTTTGACACAATAAATCCTATTTTAACTAAAAATAATGTAATGATAAATATTAATAAGCTTATTTTTGATTCATTATTTGAAATTACAAGTGGATATAAACTAGAAGGATGTTTAGTAAAAGAATATGCAAAAACATCAGCTAATACCTATGTAATAAAGGTTGATGATTCTATTAAATGGTCAGATGGAACTTCATTTTCTGCTAAGGATGTAAAATATACAATAGATTTAATCAAATCAAGAGAGAATATTTTTTCGGAAAATGTAAGAAATATTGATAAAGTCGAGGTTATTGATGACAGTACTATAAAAATCACATTATTACAAGAAGAACCATTTTTTGAATATAACTTAATATTTCCGATAGTAAGTAAAAATTATTATGGAGATGAGGATTTTTTTGCTAGCAATAAAAAGCCAATAGGAACTGGAAGATATATAATAGATTCTATTACAAATACACAAATTACGCTATTAAAGAATCCAAATTACATTAAAGAAAAAAATAAAAATGAAAATATCAATAAAATTTATATAAACCTATTTAATGAAATAGGTGAATTATATAATAGTTTTAAAATGGGAAATATAGATGTATTTAATGCTTCAAGTATGCAATATAAAAATTATATAGGAACATTAGGCTATTATGTAAAAGATTACAAAGGAAGAGAATTTGATTTTTTAAGTTGTAATTGTAATGATTATATAATGAAAGATGTAGCTGTTAGACAAGCTATAAACTATGCTATAGATAAGGATAAACTTGTATCTAGCGTGTATAACAATAGTCATTATAAATCAAGTTATTTCTTAGATTATGGAAATTATTTATATTCTTCAGATTATATACAAGATTACTACAGTTTAGAACAAGCAAAAGAAATTTTGATTAACGGTGGTTGGACATTTTCAAATAATACATGGAGAAAAAATGGAATAGTTCTTAATTTAAATATTTCTTATAATTCTAGTAATAAAAAAAGAGGAGAAGTTGCCAAAGCTATAAAAAGTCAATTAGAAGAAATTGGTATTAATGTTAATATAAGAGAATTATCAGATTATGAATATAATTCTTGCATTAATAATAAAAACTATCAAATTTTGTTGACAGGAATTTATAATGGATATAGTCCTAATTTGAGCTATTTCTATAATGATAATAACCTTGCCAATTATAACAATGAAACAATTAAAAATTTAATAAACGAAGTTTTAAGTATTACAGATGAAAAAGTATTAAAAGAAAAATATGAACAAATAATTAGAATTTCTAATTCAGATTGTGCTTATATTGGCTTATATAGAAATAAAAATTCAATAGTTATAAGTAGAAATATGTCTGGTAATTTTGAACCAAATAATAATTGTATTTTTAACAATTTTGAGACATGGAATAGAGTTAAATAAATAAAATCCAAAAAATTTAAAAATAGTATTGACAAAAATTTAAAAGTTAGATAATATTAATAAGACAAACAGATGTTTAATAAAAACAAAGGAGAGATAATTATGGAAAATACAGAAAAGAAAAAAGCACTAGATGCTGCAATAGGGCAGATTGAAAAACAATTTGGTAAAGGATCAGTTATGAAATTAGGAGACTTTACTGCAATGAATGTAGAAGCTATACCAACAGGAGCATTAAGCTTAGATGTTGCATTAGGTATAGGTGGTATTCCAAGAGGAAGAATAATAGAAGTGTTTGGCCCAGAATCTTCTGGTAAAACAACACTTGCTTTACATATGATTTCTGAAGCACAAAAATTGGGCGGAGAAGCTGCATTTATAGATGCTGAGCATGCACTAGACCCAGTTTATGCGAAACATTTAGGTGTAGATATAGATAATTTAATAGTTTCTCAACCAGATACTGGGGAACAAGCATTAGAAATAGCGGAAGCATTGGTTAGAAGTGGTGCGTTGGATATAATTGTAGTAGACTCAGTTGCTGCATTAGTTCCAAAAGCTGAAATTGATGGAGATATGGGGGATTCTCATATTGGTCTACAAGCTAGATTAATGTCACAAGCATTAAGAAAATTAGCAGGAGCTATTAACAAAACAAAAACTGTAATAGTATTTATAAACCAATTAAGAGAAAAAGTTGGAGTAATGTTTGGAAATCCTGAAACTACACCAGGTGGACGTGCATTAAAATTCTATGCATCTGTAAGACTTGATATTAGAAGAGTAGAAACATTAAAACAAGATGGAGAAGTTGTTGGAAATAGAGCAAAAGTTAAAGTTGTTAAAAACAAAGTTGCTCCACCATTTAGAGAAGCTGAATTTGATATTATGTATGGAAAAGGAATATCAAAAGAAGGAAACTTAGTGGATTTAGCAGTAAATCTAGATATTATAGAAAAGAGCGGCTCATGGTTTAGTTATAATGATGAAAGAATAGGTCAAGGTAGAGAAAATGTAAAGAAATTCTTAATAGAAAATCCTAAGATTATGGCTGAAATTGAACAAAAAATTAGAGATAATTTCAACAAAGCCTTTGAACAAAGCTTATTAGATGAAGACGATAAAAAAGATGATGAAGAAGAGGAAGATTAATAAATGTATTCTAACGATTATGAAAAACTTAAAGAATTTGATAAAATGAAATCTAAAGTTTTAAAATATGCTTTATATAAGAAAAGGACAGAGCAGGAAATTAGACAAAAATTTGCAAAAGACCTTGAAGAAAATATGTTAAATGATATAATAGAGGTACTTAAACAAAATGCGTATATAGATGATAATAATTACATTAAAAGAACTGTAGATGAATACATGAAATTAAAGAATTTATCACTAAAAGAAGTTAGGTATAAACTAATTGCAAAAGGAATAAAAAGCAGCATGATTGAAGATTTTATTTCAGATAATTATGATGAAATGAATGAATATGAAATACAATCTGCATATAACATTATTTGCAAAAAAAGACCAACTATGGAAGATGAAGATATAAAAATATACTTAATGAAAAAAGGATATTCAAGTGATAGTATAAAGAATGCTTTATTATCATTAGAATAGAACTGCAAAAGAAAGGGCTGTAAAATAATGCAGAATATATTAACTTTAGAGACAAACAAATATGAAATTAAAATTGAGAATTTTGAAGGACCATTAGATTTGTTATGTCACTTAATTGAAAAAAACAAAATGGATATATTTCAAGTAAATATAAGTGATATAACAGATCAGTATATAGAATACATACATCAAATGGAGCAGATGAACTTAGAGGTAACAAGTGAATTCTTAATAATGGCTTCTACTCTACTATATTTAAAATCAAAAACTCTTTTACCAAAAGATACAATAGAAGAGGAAGAATTAACTGAAGAGCAATTATTACAAAGAATTATAGAGTATAAGAAATTTAAAGAAATTAGTAAGAAATTCAAAGAAATGTATGAACAAAATTGTAAAAGAATGTTCAAACTTCCTGATGAAATACAACTTCCGAAACAAAAATTAGAAAAAGAATATAGCAAAAATACAATCCCAGAAGTATATGCTAATGTTGTTAATAGTAATCAAACACGAATAAATAAGAATGCTAAAAACATAGAAAAAATAGCTATAACAGACACATATACTGTTGGAAGTAAAGTAAAAGATATGTATAGAGAATTAATACGTCACAAGAAATTTGTATTCAATAAATTGTTTTCTGTTAAGAAGCATAACAAGAATGAAGTTGTAACAGCATTTGCTGGATTATTAGAAATGTCTAGAAGAAGCAAGATTCTTACAGAGCAAGAAGAAATATTCGGAGATATTACTGTAGTAAAGAAAAGAATCTAAGAATAGAATAGTAAAATATGGAAATAATAGTAGTAATAAACACTGTAAAAAAAGAGGTGTAAATATGCTACTATTTTTTTGTGTATTAACAATATTACTGTTTTTTTTTATTTTAATAATTCTATTATCAGATATAAGATTAATAATAGATGATTATAAATATAGTAATTTTGAGAAGAGTGATAAAAATAAACAAGTTGGAAAAAAACGAATTGCTATATATTTTTTAGGAAAGATAAAAGTAGTGGAGTTTAAGATAGACAATAAATCATCTATTAAGGACAACTGGAATGAGATTATAGAGAAGATAAATAAATCAACTTACAGGAATAAAGAAAACAAATATATTGGAGGCACAATTTTTAGAGTGTTATTAAATAAAATACAGATAAAAAAATTTGTTTTATCTGTATTAATAAGCACTGAAGATCTTGAATTAACAGCATATTCAGTAGGTATAGTATCAGCTATAATTCCACTTTTAATAAGAAAAAATATAGAAAAAATAAACATAAATGACTACAAAATAAAAATACAACCTGTTTATCAAAATAAAAATGCTGTGAGCATATCTTTAAGCTGTATATTTAGCATTAAAATAGTACATATTATAAATATGTTAAAAATATTAAAAAGCGGAAAGGGGATAAATAAAGATGAAAGAACATCCAATAGAAGGTCTAATGCTAACAGCTATGGAAAGCATAAGAAATATGATAGATGTTAACACAATAGTCGGAGAAACTATTGTAATATCAGATTCTGTTTCTATAATTCCAGTATCTAAATTAAGATTTGGTTTGGCTTCAGGAGGTAGTGAATTTAATGGAGAAACAACAGAAAACTATTTAAAAAAACATGATGAAGAAGAGTTAATTCAATATAAGCTTCCATTTGGAGGTGGAGCAGGAGTTGGTGCAAGTATATCTCCTATTGCATTTATCGTTATTCAAGGAGATACAGTAAAATTATTACCTGTTGAACATCCTAATACAATTGACAAGCTTTTAGATTATACTCCAGATATTATTGAAAAAATAGAAAGTATATGCAATAAAAAACAGAAGGTTGAAAATAATTCTAATTAGTGATATAATAGCGTCATAAATTTTTTATAAAGAAAGGGGAGTTCCTTATATGGCAAATGTCAAAAAAGGAAAAAAACGGCACCACCAGGTAAATGAACGGAAGATATGGGTATATGTATTTGCAATACTCATACTTCTAATTCTTATCTGGTATGAGCACTATAGTGCTCAGCAGGAACAAAATGAAAGCGAATCAAGCAATTATTATGTAGAGGTAGAAGATGAGTCAGCACCCACGGTATCTGATAAAGAACAACTACATTTGCATATGATTAGTTGTGGACAAGCTGATTCGTTTTTATTTGAGCAAAACGGACAATATGCACTTATTGATTGTGGAACACGTTCAACAGGAAAAGATGTGGTTGAGTATATGCAAAAGATTGGAGTAAAAGAACTGCAGTTCATTGTAGGTACACACCCACACGACGATCACATGGGGGGCATGGAGACTGTAATTGAAAATTTCAATTGCAAACAAATATACATGCCAAAAGTAGAAAACGGACTTATAACAGCCAACTGGTATTTAAGCTTAATGAAACATATTAAAAGAAAAAAAATTAAAGTAACAAATCCTAAAGTAAATGACAATTTTAATCTAGGCAGTGCACGGTTTTTGGTTGTTGGACAATTGAGTTCAAAAGAAGCTGGACAAAATATTAATAACTATTCAACTGTTATAAAAGTATCTTTTGGAGAAATGGATATTTTGATGACAGGGGATGCAGAAACAACAGTAGAAGAAAAAATGCTTCAAAGTAATGTTTCCCTTGATTGCGAAATACTCAAAGTGGGTCATCATGGTTCTACTACATCTACATCCAAGGAGTTTTTAAATGCTGTTTCTCCCGAATATGCAATTATTTCATGTGGTATTGGAAACAAATATGAACATCCTTGCAAAGAGACAATGACAAAACTGAAAAAAGGCAAAATTGCAGTATACCGGACAGATGAGAGTGGTGATGTTGTTATTACTATTTCACCCAATGACATTAAATTTAATAAATCTCAAGGAGATTATATTGATGGACCTACACTAGCTAAGAAGAAAGGGGTTGCTTAAAAATGCTGAGTTTTATGTCGGTTGATCGTGTTGAGGGAGATTATGTAGTTTGTGAAGTAGAAAATATTACTACATTAGATTCTCCTACAATGGACTTCTGTGATAAACTTGATGAATGTTTTATGGCAGAAATTCCAAAGAGCATGTTTTACTCTAAAAAATTGCCAATTATTCAAGGTATGGTGTATACTGTTATTCATAATGGTGAAACAATTGATGAAGTTCATGCAATTGATAGATGTGAACACGCACGCAGAGTTCGTGAGTTAGAATCCTTGTTCTAAAAATTATTATCAAGGCAAATAACTAGTTATAAAACTTTGTTATTTGCCTTGATTTTTTTGACAAAAATTTTCAAATATGGTAAAATATAAATGCTGTGAAAAATATAAGTAAAAATACAAAAAAATGTAAAAAAATAAAGAAAAAGGAAGAAGAAAAATGAATAATAAAAAGATAATAATTACTATGGTTGTTACAATTTCTGTATTAATAATATGCGCAGCAACAATGGCAATATTAAAATTGTCAGGAATAGATTTGCTAAAAATAGCAAAATCAAATAATAATAATACTTTGGAAGAAAGAAAAGTTGCTGAAATAGATTTAGACGATACAGAAGGAACTGTTGAAGATAAAATCATAGATAAGAAAATTGAAGAAATTCAAAATATTGATTTTTCGTCAACAAGTACAAATCAAACATTAGTAAATTTCATATCAACAAGTAGAGCTAATGCGTTAAACAGAGAGTTATATGTAGATATGGAAGAAAGAAATGTCCAAGAGGATTATGAAGAAGTTAAAACTTACAAACCTTTAAGTGAAGTACAAATAAGTTTTAACATGGATGTATCAAAACCAACAGGTATATCAAAAGAAGATTTTATCTCACTTGTTCAAAGAATGAGATATGATAGAACTGGAATATTGAAAGCAAATGCAGGTGTAATTTGGGAATGTTGTCAAAAATACAATGTAAATGAAATTTTCGTACTTGGTATATGTGGAATAGAATCAGCATGGTGTTCAGCACCACAACATCAAAGAGCTCACAATTATGCAAGCTTAATGTCAGGTGGTAAATTAATACCTTATGCAACAGATGCAGACGGATTTGAAGCTATGATAAAATTGCTAGGACAACGTTATTTAACACCAGGTGCAGGATGCTATCATGGTGCAACAATAACTGGTGTAGGTACATGTTATTGTAACACAACAACATGGCCACCAAAAGTTTATAAATGTATGCAACAAGTTTTTCAATAGAATAAATTAAAAGCTCGGAAATAAATCCGAGCTTTTTTGATTGAAATAATTGGTGCAACCTTAGTCAAAAGATATTTTTTGGAGGTGTCCCAAAAAATTTCAAATAAATGTTGTAAATTCTGGAATTATTGATATAATAATAAAGAAATAAAAACAATTAGAAAATAGGGAGGAAATATAAATGGTTAAGAAAGTTGCTATTTTAGCTAATGGAGGAGATGTTTCAGGGTTTAATGCAGTTATTAGAGCTATTGTTAAAACTGCTGAACAAAATGGTGTAGAATGTTATGGATTTATAGATGGTTACAGGGGATTATTAAAGAATGATTATGTTGCATTAAGTACATCTGCTAGTAGAACAGCTTCAGGAATATTGCCTAAAGGTGGGTCTATTATAGGATCTTCTACTAATGCAAATGTTTTTCATTATAAATGTGTAGAAGATGGACAAGTTGTTTACAAAGATTTATCAGACATATGTGTTCAAAATCTTAAAGATGATGGATTTGATTGCCTATTTACTTTAGGTGGAGATGGTACTCAAAAATCTGCAAGGGATTTTTCTTTAAAAGGTGTAAATGTAATTGGTGTGCCTAAGACAATTGATAACGATGTTGCATGTACAGAGATTACTTTCGGTTATAATACAGCCGTTTCTGTAGCTTCTGATGCTCTAGACAGACTTCATACAACAGGTGAAACACATCACAGAATAATGGTGTTGGAAGTAATGGGACGATATGCTGGATGGATTGCATTAGAGTCTGCAATAGCAGGTGGAGCTGATGTTGCTTTAATTCCTGAAATTCCTTATGATATAAACAAAGCTGTAGAAAAAATAAACGACAGACGTAATAAAGGAAAAAATTTTAGTATAGTTGTTGTTGCTGAAGGTGCAATGCCTAAGGGGGGAGATATCACAATTGAAAATACAAGAGACAATGGAGAAGGTGTTGATAATACTAAATTAGGTGGTATCGGAAATATTGTTACAAAACAATTAGAAAAATTAACAGGTCTTGAAGCTAGATGCACAGTTCTTGGTTATATGCAAAGAGGTGGAAGTCCAACAGCATTTGATAGAGTTCTTTCTACAAAATATGGATCAAAAGCTATGGAACTTGCTTTAGAAGGAAAATTCAATGTATTAACAGTAATTAAAAACGGAAAATTAGACGCAGTTTCTTTAGAAGATGTTGTTGGATGCAACAAAGAAATAGGTGCTGTTTCTGGAAATACTGCACAAAGCAACTTAAGAAAAGTAACTATGGATGATGATTTAGTAAAAACAGCAAGAAATATAGGTATTTGTTTGGGGGATTAATAATGAAAGATAAAATAAAACTAAAATATATACACATAGCTACAATTATAGTTGGAATTATATTTATTTGTATTGGAGTATTTCATTCAAATTTATGGTTTGATGAAGCATATTCAGTAGGTATTGCAAACAAGTCTTTTATAGATATATGGAAAATAGGGTCTAATGATGTTCATCCAGTTTTATACTACTGGATATTACATATAATTTGTTTATTAACAAATGAAAGTGTAATTGCATATAGAATTTTTTCTGCAATTTGCATTTCAACATTAGGAGTACTAGGGTTTACGCATATAAGAAAAGATTTTGGAGAAAAAACAGGTTTACTATTTTCATTTTTTGCTTATTTCTTACCAGTAATGTGTTCATATGCGGAAGAAGTAAGAATGTATTCTTTAGCAATTGTTTTAGTAACTGTCTTAGCAATTTATGCTTATAGACTTTCAAAACAAGACTCAAACAAAAATTGGGCTATTTTTGGAATATTTAGTTTAGCATGCATTTATGTTCACTATTATGGATTAATGGCTGCTGGAATAATAAATGTAATTTTATTAATTTATCTAATAAAAGAAAAGAGAAAAAGTTCAATTATAAAAATATTAGTGCTTGGAGCAATTCAATTAATTGCATATGTTCCATGGATTATGAGCTTATTAACACAAATGAAACATGTTTCATCAGGATTTTGGATTGGTTTTGAATTTCCAAAAACATTAATACAACTTTCTAGTTCACAATTTATTGGAAATATGAAAGAAAACCCAGGATTTATTATTTCAATATTAATATATACATATTTAATTTATAGAGCTGTAAAAGCTAAAAAAGAAAAAGAAGATTGCAAGCCTGGAATGTGGGCATTTATAGTATATATGTTAGTTATTCTTGCAGCTGTAGTTGTTACAATAGTACTAAAATCTTCAATAGTATATTTCAGATATTTATTTGTAATTACCGGATTATACATATTCTTCATAAGCTTTTTCTTTGGAAAAGAAAAGAATAAATATGTTATATCTATAATATGTGCAATTACACTAGCTTTGGGTATTTGGAGCAATACTCTTCAAATTAAAAAAGCTTATGGTTCTAACAATATGACACAAATTACATATCTAAAGGAAAACATACAAAAAGATGATGTGATAACATTTGAAGAATCAAATTTAGGAACAGGTTCTGTTATATCATTGTATTTTACAGATCATAAACAATGTTTCTACAATCCTTCAAATTGGCACGTAGACGAGGCATATAAAGCTTTTGGAAATCAATTTAAAATCTATACAGATGATAACATTTATGATGAATTTAATGGTAGAGTATGGATAGTAGATAGTGAAAATGATGATTATTATAATGATAAATTTAATAATGAAAATTATAAATTAATTAGCAAAAAACTAATTAAAACAGAGTACGAAGATTATGTATATAACTTAATATTAGTTGAAAAAATACCTAATAATTAGGAGGAAAATATGTAAATGGAAAAAAACAAAAGAAATTATGGTTTATTAGCAATAATTGGAGCGGTGATTGGAGCTTTTGTAGGGTGTATATTGGCTTTTGTTGTTATAATTGCAATAGCTAAAGGTTTCAGAAACAAAATTAATAATCCATCAAATAATTCTAGTGATGCAAATATTTCTAACTATGCAGGAACAGATATAGAAGATTATGAAAAAGAACATGTAATAAAAGAAATTAATCTTAAGTATATACCACCTAAAGATATGTTAATATTAACAAAGAGCGAAATAAATCAATACATGGGTGAGGGATATAGCGATTTATATGAAATTATTTCTATGAATGAGACAGGAAAGAAACTTATATATGTATTCAAAATTGGAAATGAAGAAGTAAGTAACTACACTGCTGGAGAATATTTATCAAAATCATTAGAAAACAGTGAACATAGTGAAGTTACAACAGAAACACTTGGTGGATTAGAATTTGCAAAAGTTGAAATGGAAAAAGAAGATACGGAAGCAGGAGAAAAATATGTTGAAAATTGTTATGTTTATAAATATGATAACGAATTTATATGCATAGATTATTGGAGATTATATACAGATGAAAATGAAATTGCTACTATGTTCCAAAAAGTTGAATAATATTACAAATGAATGGAGATAAAAATGATTTACGAATTTGAAGTACCTTCAAAAATAATTGGAAAAGGGAGACCTAGGTTAAATACGTATACTGGAATAGTGTATACTCCAACTAGGACTAAAGATTATGAAACATTAATTGAACAATATTTTCTAATGAAGTATCCAACATATAGATCAATAAAAGGAAGAGCTAGCGTAAAAATTCAAGCGTATTTTGAAATTCCAAAATCAACAAGTAAAGCACAAAAAGAAGAAATGGCTGCAAACGTAATTAGTCCAACAAAAAAGCCTGATATTGATAACATTGTAAAGGTTGTTTTAGATGCAATGAATAAATTTGCATTTAAAGATGATACTCAAATTGTAAAATTAGAAGTTGAAAAATTATATACTTCAGATGAAGAAAAACTTGTAATTCAAATACAAGAATTTTAGGAAAGGCGTGACTTAATATGAAAATAATAAAAAGATTTATTATAGTTGCCATAATGATGGTTTTATTAGCAGGTTTAACAGGATGTGGTGATTCTAAAAATAACATATCATCAACTAGTGATAATAATACAACAAAGGCAAATACAACGAAGACAAATACAACAAGTTCAAATACAATTGATGTAACAAAGTATGACTTCCTTTCAGCTGCAAAAGCTCAGGTCGCAGAGCCAACAAATGGAGAAACGATTGCTATTTTTCATATAAAAAACTATGGGAATATTAAAGTAAAACTCTTTAAGGATGTAGCTCCTAAAGCTGTTGAAAATTTTACATCTTTAGCTAAAGATGGATATTATAATGGAGTGATTTTTCATAGAGTAATAAACGATTTTATGATTCAAGGTGGTGACCCAACAGGAACAGGACGAGGTGGACAAAGTGTATGGGGTAAAGCATTTGAGGATGAGTTTGATTACAGCTTAGTTCCATATAGAGGAGCATTATGTATGGCTAATTCTGGAAGTAATACAAACGGAAGTCAATTTTTTATTGAACAAGCTAAATATGATGAAAAAACTTATACTTTGTTAAGGAACAATGGGTATCCTGATAATCTTTTAGAAGCATATAAGCAATATGGTGGAAGTATGCATTTGTTTGGAGCTCATACGGTTTTTGGACAAGTTATTGAAGGAATGGATGTTGTAGATAAGATTGCGGCATGTGAAACTGATGAGAATGATAAGCCATTACAAGATGTTGTAATTGAAAGTATTGAAGTTGCGGAATTTTAAATAATTCGCAACTTTTTTTGCTTTTCTGGTAGAACATATATTGATTTTATAAATATTATATTATATAATCATTTTGAAGCGGTCGAGACCGATTCAGTAAACTATTAAACCTATTAATGCGTAATGCAGAAAGGAGAATTCAGAATGTTGTTTTGTGAAGCCCTTGGGGACCTGCGGTTGAAAGTTGGTATTCAGCCTGCAATACTTGCAGAGGAAACCGGAATTTCACCTGTCAGGTACAAAGACATCGAAAGAGGTCTTGTAGACCCAACACGTACAGAAGTCTTGGCACTTTGTTATGTGCTTAAGACCACGCCTGAGAAATTGCACTATAAAACTAAAAGCAATACAAAGGCAAAATCCTCAAACCGTGAAGAAGTAAAGGCTGTACCTGATCAAGAAAATTGTGCAGAAACAATGAACAATGACAACAAAACTAAAAAGGCGAAAAATGACAAAAAGGAAGACAACACTACTAAAACAGTGCCTAAAGCCAAGCAAAAGCAGCCCCAGAAACCAGCTTATACAGAAGAGCAACTTGCTGAAATGAGAAAGGATGTCGGCAAAAAGATACGTGCTTTAAGAGAATCAAAGAAAATCACGTATGCAAAGATATCGAAGGAGCTTGGTATTCCAAGTTATCAATTTGTTCTTATTGAAGAAGGTAAAGCAGATATTCCTGAAAACATCAAGGAAAAACTTCTTAAATTGCTGCAAGGGTAAAGGGAGCAGAACATGTTAGAGTCTGAAAACGAAAAAGATAATTAAAAAAGAGCTTTTTGAAATCACTATTTGTGATTTCAAGAGGCTCTTTTTCTCATGACATTATTTACATATTATTTATTCAATATTATATTGACATAATTCTTTAAAAGTGATAAAATGATACACAGTTTCAAATTCAATTAAATAATAATTCAAATAATAACTTAAAATATTAGAAAGAAGGGAATATTTTGAGAGGAAAATATAATACAAAACAAAGAGAGAAAATACTTCAATATTTAAAAGATAATAGTACAAGCAATATTACAGCCGAAGAAATTTTAAAGTTTTTTACTAATTCTAATGAAAATATTGGAAAAGCGACAGTATATAGATATTTAAATAATTTAGTAGAAGAAAATATAGTTAAAAAATATATGGTAGAAGATAGAAATTGTAGCTGTTATCAATATGTTGGAGATGAGCATTGTGGTGAACATTATCATCTAAAATGTGAAAAGTGTGAGAAGATAATTCATTTGGAATGTGAGGAGTTTAACTATATTCAGCAACATATTTTAAAAGACCATAATTTTGAACTAGATAGAGTAAAAACTGTTCTTTACGGAATTTGTAATGAATGTAAAAAAGAGAAAGGAGAATAATGTTTGTTATGAAGAAAAATATATTATTTATAGTTGCCTTATTAATTATATTTACTGTATTTTTAGCGGTTATATCAATTTTTAGTAATAACGAAAATGAGAATAAAGATAAAGTTAAAATTGTTGCAACATTATTTCCTCAATATGATTTTGCAAAACAAATAGGAGGAGATAAGGTTAATGTAATACTTTTATTGCCTTCTGGTACGGAGAGTCATACATATGAACCTACTCCAAAGGATATGGTTAATATTAATAATTCGGATTTGTTTATATATACAGGGAAAGAAATGGAGCCTTGGGCTGATGAAGTAATTGCTGGAATGAAGAATGATATTAAGGTATTAGATTTATCTAAATGTGTTGAGTTAATTAAATCTGAGGATTTTGAAGAAGAACATGAGAGTGAGCATGAACATGAAAATGAAGAAGGACACCATCATACATATGACCCTCACATTTGGTTAAATCCTAAATATGCAATAAAAATGGCAGAAAGTATAAAAGATGAACTATGTAAAATAGATCCAGATAATGTGGAGTATTATACAAATAATGCAAATAAATATATTAAAGAAATTCAAGATTTAGATAATGACTTTGAACAAACAGTTAATTTGTCAGTTAAAAGGAAAATAGCATTTGGAGGAGCTTTTGCTTATGCATATTTCATTGAAAGATATGACTTAGATTTTGCAAGTGCTTATGATTCATGTGGTGAAAATATTGAGCCTAGTACATCAAAGGTAAAAAAAGTAATTGATTATATAAATAAAAACAAGCTACCTGTTGTATTTTGCAAAGAATATACAAATGGAAAAGTTGCTCAAACAATTGCAGAAAGTACAGGAGCAAAGGTGCTAGTATTTAATACAGTGCATAATGTATCAAAAAAAGAAATAGAGAACGATGCTAGTTATGTAAGTATAATGAGAGAAAATTTAAATAATTTAGAAATTGCATTGGAGGTAAATAATGAGTAATTTAGAAATGTTTATAGATTTACTTAAATATCCATTTATGCAAAGAGCTATAATATGTGGTATTGCAATATCTTTTTGTGCTGCTTTAATAGGTGTTATTTTGGTTTTAAAAAGATATTCAATGATAGGACATGGATTAGGTGAAGTGGCATTTGCATCGCTTTCACTTGCTCTTGTATTAGGCATGCCAGAGATGTATATTGCTATTCCAATAGTAATAATTGCATCATTTATAATATTAATAATAAGCCAAAAACAAGGAGAGAGTGGAGATATAACAATTGCACTAGTTTCAGCAGGTGCACTCGCATTTGGAGTGATAATTACAGCTATTACTAACGGATTTAATATAGATGTTTATAACTACATGTTTGGTAGTATTCTAACAATGAAAACAAGTTATGTTATTATAAGTGTTGGTTTATCAATAATTTTAGTTATTATATATTTAATCTTTTACAATAGGTTGTTTATGATTACATATGATGAGAAATATGCAAAAGTTTGTGGTATTAATGTTACATTTTATCAATTCTTAATTGCGTTATTTACTGCAATTGTTGTAGTTATTGGAATGAGAATGATGGGAACAATGCTTATTTCAAGCCTTATAGTATTTCCAGCTGTTATTGCTAGAAGATTAACACATTCATTTAAAGAAATGTCTGTTATGTCTATAATAATTTCAATAATATGTTTCTTGTTTGGATTAATAATATCATCAATTTTAAATCTTCCAACAGGAGCAAGCATTGTTATGGTATACATAGCTGTTTTATTGTTTAGCATAATTTGGACTAAGATTTTGAAATAAAAAGGAGAATGAATAATGGAAATAGTTAGAATTAAAGATTTAAGAACATCATATAATGGTCATATAGCAATAAAAAATGTTTCTTTTAATATAGAAAAAGGTGAATATGTATGTCTTGTTGGAGAAAATGGATCTGGTAAAAGTACATTGCTTAAGACCCTTGTTGGACTTAATAAAAAAGATAACGGAGAAATTATTTTAAATATTGAACCAGATAAAGTATCATATTTAGCACAAAATAATATGACTGAAATTAATTTTCCGGCGACTGCCAAAGAGATTATAATGACTGGTGTTCAAAAACATAAAAAGCTTCCATTTTATAATAAAGAAGACCATGAAGCATTTGAAGAAATATGTAATGAATTATCAATTAAAAGTATTATAAATAAGCAAATATCAGAATTATCTGGAGGTCAAAGACAACGTGTTATGCTTGCTCGTGCATTAATAAGAAAACCAGAATTATTAATTTTAGATGAGCCTTGTAGCGGTTTAGATAGTATTATTACAAAAGAATTTTATAAAATTCTTGATAAATTAAATAAAGAAAAAGGATTAACAATTATAATGGCTACACATGACTTAAACGAAATTGAATCTGAAAATATTCGAGTAATTTGCATGGCAACTGTTGTAAAATTTGATGGTAATGTGATAGAATGGAATAAACAAGAGAAATAAATTCTAATAAACAAAGGAGAGAACATTATGGATGATAAATCTTTTAGAAAATTAGTATCATTTAAACGTAATTATATGTCAAATTCGATAACAGACAAACAAATTAAAGATGCTTTTAAAAGTATGTTTGGAAATGGTGATGATAGTAATAGCATGTTTTTTGATTCATGTGATTCTCGAGAATTACGTGATTTATGTGAATGCTTTGAATTATATTTATCAATGTATCCATATGCAGATTTTAGAGATATGGGAATAGCTAAGTATATGACTGAAAGAGAAAGGTATTTTTTATTTACTATAACAGATCCTATTAAAGATTTGAATACTTGTGACTATATTAATACAAATGAAGAAATTACCGAGCTTTTTCAGGTACGTGATGTTGCCGAAGACTCTAGAAGAATAAAGGGATTTATAGATCCATCAGTTACAAATAAATTGGGAAGAAGAGATGATGGAAACAGACCGGGACATATTGCAGAAGAAATGTTACAGGTAATGTTACATGGTAAAGCTAACAGCCGTGAAGGTGGCCAAATAATGATTTGTAAATCTAAAGTAAGAGTACTAATTGAAAATTACAAAATAATTCAAGGATTAATACAAAAAGCTCAAATAAGAAAATCTGAAGTAGAGCAGCCATCAGAAGAAATTGAAGGCTTTATTGAAAAATTAAGAGCTCACAGTTTTGATATTCAAAATGATTTGGCTAATATGATGGTTGAGATAGAAGAAAAATATGACTCTGAACAAGATTATGTTATTCCATATGCAGAAAAATTATCTAAAATTGCAGAGGAAGCAGATGTTTTATTAAAACCTGGAGAAAGAATATTAACACCATCTGAAATAGAGATGCAGGCTCAAAAAAGAAGAAGAAAAATTGAAGTTACCGAAACTAACCATGCTCGCGATAATGAGCCAGATTTAGATGATTAATTAAAATATAAAACAGACAAGAGATTATATTTCTTGTCTGTTTTTGCGTATTATACTAATCTATTATAATTTCCGTTTGTGTAATCTTGACCTTCTTGTATGTTTCCTTTTAAAGCATCTTCAATTATATTGTTCATTTCTTCAATATTTTCATCCATAAAATCTAATCTTATTGAATCAACATTTAATTCTATAGAAGAATAACTTATTTTCTTGCTATTATATATTGTTGTAGTTCTTGAGAATGAGTCTGGAATAATTCTAAATTTCAAATTCATTCTATCTTTTAAGTAGTATTTTTTACCATTACTACAATTATTTTTACAAGTTTGTAAGCAATTATTGCTTTTTGATAATAAGCAATAATTTGTAGTCATTACTGGAATAGAACCATATACAATTGCTTCTATAAGAACTATGTGATTAACCGCATTTATAGTTAGTTTATCAATTTCTGGTGAGATAATTGCTGAGCTTATACCAAGCTTTTTTAGTTCTGAAATTGTATAATTATTGTAAATGTTCATATTATAATTTGCAATTATTTCATAGTCTGGTATATAGTCTTCTAGTATTTTAAAGTTAGATATGTTTGATATAACAAATCCTTTTATTTTATATGTATTTAGAGTTTTTGTTAATTCTATATTTGAAGTATTTTTTAAAATTGATGGCATATAAATATATACATTATAGTTTGATGTTAAATCATTAATTATTGCTTCATAATCAGCATTATAAAAGAATTTCAGTGGTATATATATTTTATTAATGTTTTGTAAATCTTTATAATTGTATTCATTACTTAAAGTGTTTAATAAAATTGATACTTGTTTTTCTTTAATGTTAGTATCAATAGAGTCTTTGTTACCCAAGCTTTCAATATTTGAAGATAGGGAAGAAGTATCTCTATGAATTCTATCTTGTAAAATATTATATAGTTTATCTACTGCATCTCTACGTAATTGATTTAACTTACTAATGCTTGGTATATATAAATTATTATCTAATTCAATGTCTATATTTTCAAATTCGAAAGGTGTTCCACCAAGTTTATTTATTTGTTCTTTAATTCTTTCTGGAGTGATAGGAGCATTAGATGCTTGCACTGGAATTAAATCTGATGTAATTGTGAAGTTTATGTTTTTATATAATTCAGAAGAGGAATCATTAGTATAAATATTTAGACTGATTGGTTCATTTTCATGAATGATTATTTTACAATTAAGCTTAGATTTTCTTGATTCACTGTTTGTAAGCAGATTAGCTTCAGTGTTAAGCTCTTTTGAATTGATTTTGTAGATTTTATCACCTACAGAAATTCTTCCTTTTATTCTACCAATTTTAACAATATCACCTTTATTAGCTGTTTGAATATTTTTGTTTTGAATCATTAATTCAGAAACATTATATAAATTTTTCTCTTTTTCTAAACTTACTGAGTCACCAATTGCAACACTATTTTCAAGCTTTAGAGAGATATATCCTTTGTTTGGATTAAAATTATATACTGTTCCAATTAAGATTCCCATGTTATTTGGTTTATTTTTATAAATAAGATTTTGATTTGGTTCATTTGCAAGATATCCAGTTGAAAATCCTCCTCTGTTAAATACTTGCAATAAGTCTTGTTTATCTGCTTCATCTATAATATATGGTTCGTTAGATTTAGCTAAATCTATATATTTTCTATATATTCTAGTAACTGTTGAAACATATTCTGGTGTTTTTAATCTTCCTTCAATTTTGAAAGATGTAATACCAGATTTAACAAGTTCTGGTATTAGTTCAAGAGAACATAAATCTCTTGGACTTAATAGATGTCCTTTGTCTATAGTAGATTCTTCATCTGAATTGTTTGAAATTAGTTCATAAGGTAATCTACAAGGTTGAGCACATTTACCACGATTTCCAGAACGAGCACCAATCATGCTTGAAAGTAAGCATTGTCCTGAATAACAAATACAAAGAGCACCATGAACAAATACTTCAATTTCAATATTTGAATTATCACATATATATTTTATTTCATCTAAAGATAATTCTCTTGAAAGAACAACACGCTTAAAACCAAGCTTTTCAGCCTCTAAAACACCTTCTAAATTATGAATAGTCATTTGAGTACTTGCGTGAATAGGAAGATCTGGAAAGCTTTCAATAAGTTTTTTCGCTAATCCTAAATCTTGTACAATAATAGCATCAATTCCATACTCATACGCTTTTTTAGCAAGTTCAAATGCCTCATTAAATTCATCATTTTTAATTAATATATTTAAAGCTAAGTTGGTTTTAACATTTCTAGTTTTAGCATATTCAATTGCATTTTTTAATTCTTCATCATTAAAGTTACCTGCAGAAGCTCTTGCGTTAAACATACTTCCACCAAAGTATACGCAATCGCTACCGGCTTGTACAGCAGCTTTTAAACATTCAAAATCACCAACAGGTGATAATAATTCAATTTCGTTCATATTAATTCCTTTCCTAAAATTAAGATTTATAGCATTATATCATATTTACAAGAATTTGACAATTTACATAATTCAAAAAGCAAAATTTGTAACACTATTATTTTTGTGTGCATATTATACAGTATAAAATAAAAAAGGAGGTACAAACAAATGCCAGAAGAAGGAAGAAATTGCGGATGTGGATGCGGTTGTGGAAACAACGGAATTTTAGGAAACATGTTTGGAGATGGATGTAACAGCGAAATTTTATTCTTTATAATTGTATTTTTATTATTATTTACAAACTGCGGATGTTGTAGAAACTAGCATTTTATAATACAGCAATATTGACAAAAATAGCAAACAATGTTATAATCTTTTAAATGTTTGGAGAGTCCAAACTACTTGATAATACATAGAAATATGTTATTTCAAGTTCCGCTCTAAGAATAATATGTATATGTTATTCTGCAACTAACAGAAGGAGTTTACAATTATGAACAAAAGAGAAAAGATTGGAAGCATTGACGAGCTTGTTGATGCACAGAAGAAGCTGGATACCTTGAAGGGTATCAAGAAGGACATTGAAGACGGAGGATATAATGGAACTCCGATTTCAGATGTGCTTGATGATGTTGAAATCAACTTGGTTGATGTCTGCAGAGTTGAGCGTTCCTTCAAGAATATTAAAAAACAAGCTAAGAGCTTGGATGAAATAGCTATTTTCCTTGGCAAGCAAATTCCTGTTATTGAAGAACAGCTTCGGCTGGTTGAACCTTCAGTTATCATGAAAGATGCTGAAGTATATAAGCCGCAGAACGAAGAGTTCGAATGGCAGGAAGAACTTGAAGACACAGTTGATGACTATATGAGAGAAAATGGACATGATGATTGTGACACTTCTTGGAGTGACGATGCTCAGTAAGAGTAGTAAAAAGCGCTTTTCTAATAGAAAGGCGCTTTTTTTATAAGTTATATATTGTGTATAATAAATTAATTTGATATAATGCAAAAAGAAAAAGTTTACGAAAGGAAAAGAATATGATTAGAGTATTATTCGTATGTTTAGGAAACATATGCAGATCTCCAATGGCTGAATTTGTATTTAAAGATATGGTTGACAAGAAAGGCTTAACTAAAGAGTTTTATATAGATTCAGCTGCAACAGATGATTATAATGAAAAAATGAAAGCAGGTATCTATCCTGATACAAAAGATATATTAAAAGAAATGAACATTCCATTTATAGAGCATATATCAAGGCAATTGAAAAAAGATGATTATGATAAATTCGATTATATTTTAGGAATGGAAGAAAGAAACGTTATTGATATTAAACAAATTATTGGTGTAGATAAAGAAAACAAAGTACATAGACTTTTAGATTTTACAGAAAAGCCCAGGGATATTATAGATCCGTGGTATTATGGTAATTTTGATTCGACATATTACGATATTTTATACGGATGTGAAAAATTTCTTGAATATCTAAAAAAATAATGATAAAATTTTAAAATGATGAAACGGAGGAAGTTAATATGCAAAAAAAGAGAGAAGATTATATAGGATGGGATCAATATTTTATGGGAGTAGCAATGCTTTCAGCCCAAAGAAGTAAAGACCCTAATACACAAGTTGGAGCATGTATAGTAAGCCAAGACAATAAAATATTGTCACTTGGATATAATGGTGCACCAAATGGATATAATGATGAACATATGCCATGGGATAGAGAAGGGGATTTTATAAACACAAAATATGCATATGTATGTCATGCAGAGTTAAATGCAATACTTAACAACAAAGGTTCTGTATTAGAAGGGTCAAGAATATATGTAGATTTATTCCCATGTAATGAATGTGCTAAAGCAATAATACAATCTGGAATAAAAGAAATAATTTACAGATCTGATAAATATAATGGAACAGATGCAAATATTGTTGCTAAAAAAATGCTAGATTATTGTGGTGTTAAATATAGACAATATGAAGAAAAAGGAATCGAGATAAAGCTCGATTTATAAAAGAAAACAAAAGGAGAGAGTAAAATGTTAATTAAATATATAGTAGTATTTTTCGTATCTATGGTACCATTTATAGAATTAAGAGGAGCAGTTCCAATAGGACTAAGTAATTGGCTTGGTGATCCATTACCAATTATTCCATTATATGCAATTTGTATTATAGCAAATATGCTACCAGTGCCTATAATATTTTTCTTCGCAAGAAAGGTATTAATTTGGGGTAAGGATAAAAAATTTATAGGCAAATTCTTTACTTGGTGC
Source organism: Lachnospiraceae bacterium Phil5 (assembly GCA_002633185.1). Taxonomy (GTDB): domain Bacteria; phylum Bacillota; class Clostridia; order TANB77; family CAG-508; genus CAG-492. Next base: position 200,562 of record NWBM01000002.1, read on the forward strand.
TATGAAAAAGGTGAAAAAGGCGGTAAAAAACTTCAAGATAAAGCAGGAAGAGGATTATATTTTGCATTATTCTTATTTGTTGGTATTCCACTTCCTGGAACAGGTGCTTGGACAGGTACACTTGCGGCAAGCTTTTTAGATTTGGATTTTAAAAAGAGCGTTATAGCTGTAATGGCAGGTGTTGTTTCTGCAGGCATAATTATGGGATTAATTTCAGCTGGTGTATTTGGTACATTAGGAGCATTTTTAGGTAAATAATGTTGAATTTTGTCAAAGAAAAGTTAAAAAATATTGACACTAATGATTATTCAATAATATAATTTAGCTATTAAAATAATCTAGCTATAACTTACATAATAGCTAGTGGTAGTGCGGATGCACTTATATATTGTAAGAGTTGGTGTAAAAACATAATACACTAACGAAGCCATAGCAAGAAAAGCAATACTTATCTTGCGCAATCAATAGGAGGGAATATGCTTCAATTCAAAAGTCTCACATGCAAAATGGCCTGTGACGCAGCGTTACTCAACATTTTAGACACATACTGTGATAAACTTTTCATTCTTGCAGTGAGTAGTGGTTTCTACGAAAATCTTTGCAAGCTCAAGCAGGTTGACAGCCATGTTATGGCAGAAACATTTGATGACAGCGAAGCGATTGACATTTATGAAGACGAAACAAAAACAAAGAGAATTGCACGATTGTTCTTCTATGAGCTGAATGGAATTTACTTTCTTAAAGAGGTTTCAAGCAACCAATACAGTTACGAGAAGACATACAACAGCGAAGATGAAGAAAGCACGGAACTTATTATTTTTATTGATTTGTAAATAAAAAAACGTCACTTACATATATGTTTGTGACGTTTTTTATATTAATTAAAACAATACCATATTTAAATTTCAATTTTAGGTTGATACCTTTCAAGCCACATATTTACCTGGCACAAATAAGCCATAAGTTGTGGCCCTGTCATTAGTTGCCCAAACCAAGGTCTAGTGAATGCTTTACCATCAGTTTCTAAAATTTCTAAAATATATTCTCTATTTAATAAATTATTAATAGGCGCATTTTTATCAGCCATAATCTTAGTTAGCATATCTTTAACACACTTCAAATAAGTAGGATTCCATGTTTTAGGATATGGACTTTTCTTTCTATCCACAATTTCTTCAGGTAAATAATCTTTCATAATATAACGAAGTAAGCCTTTTTCTCTACCATTTAAAGCCTTCATTTCCCATGGAATATTCCATACATATTCAGCTAATCTATAATCACAGAAAGGAACACGAATTTCAAAACCGTTATACATAGCCATTCTATCGGATCTATCTAAAAGTGTTTGCATAAACCAGTTTAAAGTTAAATGAGATATCTTACGCTTTTCAGCAGTTTCCATTGAATCAGTATCTAAAATTTCAACTTCATTTAAGCTTTCATAATATCTATAATCTATATATTCTTTTAAATTGATTTTTTCACCAATTGAAGGATTTAAAAGCTGCTGCCTTTCAGTAGTAGCAATAGACCAAGGAAAAGTACCACTTGTTAAAGCATCTTCTCTGAAGAACCATGGATATCCTCCAAAAATTTCATCTGAACATTCACCTGTTAAAGTAACAGTTGCTTCCGGTTTAACCCTTTGACAGAAAAGTAATAAAGAAGAATCAACATCTGCCATACCAGGCAGATCTCTTGCAATCATTGCATCTTCTAAGTTAGCTGCAAGTTCAGGCGTGTCTAACATAACAACTTTATGGTTTGTATTTAGTTTATTTTTCATTATATCTATATAGTAATTATCCGAATTTGGTTGAAAATCGGTTTTAACAAAATTTTTATCATTATCCTTGTAATCTACTGAATATGTTGTTAAACTTCCTAAATTTTCTTTTTCATAATAATTAGCGGCATATAAAGTTATAATACTAGAATCTAATCCGCCAGATAAAAATGTGCATAAAGGAACATCGGAAACAAGTTGCCTTTTAATAGAGTCTTCTAGCAGATATTTTGTTTTTTCACAAGTTGTTTTTAACCCATCTTCATGTGGAGCACTTTTTAAAGACCAATATCTTTCAAGATGTAGTCCAGATGAATTATATATTCCAAAATGAGCAGGTTTTAATTCATTAATTCCTTTAAAGGCAACAATGCCTGGAGTATGAGCAGGACCAAGACCAAATAATTCTGAAATTCCTTGGCTATCTATTTTGGCTTCAACGCCTGGATATTTGAATAATGCTTTTATTTCGGAAGAGAAGATAAAGGTATCGTCCTGAATAGTATAATATAAAGGCTTTACACCAAAATGATCACGAGCGGCAAATAATTCTTTTTTATTACTATCCCAAATAGCAAATCCATATATACCATTTAGTTTATGAACTACATCATACCCATAGTATATAAAGCTTTTTAAAAGAACTTCGGTATCAGAGTAGCTATTAAATTCAAAACCGTTTTCAATTAAATCTTTACGTAAGTCTTCTGTGTTATAAAGTTGACCATTATATACAAGGGTATATGTGTTATTATTATATTTACATGTCATTGGCTGTTTACCACCATTTGCATCAATAACAATTAAGCGCTTATGACCAAGATAAACATTTTTTTCAAAGTAATATCCATCCTCATCAGGACCTCGTTTTTTTAAAGTATCATTCATTGAATAAATAGTACTTTTCATATTTGAAATATCTTTTGTTAAATTAACAAAACCATTAATTCCACACATAAAGTTACCTCCAAATCTATTTGCTTTAGTTATTATATTCAAGATTGCAAAGATTGACACATTATTTTATTATAAAACATTGACATAATACGGAATTGGTGTTAATATATTAATATATCCCAAATATGGAAAAGAGGAAATGATTATGAAGTCAAAAATATTTTTAAACCAACTACATCATCATCGTAGGGGCTTGTAACTTCGCACTATAAAAATGCGTAGGTACAGGCTTAGAATGCATGCCTACGATAGTTTAAAAATATTTTGAAAATAGATATGTTTAAAAAGGACTATTTGTAGGAAATAAAAACTTGCAAATAGTTTTTTTGTATATTATAATCAACTCAAATTCAAGGAGGAATAAATATGAGTGAAAATAAAGTATTACCAAAAACATTACCAGGATTTATGGAATTATTACCAAATGAACAATTATTATTTAATGAAATAAAAGAGAAAATTCAAAAAACATATGAGAAGTTTGGCTTCTTACCACTAGATACACCAATAATTGAATCAGCAGAAGTGTTACTAGCAAAAGCTGGTGGAGAAACAGAAAAACAAATATATAGATTCAATAAAGGTGAATCAGATTTAGCTTTAAGATTCGATTTAACAGTTCCACTTGCTAAATATGTAACAGAAAATTATAATGAACTATGTTTCCCATTTAGAAGATATCAAATAGGAAAAGTATATAGGGGAGAGAAAGCACAAAGAGGAAGATACCGTGAGTTCTATCAATGTGATATAGATATAATAGGCGAAAATGAATTAAGTTTATTAAATGATGCTGAATTACCAAGCGTTATTTATAATGTGTTTAAAGAATTAGGGTTTGGAGAATTTACAATATGCATAAATAACAGAAAGATATTAAATGGTTTATTTGATGCATTAGGATTAAAAGATAATTCAGTAGATATATTAAGAATAATAGATAAAATTGACAAAATAGGTAAAGAAGAAGTAGTTAAAGAAATTGGTGAATTAGGTGTTTTTTCAGACAAAATTAATACTATAATGAACTTTATAGGAATTACTGGAAATGTTTCAGAGACTATCAAATCATTAAGAGATTTAAATATTACAAACGAATTATTTGAAACAGGTGTAAATGAACTAGAAGAAGTAAGTAAAAACATTAAGTTATTCGGTGTTCCAGAACAAAATTACAAAATTGATTTAACAATTGCAAGAGGATTAGACTACTACACAGGTACAGTATATGAAACATTCTTAAATGAGTATAGATCACTTGGAAGTGTATGTTCTGGTGGTAGATATGATAACTTAGCTGAATATTATACAGACAGAAAACTACCAGGTGTTGGTGTTTCAATTGGATTAACAAGATTGTTTTTCCAATTAAATGATAAAAAAATTATAGAAGCGGGAAATAGATCGATTTCAAAAGCTTTAATAATTTCAATGGTTGATGATTTATCTAAATCTATAGAAGTAGCTACAGAATTAAGAAATTCAGGAATTAATTGCCAAGTATATACTGATCAAGGTAAGATTAAAAAGCAATTTAACTATGCTAATAGAAACAATATTCCATATGTTATTGTTATTGGAGAAGATGAAATAGCTAATAATGTTGTTTCATTGAAGAATATGGAAAGTGGAGAGCAAGTTACTATTAGTTTGGAAGAAGCTATTAATATTTTAAAATAATTCCAATCCACCTATTGACAAAATTGTAAAACTTCTGTATAATTTTATGGTGACGATTAAATTAGATAAAAATTAATATATAGAAATATATAATTCTAGGTTACATAAGGAGGGAATTAAAATGGCACAACCAAAAAGAAGATGGTCAAAAGCAAGAACGCATTTAAAAAGATCTACATGGCAATTGAAAGCACAAAACTTAGTTGAATGCCCACATTGTCACGAAACAATGATGCAACATAGAGTATGCCCAAGTTGCGGATATTATGATGGAGAACAAGTAGTTTCAGTAAATGAGGCTGAATAATAAAAAATGAACGATTTTTTGTCGTTCTTTTTTTATTGGGGCAAATTATTAAAAATTAAAATATAACATAAGAGGAGGGAAAAATGAATATTTTAACAAAAATAATAAAGCATTTTGGATTAGTATCAAAACACAGATGGCTAGTTTTTAAATTATCAATAAAAGCGCGGAATACCATTCAGAGGCTTGATGCACGATTTATCTAAATTTTCACCAACAGAATTTTTTGAAAGTGTAAAATATTATAATGGAAAAAGAAGTCCGTTACATGTTTGCAGAGAAGATAAAGGATACTCTAATGCATGGATGCATCATAAAGGAAGAAATAAACATCATTTCGAGTATTGGGAAGATATGTCAAGAAATGAAAGGTTTGGAGTTCTTCTTCCATACAAATACATTGTAGAAGCAGTTTGCGATAAAATAGCTGCACGGAATGGCATACCAAAAAGAAAATTGGAATCAACAAGAGCCATATAAATATTGGACAAACATTGAAAAAAATGCTCCAGTAAGTAAACATCCTGGAAGTATAGAATTTATGGATATTGTTTTAAAAAAGATTGCAGATGAAGGACTGGACGCCGGGCTCGATAGAAAGTTTTTAAAAAACACATATAATTATATTTTAAAGAAATTTTAAGTTGTTGGTGTGAGAGACATAGACCAATTTCTAAAAAGTAAGAATATTATAGCTGGAGAGGGTTCTACTAAGTGAGAAAATTGGAAAGTGTTGAAATTTAAATAAAAACATAATATAAAATTAAATTTGACTAAACTCAAAGTTTGTTATAAAATAAGAGACGTAAAAAGAGGTGAAAAAAATGGCAAAGCCAACAGTAGCATTAGTAGGTAGACCAAACGTAGGTAAATCTACATTTTTTAATTATATAGCAGGAAAAAGAATATCAATTGTAGAAGACACACCAGGCGTTACAAGAGACAGAATCTACGCAGAAGCAAATTGGAGAGGAATGGACTTTACACTTATAGATACAGGAGGAATCGAGCCAGAATCAGATGATATAATTCTTTCTCAAATGCGTGAACAAGCAGATATTGCAATTGAAATTGCTGATGTTATAGTGTTTGTTACAGATATAAAACAAGGTGTAACAGCTGCAGATAAAGAAATTGCATTAATGCTTAAAAAGTCTAAAAAACCAATTGTTTTAATATGTAACAAAGCAGATAATTATGGAAAAACATCAGATGATATATATGAATTTTATAACTTAGGTTTAGGGGATCCATATCCTGTGTCATCAGTAAATGCAATTGGTATAGGTGATGCATTAGATGCAATTTACGAAGAACTTCCTAAAAATGAAGAAGAAAGCGAAGAAAATACTATAATAAAAGTTGCAATAATAGGAAAACCAAATGTAGGAAAATCATCACTTGTAAATAAAATTCTGGGAGAAAACAGAGTAATAGTTAGTAACATAGCAGGTACAACCCGTGATGCAATAGATTCAGAATTTGAGAATGAATTTGGAAAATATGTTTTTATAGATACCGCTGGAATTAGAAGAAAAAGTAAAGTTACAGAAAGCTTAGAAAAATATAGTGTTATGAGAACCTTGCTTGCAGTTGAAAGAGCAGATGTATGTATATTAATGATAGATGCAAATGAAGGTGTAACAGAACAAGATGCAAAAATTGCAGGTGAAGCTCATGAAGCAGGAAAAGGTGTTATTATTGCAGTAAATAAATGGGATGAATACGAAAAAGATACTAATACTACTGAAAAATACAAAAAAGAAATTTACGATAAATTAGCATATTTATCATATGCGCCAATTGTTTTCATATCTGCAAAAACAGGACAAAGAGTAAATAAATTATATGAATTAATAAATACTGTTGCAGACCAAAATGCAATGAGAATTCCAACATCTGTATTAAACCAAGTGCTAAATGAAGCAATAGCAATAGTACAACCACCAACAGATAAAGGAAGACGTTTAAAAATATTCTACATGACACAAGCAAGTACAAAACCACCAACATTTGTGGTATTTGTAAATGACAAACAATTATTCCATTTTTCTTATGAAAGATATTTAGTAAATCAACTTAGAAAAGAATTTATACTAACAGGAACGCCAATAAGAATAATGGTAAGAGAGAAAAAAGACGAATAGGAATCAAAGGAGGAAATATTATGGTAGCTACATATATTTTAATGGCAGTAATTGCATATGCAATTGGAAGTGTTAATTTTTCTGTTATTTTAAGCAAAAGAATAGCGGGTTTTGATGTAAGAGAAAGAGGAAGTGGAAATGCTGGTACAACAAACATGCTTAGAAGTGTTGGAAAAGGTGCAGCTGTATTAACACTTTTGTTAGATATTTTAAAAGGATTAGTTGCAATACTTGTTGCTAAGTTTATAGTTGCTAAAATTGCATCAGGTGCAAATGAGGCAATACTTGTTCAATTAGCTGGATTTTTTGTTGTAGTTGGACATACTTTCCCAATGTTCTTTGGCTTTAAAGGAGGAAAAGGTGTTGCAACATCACTAGGAGTTTTATTAATAATCAATCCAGAAATTGGAGGAATTTGCTTAGTATTTGCATTACTTGAGATGGCTTTAACTAGAATGGTTTCAGTAGGATCAATAAATGCCGCATTATTGTTTCCAGTATTAACAATATTTATAAAATACAATTATATTGCAGACGATTATAATTACATAATTTTTGGAATCGCAATGGCAGCATTTGTTATATTTAACCATAGATCTAATTTAAAAAGAATCTATAATGGAACTGAAAATAGAATTAGCTTTAAAAAATAAATGTGGCAATTAACAAATGAGATGAAAGGAAAGAATAGACGATGAAAAATATTGCAATAATAGGTAGCGGAAGCTGGGGAGTTGCATTAGGAATTCACCTTGCTAAACTAGGAAACAAGGTAAAAATATGGTCTTATGCCCAAGAAGAAGCAGATTTAATAAATAATGAAAGGAAATGCATGTTCCTTCCAAATATAACAATTCCAGATGGAATAATATGTACACTAAGCTATGAAGAGGCAATAAAAGATACAGACTTTATTCTACATGTTACACCATCAAAATTCACTAGAAATACTTTAAAGCAATATAAAGAATTTGTAACAAATCAACCAATTGTAATATGTTCAAAAGGATTTGAAAAAGATACATTATCAACACTAGCAGAGGTTGTAAAAGATGAATTAACAGATGCTAAAGTTGCTGTTTTATCTGGACCAAGCCATGCTGAAGAAGTTTCTATTGGATCACCAACACTTATGGTTGCTGCATCAGAGGATAACGAGATTGTAACAATGCTACAAGATACATTTATGTGTGAAACAATGAGAATTTATACTACAAATGATGTTAAAGGTGTTGAAACAGGTGGAGCATTAAAAAATATTTTAGCGTTTTGTGGAGGTATTGCAATTGAGATTGGACTTGGAGACAACGCATTTGCAGCTCTTATAACAAGAGGATTAGTTGAAATTTCAAGACTTGGAATGGCAATGGGTGGAAACAAAGAAACATTCTATGGTTTAACAGGTCTAGGAGATTTGCTAGTAACTTGCTATAGTGAGCATAGCAGAAATAGAAAAGCTGGAAAGCTGATAGGTGCTGGAAAATCAATAGAAGAAACTAAAAAAGAAGTTGGAATGGTTATAGAAAGTATCGATAATATTGATGTTGCTTACGAATTGGGTCAAAAATACAATGTTGATTTACCAATAATAAATACAGTATACGATATTTTATATAATGGTTTGAATCCAAATGAAGCAGTTAAAATTTTAATGACAAGAGACAAGAAACCTGAATAATTTATGTAAAAATATTTATAATAATAATGGAGGTATATTATGGGATTTTTTGATAATTTAAGTAAAAAGGCTACAGAAACTTACAAAAGTACAACTGACAAAACAAGTAAAATGGCTAAAGAGATGAAATTAAAATCTTACATTGGAGAGAACAAAAACAAAATTCAAGGTATTTACACTGAAATCGGAAGAAAAGTTTATGAAAAACATCAAGAAGGAAATATTGCTGAAATTGAAGAAGCAATTAAACCAGAGTTAGAGCAAATTGCAGTAGTTACGAAAAAAATTGAAAACATGAACAATGAAATTCGTGCATTAAACAACTTAAAATTATGTGAAAAGTGTGCAGCAGAAATTGCAATTGATGCAAGATTCTGCCCATCATGTGGTACGCCACAACAAACTGAAGAATCAAAACAAGAAGAAGTTAAAAGTGAGCCAGAGAACAAGATTGAGGAAGTAGTTAATGCAGAACCTCAGTTCCCTGTTGAAAAGGAGCCTGAAATAGAAGAAACACAACCTGAGAATATAGAAGAACTAGTAGTTGAAAGTATTCAAGAGCCAGAAGTATCAACAGAAGCAGAACCAGAAACAGAACAACAACCTGAAACAGATTCAACAGAAAATACAGAAAATGAATAATTTAATGTAAAAATGTAAAAACCAGCATATTTTGTATGCTGGTTTTTTAGTAAGGGAATCTCTCAAACAAATAGCGTATTAATTCATCGCTGTTATCAGTAGTAACTTTAATAAAAACGCCGCTATCGATACTAATCCACATACTTAGATTATAGTCATCAATGTTTTCAACATAAACACTAATTATATCTACAATTTCAATAGGGTTAGGATATTCCTTTTGCCATTGTTTAGTATTTTTAGGAACAACAAAATCGTTTCCATAAAAATGAATTAAAAATCTTTCAATCTCATTAGGAAAAACACTATATAATCTTACCAGTACTTGCATATAAATCCCTCTTTATAATAATTATTAATATTATTATTTTCAAATCAATTAATTCTATACATTAGAATAAAAGGTAATATTTAGGGTAATATAAAGTATATAACATGTTTAGAGGTGATATGGTGAAAAAAATATTAAATATATGTTTAAGTGTTTTTACAATTATTTTTGTTTTACTATCATTTTGTGGATGTAAAAAAAATAAAAATAGTGAGAAAGAGCAATTGAAAGAAAAATTAAATTCAGAACTGTTTTATGTTGAAAATGAACTAGTTATTATAGCAAATTCAATTAATAATATTGATTATGCTAACTATAAAATTGCTACAGAGCATAAAGAAAATACATCGAATCAATCAAGCAAATCAGATAAAAATCAACAAAATTCAAAAGAAAAAGATGAAAAGGAAAAACAAGGCGATTCAAAGAACAGTGAATCATCTTCCCAAAATGAAAATGGAGGAGATGTACAAAAAACATTTTCTATGGCTCCCAATGACATTTTAAATAGAAGTAAAGAAATTGATTGGATAAATTTGCAGAACAAAATTGAAACAATCTATACAGCTCTAACAGTAATTGGGGTAGATTTAAAAGAGGCGGGGGTGCCTGAAGAAGAAATAAACAACTTTATAGGAGAAATTGATAAATTAACTATATCAATAAAAGATAAACAAAAAGAAGAAGTGATAACTAACATTGTTAATGTATACAAATATTTACCAGAATTTATAAAAAAATATGATGAATCCAGTGAGAAGCATAATATATTAGCGTTAAAATACAATTTGCTTATTTGTTATAATGATGTAAGCTTAAATAAATGGGATAATTATGAAAATGAGGTAACTAATATAAAATTAAGTTATTCAAATATTGAAAGCAGAAATGAAGAATTTAATGGCAAAGATATAAATTTGAAAAAAGTAAAATCAATTATTGAAGAATTAAAAAAATGTAATGAAACAAGAAATCAAGATGTATTTTTCATAAAGTATAAGAACTTAATACAAGAAATTAATATACTATAGAGTTTTTAGGATGTTTTTTGGAGGTGCCCCAAAAAACATCCAACGTTAATTCTTCATTGCTTGAAGCATTCTTCTTTCAGCATCTTTTTTAGCTATATCTTCACGCTTGTCATATAATTTTTTACCTTTTCCAACACCTAATTCAAGTTTAACTAAGTTATCTTGAAAATATAAGCAAACAGGAACAAGAGTATATCCCTTTGTTTGAATTCTGCCAATTAATTTATTTATTTCTTTTTTAGTTAACAGCAATTTTCTAGTACGTAAAGGATCTTTATTGAAAATATTGCCTTGTTCGTATGGACTAATATGCATAGAATAAATAAAAACTTCACCATTTTTTATTCCAGCATAAGATTCTTTTAAATTAACTTTACCTTGTCTTATAGATTTTATTTCTGTACCTGTAAGTACAATTCCGGTTTCTACAGTTTCCTCTATACTATAATTATGATGTGCTACAGGGTTTTTTGCAATTATTTTTTTCATATAACTACCATTCCTTAATTAATTTTACCTAATTATAACACTAAAAATTAAAATTGCAAGATTTTTTGGGACACCTCCAAAAAACATCTTCAATCGGAAAAGAAAAATAAACTTTTTCGCCACTTTATTAAGATGTTTTTTGGAGGTGTCCCAAAAAATCTACCAAAAATCTATTTACACTTCATTAATGATTGTTTTGACTAACGTAGTACCAAATAAGTGCAATTATCACTATTGCAATAATTCCAACTATAACCCATGTCCAAATATTGTTAAAACCTGTTGTTGCTGATTCCATATTGTTTTCTGTTGCTGTTCTTGTTGCTGTATAATCTGAATTCATATCATTACCAGCGTTATTAACATCATTTGTCATTTGCTGTGTTGCATTACTTATGCCATTTATTCCGTTTTTTACAACTCCGGCAGCACCTGAAGCAGTGTCTTGAACAACATTTCCAGCGTTATTTACAGTATCTACCATATTATTTTTTACGTTATTCATATTATCTTCTGCGGCAAAAACACAGGAAAATGAAAAAAATAAGGCTATTACAATAAGTGAAAATGTAAAAATACTCTTTTTCATTTTAGTCCTCCTTTATTATTTATAAATTTGCATAATACAAAATAGTATGTTTGTATTTAATAATAGTATTTATAAATAAATTGAAAAATATTCATAATAATTTTAATGAAAAAGTAAAAAATAAAAACGTCTGAAGAATAGACGTTTTTTAAAAATTTATTTTAATCTAATTAAAATAGCGATTCCTAATAATACTAAAATTACACATACAGCAATTAAAAAGATATTTATAATATCAGATGTATTTAAATCTTTTTCATTAACTGAAGGTATAGATGAAACTTGTGTTGATTGCTTAGTTTCTCCTGTTGATTCTATTGAAGTTGATTCATTTGCGGCTGTTTTATTTACAGCAGTATTATTAGTTGCATTTGAAGTACTTGTTAAACTAGTATTTGCTGCACTTGTTATATTTGAGACAGTATTTGCAATATTATTTGTTTCATTAACTGCAAATACACTAAAGTTCAAACAGAATAAAGCAGTTATAATAAATATTATTGATAATTTTACTATTTTTTTCATAAAAAATAACCCCCTAAAAATAAAATTAGTTTTATCTTTTTGTATAGGTATATAATATCAAAAAAAAATATATAAGTCCAGTGTTTTTTAAGAAATATTTTTTAGTAACAAAATTCTATAGATAAATCAAAGAAAACCTTGATTTTATTTACATAATCTGATATAATGTAATGCATATGTTAGGAGGATGTTGAATTTATGAGAGAAGTATCAAGAAGAAATAAAATTAATAAAAAACCAATAATATCAGATGAAGAAATAATAGAATTAAGAGAAGAAGGCTGGTCATATTCACTTATGGCAAAACATTTTGAAGAAACAGGTAGAAAAATTACAGCATCAGCATTACATCAAAGATGTACTAGAATATATGATATAATTGGCCAAAAAATACCAAGAACAACTAAAACTAAATGTACAAGAGACGAGAGCAAGGTAAAAGATAGAAAAATTTTTGAATTAAAAGAAAAAGGATATTCATATGCTCAAATAAAAGACTATTATGAAAAAAGAGGAATAGAGATAAGTGTAAATCGATTAGTAAAAAGATGTCAAGCAATTTATGAAAAAAAAGAATTAGGAAAACCAAAGAAAGGTATTTCGAAAATTGCTAGGAAATATGATGAAGAAGAGATATTCAAATTAAGACAAAGAAAATGGTCATATGAAAAAATCGCAAGTTATATAGGTTCAAAGGAAGGTAGCTTATCCTATATAACAATAAGGAAGCTATGTAAAAGAATATATAAAGAAAAAGGATTGGAAGAGCCTAAGCTATTTAGAGGGTTAAAAACAGGTGAGCAAACAGGCGTAAGTGATGAAGAAATAACACAACTTAAAATGCAAGGTTATACATATGGCCAAATGGTAAAACACTTTAAAAATATAGGAAAAAGTGTAAGTAGAAACAATATTGCATATAGAAGTAGAGTAATGTTTGGTTCTTTGGAAAATGGAAAGCGTACTGCTATTGATATTAGAACAGTAGATGAATCATTAATGGAAAAAGCTTTGATTAATTTAAAACAAACTAAAGGAGCCACAGATAAACAATTGGAAATATTAGCTAATACATATGGAAAAGAATATATTTCACAAAAAGAAAAATTAAATCCATATAAAATTAGTAAATATGATATTGAAAGATAAGATGTAAAATAAGGAGTGTTAAAAATGGAAATTCCTGAAGAAATAAAAAGTAAAATAATAAATCTTACCTTAGGTACAAAACTTCCTACATCAAAAATATTAAAACTATTTGAGCAAGAAATAAAGATTGATTGTAAAGATTATTATGCTATTATAGAAGAATATCAGCAAAAAACAGGAGTACAAATTGTTAAAGGAATGAATTGCAAAGAAGCACCTAAAAAGATATCAGATAAAGAAATAATAGACCTATGCGAGAGAAAAATTCCTTTTAGAGAAATTTATATGGAATTACTAAAAAATGGCAAAGCAATTAATGAATGTGAACTTAGACAAAGAATAAATAAATTATATCCATCAAAAGATGGCAAAAGAAGCAGATATGTTAAAAGGAAATCTCCTAAGTCAACAATAGCTTTTAGTGATAAAGAAATAAAAGATATGTACGAAAGTGGGATGAGTATAGATAATATAATAGAGGCTTATAAGATGAGAGGAGTGACAATTTCTAAACGTACACTGAGACAAGGAATTAGAAGATGTTATATTAGAATGGGCGAAAAAATGCCTACTAGAGCAGAGATACAAGATAGATTAATTACATATGAAGACTTAATTAGATTTAGAGATAAAGGTTTCTCATATAAAGAAATATCCAATTATTATAAAGAACTTGGAATCAAAACTACATTTACATATATAGAAAAAAGATGTAAACAAGCATTTGAAAATGCTAAGAAAAGAGATCCTAATGCGAACTGGAAGAATAATATTGCTGACAAGCAAAGAATTTTTGAGTTAAGTTTGGCTGGTTATTCAGAGAGAAAAATTACACAAATGTTCAATGATGAAGGAATAAATATATCAATGAATACAGTTGCAAAAATATGCAAGCAATGTTATAAAGAAAAAGGAATTAAAAATTCTCTCAAAAAAAGAAGAAGTAAGACAGTTATTAGTGACCAGGAAATCTTTGAACTATGTGAACAAGGATATACCTATAAACAGATGAAACAATATACTTCAAATAAAGGTGGAGTAATAAGCACAGCGACAATAACTAAAAGATGCAAAGAGATATATAAATCTAGGGGATTAGATGTTCCTAAAGAATCTAATATTGAAAAAAGTAAAATATTAAAAAGTAAAGTGTCAGATGGTGAATTATTGAAATTAAGGAAAAAAATGACATATTCTCAAATTCAAAAATATTTTGCTCAAAAGGGAATTATTGCAAGTGCTGCGTATTTTGAAAATAGATTATTAAAATTAGCAAAAAAAATTGATATAAGATGCATGGATGAAAATAAAATGAAAAATGCGCTATTAAATTTGAAGGCTTCAAAAGGTGCAACAGATGAGCAATTAAAAACAATAGGCCAATTATATGGTATAGATTATGCTCCTGTGAAAGAAAGATTAAATCCGTATAAGGTAGATAAAAGAATAGATGAAAGATAAAATATTATTAACAAGGTGGATTACGCACCTTGTTTTTTTATGTAAAATATGATATAAATAATACAGTAAATTAGGGGGATAAAAAATGTTTAAATTAGTATCTAACTACAAGCCAACAGGAGACCAACCACAAGCAATTGAATACCTATCGAACGGGATTAAAGAAGGCAAGAAATTCCAGACACTTCTAGGGGTTACAGGCTCTGGAAAAACCTTCACAATGGCAAATATAATTGAAAAAGTACAGAAGCCAACATTAGTACTTGCCCATAATAAGACTTTAGCTGGTCAGCTATACTCCGAATTCAAAGAGTTCTTCCCAGAGAACAACGTAGAGTATTTTGTATCATACTACGACTACTACCAACCAGAAAGTTACATTCCACAATCAGACACATACATAGAAAAAGACGCATCAATAAATGACGAAATAGACAAACTACGCCACTCAGCAACAGCATCACTATTCGAAACAAGAGACGTAATAATAGTAGCATCAGTATCGTGCATATATGGTTTAGGAGACCCAATAGACTACGAAAACTTAATAATATCACTTCGTCCAGGAATGAAAAAAGACAGAGACGAAGTTCTAAAAAAACTAATAAACATGCAATATACACGTAACGAATTAGACTTCAAAAGAGGAACATTCAGAGCAAAAGGAGACATAGTAGAAATATATCCATCAGACCAAAGTGAAAGCGCAATAAGAATAGAATTCTGGGATGATGAAGTAGAAAAAATTTCAGAAATAAACCCATTAACAGGGAAAACAATTGGAGTACGTAACCATGTTATGATATTCCCAAACTCGCACTATGCAACAACAAAAGATAAGATGGAAAAAGCAATAACAACAATTGAAAAAGAGTTAGAAGAACGAATTCAATATTTCAAAAATACAAATAAATTAATAGAAGCTCAACGTATAGAAGAAAGAACAAACTTCGATATAGAAATGATGCGCGAAACAGGCTTCTGCCAAGGGATAGAAAACTATTCAAGACATATAAGTGGAAGACCAGCAGGTTCACCACCATACACATTATTCGACTACTTGCCAGATGATTTCTTGTTATTAATAGATGAATCACATGCTACAATACCACAAGTAAGAGCAATGTATAATGGAGACAGAGCACGTAAAGAGTCGTTAGTAAACTATGGTTTCAGACTTCCATCAGCATTTGATAACAGACCATTAAAATTCGAAGAATTTGAAGAAAGAATTAATCAAGTAATATTTGTAAGTGCAACACCTGCAGATTATGAAAAAGAACATTCAAAAGAAAATGTTGTTGAACAAATTATTCGTCCAACAGGATTACTAGATCCTAAAATAGAAGTTAAACCTGTAACAAATCAAATAGACGATTTAATCGCACAAATCAATTTAACGGTCGAAAAAAGGGAAAGGGTATTAGTTACCACCTTGACTAAAAAAATGGCTGAAGATTTAACCTCATACCTTTCAAGCCTAAATATTAAAGTGAAGTATATGCACTCAGATATTAAGGCATTAGAAAGAATGGAAATTATTAGAGATTTACGTTTGGGCGAATTTGATGTTCTTGTTGGAATTAACTTATTAAGAGAAGGACTAGACATTCCAGAAGTTTCTTTAGTAGCAATACTAGATGCAGATAAAGAGGGGTTCTTGCGTTCTGAAAGAAGCTTAATTCAAACAATAGGACGTGCCGCAAGAAATACAGAAGGACGTGTTATAATGTATGCTGATGAATTAACAGATAGCATGGAAAAAGCAATTTCAGAGACAAATAGAAGACGCAAAATTCAAATGGCATATAATGAGGAACACGGAATTACTCCTCAAACTATTAAGAAATCTATTAGAGATACAATTAAGGCTAGTATAGTAGAAGAAGTTCAAGAAGAATATAAATTAGATGAAAATACAACAATTGAAGAATTAGTAGCAAAATTAACAGATGAAATGCTACAACATGCAGCTGCAATGGAATTTGAAAAAGCTGCAGAATTAAGAGATAAAATTAAAGAACTTACAAATGATTTATAATAAAGAGGTAAATAAATGGATATAAGAGAAGTATTAGATGAAAGAGGAAATAGAATAAAAGTTTTATATAGCATTAACGATAGTGATTTAACAAATGGTACTTTTGAAATACCAGCTGATGTAGAAGCTATTGGAAATAGTGCTTTCAAATCATGTCAAAAATTAACTGACATAATAATTCCATCTAATATTACTAGAATTGAAGATAAGGCTTTTTATGGATGCACATTTTTAAAAAGTATAATAATTCCAAATTCGGTAAAAGAAATTGGAAAATCTGCATTTGAGAAATGTAAAAGTCTTACGACAGTTAAGTTGCCAGAAGAATTAAAAGAAATTGATGATAGAACTTTTTCGGGATGTGTTTCACTTTCAAGCATACAAATAACAAGTGACTTAGAAAGAATTGGAGAAGAAGTATTTTACAATTGTACTTCAATAAAGAAAATAAGAATGCCAGATTCAGTAAAAGAAATAGGAGAATCTGTATTTGAAAAATGTAAAAGTCTTATTTCAATTAAGCTGTCTAGCAATCTAGAAGAAATATCAGACTCCGCTTTTTCAGGATGTAAAAATTTGAGTTCAATTGAATTACCTAAAAATATTCGAACAATAGGCTATGATTGTTTTGAAGAATGTGAAAGTTTAAAGTCAATTACTATACCTGCAAATGTTTCTGAAATAAAGAATATGGCATTTATAGATTGCAAAAAAATGCGTGAAATAAATGTTGAATCCGGAAATACTAGTTACAAGTCTATTGATGGTGTTTTATATGATATTACAGGTGCAGAACTAATTTCATATCCATCAGGAAAAGTTGATCAAAAATTTGTTATTCCAGAAGGTGTAAAAAGAATAAAAGAAAGAGCTTTTGATGGTGCGACAAAATTAAGAAATATAGAAATTCCAGATGGTGTTACTGAAATTGGTGAAGGTGTATTTAGAAAGTGCGAAAATCTAAAACAAATTAGAATACCTGAAACAGTTAGAAGTTTGGGTGAAGAAGCGTTTTCTGAGTGTTTGAATTTGGAAGATGTAGAATTAGCTGGAAACATTTCAAGTATAGAGTGGAATACTTTTTTTAGATGTATAAAATTAAAAGAAATTAAAATTCCAGATAGTGTAATTAGCGTAGGAGAAAGTGCATTTGCTGGATGTAAAAACTTAAAAAGAATCACAGTACCATCAAATTTAACTCATATTGAATACAATGCATTTAATACAAATTCTTTTGTAGGTGGTAGAAGTGAGCCTTTATATTATGATAAAGGACAATTGATTTTAGATAATCCTCAAGGCAAAAATGTAGTAGTATATCCTGCTAATTTCTTATCTTGTTTTGGTAGTATAAAAGAATTAGAAGAATTCTATAATAACAGTGATTTTAAAGCATTTTTAAGTAATTTCCAAAACCTAGATGAAATACGAAATAAAAAGAAGGAATCAGATTTTATTTGTTTCCTTAAGTTTGCGAAGGTATTAGGATGTTTTAGCAAAGAAAAAATTCGCGACAGTGCAGGTAATGAAACCCAAGTAACAGTTGGACAAAGAGCTTCATCAATTCTTGCTAGGCTTGTTAAAATAAGTCCTTTTGATTCAGATGTTTATTATAGATTATTTGGTGAACTATCATTTTATGCTAAAGCAAATCAGGGGTTTCTAGACTTTATTTCTGTAAAAGAACAATCTGGTTATGGTAATTTAAGAACGTTATTTATACTTGAAAAGAAGTATCCAGGAATCTTTGCAAAAGTAATGTCAAATTTTGATAAGGCAAGTTTATATAGAAATACAATAGGAGATAATGGGAAAACAGAAATAGTTCCATGGGATATAGCACTTTCAAGATTTTATGAAGGTGTAAAATATGTTGGAGTGGATAAAAAAGATGAAGATATTGCAGATATATACAGCGAAAAAGGATTAAAACAATCAACATTTGATAAAGCAGTAAGATTAAGAGAGGTTGCAAATCAAACTAAAATTCCAACTCATATTTTAGGAGAACCTTTAAAAGAAGATAAACCAGAAGCTACTATTCCTACTGGAGATAGTATAAAAGATAATATAAAAAGAATAAAAATGCAAACAGCATTAAGCCTTAAACATTCAAATGAATTACTAGAAGAGATGTTTGATAAAAAATTCTTTTATGAGTGGCTTGACAAACGTGATGCACATAATTCAATAATAGGATTATATTGCGATTGTTGTGCTACAATAGAAAGTAATGACTATGGTAGAGATATATCTAGGGCAACTATTATATCTCCAAATGTGCAAAATTTAGTAGTAAGAAACTTAAAAGATGAAATAATTGCAAAATGTGCTGTGTATGTTAATTCAGAATTGGGCTATGCAGTTGTTAACAATTTTGAAATTAATAAAAGATATAGAAGGACTCAAACTAAGGAGCCACTTGGTGGAAGGTATACAGGTGATTACAAAAAATGGAAAGATAAAACTCCAGCAGAAAGAAAAGAAGATGAAAACAGGGATTTAATTTTTAAAACATTTGTAAAAGGTATAAATGATTTTGTAAAAAGATATAATGAATTACACCCTGATAAGCCTTTACATCAAGTAAATGTTGGTACTGGATATACAAAATTAAAAAAGCAAGTTGAACAATTAGAAAGAGCTAATAAAAAACTTTCAGTACCTGCAATTTATAGCTTTTTTGATGCAATGAGATATGATCAATATATAATTTATAAAGATAAAAAAGAGGAAAAGAAAGAAAAGGAAAGATAAATGGTGGGGAAGATGGATTTATTAGAAGCACAATTATCAGAAATGTTAATGAGATTAAATTTGAAAGCAAAAGAATATCAGCTTCTTTGTAAAGAGTTTGAAAAATTACAAGATGAAGATATAAAAGATAATGATTCAAAACTTGTACAATTAAAAGATAAGTTTGAGAATAATCAAAAAGAGATAGAGGAAATAAATAAAAAGATAGAAGAATTAATAAGAAAATAAGAGAAGATGCACTCAACAATTAAGTTGGGTGTATTTTTTTTGAAGCAATAAAGATGTACATAACAAGTTGACGCGTCGAAGATTATTTTAAATTTATGTAAAGAAAACACTTGTTTTACTTTTATCACTATGGTATAATAACAGAGTATTAAACAAATAATAAAAATAATTCCATAGAAAGGATGTTATACATGAATAACTCTATAAAAATAAAAGGAGCAAAAGAACATAACTTAAAAAATATAGATTTGGAAATTCCAAGAGACAAATTAGTTGTTGTAACAGGGTTATCAGGTTCTGGTAAATCTTCACTTGCATTTGATACTTTATATGCAGAAGGACAAAGAAGATATGTAGAAAGTTTATCATCATATGCAAGACAATTCTTAGGTTTAATGGAAAAGCCAAATGTTGAATCTATAGAAGGACTTTCTCCTGCAATATCAATAGATCAAAAAACAACATCAAGAAATCCTCGTTCAACAGTAGGAACAGTAACAGAAATATATGATTATATTCGTCTTCTTTATGCAAGAATAGGTGTTCCACATTGTCCAAATTGCGGTAAGAAGATTGAAAAACAATCTATAGATCAAATAATAGATACAGTAATGGCATTGCCTGAAGGAGCTAAAATTCAAGTATTAGCACCAATTGTAAGAGCACGTAAAGGCGAATTTGTAAAACAATTAGAAGAGGCTCAAAAGCAAGGTTTTGTACGTGCTAGAATTGATGGAGAAGTAGTAGAAATTTCTGAAGATATTTCATTAGACAAGAAAAAGAAACACAATATTGAATTAATAGTAGATAGATTAGTTGTAAAGCCAGATATTAGAGCTAGATTAACTGAATCTGTTGAAGTTGCTTTAAAAAACGCAGATAATTTAGTTTTAATAACATCAAACAACATAGGAGAAGATAAAGATTTTATTTCAAAATTAAACCTAATAAAAACAGGCAAAATTTCAGAAATAAAAGATAATTCTCAAAAAGAATATGAAATATTATTTAGTCAAAATTATGCATGCCCAGATTGCGGATTTAGCTTTCCAGAGTTAACACCAGGACTATTTTCATTCAACAATCCATTTGGTGCATGTCCAAAATGTACTGGTATAGGATATTTACTAAGAATGGATGAAGATTTAATTATACCAGATAAATCAAAAACTTTATATGATGGTGTAAAAGCCTTTGGTGCAAGCACAATGAAAAAAGGCGACACTATGGCTAAAATGTATTTTGAAAGTATTGGAAAATACTATGGTGTAGATATAAAACAACCAATTAAAAAACTACCACGAGAGTTTTTAGATAAAATTCTATATGGTACTGGTGATGAAGCAATTGATTTTAGATATGAATCCATTGCAGGAGTTCGAAAATTTAAAGCACCATTTGAAGGAGTTATTCCAACACTTGAAAGACGTCATAATGAAACTAAATCTCAAGGTATGAGAGATTTTTATGAAATGTATATGAGTGAAAGCCATTGTGATGTATGTAATGGAGCAAGACTTAAAAACGAAGTATTAGCCGTAACTATAGGAACAAAGAATATAAATCAATTAACAGAAATGCCTATAAACAAAATAAAAGACTATTTAAACAGTTTAAAACTATCTAAAAAAGATGCAATGATAGCTGATGCAATTCTTAAAGAAATGAATAAAAGACTTCAATTCTTAATTGATGTAGGATTAGAATATTTAACATTATCAAGAAGCGCTGGAACTCTATCTGGTGGAGAAGCACAAAGAATTCGTTTAGCAACACAAATTGGTTCAGGGCTAACAGGTGTATTATATATTTTAGATGAACCAAGTATAGGATTACATCAACGTGATAACGAAAAATTAATTGCTACTCTAAAGAAATTAAGAGATTTAGGAAATACTTTATTGGTAGTAGAACATGATGAAGATACAATGTATGCTGCAGACCAAATAATAGATATTGGTCCAGGAGCAGGTGTTCATGGTGGAAACGTTATGGCACAAGGAACTGCTGAAGAAATTAAAAAGGTAGAAGATTCAATTACTGGACAGTATTTGAGTGGTAAAAAGAAAATAGAAGTTCCTAAAAAACGTAGAAAACCAACAAAAGGTAAATGTATAGAAATAATTGGCGCATCAGAAAATAACTTGAAAAATATTAATGTTAAGTTCCCATTAGGATTATTTAACTGTATTACAGGAGTTTCAGGTTCTGGTAAAAGTACTTTAATAAATGAAGTTCTATATAAATCAATTACAAAGGAACTAAACGACTCACATGTAAAACCTGGAAAATGCAAGGAAATAAAGGGAATAGAGAACATAGATAAAATAATAAATATAGATCAATCTCCAATAGGACGTTCACCACGTTCAAATCCTGCAACATATACAGGAGTATTTGATTTAATAAGAGATATATTTGCCGGTACAAATGAAGCTAAAATGCGTGGATATCAAAAGGGAAGATTTAGCTTTAATGTAGCAGGTGGAAGATGTGAAAGCTGTTCAGGAGATGGATTAATAAAAATAGAAATGCACTTTTTACCAGATATATATGTGCCTTGCGAAGTATGTAAAGGAAAACGTTACAACCATGAGACACTAGAAGTAAAATACAAAGGTAAAACAATTGCAGATGTTTTAGATATGACAGTTGAAGATGCTTTAGAATTCTTTAAAAACATTCCTAAAATAAAGAGTAAAATTCAAACATTATATGATGTAGGATTAGGATATATTAAGCTAGGACAACCATCTACAACATTGTCTGGAGGAGAAGCTCAACGTGTTAAACTTGCAACAGAACTTTCAAGAAAAGCAACAGGTAAAACACTATATATATTAGATGAACCAACAACAGGACTTCATATAGCTGATGTTCATCGTTTAGTAGATATTTTACAAAGATTAGTAGATACAGGAAATACAATAATTGTAATAGAACACAATTTAGACTTAATAAAAACATGTGACAACATTATAGACCTAGGACCAGAAGGTGGAGAAGCAGGAGGAGAAGTAGTTACAACAGGAACACCTGAACAAGTAGCAAAAGTTAAAGAAAGCTACACAGGCCAATTTTTAAAGAAAATACTAAAATAAAAGAACAAATCAAATGTCGATGATGGTTGGCTTGATTAATATATTAGTCAAGCCGACCATCATCGACATTTGGCCTTAGCTTATTTTTCTACCTAATTAATCACAATTTCTATTATTATTTGGACAATTACTATCATTTTGATTATTTCTATTATTATTTTGATTGTTTTTATTTTTGTTTTGATTATTCTTGTTATTATTTTTATCTGACATAAGAAACACCTCCAATCGTTTTCTCAAAATTATTATGTGAAAAAATTAAAAAATTATACAAAAATAAAAAATTTGAAAAAAAGAATTTATAAAATTCTATTGACTAAAATAAAATATTATATTTTAATAATAAATGAAGAAAATAACAAGAAAATTAAATGAAAGAAGAGGAAAATTAATGGAAGATAGCCAAATTAATCTTTTAGACTTAATAGCCTGTAACAGCCTAGAAAATATAATATATGACGCGCAAACAAATGAAATAGACATACACAATTATTTATTTAAAGGCTGCTATGAAGCACATATAGATACAGCAAATATAGAATTTAATAAATGTAAATTTTTGGATTCAATATGTTTAAATGCAAGATTTAATAGAGTTGCATTTACAGATACAATATTTGAGGGATGTGATTTTTCAAACACAGATTTTAGTGAATGTACATTTATTAGAGTAACATTTAGAAACTGCAAATTAGTTGGATGCAATTTTACAAGAACATATATGCATAATGCAAACTTTGATAATTGCAATATATCTTATTCAAATATGTCACTTACAAATTTAAAAGAAACAAATTTTGTAAATTGTAAATTATCCAACTCAAGCATACAAGAAGCAGTATTAAAAAATGTATTTTTTCAATATTCAAACTTAATAGGAGCACAACTATTTAGAACAAGTCTAAGTGGAATAGATTTTAGAACATGCGATATAACAGGATTAGTAATAGCACCACAGGATTTACAAGGAATGATAGTAGATGAATATCAAGCAATTGAACTTTCGAAATTATTAGGAATTGTAGTAAAATAAGGAGGTTTATTTATGAATTTTATTGAATCAATTAAAGAAAAAGCAAAAAATGAAATCAAAAACATTATTCTACCAGAGGGAAATGACATACGTACATTAAAAGCCGCTTCTATAGCATTAAAAGAAGCATATGCAAACATAACAATACTAGGAAACAAAAATGAAATAGAAAAAATGGCAAAAGAAAACAATTTAGACATATCAAAAGCAACAATAATAAACCCATTAGAAAGCGAAAAATACAATGAATATGTAAACGCCTTCTATGAATTAAGAAAAGCAAAAGGAATGACATTAGAACAAGCAGAAGACATAATAAGAGACGAAACATACTTTGGAATGATGATGGTAAAACAAGGAGATGGAGATGGTCTAGTATCAGGAGCATGCCACTCAACATCAGACACACTAAGACCAGCACTACAAATATTAAAAACAGCACCAGGAACAAAACTAGTATCAGCATTCTTCATAATGGTAGTACCAAACTGCGAATATGGAGAAAACGGAATATTTATTTTTTCAGACAGCGGACTAAACGAATATCCAGATGCAGATGCATTATCAGAAATAGCAATATCATCAGCAAAAAGCTTTGAACAATTAGTAGGAAAAGAACCTAAAGTAGCAATGCTATCATATTCAACATATGGAAGTGCACACTCACCATTAGCAGATAAAGTAATAGAAGCAACAAAACTATTAAAACAAAAAGCACCAGACTTAATATGTGATGGAGAGCTACAACTAGATGCAGCAATAATACCAGAAATAGCACAATCTAAAGCACCAGGAAGCCCTGTAGCAGGACAAGCAAACACATTAATATTCCCAGACTTAGATGCAGGAAATATAGGATATAAATTAGTACAAAGACTAGCAAAAGCAGAAGCATATGGACCACTATGTCAAGGAATAGCAAAACCTGTAAATGACTTATCAAGAGGATGCTCAGCAGAAGACATAGCTGGCGTAATAGCAATAACAGCTGTGCAAGCACAAAATCAAAATTAAGGATAAAGGGAAGATTTTAAATGAAGATATTAGTATTAAATAGTGGTAGTTCATCACTTAAATATCAATTAATAGAAATGGAAACCGAAACAGTTCTTGCAAAAGGAAATTTTGAAAGAATCGGACAAAATAACTCATTCTTAACACATAAAGTAGGTGACTGTAAACACAAGTTTGAGCGTCCAGTTTCTAATCATGAAAAAGCAATTAAATTTGTTTTAGCAAGATTATTAAGCAATCAATATGGTGTTATCAAATCTGTAGATGAAATAGATGCTATTGGACATAGAGTAGTTCATGGAGGAGAGAAATACACAGACCCTGTTATTATTACACCAGAAGTATTAGAAGGACTAAAATCTATAATAGATTTAGCACCATTACATAATCCAGCAGCCATATCTGGAATGGAGGCATGTATAAACTTAATGCCAGGTAAACTAAATGTAGCAGTATTTGATACAGGATTCCATAAAACAATACCAGAAGAAAGTTATATATATCCAATACCATATAGATATTATGAAAAATACAAAATTCGTAGATATGGTTTCCATGGAATATCACATGAATATGTATCAAGAAGAGTTGCAGAACTTGCAAATAAACCTCTTGAAGATCTTAAAATAATTAACTGCCATCTTGGTCAAGGTGCAAGTATATGTGCAATAAAAGATGGTAAATCTGTAGATACCAGTATGGGCTTCACACCACTTGGCGGAATACCTATGGGAACTAGAAGTGGAGATATAGATCCATCTGTTGTTACGTATATAGCAAAATACAGAAAACATACTCCAGATGAAATGGATGAAATATTAAATAAGAAATCTGGTGTATACGGTATTTCTGAAATATCTGTAGATTTTAGAGATATTGAAGCAGAAGCAGCTGATGGTGATAGAAATGCATTAATGGCTCTTGATAGATTTGCATATAATGTAGCTCAATATATAGCAAAATACATGGTATCTATGGGCGGAGTTGATATAATTTCATTCACAGCAGGTATTGGAGAAAAAGATGCAAAAGAAAGAAAGAAAATTTGCGATTATTTAGCATTCTTAGGAGTAAAATTAGATGATGAAAGAAATACTACATTTGTAAATTGTGAAGGAAAAATTTCTGCAGATGATTCAAAAATCGAACTATATGTTGTTCCTACTAATGAAGAATTATTAATTGCAAGAGATGTAAAAAGTAAAATGTAATATATTAATCATAATAAAAAATGCAGCAGACTATATAAAGCCTGCTGCGTTTTTGCATTTGCAAAAATTTTTTTTGATAACACAAGGATTAATCTGAAGGATTTACAGAAGTAACGTTTTCATCATCAGCAGAAACTAATCCGAGATTTTCAGGAATTTCTCTATCAATAATAGTAACAACTCCGTACTGCCAAACCTTGTCCATTTTGGCAAGTTGTTCATCTAGTTCCTTCTTATTATTGATTTTTGTTGATGCCGCTTCTTCTTTGTTTTGGAAAAGCATAACATTTATATCTCTGCTTTTCAACTCATCAAGATTTAGATCTGCCTGAATAATGTAATCGACTGTAGATTCATTTTTCATGAATTCGCACTGCTTTTGAATAAACATATTACAAATTTTATCTGCAATTATTGCAGCAGGGAAATATTGCAAACATGTTTTAAATGCAACTACACTATAGCCTTGTTTTGTTTGGAACATTGCAAATGACCGACTGGTTAAATAAGGATTCAACATTCGAAGCTCTTCAGGAACTTTAATCATTTTAACAATTTTTTCCTGAATTTGAAAATACTCCGGAATACATGAATCTTTGGTAAAAGTATGATCACCTAGATTTTGCATAAAGTCCATAACCCAGTAAATCACCTGAAATCCGACCCAGATGGCATAGAATAAGGGTGGTGCAATAAACATTTTGATTAGAGCAATAATAGTCATAATCCAGAACGCAGATTTTGTCAGAAGCTTAACGGTTTTAAAAATGTGAGCCTTTGCAAATGATGATCTGTACTCTACAGCAATCGCTGCTAAAGTTTGTTGCCAGTCATCTGTTTCAAAAAAGCTTTGCATAAAATCCAATCTCCCTTCAATATATTAATAAATTGAGGAATTGCTAATTCATACATGAATACTCTTATATGAATTATCTTTGCTATGCTCCTTGTGTTATAAACATACAAAGATTAGTGGTATTATATAATAATTAACATAAAAAGTCAATGAAAGATGCATTATTAAGAGGATTTTTTAGTTTTAAACAAATTAATTTGCTAAATTTAATATTATATGTTATAAATAGTATGTAAAAAATAAAGTGGAATGATTTATGACGCGTCCCAAATTGTTCCAGAAAGGAAGTTATTAAATGAAAATTTTAGTTTTAAACTGTGGTAGTTCTTCATTAAAATATCAATTAATAGATATGGAAAATGAAGAAGTAATTGCAAAAGGTAATTATGAAAGGATAGGGGAGGAAAAAGCTTTTGTAACACATAAGGTTAATGGAGAAAAATATGTTATAGAAAATTATGCTCCTACACATAAAGAAGCTTTGGAATTTATTATAAAACAATTAACTGAAACAGAATATGCTGTTGTAAGTAATTTAGATGAAATAAATGCTGTTGGACATAGAGTTGTTCAAGGTGCTGAAAAATATGCAGATCCTATATTAATTGATGATAGTGTTATAGCAGGAATTAAAGAAATTGCAGATTTAGCTCCAGTTCACAATATGGCAGCAGCTATGGGAATGGAAGCTTGTAAAGCATTAATGCCAAATACACCTTGTGTAGCTGTTTTTGATAATGGTTTCCACAAGACTATTCCTGAAGAAAGATATTTGTTCCCAATACCATATCACTATTATAGAGATTATAAAATTCGTAAATATGGTTTCCATGGAACATCTCATTTTTATGTTTCAAGAAGAGTTGCTGAACTTGAAAATAAACCAGTAGAAGAACTTAAAACTATAGTGTGTCACTTAGGACAAGGTGCAAGCTTATGTGCTGTTCAAGGTGGTAAATCAGTTGATACAAGTATGGGATTAACTCCACTTGGTGGAATTATGATGTGTGCTAGAAGCGGTGATTTAGACCCTTCAATTGTAACATTCATAATGAAAAAAGATGGTACAAGTCCAGAAGAAATGGATAGAATTTTAAATAAAGAATCTGGTTTAGCTGGAATTTCTGGTGAAGCTCCAGATGTTAGAGATATTGAAGCCGCTTCTAATAACGGAAGTCATCAAGCAGCACTTGCTTTAAAAGCTTATGATTTAAACATTGCTCAATTTATAGCAAAATATGCTGTATCTATGGGTGGAGTTGATAATATAGTATTCACAGCAGGTGTTGGTGAAAATCAATTTAACAGAAGAAGCGGTATCTGTAAGAATCTTGAATTCTTAGGTGTTAAATTAGATGAAGATAAGAATCATACTAAAGCTGATGAAATTGAAATATCAAGTGAAGATTCAAAAATTAAAGTTTGGGTTATTGCTACTAATGAAGAGTTAGTTATAGCTAGAGAAACAATGAAAATTGCTCAAAATATGTAATCTAAATACTTTATATATCCCCTTAACTCAATATAAGAGTTACAGGGGATTCTTTTTTACGCTAGACAAATATAATAATTTGTAGTATAATATATTTTATGTGTTATATACACAAACATTTTATAGCCATAACTATGGCAGAAAGGAAGAACAAATGAAAAAAGATGCGTGGAGAACTGAAAGCACAAGGAGACTTAGCGAGAGCGAAAAAATTGAACAACGGTTGAAGAAAAGAGTTTCAACAATTATAATTGCAATTATAGGTTTTTTGATTAGTCTTACTTTTGCAATTATAATCTCGAATCTATTTACGGCTTCAGCAAACATCTTAACTTGTGATTCTCAGGAAGATAGTTCTATTCAGCAATATGAAATGGTGAATAACAACTGTTATGCTAAAACACAAAAAGAAACAACCACCACAACCACATCAACTACAACGTTAACTACTACCACCACAACAGATACTTCTACAACAACCACTACAAGTATAACTACAGCTCAAACAACTACAACATATGCACCCAAACAGGTTACGAATAGCAAGTGGAATGGACAAGTACTTACATCTCAAAATGGAAGAATTCAAGGCCCCTCAGGTCAAGAAACATATTATAACCTTCCAATGGAAGGAATTGTTTCTAGAATGAGAAGAATGGGTTTTGACGAAGAAAATTATCCATATTGGGTACGAGATGACGGAGTCAAAATGCTTGGTCCATATGTTATGTGTGCAGCGAATCTTGAATTAAGACCGAGAGGAAGCACTGTAGAGTCTTCACTTGGTACTGCTCTTGTATGTGATACAGGTGGTTTTGCAAAGAAGAATCCAAAACAGCTTGATATTGCAGTTGCATGGTAACAATTTAATTCATTTGTTAAAACTCTCAGTTATTCTGAGAGTTTTTCTTTTTTTAAACACTCTTATTTACATAATTACATAATATATACTAAATATCTATGTAAAGGAGGGTTTAAATGAGTTTAAAAAATGTAAAAATAGGATTTGCTCTTACAGGTTCTTTTTGTACTTTTGAAAAAACAATAGAGCAAATTGAAAACTTAGTAAAATTAGGTTCTGATGTGATTCCAATAATGTCATATAACAGCTACAATTTAGATAGTAAATTTGGAAAAGCTTCAGATCATATAGATAGAATAAAACTACTAACAGGCAAAGAAATTATACATTCAATACAAGATGCTGAGCCTATTGGTCCTAAGCAGATGACAGATATAATGATTATTTGCCCTTGTTCTGGAAATACAATTGCAAAGCTTGCTAATGGTATAACAGATACTCCAGTTACAATGGCTGCTAAATCTCATTTACGTAATCAAAGGCCTTTAGTTGTTGCAATTTCTACAAATGATGCTTTATCAGGTAGTGCAGAGAATATAGGAAAGTTGTTAAATAGAAGGAATTATTATTTTGTGCCATTTAGGCAGGATAATCCGATTACTAAACCCAATTCTTTGGTGTTTGATGCTAAAATGATTAAAGATACATTAGAAAAAGCTTTGGAGAGGGAGCAGATACAACCTATAATCTTGTGAATATAATTTATTGAAGCTAATAATTTAAGTGCATAGTAACGTTGGATGAATATATTAATACGCAGTAAGTGCGCAGTTTGGCGCCTCTAAAAGCCGTCTTTCTCCCAAATCCAATCGCCAGCAAACGAACGAAGTATTAATATATTCATCCAACGTTATGGTGTTGCATATTATAAATAGCGAACAATTATTTGAAATATTTTTTGAAAAAGTATTGACAGCGAACAGGAGTTCTTGTATAATATGTCTATACAAAAAGATGTTCGCAAGGAGGAATGTATATGAAGAGAATAGTGAATTTTAGAAGATTTTTAATTAGTAATGTAGTTTTATTTGTAGGTGTATTTGTTTTAATTAGCGCAATTGTTAATAATACGTATTCATATACAGAACCGAAGTATAAAACTATATATACAGAAGATGGAGATACTTTATGGAATATAGCTAATATAGAACAGAGTCAAAATGAATATTATAGAAATAAGGATATTAGATATATAGTAAGTAGTATTAAAGAAGTAAATGATCTAAAAGTTAGCGATTTGAATGTTGGACAGAAATTATTGATTCCTATTAATTAATTGTAATAATAAAAGAAAAATAGAAGCGGTATTAAATGTAAAAATTAATTCCACTTCTATTTTTATAACTCAATATTTTACAATTTCATATATTACATATCTGCCAAAGGATTGCTTTCAACAGCATTACGTACTTGTTCATTTGCAACGTGTGTATATATTTCAGTAGTAGAAATACTTTCATGTCCTAATAATTCTTGTAAAGCTCTAATATCTACGTTACCATATTGATACATAAGAGTAGCAGCTGTATGTCTTAATTTATGTACAGAATATTTATTTGAGTCTAATCCAGCACGACGTAGTTCTTGTTTAACTATGTATTGAACAGTTCTATTACTAATACGTTCTTTACGTTCACTTAAAAATAAAGCATCACGAGAATCGTTTTTAACGGCATCATGTGGCCTAATAGTTAAATAACTATTAATAGCATTCATACAAGCTTTATTTAAGTATATAGTGCGTTCTTTGTTACCTTTACCAATAACTGTCATTTTACAATCATTAAAATTTATATCTTTCATATTAATGCCAACTAATTCAGAAAGACGCATACCACAATTTAGGAATAATGTAATAATAGCAAAATCTCTCTCTTTGTTCCTGTCATCTATATTAGTAGCCGCTTCTAGGAGTTTTTTGCTATCATCTAAAGATAAGTATTTAGGAACACGTTTATCTTGTTTTGGAGTCTCTAAGTTCTGCGCTGGATTCTTTTCTATTAAACCGTGCCTTGCTACACATATAGTTAAAGAACACACGAATACTTGCCGTTTTTCTAGCACGAGTAGCGGCTTTACTTTGAAAATTATTCTTTAAATAGAACAAATATGCATGTATATCTTCAAGCTTTATTTTAGCAACCGTATCTATACTCATATCATGAATATCAATTTCTTTTATATCTTTCTTATCTGTCATTCTAAAATGCATGAGAATGAATTTTAAGAAGTTATTTAAGTCATAGTTGTATTCCTTGATAGTGTTAGGTGATTTATTTAAAATAGTAGCTGTATAATCTAAAAATGAATTTAAAAAATATGGATTTCCTTCTGTATTTATCATAAAAAAATCAGTCCTTTCTTTTGTAAAAATAGTATTATCTTAAGCAAATTTTATAATTAGTTTTAAAAAAAGTCAATATATGTAGTAAAGAAAGAAGCCTTCACTATTGGTTAGTGAAAGCTCCCTCTTTTTAAATTTGAGTATTCTTACTGGTCTTCATCACGATCGTCATACGCTGCCTTATAATCAGCCGCTACTTCGTTTCCGCAGATAGGACATACAATGAAAGTAGCACCATCTGATGCTCTTCCACTAATTTCTTCTCCGCATGCAGGACAATTCATGTTGTATTCCATAATAGAATACCTCCTTTTTAATGTTGCGCAAGCAGTAATACCACTTACATAGACCTAGTTAGTAGTATAATATGGAAGAACCACAATACACTCTAACGCTTAATATGTTACTTAATGACTTTGTCATCTTATAACGTTAAATATTATATCACATATTTAAATTAATTGCAATATTACACATAATTGAACGAACAATAACAATATAAAAAAATTGCAAAAATAACGACGCACGAGAATCGATTTTAAGGCGTTTTTAAAAATTAGGCATATAGTTTGTTGTCTGCAAAAAGCTACCATTTATTGAAATATAAGCATTTTCAAGATTTTCAAAAAATTATATTTCAAGTTGAAAAAAATTTTTTAGTATGTTATTATTTTTTTGATATTATATAAAAAGGAGAAAATGTTATGGGATTATTTAGTAAAAAGTATTGTTGCCTATGTGGCGAAAAAGTTGGATTATTAGGTGGACTAAAATTAAAAGATGGAGACCTATGTAAAGAATGTAAGAAAAAATTATCTCCATTTTTCGATGATGGAAAAGAATCAACAGTTGAAGATATAAAGAAACAAATTGCTGCTAGAGAAGAAAATTATAAACAATTAGATAATTTACAAATCAATAAAATATATGGAGAGTTTGGAGTTATATTAATTGATGAAACAAATAAAAAGTTTGTTGCAGTAGCAGATACAAGTGATGGTTTGTTTAAATCTCCTAAAGTAGTTAAAAGCATTGAAGACATTAAAGATAAAAATCCTGATATAATAGATTTCAAGGATATTGAAGATGTTGATATAAAAATAATTGAAACAACAAGAGAAGAAAAACAAACTATAGATGGACAGCAAGTTAGCTATGATCCAAAGCATTATACTTATATGATTGGTTTTGATGTAATTATTAAAGTAAATCATCCATATATTAAAACAATAAGAATAAGTCTAAAGAATGGAACTGTACAAATTTATAATGAAGGAAGAAGATTAAAAGATGACTATGTAACTGGATTTATAAGAGATAGATTTGGAATAACAAGAGTTGAAGACAGAGCTGTTCACTACGACAATTTAACAATACAAAATATTGTATCTAATGCTATGAAAGAAATGCCTGAATATTCATTTGGTTTTAAATGTACATTAAAGAATTATGACAGTATTAGAGAATATGCTTATTATTTAGCTTTATGTGATGATATAAAAACAACATTATTAAATAAATAATAATTTAAATTTCCACTTTTTATAGTGGAAATTTTTTTGTTTTTGTGCAAAGAAGCGGAAGAGTAGGGGAGGTAGAGGCATTTTGAAAGATAATAAAATAAATTTTAAATAATTTTAATAAATTGATTAAATAAAATTTTTTCAAAAAAGAAATAGGGAGAATAGACAGAATAAAATTTATACAAATAAAAAAATTTATAAAATAATTAAAATCAAAAAATTAATTTTAAAATTTAAAATTTAAAATTTTTACAAATTTATTTTTAAAATTTTTATGCGAACATTTGTGTTAAAAATATTTTTTTACAAAATTCTAAAATCTGATTTAAAAATTTTATTTTTGGATTTTTTTTAAATAAAATTTTATAGTATAAGTTTATAATTAAAATTATATTCAGACGTCTCAAAATCGTTTTTAAGACATTTATATTATTTAGACATCAAATTATATATATAAATAATTTCGGATACTATTTTTTTAAATAATTAAAACTGGTTATTTCTATGAAAAAAACTGATATAACTTGGGTTTCTAAGGAACTCCTAAAAAGTGCCAAAATAACAACGCACGAGAATCGATTTTAAGGCGTTTTTAAAAATTAGACATATAGTTTGTTGTTATTAAGATAAACTTAATATAGCAAAAAGCGTGATATAGCAGTAATTATAAGGTATTAGTTGATATAGGCCTATATATAATTTTTGTCCTACCCCTATTTGCACAAAACTTTCATTTTGTGCAATGTTATATTTCGGTTTTTGGTACCCTATATAGAGATAATTTTAAAAATTTTCCTACCTCTCTTCTATCACTTTTTAGCTTCTAACATGTAATTACCAAAATTAAATTTTATTCATTTTATATTTATTATTTTATTATTCTGATTATATTTTCTTTTCCAAACTCATTTTTTACTTTTTGAAAAATATTTTTATAAATTTAATTTTTATTTTTAATTTGTAAAAAATTAATCATTATACTAAAAATTACTATTTTTCTCCCCTACTTCTCAAATTCGTTAAAATTCAAGAAATTATAAAACAACAAGTTTATATATCTTTTTTATAAAAATGTCTTAAAACTCATCCTTGTTCTTATTAAAATGTATTATAAATAATAAACAAGACTCTCAATTTTGGATTGAAAGTCTTGTTTATTTGGTCAGTAATTTTTTACTTAATGATATACTTGGCAAGTTCTTTAGCTGCCTTTGCAGATTCCAGTTTGCCACGTTCAATGTTTCGACGCACGATTGGTAAGTTTCGCATATATTTTGCATTTACCATGCTGCGTATGGCTTTGGGTTTAGACTGCATTGGCTCATCTAAACAAGAATCCCATACAAATTCTCTAGGTTCATCTAGACATGGATTCCGAACCATTTTTTGGGGCTTGTTGCTCATGTCAAACACCTCACTTAAATTTATGACGTTTGCTCCTCATTGTTACAGAACTATCTTGCTTTAACCTGTTAGCTTCATCAAGCTCTTTTTGCAGTCTTGGCAAAGCTCTTTTCTCTGAAGCAATCAGTTCGCCATACCGAGGAACATGTACTGTAGCAATTGTAAAGCTGATTTTGGGCTTTTCACTAGTTTCCATAGAATTTACCTTCCATTCATATTTTAGCAACAACCATGGGTTTTAGCCCAAACTGATGCATCTGCATCGTTTTCACGTTGCTTTTTGCATTTTTCAGCTAGTTGTCTGTTCGTTTTTGCAATCTTTTCAGGATCAGCAGGAACAACCTTTGCACGTTTTAGTGGAACTCCTGGACATAAATCACGCATTTTTCCATTAGGTAAGTGTATATACCTCTTTTGACGAATTATTTTCATTTACGTTTCCTCCGAATTTAGGTTGTAAGCAAGTAAGCTGACCTTCTTACTAACTTATGGCTTTGTTAGTGCTGAACACGAATATATGCAAATTCTGCATTATTCCACTAACCTGGACTATATAAACAGGCTAAGTGCCTGGAATTTATGGATTTATATTATCATCTTTTATGTAAAATGTCAATTTTTTAATTATTATCTTTCTTCTTCTCGTTCACACAATTCTTTATTATAAACATCTCTTGCACTTTCATATGGTATAAAATTAAAATCAAAATAAGTGTAATACCCTCCTTTAGGTAAACTTAAATATGTATTAATTTCATTATTTGCTTTTTCAGAAATTTCATTAATTCTAACTGTTCCATCTTCAGTTAATACTAATGGCACAACATATCTTGTTTTTGCCTTAACATTTACACAGTATTTATCTTGTATCTTGCTATTACTTTGATACACCGTATTAGCATTTTGGAATTTTTTGAAACTTTCTGATAAATAACTATCTTCGCAATTCAAAAACTTATTAATTATTTCACTTTCAGATAAACTATATAAGTCATCAATGGTTAAATATCCCGCATTGTTCATAGATTTACACATATCTGCTAAAAATTGCATAACTGTTCTATCTTTATCGCTTACCCATTCAGGCCATAGCTTTGATATAATACTAATATATTCTTCACATACTTCCTTATCTTTAAATACTAGTTCATCTATTCCATATTCATTTTTTGCAATTGTTATATTATTATATATCTTTCTTATTTTGTCTAATTCCCAAACTCTAAAGAATGTTAATCCACTTGCAAATGTATATTCAAATCTATCTGCAGATAATTTTGGTGTATCATTATCTGCTATTGGATATTTTTTATAATCATCTACATCTTGTAATTTTATACCATCTCTTTCAAGTAACCACATTATTCTTTTTGAATTTTTAATGATATCTGTTGTTCTTTCTTCAGTAGATTCTTGTGTTTCAGAGTCTCCATTCATAAAGTCAATACAGTGTTTGAATACTGGTGTTGCAATATCGTGAAACAATCCTGCTAAAGTTTGTTTTTTATCATGCGTGAAATTCCATATAATAAGTGCAACACCTACACTGTGATCTAAATTAGAATACCAGTATTTAACGTTGAAACATTTAGAATAATCTGTTCCACAACTCATACTAATTTTACCTATTCTTTCCATTTCTGGAGTATTAATATATTCCAAGAGCCATTCTGGAAATTCTGGCGATAATATACTAAAATATTCTTTTACTTCGTCATTTAAATTATTATAATAGTTGTTCATTTAAATTACCTCCATCTTTTTTGTATTATATCATAAATATTTTAATATATCAAGAAGCGGATTTAAATGCTGCATAAAAAAAATTTGACATATAATATAATGGTGTTATAATAATATTAGCATTGTAATGTAACCGATTCATGCTGACAATTGATATGTGTGTGATGACACATATCTTTTTTATATAAAAAAAAGGTAACAGAATATAAATGATGTATGAAAAATTTTATTTGACATATAATAAGAATGATGCTATAATAATTATAGCTTAAGCAAATGTTGTTTTGTATAACCATATAACAACACACTAGATATGTGAGGAGAACACATATCTTTTTTTTGCTCAAAAAAAGAAACAGAGCAGGGAGAAACTGCTCTGAACTACTATGTAGTTTTTAGTTGTCATTGTTGTTCTGATACTTTTTCAATTCTTCATTTAATCTTGCGATTTCTTGAAGAAGAATCCATATCAATGTATAACCATTTATAACAATACACCCCCTTTCTTTCAAGGGATTGTCCAAATACATGGACCTTTTAATTATATCGTAAAATCGACTCAAATACAATGACTATTCTGTGAGTTTTGTAATTTATTTTTCGACATATTTTTTATTAAATAGTAAAAATTTTGTTTCGATATTAAAGTGCGACATTTTTCGAAAAACGCATATTTTATTGATACATGTAAAATACATTGTTTGTTTATTTCAATACCGTTTTGGGATTTTTACACTCTTTAATTTTTCTAAACTTATATATAAAATTTACCTCATAGAAAATAGTCTTATTACTTTCATTTTGTGCAATGTTTCATATCGGATTTTGATACCCTGTATCATGTAATTTACAAAATTTAATTTTATTCATTTTATATTTATTATTTAATATTTTATTATATTTTCTAGGTTAGATTTTGTTTTCCAAACTTATTTTTACTTTTTTACTTTAAAAAATTATTTTATATAATTTCTTTTTATTTTTTAATTTATAAAAATTTAATCATTATACTAAAAATTGCTATTTTACTCCCCTACTTCTCAAACTCATTAAAATTTAAGAAATTATAAAACAACAAAGTTATATGTCTTTTTTATAAAAATCTCTTAAAATCCATCCTCGTTTCTATAATATAGGAAACTATTTAACGTTTAACCATATAACAAAATAGAGTATTTACTGTAAAGTAAGTACTCTATTTATAGGTCAGTTGTTAAATTAGTCTGAATATGTTTCATCGGCAATTTTCATTGCTGTTTGTGATTCTGTTCGGTGTTGCTTAGCTGAACGTGATACTCTCTCGTTTATACGCTCTGCAGTTTGAACATCTAAGCTTTCAATTCTAATAGTTCTGCCTTTGCAAGATTTCTTTTTAAGAAGAGAGCCAGAGCTATATTTGTTTTTATCTTCCATATGTCCCTCCTATTTCCTTTTACGATGTCGACTCATCATGGTTCTATGGCTTTCCACCTTTAACCGATTAGCGTCGTTAAGTTCTTTTTGCAATCTTGGTAAAGCTCTTTTTTCACTAGCAATAAGCTCACCATAACGATGACAAGGAATTACAGCTTTCATTGATTCAATCTTGGGTTTCTCACTAGTTTCCATCAGAATTTACCCTCCATTAACAAAATGTTTGAATTGCTTTTTTACTGCCGCATTATTTGCTTCTGTCTGAATTGATATTTGGTTTTCAAGAAAATAAGCTGCTTTTGATGATATCTGTCCTTTAGGTGGTTCAATAATTTTTCTTGTGCTGCTGGATTGCAGAAGTTCTTTAGGTATAAACCGTTTTATATTAGAGTCTTTCATATAGATACCTCCTAAGCATCAACAGCAACCATGAGTTTTAGTCCAAACTTTTGCTTCAGCATCATTCTCACGTTGCTTTTTGCATTTTTTAGCTAGTTTTTTGTTCGTTTTGGCTATCTTTTCAGGATCAGCAGGAATAACTTTTGCGCCTTTTATTAGAACTCCTGGACATAACTCCCGCATTTTTCCATTAGGTAAGTGAATATACCTTTTGGGGCGTATAATTTTCATTAATGTATCCTCCTAATTTAAGGTTGTAAGCAAAGTAAGCTGACCTTCTTACTTGCTATGGCTTTGTTAGTGCTGAACACGAATATCTGCAAATTCTGCATTATTCCACTAACGCTTACTATATGTAAACAGGCTGTTTGCCTGGAATTTATGGGATTATATTATCATCTTTTATGTAAAAAGTCAATTTTTCTATTGTGCTCTTACCAACAAGAATCTTTTGTATTTCGCTTTTTTGACTTTTATCGGAATTTCCGACAAAAGATTAATGATTTTATTAATAAAATAAAAAAGCCTAAAATTTTATATATTTCAGGCTTCAGAATGACTTAGAGCTTCTAGAGTTTTCTAAGTACCGTTCATTATTATTATATTCTAGTTTTTAATTATTATTCAAAGGAAAGCCCATTACAGATAAAATTGCATCTATTTTTATAGAATGTAAATTTTCTTTAAGTTTATCTATTTCATCATTTATAGAATTGCATAAATCTTTATATTGATCCTTTGTTAGTAGCTTTTCCATACATCTAATTACCATATATAAGTTAGTTATATTATCTGATTTTTCATAGTCCTTATCAATAAGTTTAAATGAAAGATAAAATTTACTAGTATAACTATATAATCTATCAGAGTGGGCTGCAATATTTCTTACAGTAGATAAGTTTTTTAGTATTTGTTTTAATAACTTATCTGATATTCTAAAATACTTTGCAACTGCTTGTCTATCACTTTGCTTTAAAAGTCCATAATAACTACTTGCTACTCCAAATGTAAGAACCTTTGTTAGAACAAATGGTGGTACAAATCCATATTTGTTTATGTAATGTGTTACTGCAGTATGAGTATTATAATCCTTTTCGATTTCTGCATTTATTTTATTAAGCAAATTTTCTTTTATATTATTATTCTTACGCCTTTTGACTCCAAATAATCTATTAATTCTTCGTTAGTTCTATATTCTTTCATTAAATAGTTAAACTCTCCTTGCTTTTATAGTAAAAAAAATGACCCAAGGCTTCGAAAGTTTCTTGGATACCGCTCATATATATAATAGCATATTTTAAAGTAATTAGCAAGTACCTTTTATGAAAATGTTATGATTTTTGGAAACAATACTTTCATTTTGTGCAATGTTATATTTCTCTTTTTGAGATGCTCCATTTCTAAATTTATATCCCTTCTCCATCATTCTTATATATAAATTTATTAAATTCTTTAAATGTTTTTTTAATTTAATTTTCATTTATTAATTATTTTTGCTTCTCAAAATATTTTTCTCTTCAACTTAGTTTCTAATATAAAAAATTATTTTTGTAAATTTTAATTTTAAAATTTATATTAATTTAGTAATTTTAAAAAATCAACTTTTTACTCCCCTACTTCCTGAATCGCTAATATTTATTCATACTAAATAACGCAAAACGGAGTCTTATCCTCTAAGACTCCGTTTTGCGGCTGAAATAAATTAACCGCCTGCTTCCTTATCAGCCACAATACCAGCATAAGCAATACCAGACATATTGACTTCCTCTCAATCGTTAATTCTTTACAGCAAGTGTCTGAACACGAGCTTTTAAGCTCACACTACGATAATTATATAGCATAATATGTTCAATGTCAAATAAGGACTTTTTTATTACATTCATTATACTAAAAATTGCTATTTTATTCCCCTACTTCTTAAGTTTAGTGATATTTTTTATAACAAATAAGAGTTTTCGGTTCAGTACGAAAACTCTTATAAATATTTGATAATTCTACTTATCCCATGAACCAACAACAAAATATGGCACACCATCTATATTCCTATAGTAAACTCTGAAACCATAGGGCTCGCGAGATAAAACCTGGACAATACCGACAATAACAATTTGAAACAAATCGTTTATCACTCTGATATCTGAGCCACAATATCCTTCGTGTGCAGTCAACAGTTCATCGAGATTTTTTCCCCGAATTCCATTCTTGTCATCAGAAAACTTTGCTTCAAGCTTCTCAATAAGTTCTGTATCATCTTTATAACTGCTTGGAAACTTAATACTTGAGAACCGACCGTCGGCATCTTTGTCAAAAACTTCATCAAAAATATCTGCAAGTTTGAACTTACGCTCATTTCCTAAAAATCTTTCAGTTACCGGCAGATTTGCTTTTTCGAAGTGCTTAAGCACGATCTCAAGAAATGCCACTTTTTCAACAGAGCACCCTACATTATAAAGCAAGTAATCGGCTTTGAATATGCGATTATACATATTTTTTCCTCCAATTATGGTTAGGCAAGTTTTTTTCTTAACTTGTATGGGCTTTGTTAGTGCTGAACACGAATATGCAAATTCTGCATTATTCCACTAACGCTTACTATATGTAAACAGGCTGTTTGCCTGGAATTTATGGATTTATATTATCATCTTTTATGTAAAATGTCAATTTATATGATTTGACATATAATTAAATGGTGTTATAATAATATTAGCATTGTAGTGTAACCGATTTATAGTAATGCTTGATATGTGTGTGATGACACATATCTCTTTTTTTATAAAAATATTAGATACACATAAATAAGGTATGAAAAATTTTATTTGACATATAATAAGAATGATGCTATAATAATTATAGCTTAAGCAAATCATAGGATGTCACAAGATTTGCATCGAGATATGTTCGTCGCATATCTCTTTTTTTATTTTAATTCAAAAGAAAAAGGCGGTCGTCGTCCGCCTTCAAAGATTATTCTTTGTTTGTGCCTTGGTTTTCATTATCATTATTACTTAAAAGCAATAAGACAATTAATCGCCAGATTAGCTCATAGGATGTCATTCCTTTTGCACCTCCCTTCTGCAGGGATTGTCCAAATACATGGACCTTTTAATTATATCGTAAAATTGACTCAAATACAATGACTATTCTGTGAATTTTGTAATTTGTTTTTCTAATAATATGTCGAAAAATGACATTTCGATAACTATTTTCAGCTTGTTATTTTTGTATTATAAAATGTCCGATTTCTTTCATTTTGTGCAATGTTATGTTTCGGATTTTGGTATACTCTATATCGATAAATTTAGAAATTTTTGTACCCCCTTCTATAGTTATTATATATTTATATATGATTATTAAAAATTATTTTTTATTACTATTTATATTTATTGTTTTATTTTTTCTAATTATATTTTCTGTTTTAGATTTTCTTTTCCATAATTATTTTTAATTTTAAAAATTATTTTATAAATTTTATTTTTGTTTTTAAAAATTTATTCATTATACTAAAAATTCTTATTTTTCTCCCCTACCTCTTAAATTCATTAAAATTTAAGAAATTATAAAACAACAAGTTATATGTCTTTTTTATAAAAATGCATTAAAATGCATTTCCATAAGTTTGTCAATAAGAAAAATATATTAATATGTAGTTTCATTAAAATACTTCATACGTCGGATATTTTAACAGTAAACTTTCATCATTTAAGTCAATTTTTTTATTATATAATAATTTGTAAAAATAGTCTTTTGAGATTAATTGTTTATATACTATATCTATTTTTTCTTCATTTATTTCTAACGCCTTCAAAAGCTGATAGGCTCTTTTTTGAGTAATCTTAAAAAAAAGAGCTTCATCTTTTAACATATTTCTTATTTCAAGATTTATAGTGCAATCTACTCCATTATTAGTTTTAAAATCAATATTTGTTTCATTCATAATATTAATACATTCAAAAATATTT
The DNA here is from genome assembly GCA_002633185.1 of Lachnospiraceae bacterium Phil5. GTDB lineage: Bacteria > Bacillota > Clostridia > TANB77 > CAG-508 > CAG-492. Next base: position 242,717 of record NWBM01000002.1, read on the forward strand.
ACATCATCCATAATAAACAATCTCCTTTGCAATTTCGCTTCTATTTTTATTTGGTAAATACAGTCCATCTTGAATATTATCAAAAAACTTTCTTGAACTAATTAATTCTACACCTAATGAATTTATTATTATGTAATTCATATTCCAAGCTATATATAAAGTTTGAATATATTTATCGCCAACTTTTAGCCAAATCTTTTTAGGTTCATAACCTTTAAGTTCAAGTATAGGCTTTATATATTTAAATACTCCATCATTACCAGCATTCTTTGTTTTGCTTAGCAAAATATTCATCCACTCATATTCACCATTTTTTTCAAAATCTTCCATAATTTCTTTTTCAAACTCTTTTTTAGGCTTTCTATTTAAATTGAATTTATCAACTGCTTTCTTAACAATGTCTTTTTCATCATTAACAATTGTAATTCCTTTTATTTCTAATCCTAATTTTGCTCTATTTAAATCTTCACCTTTTACAAAATCATCACAATCAATAGTAATCATGAAATCGTCACATATAATACCTGTAGCATAATGAGACTCATATTCATCAGATACCAAAAAAATATCGCATTCTTCATTCGTTAATTGTTTCATTCTAAAAGCAAAATATCTAGATAATTCAAAACATATTCTCCTATTATGTTTTTTTCTCTCTTCTATCCATCTGCTATTGGGATTTCTTCCATATTTTTGGTCAATAGTGCATATATTTTTCTCTCTATCATATTTTCCTAAAAAATAACAAAATTCATCAAAAACAAAATGTTCACATACCATACAATGAACTATTAAGATTTTTTCAATTAAGCTTAGTTGATCCAAACCTTCGATTTCATGTATTTTATCTACAATTGAATCATCTTCTGTTTTCCAAGCCACATAATCATATTGTATTCTTGAATCACCTATTTCTTCTTGATCTTCAGGATCAACTTTTATTTTACACCAGTTCATATGATTTGTAATTCTTTTTAATGCCTCTAGAAATTCTTTTCTCTTTTCTTCTTTGTTCATTAGTTTTTTATCCTCCATACAATAACTTTTATTTTAATTATATTCTAAATTAAAATAAAAAAAATGGCAATATAGCTTTTAAGTATTTTTACAATAATTTCTTCGTAACAAATTATAAGTGAGCAGTATTATAATAGTCATATTAAACTGCGACATTTTTGCAAATTGCATGTTTTATTCATACAGGTGAAAATGTCCTACGTGCTTATTTCAATACTATTTTGAGATTTTTACATTTCTTAAATTTTCTAAACTTATATATAAAATTTACCTCATAGAAAATAGTCTTATTACTTTCATTTTGTGCAATGTTGTATTTCGGTTTTTGGTATGCTCTGTATTGATTAATTTTAAAATTTTTGTACCTCTCTTCTATCTTTATTATATATTTATATGTAATTGTTATAAATTATCTTTTATCTAAATTTATATTTATTGTTTTGATTTTTCTAATTACATTTTCTATATTAGATTTTCTTTTCTAAACTTATTTTTATTATTTAAATATTATTTTATAAATTTTATTTTTAATTTATAAAAAATAATCATTATACTAAAAATTGCTATTTTACTCCCCTATTTCTCAAATCCATTAGAATTAAAGAAATTATAAAACAATACAAACATATATGCTTTTTCTGTATAAAAGTCTTAAATTGATTTAAAAGATGATGAACTTGGATTTAGTAACAATAAAAAAGACAGAACAAAAAATATTTCACTCTGTCTTTTTTCAATTATTCAGTTTCTTAGAATTTTTAATTGTATGAAAATATTTCCTATATTTTAGTAACACTTGAAGAAATCATTATATCAGTTTCTAACATATTAATGGTAAAACGCACTTCATAATCTTCTTCATAATCTTCCCTTGTGGTACTCACCACACAGCATTCATCACAAACCTCTATACCATTAATAATACAATTATCCGTATCAATGTCAACATAAGTATAGTGTTCACAATCGTTAGTTGCTAAAATATACTTCTCTGTATAGAAGATTAAAAGCCCTTCACTTGAGAGAACAAGCTTCGGTTTTTTCAGCAACATTTTGAATATATTGTAGTTAGAAATTATATTGTGTCTTCCGATGTTGTCTGTGATGTAAGCTACAGTAGTTGGTCCTACAAATTCAAATGGCATTTCTCTTTTCTTAATTGAAAAACGTTTTCCTTCGCAGACAGTTGATATAGTAATATTTTGGATAAATCCATTAAGTCTGCAAGGAGATTCCAGCCCTGAATCTGAATTGCAACAATATACAACAATCGGGTATTCGCTGCAATACTGATAAATGTCATTACCATCTACCAAAACTAATGAGTTTTCCTCAAACTGCTCCCATTCTTTCTCTGAAACAATACTTTCAGCACACATGGTAACTTGAGAATTTTCAATATACACGTCTTCAGAGAACTCAATTACTCGTTCTACAATTGGAAATTTTTTCTTTTCCATACCATCCCTCCAAATTATTGGTTAGCAAGTGTAATTGTTATTTACAACTTGCATGGGCTTTGTTAGTATGCTGAACTCACACTAACTCTTACTTATATATCACTTGTTCTGAAACGCGGACTATCCAGTTCAACAAGTGAACCACAGGCATTTGCCTGGAATTTATGGATTTATACTACCACAGTTTTATGCAAATGTCAAATAAATATTAAATTAGTCATCTATTACATTTATTATTTGTTCTTTTGAAATAGGACCTTCTCTTAATATTTTAAGTTCATCCAAACTGCAATCGACTATTGTACTACTTTTACCAAAAACAACATTTCCATCCATCATTCCGTTAATCATTGGACAAGCCTTTTCTATTTCATCTAAATTTGTACATGTTGGTTCTCCGCTTCTGTTAGCACTTGTCATAAACACTGGGCTTTCTGTCTTTCTAATTAAATCCTCTAGTGCTTTTGAAGTTGCCATTCTAACCGCAATAGTATCTTTTCCATTACTTACATAACTAGGTAATTTACTATTCTTTTTTAATATAAGTGTTATTGGTCCTGGCATAAAAGCATGTATTAACTTCTCTGCATTTTTATTAACTATTGCAATGCTTCTTATTTGTTCTTCATCAGCACACATAATTGGAAAAGATTTTATTTTAGGGCGATTCTTTACTTCCATTAATCTATCATGTGCTTTCTTTGAACTTATTCTTGCACATATACCATAAACAGTATCTGTTGGAACGCTAATTACGCCATCATTTTTTAATATATTAGCTAAATCATCAGTTTTATTTTGTTTATATCTTTCTATCATTTTTAACTTCCTTTTTGATTCTCTATCATATCAAGCATTCTTATATGATATTAATCCTATTATTTTATCATTATCTTCGTATAATAATATTTTACCATTACATTTTTTTATTTCAGTTATGGTTTTTCAAAATATTTTTCTTTATAATCTTCTCCTACTATGTTATATCCTTCTTTGTCTATATCAGTTAAATATTGTTGTAATTCTTCTAATAAATATTTTATTTGATTATCATATTTTGGATTATACTCAATTATCATACTTTATCCTTTCATTTTATTTTTTTCTAATTATTTTTCCATATTTCATTTATATGACCCGTTTATTTGAATCTTTTCAAATATGTATCAAATTTATCTAAAAACTCATCATTAGTTTTTGTTTGAACCATTTGACTTAATAATTCTTCTGTTACATCTGCAACTGGTAAGCTATTTAATGCTTTTCTTAATGCAGATACAGTTTCTAATTCTTTTGGAGTTTGTAATAAATCTTCTCTTCTTGTACCAGATTTGTTAATGTCTATTGCAGGGAATATTCTCTTTTCAGATAGTTTTCTATCTAATACAACTTCCATATTTCCAGTACCTTTGAATTCTTCAAATATAACTTCATCCATTCTGCTTCCTGTTTCAACTAATGCTGTTGCAAGTATTGTTAGGCTTCCACCATTTTCAATATTTCTAGCTGCACCAAAGAATTTTTTAGGTTTATGTAGTGCTGCAGGATCAAATCCTCCAGATAATGTTCTTCCTGATGAAGGTATAACTAAGTTGTAAGCACGAGCAAGTCTTGTAATACTATCTAATAAAATTACAACATCTTTCTTTTGCTCTGTTAATCTTTTTGCTCTTTCTAATACCATTTCAGCAACTTTAACATGGTGTTCTGGTAATTCGTCAAATGTTGAATATATTACATCTCCTTTAATTGAGCGAATCATGTCGGTTACTTCTTCTGGTCTTTCATCTATTAATAATACTATTAATTCTACTTCTGGATTATTAGCCGAAATGCTGTTCGCTATTTTCTTTAATAAAGTTGTTTTACCAACTTTTGGTGGAGCAACAATCATACCTCTTTGTCCTTTTCCTATTGGAGAAACTAAATCCATTAATCTTGTTGCATATTCTGTTGGTTTTGTTTCCAAGCGTAGTCTTTCATTTGCATATATTGGTGTTAAATCATCAAATTTAATTCTTCTATAGGCTTTTTCTGGTGCTTCACCATTTACTTCTCCTACAAATATTAGCGCTGGGAATTTTTCTCCTTCTTTTGGTGTACGAGCTATACCTTTAATTTTGTCTCCTTTGTCTAGTCTGAATCTTTTAATTTGAACTGGTGAGATATATACGTCTTTTGGGCTTGATAGATAATTCTTTCCTCTTAAAAATCCATATCCATCTGGTAATACCTCTAAAATTCCCTCCACTATAACATCATCTTCATTTGTAATTTTATATGTACCGTTTGATTGAAGATCGTTTGTCTCGAAATCTTCAGTTTCCTTTTTTGTATTTTTTGTTTCTTCTGCCGCATTTTCTATAGTATTTTCTTCATTACTTAATAATTCTATTAATTCATCTTTCTTTAATTTTGATACATTTTTAGCACCCTTTTCCTTTGCTAATTGACGCAATTCTACTAATGTGAAATTTTCATAATCCATAATTATAATACCCCTTTCGATTTTAAATATTTAATTTTAATTTTTGGAATTTTATTAAGAATAAAATGATTGAAAAAAATTTATAATAAGAGGTGGGTTAAACAACCTCTTATTATTTACTAATATCTATATATACTCTTTCATTTGGTAAATACATTCCTAATTTATCTCTTGCAATTTGTTCTATGTATTCAGTTGAATCAATATTTTCTTTTTCTTGTAATAAGTCGGAATTTCTTTGTTTTTCTTCTGCTATTAAGTCTAAGTATTTCTGTTCATCTTTTTTATATGTACGAAGTACTTGATGTCTTGAAACCAGTATGTAAATTATATATAAGATTATTCCTATTATTAATATACGATTTAACTTTAATCTTTTTTTCATACGTTTCTCCATTTTTAAATTTTTATACAATCTATCTATTTATTTCTACATTATAACACAAAATCCTGCGTTTGCCACTACTTTTTGAGAAATTTTTGGAAAAATTTGCAAATTTTTATTATTATGTTTTTAATAAATGATAGAATTTTTATATTTATAAGCATAAAGTATTTACTTATTGTTAGAAAATAAATTGTTGTACCTATCATGAGCATGAGAATCATGTATAAGCGTATTTCACCTGTTGTAAAAACATGTATAATATATAAAACTAATAGACCGCTTAAAATCCAAAATAATGTGTCTTCAATATACGTAACTATATTTGGAGTATTAAATGATTTCCTTGTTATTCTAAATATATCAAATAGCAATCCAACTAATATTCCTGCACAGAAAAAAGCTAATAAAGTAATCCATTCATTAGACATTTTATTTCACATCCATTATTTAAATATTTTCCCTAAAAAAGAGTTGTTCTTTCTTTCTGCTTCTTTTTCACTATATGAAAGATTGTTTATTTCACCTTCAACAATAACTTCTTCACTATCAAGGCTTAATTTATTTATTCTTAAATTTTCTCCTTTTACTGTTAAAAGTCCTAAACCAGTTTCTAGAATTACTATTTGGTCATCAAAGCTTAATACATCATTAACTCCAGAGATACTTAATTTTTCTCTATTTTCCAATACCAAATTTTGCATTAAACTTGAATTATTGCTATTTCTTTTATCTTCAATAATCATTACTCTTCTCCCCTTTCGTTGTTTATATGTTTTCGGCTTGTTCAATTATATTAATATATATTCAAATTTAATATATTTATTCCTAAAATGTACAAGTTTTATAGAACTTTATGTAATTTATTTCATATTATATACAGAAGTACTTTTTCTTTCGCAACTATTTTAGTATGGGAAAAGTATTTTTAATTTCATAAAGAAGAAGGTGCCTTAAATATGGACACAATTGTATTAAAATTTGGAGGTAGTTCTGTAGCTGATAATATAAAATTAAATATTGTAGCTAACAAAATTATTGATTTATATGATCAAAATAATAATGTGGTTGTTGTGGTTTCAGCCCAACGGTAAAACTACAGATGCTTTATTAAAAGAAGCATATGAACTTGCAGAGGTTCCATCAGATAGAGAGCTTGACGTATTACTTAGTTCAGGTGAACAAATATCAATATCAAAATTAAGTATTTTACTTAATAAATTAGGTTATAAATCAATATCATTAACTGGATGGCAAGCAGGCATATATACAAATAATACTAATCAAAATGCAATTATAGAAAATATTGATACGACTCGTATTTTAAAAGAATTAGAGCAAAGAAAAATTGTTATTGTGGCAGGTTTTCAAGGTTTTAATGAAAAATTAGATATTACAACTCTTGGTAGAGGTGGTTCAGATACTACTGCTGTTGCATTAGCAGCTGCATTAAATGCAAAACATTGTTATATATTCTCAGATGTAGATGGAGTTTATACAACAGATCCTAATAAATTTGCTGAAGCTAAAAAGCTTGAAACTCTTTCTTATGTCGAAATGTTAGATATATCTAATGAAGGCGCTAAAGTTCTTCATAATAGATGTATAGAAATTGGTGAAAAATTCAAGATTCCTATTATTACGAAATCAACATTTAATAATAAATCTGGTAGTGTAATTGATGAAAAAATTGAAGAAGCGGTTGTTAAAAGTATTGTAAAAAACGATGATTTGATTTTGGTTAATTTAAAATACGAAAATTATTCAATAAAATTATTTAATCAAGTATATGAGCTTTTAATTAATACTGGCATTATGCCTATACAGTATGTTAATAATAGTGTTTCAGCTTTTGACGTTGATTTTATTATTAAAGCCAACGTTTTAAATAAACTTCAGGTAGCTTTAGATAAAGAATTGAATATGTTCAATATGTCTTTTAAAAATGTTACAAGAATTGCTGTCATTGGATATGGAATTACAAATGATGAAATCGTTTTAAAAAAAGTATTTGATATTGTACAGAAATTTAATATTGATGTTTATAATATTGATATTACAAATGCTAAGATTATTTTTACTTTTAAAGAAAAGGTTCAAAATAATTTGTTAGAATTATTGCATAATGAATTGTTTTAGGACAGTTAATGAATTTTGAGTAGAGTTTTTGGGACACCTCCAAAAAATATCTTCAAAAAAGATAAGATATTTTTTGGAGGTGTCCCAAAAAATATCCCAAAAAATATCTTAATTTTATCTATTTTAGTTTAGTATATCCAATTAATCCTAGAATTACTATAAAAGCAACTATTAGTGCTATTTTTCCTACTTTTTTTAGTAGTTTGAATTTTTCATACTTTACATATTTATCTTCTTCCGCTTCTTTTATTTCGAAGTTATTTAGGAACTCTACTACTTGTTCTTTATTTAAAAATGATGCATCAAAAAATAGTTCTTTTAATCTTTTAAAGTTGTCTTCATATCTAATTACAATATTATATGTTCTTATAGATAGTAAATAACTTGAGTCGTTAAATCTAGATATATATATACTTTTAATTTTGTCATATTTAAATAGTCCTTGTTGCATTCCGAACTTTATATATAATCCATCTTTAGTACATTTTAACTTATAGTAATTGAAAAAGAAGAAACTTACTCCCGCAAATAGAAAGAATCCCATTACTATTAGCGCTATTTTTAAATTGTTTCTAAATGTATATAAGATAATAGCTATTATTATTAAGCTTGCTAAACCAAACCAAAATGCTTTTTCTTTTAGTAATTTTGAAGGGTTTGATTCTATTTCAACATCCTCTTTTTTTATTCCTGTTATTTCTGAATATCTTCTATGTTTGTTATCATTATAAATATCTTTCCATTTAATTGAACTCTTCATTTGTGGTACCTTCTTTCTTTAAATATTCTTTCATAAAGTCGTTTAAGTCTCCATCCATTACTGCTTGTACATTTCCAACTTCATAGTTTGTTCTATGGTCTTTTACCATTGTATATGGACAAAATACATATGAACGAATTTGACTTCCCCATGCTATGTCTTTTTGCTCTCCTTTTAGTTCGTTAATTGTTTCTTTGTGTTCTCTTTCTTTCATGTCTAATAATTTAGATTTAAGCATTCTCATTGCTGTTTCTCTATTTTGAATTTGAGATCTTTCTGTTTGACATGCTACTACTGTGTTTGTTGGTATGTGTGTTATTCTAACTGCAGAAGATGTTTTGTTTATGTGCTGTCCGCCCGCTCCTGATGCTCTATATGTATCTACTCTTAAATCATCTGGATTGATTTCTATTTCTATATCTTCTGTTATTTCTGGTAATACTTCAACAGATGCAAATGATGTATGTCTTCTTCCTCCCGCGTCAAATGGTGAGATTCTAACTAGTCTATGAACTCCTTTTTCTGCTTTCATGTATCCATATGCATAATCACCTGATATTAAGAATGTAACACTTTTTAACCCTGCTTCATCACCTTCAAGATAATCTAGCTCTTGCATTTCATATCCATTAGCTGTTGCCCATCTTGTATACATTCTATATAACATTTCTGCCCAGTCTTGTGATTCTGTTCCTCCTGCTCCTGGGTGGATTGTTACTATTGCATTGTTTATGTCATATTTACCTGATAGAAGTGTTTCTATTTCTAAGTTTTCTATTTCTTTTTGTATTGATATAGTACCATCTATTATGTCTTTAGCTAGATTCTCATCATTTTCTTGTAATACTAACTCTGTCATTTCTAATAGATTTGATATATTTTCTTTTATAGCATGATATTTACTGCATTTATCTTTTATTGTCTTAATTTTCTTTAAGATTATACTCGAATTTTTGGTATCGTTCCAAAATCCTTCTTGAGTTGTTTTACTTTCTAGTGATTCTAGCTCTTTTTCTTTGCTTTCTATGTCAAAGTGACTCACCTAATTCTTGTATTTTGTCTTTTAAATTATTAAGCAAACGTGTGTTTTCTTCTAATTCTATAATCAACTACTTTCACTTCCTTCTTTGTTTTTAGTAAGTTTTTAATTATTGTTATTTTATCATATTAATTATTTTTTGTATATATTTTTTTGCTATTTGATTGTAATTTGACATAATTGCGTTTTCATTATATAATATCGACATAGGCGTTATGCCGCGTTGCAGTATTTTCTGCACGCAAAGCGTTTAACATTTCAAAGGAGGGTAATATATGAACCATTAATTTGTAACATCTTTTTACTATCTTTAGTCGGAAGGAGGTTGCATTTTATGGACGTAGCATTTCTGATAGTTGCATGTATTATTGTTATTATCTGTCTACCATATGCCCTTAAACAGTTCCTGCTGCATCATCCCGTTATAGTTATTATCGCAGTACTTATTATTGGATTCAAAGTTGCATGTATGATTTATGCTATAATAGATGAAAAAAAATACAAGTAGGAATCAAAAAACTACGAGAATTCTTTTCTCGTAGTTTTTTATCTATGAATCAATCTATTCAATTGCAACAACAGTGTTGTCGCAAGCTGTATTTCCATGATTACCTTTCTAATATGTACTTATAATTCAACTGTTTATTTTTAAAATTTACCAAATATAATTCATAAGTAAATAACCAAGTATTACTAATAAAATTAAAGCAGAGATTATTATAGCTTTTACTTTTTTAGTTAGTTTTTTACTAAAAATTACAAATAATCCTATAATAAATAATAAAACAGGAAGTATTATTTTTCCTAATCTTAATCCCTTCTCTATAGGAGACTCCTCAATTCCATACATAGGAGCTACCTCAATTCCGTACTCAGTTTGAATACCATGACTGTTTAACTCACTAATTGATGTAGCAAATACTTTAGATGTTATTCCTGTAAAAAATACTTGAATTGAAATTAATATTTTTTTAATTTTACTTTTCATAAACTTTTCCTCCTAACATCTTATTCACACATAATTTAGGTTTATTATTATCAAAATCCCATGTATGCAAAGAATCTCCTAAACAGTATTTCCAATCTTTACATTTTTCACATTCCTGGCATTTAAATTTATTTTCATCCCTAAACCATTTAAATTTATTTTCCCAAACATCTACAAAATCATCATATTTAATGTTTCCTTGTATTAACTCTTTCCTTCGTTCAACACTTGGGCAAACATAAATATCTCCATTATACAAAATACTGCCTGTTGTAAATCCTGCAACACAGAAAAACATATTATCTCTTACTTCTTTTTCAAATTTCATACCTAAAAAATGACCGCAGCCATACTTTACATCAAATTTTGAAGTTTTTTTCTTATCCTTTATAAAACTCAATAATCTATTAAAATCATCTTTATCCAACAATAAATCTTTATTATCATTGGCTCTTCCTATAGGATCTATACTTAATATTCTCCAAGAATTAATATGTAAATCAGTAATAATTTTATGTAAGTCTTCTAATTCATCAATATTAGATTTATTGATAACAGTAGTAACTTGTAACCATTGTAAAAAGCCAGCATTTTTTAACTTTTGTATATTCTCGATTATCCTTTCGTAAGAATTAGGAACACCTCTAAACTCATTGTGGGTATCTTTTAAACCATCTATGCTAATAGAAATTGTATCCATATCTGACAACTTCATTTTCTCTATAATATCTTCATTAATTAGCATTCCATTAGTTGTCATTCCCCAATGAAAGCCTAATTTTTTAGCATAAGTCATTACATCAAATAAATCTTTTCTAAGTAGCGGCTCTCCTCCTGTTACATTTATTAATATTTTCTTTGCATCATATTTATTAGCAATACTATGTAAAGCATTTTTTATTTCTTGAGTAGTTAATTCATCATTAAAATTACATTCTTCTCCTGCCCTACTACCACAATGTTTGCACTTTGCATTGCATCTTAATGTTGTTTCCCAAAATAAATTATATAATATTGGTTCTTTAGATAATAACTGTTTGTTTTTATATGTAATTTCCGCTTCTCCATATTTCATTATATCTTTTATCATATTTTCAAATCCTTTATAATTTTATGATTAAATATTATCACAATTATTATTCTTATTCAATACCTAAAATGTTCTTGTTCTTATATAATGTCCTTCTTGTACTGCAGCAAATGATGCAATACCACAAATTATAATCTCAAATATCATTGAATTAGTATTAACTATTATAAACGGTGCTATAAATAATATGAATCCGGTTATTTTATTTGCAACGGTATGTGGTAATACTAATTTCTTATAATAAATATAAGAGCATAGTACATTAGTAACTTTTATTAAAGCAATAATAACTATCCATATAATCATTCCTTTAGATAAGTTTAAAGACGGTAATATTTTAATCATTGCCATAATAACAAATATCATGTCAGCAGTACTATCTAATATAGCTCCTATTTTACTTGTATTCTTACTTTTTCTTGCAACAAATCCATCTAGCATATCTGATATTCCACAATAAATATATATTATATAAAAAGTAGCGGAAAAAGTTTCTGTAATAGCTAACATTATTGATATTATAGCTCTACTGATGGAAATATAATTTGCTATGTTTTTCATTGTTTCTCACTTTCTATTTTTTTGTTATCTTCCAAATATTTATAATTTAAGTTATTCTTTTTACTAATAATTGTTTCTCCTAGCTTTTGTTCCAAATCATCACGTGCTGTTTTAGCAACTTCTCCTCCCTCTTTTGCTATTCTTCTATTTTCTTTTAATCCTTGTGGTTTACGTTTTTTTGCAAGTTCTCGAGTTGCTATTTCTCCTAAATCTGTTAAAGCAACTTCAACATCTGTCATATTATCTCTTAAAGATTCCTTTCTTATGTTTTTATGTGCTTTATATTCTGATGCCTTCATGCCTGACCATGTTTTATAAATATCATTAGTTAATACAGCATATTCAAAATTATCTTTAATCCCATTTTCTTTCCATATATCTGTTAATTTCTTTCTGTCTAATATTCCTTTTAATCGTGCTTCAATCCATCTGTCTGCATAACCTTTATTTCGATAATAGTCGATTGCTCTGTTAATAGCAATTTCGGGATTAAATACTTCATCTATTCTTTCTTTTCCAAGTGATGCCAACCATAATTTAAATGGTTCTGCTTTTTTGCTTGGAACTGATTCTATTAGTCTTAATATGCCTTCTGTATCTAAGGTGTCTGTTGTATATCTTTTTCCATCTTTGGAAGATTTCATTTTCAGTTGTCCTATTTTTTCGGACAACTGACTGCCTTCGTCTTTTAGCTTTATTTTTAAATCATTCCAATATTTTCTTGGTCTTGGGCTATCGGTTAAAGCACTAATTACATCTACTATACTAAAATAATACTCTTCCTTTTCAGCATCCCATACACTTCTTATTTCTTTTCCTTCAAAAAGATTTAAAATAGTTTCTAACTTATTATTCATAATTGCAGTCCTCCTATTTGTTTATTTAAGTTTCTACTACTTTTATTATTACATATTTAGTTACATTTATTGTTTCATCAAACTTGTGTTTGTATTATATCATTTTTTCAACACCAATGCAATACAATATTTGACTAATAATTGGAATTCATCTTGCTTAGAATACCAAAATCTTGTAAACATCTTGATAAATTGTAATTTATATATTAAATAAGGAAATGATTCTATATAAAACCATTTCCTTATAAATATTATTTAATTTCAATATGTTTTGCTTCTGGAAGTTCTTTTCTTTCTTCTTTTTTTGGAATACAAATTTTTAATATACCGTTTTTAAATTCTGCATTTACCTCTTCTTCTTTAATTTGCTCTCCTACATAAAAACTTCTTGAGCAATGTCCGTAATATCTTTCCTTATGAACAAATTTGTCCTTTTCTTCATTGTCATCTTCTTTCTTAACCTCAGCTGTTACTTCCAAATATCCATCTTTCAATGAGAGGTTAATGTTTTCTTTTTCATATCCAGGAAGATCCATTTCGATAATGTATTTATCTTTTTTCTCTTTTATGTCTGTTTTCATTATTGCACTTTCTCTTCTAATTGGAAAGAAATCATCTCCTTCAAAAAAATCTCTGAACAAATCAAATTCGTTCCTTTTTCTTGGTATCATCATCATAAAAACCACTCCTTTTACAAAATAATTTTTTATGTGTTGATACTCTGTTTCAAGGGTATGCACATAAATGTAATTCTCATTACATTTATATTGTATCACTATTTTTAGCAATGTCAAGTGTAGAGTGCTAATTTTTTGTGAATTTTTTGTGAATTTATATTTTTATTTAAACAAAAAATTACTATTTATCTTTCTTTATTCAGCTTGTTAACAATATTACTTATATTATGAACATTTAACATCCAAATAATTTTTGTTTTTCTCAAGTTCAATTATACTATAAAAACAAAAGATTATCTAGGTATCCAGATAATCTTTTAAAATCATTTATAAAAAACGTATGTAAAACGTATGTAAGTGTACTATATTTCACTTTTTAGATTTACTCAAATCTCTGTAAGCCCTTCATTTTACTGGTTTCTACCACAACACGCCTTATACTTCTTCCCACTGCCACATGTTCTAGCACCTCGAATATTATTAGTATTTATCTTATTTATAATATTATCTGTATTCGTTGATGTTACTAGACAATGCACATTTGGTATATATCTTATTATTAGTATTTATTTTACTTATAATATTTCTCTACGGATGTCAAATCGCTATCATTGACATCTTACTAATATATTAAATATATTACTATTTTTTAAACATTTTATATAATTTAATCTTTTTATTTACTTTATAATTATAAACTTTCTTTATTTAAATTTCAACTATTAAATATTTTAAAAAAATATCTAATTTTCATCACTAATAAGTAATTTATCATCTCTTACCTGTTTTTGCAATGTTTCTAATTCTTTTATATTTCTATTATCTTTTAGTATTTCCATCTGTCTTTTAGCCATTTTATTCAATCTTATTAATCTTTGGTTTTGTGGTATTTTTTCTTCAATCAACTCTGCATTTGTATTTTGAAGATTATTAAGAATAACCAAATGAAGTAAATCTGTATAATCTCTCATATTTCCTTCTTTAGCTAATTTTGGATTTTTATCTCTCCATTCTTTCGCAGTCATACCAAATAAAGCAACATTTAAAACATCTGCTTCTTCTGCATAAACATATTTCTTTTGTCCTTCTGTAAGTTCTGGAACAATATTCATTTTTATTGAATCTGTATGTACAATATAATTTAATTTAGATAACAACCTATTTGCTTGCCAATCTATTTTTTCCTGATATGCTTCATTGCTTTTTAATCTTTCAAATTCCGTAATTAAATATAATTTAAATTCTGGAGACAGCCAACTTGCAAATTCAAAAGCAATATCTGGATGAGCATATGTTCCTATGCTATATTTACCACCTTTTGAAATAATTCCTATAGCATTCGTTCTTTTTATCCATTGTGTTGGAGACATTGCAAATGAATTTCTTCCATATTAGGTTTTAATTTGGTCGAATTCGACCAAATTAAAATTATCGTTATGAATTTGCTCCCACAAGCCTACATAATCTATGGTTGTTACTCTTCTAAGCCAGTTCTTTACAGTAAAAGAAGGATCGCTTGAATTTTGATATTTTGCTAAATCAGTAAGAGAAATATAATTTGTATTTCCTATTCTCATTACTCCAACTTTGGTTTCTTTAACAATTATCTCTGTTGTTACAATGTTGTTTTTCATTTACCTTAGCCTCCTTTATAGTTTTGATTTTTCATTTATTAAATAGTTCATTTGAACTTGTCAGAAAAACTGACAGGTTCGATTCGTATTTATCCGGCGAACATTTGTATTGTATCATGTTTATATTTAAAATTCAATAGTTACTCAAAAAAAATTTATTAAAAACTTTAATTATTAATCCATACAACATAATTCATTTATTATCTTTTTATATTGCACAACTAATCTATCTAAACTTTCTATTGTAATATATTCATTTGCTTCATGTGGATTTATTGGTCCCGTTCCAAGTATATATCTATTCTTAGCCTGTATAAAACTCGCTTCTGTTATAAAGTTCGTTGTTTTACACTTTTCACTTTCGGTTATAAATGGTCTTATATCGTTTATTATTTCATACTCAAATTGATATTTTTCTTTTAATCTATTGAGCTCTTCAAATATTTTCTGCCTATGTCCATTATTCATAACTCTAAAATCTATATATGTTATACAACTATTAGGAACAATGTTAATGCTTTTACCTCCATCTATTTTCCCAATGTTCATAGTTGTATATGGGATTTTAAATCTTTTATCAGTTTCAGATTTTAAAACATTATAAAATAATTTTAATTCATCTAAAAAACTAATACATTTTTCTATTGCATTTATCCCTTTTTCAGGATTACTAGAATGTGCAGATTTACCTTCAAAGTCAACCTTAAATTCTAATAGTCCCTTACTTCCATTCATTATCTCATTATTAGTTGGCTCTCCTACAATTACATTTTCTGGAATTTCTACATTTAGACTGTTTATTTCTTTTATTCCATTAAAACCAATTTCTTCATCATATGTAAAAATCAACTTAATTCCATACTTTAATTTATTCCAATCTATATCTAATACAGCTTTCAAAATTGCAGCTATACCACCTTTCATGTCACAGGTTCCAAGTCCATATAATTTATTATCAACTTCAGTTAGTTCCAAAGGATTGTATTTCCAATCGTTTCCACTTTGTACCGTATCAGTGTGTCCAATAAAACCAATTTTGCATTTTTCTTTTATACTCATAATTAGACATTTACTTCTATAATCTAATTTAAATCCTTTCTCTTCTAGGATTCCTTGTATATATTTCATTATCTCTAGGTTTTCTTTGTCTTTAAATGTATCATATTTAATTAATTCTTTTAATATTTCTTTAGCTTGCATTTTAAACCTCCTCTACTATTCCAGTAATAATTGCATTTTCTATTAATTGTTTTTTCGTATCTAATTCTATGTTAACAGTATATCCTGATGGTTGAATTACTTCCAACATTTCTTCTTTACAATTATAATAATTATATATAGCTGTTGCTAGACTTCCACTACCACAAGCTGTTTCATAAAATACTGTGTCGATATCTTTCACCCATACTACAGGATTTATTTTTATCTTATCTAAAACATTTTCCAATAGCATTATTCCTATTGCTTTTTCAGTCGTCTGAATATTTTTATTCATAAATTCTTTCAATTCTTTTTTTGCCAGTTCTTCATTATCTTTTAATTTTCGTATATATTCTTTAGATTTCTCCTCATCAAAAATTACTATTAGAATCCCATCTATTTTAACAAGGATAAAATCGTTTTGCACTTCTATTAACTCATCTATATTTTTGCTTATATCTATCTTTATCTCAACTTTATTATCATTTAATACTCTACCTTTTAAACTATTATTAGTCCCAGATACAGAAATTTCAATACTATCTTCATTTTCTTTAGAATATTCATAAATAGCACATCTTGTAGCATTCATACAAAATTCTCCGCCAGCCATTTCTAATCTATTTGTTTCATTACTCAAAAATCCTACTTGTTCAACTTCTAAATATTTCTCCATAATAAGTCTATTTATTAAACATTTTTGTTTATCATTAAATTTTGTACTTTTTACCAAGGCGGTTTTGTTTCCTCCTGGATTTAATATTTTATACTCTATTTTCGGTATTGAAATTAATTCTTGTATAGTATTGATTAAATTATCAATATTTTCAGTTATTTGAAAATTATTTCTCATATCTTTAATAATTAACTTATTTTCTTTTAGCTCATCTTCTCCCAATATAATAACTAATGGAATTTCAGTTTCATTGGCACTACTTAGTGCCTTTTTTAGTTTTAAATTATTCATTTCAACTTCAACTTTTATATTTTTTTGTCTTAATTCATTTGCTAACTTTAATGCTGTTATATTGTTATTCATTGGGATTATATATATATCTATACTATTTATATTTTTCGTTTTGTCTTTTAATATTTCAAAAATAACATCTAATCCAAAACTAACTCCAACAGCAGGATATTTTTTTCCATCTCCTATAAATTCTCCAATCATATTGTCATATCTACCACCGCCACCAATGCTAGATTTTATACTACCATCTACTACATATACTTCAAATATTGTTCCAGTATAATATTCTTGACCTCTTGCAAGTGTTGCTGAAAACATTACATATTCTGTTAAATCAAGTTCTCTAATATATTTATTTAATTCACAGATTTCATTTAATCCCTCTTTTAAATTTATATTTGTTGTATCTTTGAAAAGTTCATTTAAGCTATTAAATTCCATTGATAAATACTTAATCATTTTATCTATTTGGTCATCTTTTAATTCTTGTTTCTTAAATTCTTCAATTAGTTCTTCTTTTGTTAATTTTTCCATTTTATCTATTACAGTTATTACTTGATTAATTTTTTCGCTTTCAATATCACATATTTCAATTATTCCATTCATAAGCTTTCTATTGTTATATTTTATAACTATATCTATACCTAATTTTTTATATCCTTCTACAAATATTGATATAAGTTCGGCTTCAATCATTTGTCCTTCAATTCCAACAGTATCTACATCACATTGTATAAATTCTCTGGTTCTACCCTTTTTTATTGGACCATCACGAAACACTTTTCCAATTTCATATCTTTTAAAAGGAAGCTTTATGTCTTTATTTGAAGCTATATATTTGGCAAACGGTACCGTTAAATCATATCTTAAAGCTAAATTTCTATTTCCTTGATCTGATACTTTGTATATTTCTTTTAAAATATCATTATCTTCCTCATATTTTAATGCTAATAAATCATAATAGCATAAAATTGATGTTTCTAAAGGGCTATACCCATATTTTTCAAATGTTTCTTGTAGAGTTTTTGAAATAAAACTTCTAATTTTGGCATCCTTTCCTCCATAATCGATACTTCCTCTCACGTTTTTTAATCCTTCATTTTTCATAAATATTTCCACCTTTCTTTTTAGAAAATAAAAATAGATATACAAAAAGACACTATTTATAGTTTATTTCCTACAAATAGTGTCTCTTAATATATCTATTAATTAATATATTTTTAAACTATCGTAGGCACAGCGCTTTTAGCCTGTACCTACGCTTACTGTCAGCAGTAGTTACAAGCTCCTACGATGATGATGTAATTGGTTTAAAAATATATTTGATTTCATTTTATTTCCTTCTTTCTTTTATTTTATATTTAAAATTATATCATGTTTTTTAATATTCGTCAATGTGTTTTTCTTGCTTAATGTATATACACATAATAATTAAACTAATCACAGTATTTATAAAACTTTTTGACATCCATATTTAGTATTTTATGCTGTCAAATGGATGTCAAAATGCCTTTTTTATTATATTTAATATATTAGTTCAGGCTTGTAACCCTTGATATTACTGATTTTTACCACAGCAATTTTTATACTTCTTACCACTTCCACATGGACAAGGATCATTTCTACCAACTTTAGGTTCTTTGTTAACAACAGTCTTGTTAAGTCCTCCCTCTTTTGGAGCAATGTTTCCATCTACTAAGTTAATAGCAGCACCATTTAAACTTGCATCTTGTAAGCTTGCATCTTCAATTTCAGCAGCTTCACTTCTTACAACGTTTTCGTTCTTTTCTA
The DNA here is from genome assembly GCA_002633185.1 of Lachnospiraceae bacterium Phil5. Classification (GTDB taxonomy): domain Bacteria; phylum Bacillota; class Clostridia; order TANB77; family CAG-508; genus CAG-492. The sequence continues at coordinate 261,773 of NWBM01000002.1, forward strand.
AGTGTAATAATATTTTAGCTACATCTTCTTTAATAGATTCAATCATTGCATCGAACATATCGAAACCTTCAATTCTGTATTGAACAACTGGGTCTTTTTGACCATAAGCACGTAATCCAATACCGTTTTTTAGTTCATCCATGTTATCAATGTGTTCCATCCATTGTTGGTCAACAATTTTTAAAACAATAACTCTTTCAATTTCTCTTAAATCTTCAGAACCAATCATTTGCTCTTTAGCTTCATATCTGTTGTGAACTGCTTCTGTTAATTCATCTATTAATTCATTAACTTTAACTTTTCTTCCTTCAGTTAAATCAATTTCATTAGTAATTCCTAATGTATTTGAAATTTCTTGTTTTATTGCTTCATCTATTGTAACATCTTCATCAATGGCAAATGCATTAACTATGTTTTCTACAGTAGATTCCATCATTCCAACAACGTTGTCTTTTAAGTTTTCACCATCAAGAACTTCACGTCTTTGTTTGTAGATGATTTCTCTTTGTGTGTTCATAACATCGTCATATTGAAGTACGTTTTTACGAATACTAAAGTTCTTTCCTTCAACTTTCTTTTGAGCATTTTCAACTGTTTTTGAAAGCATTCCAGATTGAATTGGCATGTCTTCGTCTGCTCCTAATGTATCATATACTTTAGTAATTGCATTACCACCGAATATTTTCATTAGGTCATCATCTAATCCGATGTAGAATTTAGAATTTCCTGGGTCTCCTTGACGTCCTGAACGTCCACGTAATTGGTTATCAATACGTCTTGATTCGTGTCTTTCTGTACCAATTATTTTTAAACCACCGGCATCAATAACTTTTTGTTTTTCTTCTTTTATTTCTTCATCAAATTGTTTTTCTAGGTCTTTAAATTTTTGTCTAGCTTCTAATACTTCTTCATCATCTGTTTCATTGAATGCTGTTGCTTGTTCAATTAAGTCTGATGAATATCCTTCTTTTTTCATTTCTATTTTAGCTAAGTATTCGCTGTTACCACCAAGCATAATATCAGTACCACGACCAGCCATGTTTGTTGCTATTGTAACTGCACCAAATTTACCAGCTTGAGCTACTATTTCAGCTTCTTTTTCGTGTTGTTTAGCATTTAATACTGTATGAGCAATTCCTGCATCATTTAACAATTTGCTTAATTTCTCAGATTTTTCAATTGAAACTGTACCAACTAGAACTGGTTGTCCTTTTTCATGGCTTTCTTTAATTTCATTTATAACAGCTCTGAATTTTGCAGCTTCATTTTTGTATATAACATCTGGTTCGTCAATTCTTATTAATGGTCTGTTTGTTGGAATTTCAATAACGTCTAATTTGTAGATTTCTTGGAATTCGTCTTCTTCTGTCATAGCAGTACCAGTCATACCAGATAATTTTTCATACATTCTGAAGTAGTTTTGGAATGTAATTGTAGCAAGTGTTTTAGATTCATCAGCAATTTTAACTTTTTCTTTCGCTTCAATTGCTTGATGTAGTCCGTTATTATATCTTCTTCCATACATAATACGTCCTGTAAATTCATCTACAATTAGAACTTCTCCATCTTTAACAATGTAGTCTATATCTTTTTTCATAATACCATGTGCACGTAATGCTTGGTTAACATTATGAACTAACTCAGAGTTTTCTATATCATTGAAGTTTTCAAGTCCAAATTCTTCTTCAGCTTTTGCTATACCTTTTTGAGTTAATGTTGCAGATTTAGCTTTTAAGTCTACTATGTAATCATAGTTTTCATTATCTTCAGCTTGTTCTTCATCTTTAACATCTTCTTCAACTATAACTTTAGCTTGTAATTTTCTTACGAAAGAATCAGCTTTTTTATATAAGTCTGAAGATTTATTAGCTCTACCTGAAATAATAAGTGGTGTACGAGCCTCATCTATTAAAATACTATCAATCTCATCAACAATAGCATATGCTAATTTTCTTTGAACTAATTGATCTTTGTATATAACCATGTTATCTCTTAAGTAATCGAAACCAAATTCATTATTTGTTCCATAAGTAATATCGCAATTATATGCATCTTGTTTTTCTGCTGGTTTCATTCCTGCAATAATTAATCCTACAGATAAACCTAAGAAACGATATATTTTTCCCATCCATTCACTATCTCTTTTTGCTAAGTAATCATTAACAGTAATTATATGAACACCTTCACCTGTTAAGGCATTTAAGTATGCTGGTAATGTAGCAACTAATGTTTTTCCTTCACCTGTTTTCATTTCGGCAATTCTACCTTGGTGTAATATAATACCACCAATTAACTGTACATCAAAGTGACGTAAACCTAAAACTCTTTTTGATGCCTCTCTTACAACAGCAAAAGCTTCTGGTAATAAATCATCTAAAGTTTCACCTTTAGTTAATCTTTCTTTAAATTCATCTGTTTTATGTCTTAATTCGCTATCAGTTAATTTAGCTATTTCATCTTCTAGGCCATTAATTTTGTCCACTAGAGGCATAACTCTTTTAACTTCTTTTTCACTGTAACTTTTAAATATTTTGCTAATAAAACTCATTGTTATTTCTTCCTTTCTGTCTTATGTATTTTTAAATTTACATACAATTTAAGAGTACTATATCACTAATCTTAATTTTTCGCAAGAAAAATCATAATTTTTTTATATAAATAATATATTTTTATTAAAAGGGACAATTGGGGACGTGTCCCAATTGTACCAAAAGGTACAATTCGGGACACGTCAGCCATTTATTTTACATTAAGAAAGGTTGAGTGTTTGTTATGTTTGTATGTAATTTTAAGTTTAACAGAAAACTGACAATTAAAATTGCTATTGCGTTTCTGGTAATTATTTTTTGTATTATTTTTGGAGTTGTTGGTAAGAAATTCTATGATAGTGTATCAACTTTTAAGGTTAAAGATGAAATAAAAACAGATTATTTAGACGTTAATAGTAATAACTACTCTGATATTTTAAAAGACAGTCACGAAAATATTGATAAATATGTTGGTAAAAAAATTAAATTTGTGGGTTTTGTTTATAGGCTCTATGATTTTAATGAAAATCAGTTTGTTTTAGCTCGTGAAATGATTATTTCATCTGATAATCAAGCTGTTGTTGTAGGCTTTTTGTGTGATTGTAATGATGTGAAAAACATGGAGAATGGTGCTTGGGTAGAAGCTGAAGGTGTTATTGAAAAAGGTAATTATCATGGTGATTTGCCAGTTGTAAAGGTTACTTGTTTGAAAAAGGTTTCCGCTCCTAATGATGAATATGTTTATCCTCCTTCAGGTAGTTATATTTAATTTTCTAAATAGTTAAAGGATGGTTTTTCACCACCCTTTCTTTATTCTTATTTAGCAATCTTTCTCAAATATGCTCTTCACAAATCCCCTATCAATCCTAACCTCATATATATTCTTAAGCACTATTAAAATAATTGGTCCGACAAATAGTCCAATAAATCCTAAAAATCTAAACCCTGTATACATTGCTATTAATGTAAATATAGGATGTACTCCAAGTTGACCGCTTACAATTTTTGGCTCTACTACCTGTCTAACAATTGTCATTATTATCCATAATACAAATATTGCTATTCCTAAAGTTAAATCTCCATTAAATGCCGATATTATAGCCCATGGTATCATTACAGTACCAGAACCAAATATTGGTAATGCATCTACTATGGCTATTCCTAATGCTGCTAGTAATGGATAATTTACATTAAGCCCAACCGCTGAAAATATTGCTAATCCAATTAATGATATTACAAATGAAATTAATATTAATTTTGCCTGAGCTTTTAGATAACAACTTAGTGATTTTATTAGTGCTTTTATATGTGTAGTTAATTTTTTTACCCATTTTTCTGGTAAATGATGTTCTATTTGGTCTAGCATATAAATTTTATCTGTACACATGAAATATAATGCTACTATTGTTATTATTATATATAAAAATATTGATGGTAAAGATGTTAAAATATTTAAGAATTTTGTAATGATATCTTTTAGCCAATTAGAAGCGGTTCCGTATTAATTGTGAACTGGCATTGTTTATTATAGTTCTAACTTCATCAGATACTTGTATTTTATTGAAATCATAATTTGATATTATATTCTGACTTTTAGAAGATATTTTTTCATAATAATAATTAAAGTTCCCAAGAAAATTTGTAGTTTCTGTAATAAGAGTTATTACTCCCCATACAATTAATCCTATTATTATTGATAATATAATGGCAAAAATTAGTATTGCACTTACTTTTCTTCTCATTTTGAGCTTCCTCATACAAAATCGTATAAGTGGTTCTATTAATTGCGATAATATAAATGCAATCAAAAATGGTATATAAAAAATACTTACTTTAAATCCAATTATTATTAATATTGCACTTGATATAAATACTGCTGTTTTTTTAACTATATCTGTCCAATTATTATAGTTCATTTTATATTTTCCCTTTCAAAAAATATGTATATTACTATTTTAAGCTTATTTGATGTTTTATATTCATTAAATTTAAAAAAGCAATAGAGTAATTCTCTATTGCCAATTCTTATCACCACATCTACATATATTGTCTACTGTAATAATAAAATTTTCTTTATTTGTGTTTGGATTTCTGCTTATATCGCCTATTGAAAGTATTCCAACTATTTTGTTGTTTTCTATAATAGGTAATCTTCTTATTTGATTTTCAGACATAATTTTTTCTGCAGTATTTAATGTATCATTTGTGTTACAACTGTGTACGTTTGTAGTCATTATTTGGCTTACTGGTGTTGTTTTTGCATTTAAATCGCAGCATACACTTCTTAAAAGTATATCTCTATCTGTTATCATTCCAACTACATTTTGATTTTCATTACACACAGGTACACATCCAATTTTATATTCAGCCATTAAGTTAGCACATTCGCATATTGTGGTTTCAGGCTTAACCCACATTACATCATGACACATGCATTCATTTACTTTCATTTTTATATCCTCCATTTCAATTTATTGTCAATTTTTTTATGACTTATATTTATTTTTTGTTAATTTGTTTTTTTATATTCATTTTAAATATTGAAATTTTGGAAATTTTTTCATTTTTAATTTTTATATTTAATAATTGCTCTTGCCTGCATGTTTGGTTCTACAATGCCTGATGTTGCAGCTATTGCGGCACATATATTTTCATAGTTTTGCATTCCGGTTAATGATATTGCATCATCTAATGTTAGTATATGTCTTCTTACTCCATCTTCGCATTTTTTTATTGTTCCATTATCATAAACAATTCCATTATCCAATTTGTTGTTTGTGCTGAAATATCTAATTTTCCCTGGTACATCTGTAAGTAAATTTTTTCTTATTTCTGTATCATAGTTTAATATTAGTATTCCTTTTTCGTTTTGATATTTATATATGTTTTCAATATAATTTTCATTAATAATATCTATATCATCTTTATCAATATTTGTTATTACTGCGATGTCTGGTGATGATTGAATTTCTGCTAATTGCATATTATTTGCTTGCAAAACTATTATGCTATCTTTTGTCATGTTTTCTATTTCTGTGAATAATGGCTCTCCAATATTTCCACCTAAATAGCATTTGTTTCCATTTTCTTTTAATATACTATATATTAGTTTTGCAGTGGTTTCTGCACCTTGGCTTCCTGTTACTCCAATTAATTTACATGGGGCCATTTCTAATAGCATTTCAATTTCAGATATTACAACTGCGCCACGTAATTGCTCTGCTTTTATTTCTGGTATGTCTGCATTATAGCTTGGACCTCTAAATATTATTTCATACCCAACTAAATTTATTAAGTGATGCTCTCCAAATGAGAATCTTATACATTTGTCCGTTATTTTGTCTAATAAGGTTCTGTCTATTTCATCTATTGTTCTTTTATCAAATACTGTTACGTTTGCTCCTTTGTTGTAGAAATAGTCTAGAAGCGGTAAATTACTTGATTCTAGCCCAATTAATGCAATTGTTTTATTCTTTATAAATTTTTCAAATTCCTGTAGTTTTTCATTTACATACTTCATTAGATTTCCTCCTTACTTTTGGAATTATATCTCATCTTTTTTGGTTACGCAATAGAAAAAAAGCAAATACATCTATTTCGTATTCGCTTTTTCGTCATTTTTCTACTATTCTCGACCTGGTTTTAAGTTTTTTATAACAAATTTACTATATTCATTATACAAAGCAGCTACATCTATTTTGCCACCATCTCTATATTGATATAAAAGAGCAGAACTTGTTAGTCCAAATAGTATTGAAGATACTGCTTTTGCATCTTGTGTTACAATTTCTCCTCTTTCAATTCCATAATTTATTATATTTTCTATTATTTCAACATATTCATATATGCATTGTCTGCATAACAAGTTACGCTCGTCTTTCCCCCACATTTGTCCAATTATTAATGTAATTAGGCTTTCATATTTTTCCATAATTCTTAATTGCACTAGTATTGCGGCTTTTAATTTATCTATAGCATTTTCATGTTTTGCAGCTTGAATTTCTATGCTATTTTTGAAAAGGTTCATTCCTTCAACTATTAAGAAGTTGTATATTTCTTCCTTACTCGAAAAATGATAATATAGAGTTCCTTTTGCTATACCCACTACTGATGTAATTTCGTCTACGCTTGTGCCATCATAGCCTTGTTTTGCAAACAGTTCCATAGCTGCTTCGAATATTTTTCTTTTTGTTCTATTCATTAAATTTATCACACCTTTTTGTTTAAACTATGATTATTTTACTATATATGATTTGTAATTTCAATATGTGTGGTTGCAAATTGCTAAATCTTTTTGGGTAGAGGAATATATATATTACATTCAGTGGACTTGCTGACTCGGCTTTGAATTAAGGCAAAAGGATTGTTGGATAGTAAAATGTTTTATTATGGAGTCCTTTTGCTTCTTTATTCAAACCTCGTCAAACTGGCGCGTCCTGTCTTCATGTAATATATATATTCCTCTACCCAAAAAGATTTAGCAATTTTGCTTCATATTAAATTTTGAAAAACAAAAAGAAGCTGATGATTAACAGCTTCTTCTTGATATATAATAAGTAAATCTATAAGCCGGGTTCTGTCTTGAATAGTCATTTATCTAGTACATATATTACTATATGCCTCAAGCCACCTCAGTTTGAAGATGACGAGCAGTCTTAGCCTTCAATTAGGGTGTTGCTCCAGATGGGGTTTACACTGTCCCAGTATGTCACCATACCGGCGGTGAGCTCTTACCTCGCCTTTTCATCCTTACCTACTAATGTAGGCGGTTATTTTCTGTTGCACTTTCCTTAAGGTTTCCCTCACTGGACGTTATCCAGCATCATTGCTCTGTGGAGCCCGGACTTTCCTCGTACGCTTTCTTTCGAAATTGCTATACGCGACTATTCAATTTACTCTATTGTTTATTGTATCTTTTTTTTTGTATTTTGTCAACTAAATACTGATTTCATAGCTTATAATTTGCTTATTTTTTAAATTTATTATATTATTAATATTGGTGATTATAAATGAATTTAAGTTATATGGTAAAAGATAATGAACATTTTGATAATGTAAAAGAAGTTTTGAAGACAAAATTTGAAATTTCAGATAGACTTTTATTAAAACTAAAATCAAATAATAAAATTTTTTTAAATAAAACTCCTATTGGTATAAAAGCACCTGTTAATTCAAACGACGTTGTTGAAATTTTGTTAAATTATGATGAAGACAACAAGAATATCGTTCCAACAAAAATGGAGCTTAATATTCTTTTTGAAGATGATTATTTATTAATTTTAAATAAACCTGCAGGATTTCCAATTCATCCTTCTATAAATCATTATGAAGATAGTATTTCTAATGGTGTAAGATATTATTTTGATAGTATCGGTCTTAAAAAGAAAATTAGGCCTGTTAATAGATTAGATAAGGATACTTCTGGTATAATAATTTTTGCTAAAAATGAATATGTACAAGAGTGTTTAGTTAGACAAATGAAAAGAAACGAATTTGTTAAAGAATATATTGCTATTTGTGAAGGTATTTTTGATAATATTTCTGGAGTAGTTAATGCCCCTATTGCACGAAAAGAAAACAGTATTATTGAAAGATGTGTTGATGATTCTGGTGATAATGCTGTAACTTATTATGATGTTTTAAAATATAATGATATTTTATCTGTCGTACATTTGAAATTAGAAACTGGTCGTACTCATCAAATTCGTGTTCATATGGCTTATCTTGGACATCCTATTTTGGGCGATTCTTTATATGGCAATTATTCTAATTTAATTGATAGACAAGCATTACACAGTTATAAAATTAGTTTTATTCATCCAATTCATCACAAAAGAATTGAATTGATAGCTCCTTTATATAGCGACATGGAGAATATAATAAATAAACTATAATAAACAATAAAAAAGGCGTGTTTAATTTAATTCACGCCTTTTTCGTTTATCTACCTAGTGAAGTATACCAAACCATATAAACCCTGCAATAGCTGAAATAGTAATAATCCAGAATACCCACGGAAAAATCCGAGATTCGTTTATTTTTGTAATTTTAGAAATAAATGCGGAAACTCCAAAAATTACTACTTCCAAAGCATCAAATGCAATACCTATAAGTTGAATAAGAAGCCATAATGTAAAAACACCTATTAGCAATGTAATCATATGACTACCTCCTTTTTAGAAGTTGTATCACTAGGTTTTATAAACGATTTTTTGTAATAAATTATATTTAATTACAATAAAATTTTACAATATTTTGCTCATTTTGTCAAATTATGTTAATTGATTACCTGCTACGCTTTATTACTTGAACCAAACACATCTCTTATTTTGTGTTGTACTGTTTGTTCAATTAAATCTCTTGCTGGTGTTAAATATTTTCTAGGATCAAAAACTGATGGCTCATTATTGAATACTTCTCTAATTGCTCCTGTCATAGCTAATCTTAAATCTGTATCTACGTTTATTTTCGAAACACCTTCTAGACTTGCTTGATGTAACATCTCGTCTGGAACACCTTTGGCACCTGGTATTTCTCCCCCATTATTATTACATAACTCAACTAATTCAGGTATTACTGTTGATGCTCCGTGTAAAACTATTGGTGTATTTGGAATTAGTTCTTTTATTTGTTTTAATATATCAAATCTTAATTTAGCTTCGCCTTTAAATTTATATGCTCCATGGCTTGTTCCTATAGCTATTGCTAATGAATCACATCCTGTTCTTTCAACAAATTCTTTAGCTTGCTCTGGATCTGTATATTTTGCATCTGAATCTGATACATTAACATCATCTTCAATTCCAGCTAATTGTCCTATTTCTGCTTCTACAACAACTCCTTTACTGTGAGCATAGTCTACCACTTGCTTTGTTAAAGCAACATTTTGCTCAAAATCATATTTTGAACCATCTATCATTACAGATGTGAAACCATTATCTATACACATTTTACACGTTTCGAAATCAGGCCCGTGGTCTAAGTGTAAAGCAATTGGAATATCATGTTCTTCTAAGGCTGCTTCTATCATTTTTCTTAAATATGGAATTCTAGCATATTTTATAGCTCCTGATGAAGCTTGTAATATTACTGGTGAATTTTCTTTAGCTGCTGCATCAACAATTCCTTGAATAATTTCCATATTGTTTACATTGAAAGCACCTATTGCAAATTTCTCCTTCATAGATTTTTCAAACATTTCTTTAGTTGTTACTAATGGCATAATTTTTTCCTCCTTTGAATGTAAGAGACTACATAGAATCTCTTTTAGTTAATATTTATATGTCTATTATTTCTAACTTTTTTTATTTTATGTTTAGGTTTTTAATTTGTCAATGAATAGTTTACATATTTCAGAAATAACTTTCGTGGTGTCAACTTGTTATGTTTATTTGGTGACACGCTTTGGGACGGGGTAAAAAAAGTGACACATTTTTATAAAAAAGAGGTTCACAATGTGAACCTCTTTTAACCTTTTAAATAAAATCAAATTAGAGTCTTTCTGCTGCTTCCTTGGCAAGTGCTCCTCTGACTGTCTCATCTTCTTCAAATGTGATAACCATTGTGTTAACACTGCCCTTCATTTTTTCTGCAACATAAACAATTCCGTTGTACCTTTCGTCAAGACCGGGATGGTCAACTTGTGTTGGGTCTCCGCAAATAATAATTTTAGAACCTTCTCCCATTCTGGTGATGATTGTCTTCATGTCTTTCGGCTCAATATTTTGAGCTTCATCAACAATGAAAATTTCATCCATAATGGAGGCTCCTCTTAATGCGCGGAGTGCGAGAATTTTAATAATCCCCTTTTCGAAATAATAAGAGCCATCCTCTTTGATAGGTTTTGTCCAATCATGATTCGGCTTATCTTTCGAAAAGCTGAGTTTCTGCTCTTTTGAAGTATTTTTGGTTTCCTTACTAACTACTATATCATCCTGTTTTCTGTTACTAAGCAAATACTCCAAATTGTGCATAATACCGCTCAGGAAAGGACTTACTTTGTCATCGATGTCACCTGGCAGATATCCAAGCTCATCATTAAACACAGGGCTCGTGATATTAATGCGCCGGAATTCCATTTTTTCATACCCCTCTAAGCTGTTAGCAAGTGCAAGCAATGTTTTACCAGTGCCTGCAGTTCCTTTTGCAACAATCAGAGGGCAGCCACTTGTAAGTGCACACACATACGCTGCTTGACCTTCTGTTTTAGGCTTAACACCGTACATTGCAGCTTTATATGGATTTTGAAAAACAAGTTTTTTGCCTTTCACGACAGAAAATGTGGGATGACCATCGGGATTATTGAGAATTACAATACAATTTTCAACCCACTCATATTCATCACGGTTGTAAATCTGTGCAATCTCAATCTCTCCTTTGTTTCGAAGAATCTCGACAATCTCTTTGCTAACACAAATTGTCATTTTTCCCTTATACTGCTGTGCAAGCTCAGGGAAAATTTCATCCTTGAACGGTTCTGCCTTAATACCTACAGTATACGCCTTAATTTGAAGTGCCGTGTTGTTGGTAATAAGGATAACCCTTTCCCTCACATCTTTACTTTTTTCTCCTCCTTTGTTTTCTGTCTCAAGATTATTCTTAACCCCTTTAATCACTTGCGATGCTTGATTCTTAAGGGTCTTCTGAATTCCGAGACAGACCTGTAATGTTCGTTTTTGAAATTCTGTGATATTAGGAATATCGATAGGAATGTCCTTCTGGTTTACCTCAATCTTGAGAATACTGCCGTTTTCCTGCACATACCCTTTATCAGTAAGTGCACCATTTTTGGCAGCTTTTCTAAGATACTTGAGGATGATCCCGCGAACCTTCGCCTTTTCAGGGTTAAGATTCTTCATAGACTGAACCTCATCGACTATGGCCAGAGGTACAACTATTACATTGTCCTCTCCAAACTTCTGCAAACTATCTTCAGAAGACAGCAGTGCATGCGGCCGGAGTACAAAGTACTTTGTCATACATAGACCCTCCTTTGAATTTATTTAAAAAACTTTAATCTCTTATACATAAGAAATTAAAAATCTTTTATGCCTATAATTATATAACATTCAACCTTTAAAAGTCAATGTTTTTCTGCTATTTTGAGGAAAAGCTACAGTTTTTTTCATTTATTTATTTAAGCAATTCCTTTTCAAATTCATAGCTACTGCACATAGACTCATCTGCTTTTTTAGTATTACAATTTTCCATTGGTGTAACCATTATTTTATTTAAAGTACACTCTTTATTATCAGAGTTATTATACTTACAGCTTCCAACTGTACAATTTATTTTTTGTTTTCCATCCATAATTAAATTAACCTCCTTCCAATATATTTATTATAGACTGATTGTATTTTTATATTCAAAAATGGAAATAATAAAATAAATTTAAAAATTGCATACTTTCAATTTATTATATTCGTTTGCAGCAATTGAATAAATTACATAATCCTCTCTTGTATTCGTTTTTTCATTAAATCTTCTTTGCTTTAATACAGCTTCTTTTGTCATTCCAACGTTGTCTAGTATTTTATCTGTTTCTCTATTGTTACCATAATAAGAACACTCTATTAACTCAATACTTTTCCTTTCAAACAAATAATTCATAACTGTTTTTAATGCCTGTATTATTAACTTCTCATTTTCATAATTATTTATCATTCCCCAAGAAATTTTACACATTTTATTTTTAGGTGAATAATTGTCAATTTTAATAAATCCAACAAATTCTTTAGTCTGCTTTAATTCTAATGCCCACATAGGCTCTTCAGTGTTATATTCCATAATTGCTGATTCAATTATCCTTTGTGTTTCGAGTTTACTTTTGTTTTCTTGAATATCTGATAAATTTGATATCTTATTTGATTTATTAAAATATTCATATATTTTATCAGCATCCTCTACTTTAAATTTTCTTATTAAAACGTCATTTGTTTTAAGTTTTTTCATTATTTCCTCCTTGTAAATTGTAAAATTATCTTTTTGAAAATCTTTTAGTATTGGTAATTCCTCAAAAAACTGCTTTTCCATTATAAAATACGAAAGTGACAAAAAAATGACTATAAAATATAATTTTTGTCATTTTAAGACAATAATTGTATTTTTTAGTCATTTAATATATATCCTATTCCTCTTATTGTTTGAATTGATTCTTTTTCATCTTTTGAAAATATCTTTTCTCTTAATCTTTTTATATATACTGATAAAGTATTATCATTTACATAGTTGCCATCAATGTCCCATACTTTTTCAAGGATTTCACTTCTAGTAACCAATTTGTTTTTATTTTTTAAAAATAGCAGTAATAATTTATATTCTAAACTTGTTAAAATAATTTCTTCATTATTTTGAATATTAAATACTTGAGCATTTCTTAAATCTACTCTAATATTTCTATATATAATTATATTTTTACTCTTATTTCTATTTTCTCTTCTTAATATACAGTTTATTCTTGCTATTAGTTCATTATTTCTATAAGGTTTTACAATAAAATCATCAGCACCTAAATCTAAACCATATACAACATTAGCCTCTTCTCCAACAGCAGATGCTAATATTACAGGTAAATCAAGGTTGTTTTTTATATATTTGCATAACTCAAATCCAGTACCGTCTGGTAATTGTACATCTACCAAAAATAAGTTAAATTTGTTTTTTACAATAAATGTTAGTGCTTCCGTTTTCGAGCTTGCAATACTAATAGAATAACCTTCTTTTTCTAATATATATTGAAGTGCTTCTATTATATTTTTATCATCTTCAACTACTAAGATTTTTATATTATCACTCATTGTTCTATCTACTCCTATATGAATTCATTTTCTAAGTTTTACATAACAACTTTGATATTATACCACAACATGTGAAAAAATCAAGTATTACACATTACTATTTTTGAATTAATACAAAAACCGTTAGTTTTTTAACTAACGGTTTTTTATGTTTAATTAATCATCATATTTTAAAAATACATCACTTATATAATTCTTTCTATACATATCTATCATTGCAAAATACCTCTCATGTGTTCTCCATCCACTATTAGTAGAACCAATTCCAGTAGTTACAAGTTTAACATTTGGATATGTTTTCCTTATTAAATTATATGATTCGCCTGATATTCTGTCACTTATTAACCATAATCTTTCTAATTTAGGCAAATTTAATATTCCACTTATATCACAAAATCTATAGTTGAATGATATATTTAAATCAACCAACTCTTTGCATGATGCTAAAGGTGATGAATCTGTTATATCATTCATAAATAGCTCTAAATAGTGTAAATGCTTTAATTTAGCAAGTGGCGAAATATCTTTTATTTTATTATCTGCAAGTATTAAAACTCTTAAATTAGGCAAATAATCTCCAATTACAGTAATATCTTCTATAGCCTGATGCCCTAAATCTAATGCTTGTAAATCTGTACAGTATTTCAAAACTTGTATGTCTTGTGTTGTCATTCTTCTATAATCATATGTATATACCAAAACAGAAAATGCAACAGCATCTGTTCTTAATGACCACTTACTCATGTGAATAACCCATGTGATCTTTATGTTTGGGAATTCCGTTCTTAACTCTCCTAATTGCTCATTTGTTAAATTTGTATAACTCATGTCTAATTTTTTTAGATGTGTAAGCAAATATAAGGATTTTTTAAATTCTTCTATATCAGTTATTGTTTTTCTGCTTAAGTCTAATTCTTCAATGGTAGAATCAGCTGTTTGATCTAGAATTTCAACAGGCCATTGAAATACTATGTTTGGAAATTGTTTTTGCAATTCTATTTTCTTAGAATAAGTCAAATTAGTATTATACATTTTTACAGTTTTTATATTTGGTAATGTATTCAGTTTTTCAGTTAGATTTTCATCTATTACACAATCGGACAAATCTAAAAAAGTATCATCTTCTGAAACAACATTCCCATAAACAGCGTAATATGCTTTTGAATTTCCACTTGTTTCTGGTTCTTTAAACAATGATTCATCTTGAAGCAAATCCATTAGTAATGGTACCACATTTTGTAAAGCTATATATGTAGATATTAGTATTATAATAACTAAAATTATTGTTAAAAAATTCTGTCCTTTTTTCATTTCTTCATCCTTTTCTTTTGTTATTTAATTATTTAAATATCATTAATTTTTATTTAAATCAATATTATATTAAGTTTTTTTATTACTTTACTAACATTGAATCCATATCTTCTATTATTTGTTTTTTATTCATATCTTTTCCTATAAATACTAGTTTTACCATTCTATCTCCAACGTTATCATCCCAGTCTTTTAATATTTCAGGATTATTTCTAGCCATTTGTTCTAATTCATTTTTTGGAGCTGATGCTAACCAGTATCCTGTTTCAGATACTTTCATTTGTTTTCCTGCTTGTTCAAATAAATATGACATATCATAATCAGATTGGAACCATACTAAACCTTTACATCTAATTACTGATTTCGGAAACTGTTCATTCAAATATTTTTCAAATTTCACGACATCTAATGGTTTTCTTGATGTATATACAAATGTTGATATTCCATATTCTTCTGCTTCACCTTCTTCATGATTATGATGGTTATCATGGTCGTGATGATGTTCATGATGATGTTCTTCATGATGTTCATGTTCTTCAACTTCGTCGTCTTTTTCCATTTCTTGTATCCATCCAGCCGAAGTTGTTATTTTCTCAAAATCAAAATTATTAGTATCCATTATATCTTTAACATCAACTTTTGAATAATTTGTTTCAATAATTTTTGCTGTAGGTTGCAAACTTTTTATAACAGCTTTTACAGTATTTAATTGTTCTTCACTTACTTCATCTACTTTATTTAAAACAATAACATTACAAAACTCTATTTGTTCAATCAAAAGATTTTCTATATCTTCTTCATCTATACCTTCTTTTACTAAATCTTCCCCACATCCAAATTCTGTTGCTAAACGTAAAGCGTCAACTACTGTTACAACATTATCTAATTTACACATTTTAGGTAATCCATATTGTTCTAGTGATTCTGATAAAATTGTTATAGTTTGTGCAATTGGTAATGGTTCACAAATACCGCTTGCTTCTATTAAGATATAATCAAATTTTCTTGTTTTTAATATATCTACTATTTGTTGCATCAAATCTTCTTTTAATGTACAGCAAATACAGCCATTTGAAAGCGGTACAACATTTCCTTTATCTTCTTCTTGAATAAAACCTCCATCAGATATTAATTTTGCATCTATATTTACTTCTCCTATATCATTAACAATAACAGCCACTTTATAACCTTGTTGATTTGTTAATATATGATTCATTAGTGTAGTTTTTCCAGCGCCTAAATAACCTGTTAAGATTGTAATTGGCGTTATTTTGTTTTCCATTATTAATTCCTCCTCAAATTAAATATTATTTAATATTTGTTTTACTTTATTTACTACGTATTGACTTCCTCCTCTATTTTCTACGTTTTCCACCATGCTTATTATAACATATTGCTTATTGCTATTTTCATCTGCAACAAATACATTAAACCACCCATATTCTTTTGCATCTTCCTCTTTTGAGGTTTTTGTTTCTGCTGTTCCTGTTTTTCCTGCAAGTTTTAATCCATTAATTTTAGCAGAATGTGCCGTTCCCGCTGGATTTTCAATAGTTTGTACTAAATCTTCTTTTATAACTTCTACTACCTGTTTCGAAAATGCATGTTCTTTCATAAAAGATGTTTCCTTATTTTCCGAAATTTCTATATAGGGTTTTACCATATTCCCATTATTTGCAAAAATACCATATAACGAAGCAAAATGAATTGGATTAACAAGTATTTGACCTTGCCCATATCCACTATCAGCTAATTGTATTTCATTTTTAAACTTTCCATCATTTGATATTTGTGATTTTTTTGTCTCCATATCAAAATCTAGTTTAGACTCAAATCCAAGTTCTTTTAGACTTTTTTCTAATTTTTCAGAACCTATTTTTAAAGCAGTTTTTGCAAAAAATATATTATCTGAATTAATTAATGCATTTAGTAGGTTGGCAGGTTCCTGATATGTTGTAAGTGTTGTTATATGATAATCTCCCCAAGACTCATTCTTTTGCCAACTCGTTCCACTTGGTTCGTATTCATCATAAGAATTAATTGTTCCAGTTTCTAATGCAATAGCACCTATTATTGGTTTAAAAGATGAACCTGGAGCATACGTCTTTAGAAATCTAGTATACATTGGGTTGTTTGGATTATTATTTAGTTCATTCCATTCTTGTGTTGACATACCAATTAAGAATTTATTTGGATCATATGATGGTGTACTCACTAGAGCAATTAATTCTCCTGTTCCAGGATACATTACCACAGTAGCACTGTTATCCTTTGAATAAATATCATATACTTTTGACTGTATATTTGAATCTATAGTTAATTTTATATTTTCTCCGTCCTTCTTTTCAGTTTTTAATATAATTTCTTTCTTTTGACCATTTTCATCATTAATAACAATCTCGTATCCATCTTCTCCTCTTAGTCTTCCATCATAAGCTAATTCTAATCCAGTTTTACCAACTAAAGTGTTTTCATCGTATTTCTTATTTTTCTCTATATCTTCCTTTGATGCCTTTTGAACATATCCAGTTACATGTGCTGCTTTTTCAGAAAGTGGATATACTCTAGATTCAACATCTTTTATTTTAACTCCTTCAATTTCTCTTAGTCCATTTAATTTCTGTAAATCTTGCTTTGATACTTTATCCAATTCAACAAATGTATCTGATTTAACATAAGAAGCACTTAGTTTTTTATTAATATTTTCAACAGAAATACCTAATATTTTTGAAACACTTTGTATATCTTGTTGTTTTGTTTCTTCATTCATCCAACCTGGAACCAATCCAATAGATGAAATGTATCCACTTCCGGCTAATAATACACCATTTCTGTCTATTAGACTTCCTCTTTTTGCTTTTTCAACATTTATCTTTATTGTATAATCTTTTTTTAGACTTGGATAAATATTGCTATAGTCCCAATCAATATAATATTTATTGTCATTATTTTTATTTAAACTAATAGTGTTCGCATATTCAATTTCTCCATATATGGTTCTAACATTATTTTTATAATTGACTTTTGTATTATATGTATCTTGTTTTTCGTAACTAATATCATTGGTTGTAATTGCTTCCATACCTATGTTTTTATTGAATTTTTCATATTTTTCAGAAAACTCTTCTAATGAAACTTTTTCTTTACTTTGGCTAGATAATAACTCATAAGCTTTATCATATTTTCCTTCATTAATACGTTCAAAATATGCAGTAACTATTTCTTCTGGAGTATTAAGCTCTTTTTCTTTACTCCATTTTTGAATATACCAAAATAAAATTCCTGATGTAATTGCTAAAACTAGTATAACTAAAATAATTATAAGTGTTACTTTTGTTTTTTTATTCATACTATTTTCACCTCATAATTATTATACTTTTTTTAACAATTATTTACAAGAATTTTTAATCATTTATTGGTGTTTTTTATCTTTTTTTATAAATACGGCAATTTGTTTTATAACTTCACATGCATTTTGTATCTCATCATAAGAAAATTCTTCCAACAATTGCTCTGTTTTCTTCTCAATTTTTACGTCTTTTCCAAATAAAATATAATCAGCCGAAGTTTCTGTTATATCACATAATTTCTTTAATTTTTCATATGATAATGCACTTTCACCTTTTTCAATAATTCCTAAATATTGTGGTGTTATACCAATTTTTCTTGCAAGATTCTCTTTAGTTAAATTCATTTCCCTACGAACACTTTGAATCCTTCTTCCTATTTCTCTTTTTAATCTTAAACCATCATTCATTTTAACCATTCCTTTCATTCTATAAACATCACTTTCTTTTCATTAACCTTTAGTTAAAATTATACCGTACAGGTCGATGACAAATTTTGACAATTTATGCTATTATTTTTATATCAATTAATTTTTAGGGGGTACTTATGGAAAATCCAATATCTATTCTATTAATAGAAGATAACACAAAAGATTACGAAGAGTTTAAATCTTATATAAATCAAAGAAATGATGTTAAACTTGTTGCAATAACAGATTCAGATGTAGAAGGTTTAAATTTAATTAGGAAACTTTCTCCTGATGTTGTAATTTTAGATATAGAATTACATAACGGTTCTGGTCATACTACAAGTTTTCCTTTAATTGAACAATTGAATAAATTAACCTTTAAACATAAGCCAAAAATTATAATAAACACTGTAGTTTCATCAAATACTATATATGACTATTTGCATGAAAATGGTGTTGATTTAATATTTTATAAGAAACATCAAAACTATTCAGTACAAAATGTTATAGACACTATAGTTCTTTTAAATAAGTATTCTGAAGATACAACATATACAGGTAATGTTGTACTTAATGACTCAGATGAAACAAAACAAAGAATTTCTGATATGATTGATAATGAATTGAATTTAATCGGTATCGGATTACATCTACAAGGAAGAAAGTATTTGCATGATGCTATTTACTTGCTTGTTGCAGAACCAGAAAAAGCTGAAGAAATAACATTGGTTCAATATTTAGTTCTGAAATACAAACGCTCTAATAGTACTATTAGCAGAGCAATGCAAAACGCAATACTTCACGCCTGGAGAATTTCAAGTATTGAAGATTTAGAAAAGTATTATACAGCTAAAATAAATTATGACACAGGAATTCCAACTACAAATGAATTTATATATTATTATGCAGACAAAATTAAAAAGTCGTTGTAAAAATATAATAAAAAAACGCTTCTGTTTAGTAGAAAAAAATGTTTATTGCTAAATAGAAGTATTTTTTTATATTATTTAATATTGTTATTCATTTATATTCATATTTTTTCATTAATTCGACATGATTTACACTCTCTCTTAACCTCAAAAGAAATACTATAGAAGTTATTCTTATGGTATGTACAATATTTGTACAAATCCAAATAAAGGAGTTGAATACCATGTGGTGGGATGACTTCTGGGAAACATTGAAAAGACTTTTAGGATTATAATTTTTTCCTAAATGCTTTTCCAATCAAGCACAGCATTTCTTTTTAAAAGCTGTGCTTGATTGTTTTTATTTTATATTGTATAATTCTTTTAAATAAATTTAAGGGAGAATGTTATGGAAATTAATATTTTTAGTTATTTTATGAAATATTTTGGAATTCATATTGGATTAGCAGTTGCTTTCTTAAAAACTAATAATAAATATGAATCAATGAATATATATAAGAAATTTATTTCTTTAGTTTTCTGTATTTTATTAAGTTTGCTTCAATGTTATACTTCTCAAAATGTACCTACATTCTTTATAGTGATTCCTATGATAATTATATATAGTTTATTTTTAGGCAAATTAACAAATATAGAAATATATAAGTCTATAGTTACATCAGTAATATCTCTTGCTATAGCATATATAGCATCTTTTATATCCTCAATTCTTGCTTCATCTACATATGCAACCTTTAAATATATACCTTATATTAGCTATTTTATAATAGTATCAATGGGTCTTTTCAATATATTTTTAATTTACATGTTATTTAAGATACCTAGATTTAAGCATGGATTTTTATTTTTGCAAAATGAGTTTTTGAGTTTGCTTTTTCTTCTTGTTACAACTTTTATAATATTTACTTATGTATTATGTGCTAATTATACAGCCGAATATATAATATTTAGCTTACTCATTATTTCTATAATTACATTTATAATAATACAGCGTGCATTTATCCTATATCAAAAGCAGAAACTACAAACACAAGCATTAGAAGATTGCGAACATGAATTAAATGAAATAAAACAAAAACTTCAAACCGCTATTACTGAAAAAGAAATAATTATAAAATCTAATCATGAATTTTACCACAGGCAAGAAGCTTTGAAAAATAAATTACTTGAACTTTCATCTTTATCATTTAAATCTGAAATTGCAGATGAGTTGTCTTCTATAACCTCTAGAATTGATAGCTTATCAAAAGAATACTTAAGTAAAACCTCTACTATTCCTAAGTTAGAATTAACTAATATCGAGGGTCTAGATGATATGATTTTATATCTACAAAAGGAATGCTATACAAACAATATAGAATTTACATTCAAGTTGGACTGTAACATAAACAATATTGTTGATTCTAAAATTTCTCAAAGTGACTTAGAAACATTGATTGGTGATTTGACAAGAAATGCAATTATTGCTATAAATCACAGTGTAAAATCTTACAGAGGTATAATGTTGGTATTTGGTATGAAAAACGACATTTATCAAATTGATATTTATGATAGTGGGATTAATTTTGAAATAAACACATTATTAAATCTCGGAATAAAGAAATGTAGTACTCATTTAAATGAAGGTGGAACAGGAATTGGATTTATTACAACTTTTGAAACATTATCGAAGAGTAATACTAGTATTACTATAATAGAATTTGAGTCAAATAATTATAGCAAGTGTATTAGTATTATTTTTGATGATAAAAATGTATATTCAATAGACTCTTATAGATCCAGTGAAATACAAGAAAAGAACAATGGAAGGATTATTAACTTTATATAAAAAAAACCGATATTTAATATCGGTTTTTTTATTTTATAATTATCAATGATTATTTAACTTTGTATCCTTCTTTTTCTAAATATTCTTTGAAGTATTCTTTTGTTAACTTATCTTTTGATACATTTTGTTCTTTTGCATACTCATCAACATCCATTTTCATTATAATTTTTTTATCTTTTTGTTCCATTTTATCTGTGTTTTCTCCAGATAATTTGTATAATGACATAATACTTTCAGCTTTGTCTTTGCTTTCGAATTCCATTGTCATCTTGATTTCACTTGCAACTTTATTTTTGAATTTAATTTCTATTTTCTCTTCATATTTTCCAAACATGCTATCTTCTTCTGATTTTGTAGCAACTAATTTGTTTCCTCCACATCCTGTTAAAGCAAATAAAAATATTGCCATAACCATTAATAATAAAGAACTTTTCATTAATTTTTTCATATTTTTTTCCTCCAATTTAATAAATTAAATAATATGTATAGAAAAGTTATTTTATAGTATAACCTTCATCCTCCAAAGATTTCTTTAAATTTTCTTTAGATAATTGTTCAGATTCTATACCTTCTTGTTCCGCATAAGCAGCAGCATCCATAATCATCATGAATTTGTTTCCTTCTTGTTTAATTTCCATTTTTCCTTCAGTTTCAGAGCTTGTTAAGGCAAAAATAGCTGCTAAACCTTTAGCTGTTTCTTCGCTGTCAAAAATCATAGACATTGTTATTTTATCTGCCTTGTCTTCTTTAAATTCAATTTCTATTTCTTCAGTATAATTTCCAAAGTAATCATCATTTTGTTCTCTAGTACCTACTATGGTATCTTTCTTCTCTTCTTCTTTCTTTTTGTCATTTTTATTTCCACATCCTGTTAAGGCAAATACAAGAACTGCCATAAGCATTACTAGCAAAATACTTTTTGCTGTTTTTTTCATTGGTTCACCCCCTCTTTTTACTCGTTGTTTATATTATATACATAAATTATATAAAATGTCTAATGTTTTTGCAAATTTTTTTGTTTTTTTATTAATTTATATGTTATAGGTTTAATATTATGATTGCAGCACGTGTTTTATGTAGACTTTTCCAGGAAAATATGTTATAATTAATTAACAGGCTTTTATAGTCTGAAATTTAATATTAAAAAGGAGCTCGTAAAATGGCAATGTTTTTCAACCCTGATGACTTTGGCAACGGCCAGAATTGTTTGATGTTTGCCCTCACAGGCAAAACGGACAATCCAAAGAGAGCGGAGGAAATTTTCCGTAGTTACTTCTCCCAAACCCAAGGCAATGGATCTGAATCATTTGAAAGAATGTGTAAAGATCTTTGCATTGAGGTCCGGAAAGCCAAAATCTTTTCTGAAGCAAACATTGCAATTGCTTGGTATATTCGAAAAGTACAAGAACGTGATTATGAAGGATTCTACCACATAGTTGCAGAATACCCGGATTATCATGTTATTCGCAAAATTGGCGATACTTGGAAAGAAAAGAATGGAGGATTTCGGGAATGTGAAGTTACGGTAGTCTCCGCAAAAGAGCTCGCCGAATGGAGCGCTGGTTCCACTTCGGAGACACAGATTGCGTATTACGTAATTTGAGCAAAAGTAAGTAGGCTAAGGTTTAACCTAAGCCTATTTACTTTTGTTTCTAATTATGGTAAAATATAGTTGTATATTTATGTAAATGGAGGTAATAGATTTGAAAGAAAACGAACTAATACTTATTTTAGATTTTGGTGGTCAATACAACCAATTAATTGCAAGAAGAGTTAGAGAATGTAATGTTTATTCAGAAGTTGTTCCTTTTGACATTTCAATTGAAAAAATTAAAGAAAAAAATCCAAAAGGAATAATATTCACAGGTGGACCTGCAAGTGTTTATTTAGAAGATTCACCAAAATGTAACCCAGAAATATTTAATTTGGGAATACCTGTTTTAGGTATATGCTATGGTATGCAGCTTATGATGCACACTTTAGGTGGACAAGTTGCTAGAGCCGATAAAAGAGAATATGGAACAATAGAAGCTACAATAGATAACACCTCTCTTCTATTCCAAGGCTTTAATAAAACAAATGGATTTTTAATGAGCCATACAGATTATGTTGAAAAATTACCAGAGAACTTTAAAAATATTGGTTATACAGACTCTTGCCCAAATGCTGCAGTTGAAAATGTAGAAAGAAAATTATATGGAATTCAATTCCACCCAGAAGTTAACCTTTCAATAAATGGAACACAAGTTATTAGAAATTTCTTATATAATATTTGTGAATGTTCTGGAGACTGGCAAATTGCATCATTTGTTACAGAAAGTATTAATAATTTAAAAGAAAAAATAGGAGACAAAAAAGCATTATGTGCTTTATCTGGTGGTGTAGATTCATCTGTTGCTGCAGTACTTTTAAATAAAGCAATTGGAAAAAATTTAACTTGTATATTTGTTGACCATGGTCTACTTCGTAAAAACGAAGGTGATGAAGTTGAGGAAGTTTTTAGAAATCAATTTGATATAAACTTAATAAGAGTAAATGCTAAAGATAGATTTTTAGCAAGACTTGCTGGTGTTTCAGATCCAGAGCAAAAAAGAAAAATAATTGGTGAAGAATTTATTAGAGTTTTTGAAGAAGAAGCTAAAAAAATTGGTACGGTTGATTACCTAGTTCAAGGTACTATATATCCAGATGTTATTGAAAGCGGTTTAGGAAAAAGTTCTGTAATTAAAAGTCACCATAATGTTGGTGGATTGCCAGACTATGTAGATTTTAAAGAAATTGTTGAACCATTAAGAAACTTATTTAAAGATGAAGTTAGACAAACAGGTTTAGAATTAGGTATTCCAGAAAATTTAGTGTTTAGACAACCATTCCCTGGTCCAGGTTTAGCTATTCGTGTTATTGGAGATATTACAGATGAAAAACTTACAATATTAAAAGAAGCTGACGCTATATTTAGAGAAGAAATTGCTTTGGCTGGATTACATAAAAGTATTAATCAATACTTCGCAGTTTTAACAAACTTAAAATCTGTTGGTGTTATGGGTGATGAAAGAACTTATGACTATACTGTTGCTTTAAGAGCTGTTGAAACAAAAGACTTTATGACAGGTGTATGGAGTAGAATTCCTTATGAAATTTTAGAAAAAGTTTCAAGCAGAATTGTAAATGAAGTTAAACATGTTAATCGTGTAGTTTATGATATTACTTCAAAACCACCTGCAACTATTGAATGGGAATAAAATAAAAATCACCCCGAATCTTTTAAGATTCGGGGTGATTTTTTACAGAAATACATCGTATTCCTGAAGACGCTTTCTAACCAATTCGAAAGTTTCTTCTGTTGTCATCTGAGTTGTATCCACATAAATGTTAATGCAGTCTTTAAAAAAAGACATGTCCACATCCTGACTACACACTGCCTTGTACGCTCTACGCGTTTCATATTCCTGTTTGCGAATATATTCAATATATTCAAATTTATCCGCATCAGGGTCATCTTTTATTCTTTGATATGCTGTTTCTGCTTCAGCAACCATGTGAATAATTACATGACATTTTGGCAAGTCTGCAATGCGATTGAACTCGGATATCCAAGAGTATGAAAAACCTTGAACTGCACCGTGAACATAGCTGTCTAAGAAACCTCTTTGCGTTAACACAATGTCATATTCATTTGATTCGCACCATTTCCGGTACTTCTCAGCAAATATTCGGTTGTCTAAAGCAAAGATCATTCTGTCTGTGTAGGCGTTTTTAGACTCTTCAAGCAAGTCTTTAACAAGATGCTGATCATGAGGTAAACGACTACGCATAACTCTTAGCTTCTTTTCTTCAGTAAGCCATTTCTGAAGATTGTCCACTAATGTTGTTTTGCCGGATCCGTCTAACCCAGAGACGACAATCCATTTTGTTGCTTCTTTCATTTGTAAAAAGCCTCCTATAGTATATTTTTCTCCTAGAGGAATAATAGGGATAATAATATTATACCTTTTTTCCGAACTTATGTCAACACTATAGTGCTTTTTCTTTCCAATCATTTATTATTTCATCTTGAACTTTTAAGTTACCAAAACCTACGCCTATATCAACATTTGGTTTAGCTTTTCCATGATAATCACTTCCACCAGATTTATAATAATTGTTTTTCTCGCAAATTTGTATTAATTTGTTGGTTTGTGCTTCTGTAAAAGTTGTATAAAAACATTCTATTCCATCAAATTGATAATTGTTCATTATGTAATCTAATACTTTTTCCGAATTATCTTTATATTCATAAATGTGTGGAAGAAATACTAATCCACCTGATTTTCTAATAATATTAGCTGCTGTTTCAAAATCTGGCACAAAATCATCCATTTCAACATATAGCATGCATTCTGGATTAGACATATATTTTCTATAAAAGCTTATAGTATCTCCTCCCCATGTTTGTTCATCCAAAAATTTTTTATTTTCTTCATGTTTAACAATTTCAGAATAAATATATTTAGATGCAAATACATTTGTAGGATGCCTTTCTATACAATCACCATCCAACTTCATTCCTAAGTTTATGCATTTATTATATAATCTTTGTACTTCAATTCTATTTCTTTCTTCTGCTGATATATAAGTATTTTTAGCTAATTTATTTAATACTTTATAATCTATTCCATAACCTAATATTTCTATTGGAATTCCTAAAACTTTAGTATTTAATTCCACGCCTGGAATTATTTTTCCACTATAAAATTTCTTAATATCCATTTTTTCTAGTTCATCATATACGTCTGTGTTATTATGGTCTGTTATTGAAATAATATTTAGATTCTTTTTTTCTGCATTTTTTAATAATTCTTCTGCTGTGTCTGTACCATCTGAATACATGGTATGTGTATGTAAATCAATCATTATAAATCTCCTTTAATTAGTTTATAAACATATTGTTTTAAGCATTTCTTCATCTCTGCTATCAAATGCATCTTTAAAGCTAATATTTAAATTTTCGCCTATTTTTTCATAATCAACTTCAATAAAATTATACTCTTCAAAAGCGTGCTTTATAAACTCATAGTTTTTCTGTTTCTTGGTTCCTTCAACAGAAAACAGCTTGTGCATAACAATACTTAATTTTGTATTTCTAACTTTTACTAAATCTTTAATTATTTCATATATAAATTCATATTTCTCGCTACAATCAAAATACAATACAACATTCTTATTTTTAAAAACACTATTTAATTGTTTTCTAACACCAATATAGTCTTTTACATAAATTCTATCATTAATGTTTTGTAAAAATTTTGAAATATTAATATCAAAAACACTATTTGCATTTGTGGTTTCTGTAATAACATTATAAAAATGAACATTGCTTAACTCGTTGTATTTTTCAATAAGCTCATTTTTTATACTATTATTAAAATATACAAAAGATTTCTCTGTGTTATTTCCACTTTCCCATTTTAATAAATAATATTTTTCATTAATAGTTTCATCTATATTTTCATTAACTTTTTTAAATCCCATTGCCCTAAAAAATAATAACGCTGCTTCGTTTTTCTCATATACATTTGCAACAAGAATTGGACTATTATTTTTTAACTTTTGAACTAGTAGCTTTCCTATTCCTTCTCTTTGAATTTCTGGAAGAACTTGAATGTTTACAATTTCATTGTTTTCATTTGAAGCAATAAAAGCTAAAATTCGTGTTGCTTCAGTATATACATATATATTATTATTTAAAAATTCATCTCTAACTTTAACATAATTGTCAGCCCAATAATTATTTGGAATAAAGGGTTGAAATTTAATGTTATTATCTTTCCATATTTTCATAATAATATCTATGTTTTTTTTATCAAATTGCTTTAACATAGTTTTTTACCTTTCTTCTAAATGTCATAAAAATATGTAGCTTCTAAATCTGCCTCATGTAGCAATAAAGCAATTGGATATCTCTTAAATGCTGCCCCCAATGTGTTGTATTGTTCTTTTGGCTCTGTGAATCCCATATGCCAACGGATAGCATATTTTTCTTCTGGAGTAAGTTTAATATATTCTGTAATCATCATTACAGATTTTTCACCGTGTCCATAAGGAATTGTATCATCAACTGTGTAGTATGGTACCTTTTCCCATTCTCCTCTTTCATTTTTTGCATTTCTGTAATCTACTTTGTAGAAATTCACCTTACAAATATCATGTAATAGAGCCATGATTATTAGAGTATCTTCTGACCATTCCATTCCCATTACATTGTTTTTCGCTTTATGTTTTAAAATTTCGTATACTTTCATGCTATGTTCTAAAAGACCACCTTCATAGTCTCCATGGAATCTTGTACTAGCTGGAGCTGTGAAGAAATCTGTTTTTTCTATAAAGTTTATTAAGTCTTCTATTCCCTCTCTGTTTGTGCTTCTTAATAATTGAATAAATTCATCTTTCATATGTTTTTCCTTTCTATTTCTTCATACTTGATTTTATATATTCCATTTCTTCATCTTTGTCTAATCTTACAAATAATGGTTCACCTTTTTCAATTACTTTTGTGTTTTCTTTTATTTCATTATCTGAATAAGCTAAATCCCAATTCATATTTTCTGAAGAAATATTTAATTGTTTTAAAATTTCTGCTGACGTTCCTGGCATAAATGGTGTTAATAAAATTGCTATTTTTCTTAATGATTCAGCTAGATGGAACATTGCAGATTTTAATTTTTCGTTGTCTTCTTCTAATTCAGATTTAGATAATTTCCATGGTTCTGTTTCATCTATATATTTGTTTGTTCTTGCAATTATTGCCCATAATTCGACTAATGCATTGCTTACATGATATGTGTCCATGTTTTCTTCTATTTTTGTAATTTGATTTTTTGTAAATTCTTCTAATGAATCATCGAAATCTGTTCTGGCTGATATGTTGGTTGGAATTATACCTTTGAAATATTTATTCATCATTCCTATTGTTCTGTTTAGTAAATTTCCCAAATCGTTCGCTAAGTCATAGTTGAATCTATCTACAAAATCTTCCGGTGTGAATATACTATCTTGTGCAAAGCTCATAAATCTTAACAAATAGTACTTTGTTGCCTCTACTCCATATCTCTCTATAAGCATTTCTGGATAAATAACATTTCCTACAGATTTAGACATTTTTCCATCTTTCATTACAACCCAGCTATGTGCATAAATTTGTTTTGGAAGTTCTAATCCTAAGGCATGTAAGAAGATTGGCCAATATATTCCATGGAATCTTGTTATTTCTTTTCCAACAACATGTAAATCCGCTGGCCAGTATTTTTTGAATAATGTATCATCATCACTTGCATATCCTAATGCTGTGATATAGTTTGTTAGTGCATCTAGCCATACGTATAGAACGTGTTCTGGATCATTAGGCATTGGAATACCCCAATCAAAAGTATTACGGCTTATGCATAAATCCTCTAATCCTGGCTCTATGAAATTTTTGAATATTTCATTTTTTCTTGATTCTGGAACTATAAAATTTGGATTTTGTGCATAAAATTCCTTTAGCCATGGTTCATATTTTTTCATGTTAAAGAAATAAGCATCTTCACTCATTTTGATAACTTCACGACCGCAATCTGGGCATTTTCCATCAACTAATTGTGTTTCTGTAAAATAGTTTTCGCATGGCATGCAATACCAACCCTCATATTTTCCTTTATAAATATCTCCTTGGTCTAAAAATGTTTGAACTATTTTTTGTACTGCTTTGCAGTGATAATCATCCGTTGTTCTTATAAATTTATCATATTTTATGTCCATTAATTCCCATAGTTTTTTTGCTGCATCTGCCATATTGTCTACATGTTCTTGTGGTGCTAAGCCATTCTTTTGAGCTACTGTTTGAATTTTTTGTCCATGCTCATCTAAACCTGTTAACATGAATGCATCATATCCTCTTGCTTCTTTGTATCTTTTTATACTGTCTACTAAAACTTCACAATATGCAGTGCCAATGTGAAACTTACCACTTGGGTAATAAATTGGTGTTGTTATGTAAAACTTCTTATCCATAATTTTGTCCTCCCCTTTCTTATAAAAACGTTAACCTATTCCCGATTGTGCCTTTGGGGACAATCGGGACACGTTCCCAATTATCACTAATTTAATTTTCTTTCTATCATTTCAGCAAGTTCTTTTGCTTTTTTTGTTATGTATTGTATGTCTTCACCTTCAATCATAACTCTTATTAATGGTTCTGTACCTGATGCTCTTACTAGTACTCTTCCGTTTCCTGCGAATTCTTCTTCTAATTTTTTGCATGCTTCTTGAATTTCTGCATCTGTTTTAAATTCATCTTTTTTATCATTGTTTACTTTTGCATTTATTAATACTTGTGGATATGCATTCATTATTCCTGCTATTTCCGAAGCTTTTTTACCTTCTTCAAGCATTGCTCTTATTAATAATATTGATGTTAAAATTCCATCTCCTGTTGGATTGTAGTCTAAGCATATAACGTGTCCTGATTGTTCTCCTCCTAGGTTGTATCCGTTTTTTAGCATTTCTTCTAATACATATCTATCTCCAACACTTGTTTGAACATAGTTTAGTCCATTAGCTTCCGTGTATTTTTTTAATCCTAAATTACTCATAACTGTTGCTACAACAGTGTTGTTTCTAAGCATTCCTTTTTTCTTGAAGTAATTTGATAATATTGCTAAAATTTTATCTCCATCTATTTCATTTCCATTTTCATCTACTGCTAAACATCTATCTCCATCACCATCATATGCAATTCCTAAATCACATTCATTTTCTACAACGAATTTTTTTAATCCTTCTAGATGTGTTGATCCACAATTGTCGTTTATATTTATTCCATTTGGTTTATCATTAATTATTAAATGGTTTATTCCTAATACATTGAATATTTTATCTGCTACAACTGATGTTGCACCATTAGCTGTGTCTATTGCTACTATGAATTTATCTTTGTCTAATACTTCTAATTCTTCTTCAAAATTCTTTCTGAAAAAGTATACGTACTCATCTAATAAATCTGTTCTTATTTCTGAAACTCCAATTTTTTCGTTTACAGCTGTTAGGTCATCTATCATTCCCGAATCCATTACTTCTTCTATTTCTTCTTCTAATTCATCTGGAATTTTCATTCCTTTGTTACTGAAATATTTTACTCCATTGAATTCGTATGTGTTATGTGATGCTGATATAACAACACTTGCATCTGCTTTAAATCTTCTTGTTAAATATGCTACTGCTGGTGTTGGCATTACATCTAATATTTTTACATTTGCTCCATAGCTTAAAAATCCTGCTGTCATAGCACTTTCTATTAGTGTTCCAGAGATACGTGTATCTCTTCCTATTAAAATTGTTGGTGTGTGGTCTGAATGCTTTGATAATACATATGCTCCAGCCTTTGCAACCTTATATACTAATCTTGGTGATAGCTCTGTGTTTGCTATTCTTCTTATACCATCTGTTCCAAAATATTTTCTCATTGTTTATTCCTCCTTTTAATGTCTATTGTATTATATATTTTAAGGGGAAAATAGTCAATGTTTATGGAGGTGTTTTTTTACATAATTTTGAAATAATTCTCGTGGGGTCAACTTGTTATGTTTATTCTTTTAAGGATAAAATTATTCGTTTTACTTTTTTGAAACTTTTTTGGAATAATTATAGACAAAAAAAATAAGATGTGGTAATATATGAAAGTACCTTTGTGATACATATATGCAGGTGTGGCGGAACTGGCAGACGCACTGGACTCAAAATCCAGCGGGAAACCATGTGGGTTCGAGTCCCACCACCTGCACCATAGGAAATAAAAGTACTGAAAGCATTTATTTATGTGCTTTCAGTACTTTTATAAATTATCATTTTCTTTTTAATATCTTATTTAATTCGATT
The DNA here is from genome assembly GCA_002633185.1 of Lachnospiraceae bacterium Phil5. GTDB lineage: Bacteria > Bacillota > Clostridia > TANB77 > CAG-508 > CAG-492. The sequence continues at coordinate 292,813 of NWBM01000002.1, forward strand.
TCAGCTTTTTTCACAAAATACTGATCTTTCTCAATAGGTAAATTTATTTTAGAAATTATATTCTTTATTTTTTCTATTGTATCCCATTCCGTATCAGGTTCTGTTTCTACTTCTATCAAAATATCACTATTCTCAATATATTTTATAGCTAGTTGAAAACCATCTTTAGAATAGATAATGTCATTTTCTTTTATATTCATAATTTCATAATACCCAAGAGCTTTAAATAGTTTTTTTGCATCTTCAATTTTATATACATCACAGTTTATTGCTTGTTGACTAATAATATCACCATTATCTGCTATGTCCTTAATTTTAAAAGTAATTACTTGTCTTACTGTTTCTTCATTTACAATATATCTTATAATAACAGCCTTAGATATTATTTCTCTTGTAGTCATATTTTCAATATCTAAATTGTTTGGTATAAAATAATAATCATCTAGTGAAAACGTTCTACCTTCTTTAAATTCATTATTAACTAAACATTTCAATAAATCTTCTTTTGAACAAGTGACTCTAACAGTTATTTCATTTTCTTCTTTTATCGCCATACTTATACACCTACCTTATCATTTCTTTAACATCCCCATAAACATAAAAACTTCCAACAACAAAATATGCATTATTGTCCTTCACTTCTACAGCTTCTTTTATAGCCTTATTTAAACTCTTTACTTGCAATTTATTTTTATCTATATACTCCTCTGCAACATTATATAGCTCCTCTGCAGAAGTATATCTTTCCTCATCATTTCCTGAAGTTAAAATAAACCTTGCATCTTTATCTTTAGAAAGCATTTCCAGCATTTTTCTGTAATCTTTTCTTTTCAAAATTGATATTATATATGTCTTTTTTAAATCTCCATAGTACGCTTCTATCATCTCTTGTAGATTTTTTATAGCTGGTTCATTATGCGCTCCATCAAATATTATTAAAGGATTTTGGCTTAAAATTTCCATTCTAGCATGATGCACTACAGTTTTTAACCCCTCCCTTATACTTTCTTCTGATACCTCATATCCTAATTCATTTAAAACATTACAAGCCTCTATACATATACTGGCATTTTTTATTTGAACCTTGCCTTTTAAATTTATTCCTAATCTCTTCATATTTTTATAATTGAAATACTGTAAATCAGTATCGAGAATGTAATCACTTATATTATCCTCTGTAACAATATGTAATTTATTGTTCTTATCCTTGCATTTTTGTATAAAAACGTTATCAACTTCTGAAGTTTGCTTAAATATGACTGTATTTGAATTTTCTTTAATTATACCTGCTTTTTCAGAAGCTATTTGTTCTAATGTATTTCCTAATATATGCATGTGGTCATATCCAATTGAACTTATTATTGAAACCAATGGATGTGAAATAATATTCGTTGCATCAAATCTTCCTCCAAGCCCAGTTTCTAATACAACAAAATCTACTTTGTTCCTATAAAAATATAATAATGCACTAATCGTTATTAATTCGAAAAATGATACAACAACTCCTGTTTGATTATGATATTCTTCTATTTTTGGTTGAAGTTCTTCAATTATTGTACTCCACTCTTCATCTGTGATTTCTTTGTTGTTTATACTAATTCTTTCATTGTATTTTATAAGATGTGGTGATAAAAACTTTCCAACTTTATAACCTTCTTTTTCTAAAATATTACTTATTATCTCTGTACAACTTCCTTTTCCATTTGTCCCTGCAATATGTATAAATTTCATATTTTTTTCAAAGTTGTTGTATTTATTCATAAAATATTTCATTGAATCTAATGATTGTTTCATAGAACCTTTATAACAGTTCTTAAAGTATTGCTCAATTTCCATTTTCATACACCATCCCTTTTTACTTCAGATTTTATTTTAATACTTAAGAGGATATTTTGCAATACAAAAAAGAGTACCCACATTACGTGAGTACTCTTTTTTGTTTAATTCACTATGAATCACAACTTTCAATACTGCTTGGTATTCTTGATACCCAGGTAATTCCTAAGCAGCAGGAAAAACGCATACACATTGTAATCAGAGCTGATTTCAACGGTAAACTTGGAATGATCCTGCTCATAGCTGCCATAGATTTTATCTTTAGGAAATCCCTCGCAGCAATACTTCGAAACCACCTTTTTTGTGTCGAAAAGATCCATAAAATCGCAATCCAACGGCTTCTTAGACTTTACAGAAATCTTCCAGTCGTAGATATTGCATCTAAGAATCAGTTCAATGCCATAGTCTTCGCGCTCAATTTTGAAAACCGGCAGTTTCACAGATTTAGAATAATGGTGCGAAATGACCAAAGGTTCATCATGCTCATCCCATGCCATATCTGCAAAAATCTGCCTGTCTGCCAATACATCACGTACGAAGCAGACTTGTTCTGCACATGCTTTCTTAAAAATCAACCTGTCTTCAGGCTCATTTACCGCCATCCATGCAGTCACATCAACAGGCAAATGCTCGTCATAGTAGCCCCGCAAAAAGAGAATGGCTCTGGTATCGTTCTCATCGGATTCTACATAATTGTCAGGATTAAAACCCTTAACATATTTTTTCATATCCTTGAGAAGATAAGACCGCACTTTGATTTTATCACTCATTTGAAAAACCTCCTATGTTTTAATCAACGCCAAGCATCTGGATCAGGGTCATACTGAATCGGCTCAAGACTCATAATTTTTTTATATGCATCAGTTTTAATAAATTCTTCGAAACTTTGAGTTCTTTTTCGGTGTATCCTTATTTGCTCTTTCAAGGTAACAGGCTTCATTGACTTTGTGTTCGAGTTACCTTCTTCTTCTCTGCAAATCTTGATACCAACCACAAACCAAATTGTTATTATCAAGAAGATAATTATCCACTTAAGCATCAGAATTCCTCCCTATACCATTTTCAATAGCATACTGAGAAACTGCTTTGAAATTTTCATCATACGGATATACATCTTGCCCGAATTTCATCCACATGTCTGACCATGAATTTCCTTCTTTCAGCAATCTTTGAACATGCTCATTGTTGAAAGTTTTGTTGTTTGCCTGATTGTCCAAGTCCACACATCCCTCTTGGTCATAAAGTTTGCATTGCAAGTCACATTCCAGTTTATCACACTGGTATGCAAATATTGCTTCTTTGGTTTTTCGAGAATCGAATTCAAGGAACAGTTCTTCAATTTGCTCACCCTTCAATAACTTCTTTAAGATGTTGTGAACGGCTCTATGCTCCCTTTCTGCTTTTTCCTCCTTGGAAATTTGGAATTGAGTTAAATCTCCAATAGCTGTCTCACCAAGCTCGTGAATAGCAATCATGAAGATAACTTTGCGGATGTCTACATCATCATACTCGTATTCAGAATGCATTGCAATTGCAAGCATTTGCACTCCATAAATATGCTCTGCGACGCTTTCAATTCTGTCCCTTTCAACATTCCAGTTTTTCCAGCCTGTTCTGATTAAATCTTTTAACTCATTACAAATCATATAATAAGTTAAGACGTTTTGTTCCTTAGACATACCTAACCTCCTAAGAATTGTTTAAGGATCGGGTTTGTTTTTTGAACTACTTAAAACTGTCATTTCTATATATTAGTATGCTGAACACAGATTATAAAATCCCATACTAATTTCACTAGCACTTGGCTAGATAATAAAATTTAACGATATTATAATATCATCATTTTATGTAAATGTCAATTAAACTATATTATAGCTGAAGACAAGTGAAACACACATCCTCTATCCTTTACTTCAGCTTGTGCTTGTTTCAAAATTTTATGATCATCATCAAGTAAAATAACATAGTCATAATCATTCATTTTTTCTGCTATCTTCTCTGCTTTTATAAAATCCCTATTTTCTTTATTATACCCACCAAGCTCTTTATTTAGAATAATCCAATTCTTTTCATCAATAAAATCAGCATATTTATGAAGCCATTGGTGTTTCTCTTCTACAATTATACTGCTTTTTGAAAGTGATAAAATATATAAATCAATATTAGGTATTTCATTTATTTTTCTTAAAATATCTAGTACAACTTGAACTGGTTTACCGCTCAGAAAATTCTCCTTTTGATTTTGTATTTATATAACCTTCTGGAAAAACAGTATATTCAACTATAGTTCCATCCATATCTATAAACATTGCAACTTTTTTATTTTCCTTGCAAATCTTTTCTATTTTATTATAAAAAATACTCATTTAATTTTACCTCCGTATTATATAAATAGTGCAGGAGTAAAACTTTTACTCCTGCGTTTTTTTATGGTATATTGTTTCTAATTACAGTCAAAATTTTGCTAACCATTTCTTCTTTAGTAAGCTCAGCTGTGTCGATAATTGTCTTTGGAATTTTTATTTCATCATAATACCTTAAAAATTCATCATTATACTTTCTTACATATTCTGTGTTTACTAATCTGCCTTCTCTTCCTCTTCTTTTGATTGATACTTCCGGTGGAACTGTAAGAGCAATTAAAAAATTAGGCATTAACTCTTCATTAAATTGTGTTCTAAATTTTTTATATTCCTCTTCAGTATACGCACCTTCCCACAAAAACTTTTTTCCGTAAAAATTGCTGTCTACTAAACCTCTGTCAATCAGTACTATGTCTGACTCTGAAAACTGTGCCTTCAATATACTCGATTGGGTCCTGTAATGCATCCATAAGTTTGCATACGGTGTTCCTTTCGGAATATCCTCTGGCAAGCTTTCGGCTGACTCTTTTGAAACCGAGACTTGATAGCCTTGGCTTCTAAGTGTTTCGCAGGAACATTCAATTGATGTTGTTTTTCCTGCTTCAGGTGTTCCAGTCAACTCTACCATAAAAGGTTTCCGCATAATAATGTGCCTCCCTTATATATTTGTTGTGTCTTCAGTATATCAAACCACTTTGTTTTGTCAATATGTTTTTTTATTTTTTATTTTGAATTAATAAAATGTCTCCTTTTTCATCTGTTCTATATATTGTTGCTTTTATTTTATTTAATTTTTGTAATGTTTCTTTATGTGGATGTCCATAATCATTTCCTTTTTCACATGAAATTACTGCTATTTGTGGTTGTATTTGATTTAAAAACTCTTGTGAAGAACTTGATGTTGAACCATGATGTCCCACTTTTAATATTTCTATTTTAGGCCATGAACGTGCCTTTTCGTTTGCTGTTTCAGCATCTCCTGTAAATAGATAATTTATTCCATCATATTCTAACTTTATTACAATAGAGCATTCATTTAAATTATCTGAATTATCTCCTATAGACATTACCTCACAATTTGCATTTCCTACTTTGAATGTATAGCCAACTTTTGGAACAGTTACTTTTAAATTTTTATTTGATATCGCATCAATTACATCTTCGTATGTTTTTGTGTTTGTTGTAGTTTTAGGCATCATAACTTTTCCGATTTTGAATGAATTAATTACATTATCAAGCCCACCAATATGATCTTCGTGTGGATGTGTTCCTACAACATAGTCTAATTTGCTTATACCAATAGTTTTTATGTTTTTTACAACTAAATTACCATCTCCGTTATTTCCGGCATCTATTAGCATTGATTGCCCTGCATTTACAATTAGAATGCTGTCTGCTTGTCCAACATCAAAAAAATAAACCCTAAGTATATCTTCATTTATATCAATTGGTGCTATGCAGCTTTTTCCTGTTGCTACACTTATATTTTGTAAATCTGTTGGTTGTGCATTTACTTCTTGACTGTGTGCTGTAAACATTTTCATTACATCATCGCCACCAAAATATACAGCTACAACCATCAAAATTAGTGCAATAAACGTTCTTATAGCTTTCGCTAGTTTGTCATTTGTCTTTTTCTTCTTACTCATTTGTTATTCTCCCCCATTTTCCTTTACTCTTCTTCTGTTTCTTCAAATAAATTTTTAATTTTGTTTTTTATTCTTTCTTCTATTTCTTGTCTTTTTTGTTCATCTAGTTCGTATTTATTATTTTCAAATTTTAAAACATCGCCTTCTCTTGCATTTTCAGGTAATTCAGCTATGCTGATATTTGTAATTTCCTCTGTGTCTCTGTTTTCGCACACTGCATAATCACCTTCAAATCTATCTATAACAAGAGTAATTTGCGATTTTACTTCATCAATTTTTTTCTGAATTTCTTCTACAAATTGCTGAACCAATTCTCTTTTTTCTTGATTATCATCTTCAATTACTGGCTCTTCAACTGAATTTTCTTGTAAAATTTCATATTCATCTTCAAAATCCATAGCAGCCTCCTTTACTTATTTTACTGCCCATATTAGTGCCCTATATAAAAATGATAGCACAACATTTTGTTCGTGTAAAGAAAAATTAGACAATTATTTTTTCTTGTGTTATAATGTGAAATGTTTTAGAAAGGAAGTATGAGAAATGATTTTTTGTGCAGATTTTAGAGTAGGATTAACATTATTAAATAAAAATAATGAAATTAGTAATAAAGGTATTTTATCTATATTAGAAGACGCTGCTGAAATGCATTCAGCAAGTGTTGGATATGGGGTTACAGATATTGAAAAAACAGATTTATCTTGGGCACTGCTTAATTGGAAAGTTAGAATTTTTAGAAGGGCTAAACACGGTGAAAATCTTAAAGTAGAAACATGGTCTAGGCCTAGCAACAAACTTCACTTTTTTAGAGATTTTGAATTATATGATTCAAATGGAAATATAATTGCTATTGCAAGCTCAAAATGGGTTTTAATTGATAAATATACTCATAAAATAGTTAAATTATCAGACGAAATAGAAAATATATATCAACCTGAAAATAAAACTGTTTTTGATGATGAAGAATCAATTGCCTTACCCAAATTAAAAGAGATTGATAATTATTCTGTTTCATTATTTTATAAAATTAGAAGAGCTGATATTGATATAAATGAACATGTAAATAATCTATGCTATTTAGATATTGCAAGAGAAATATTGCCTGAAAATATTAATGGCGAACTTGAAGGAAATGAATTTGAAATAATGTTTAGATATCAAATTAAATTTGAAGATGATATAACTGTTTATTACGGAGTTGAGAACAATACACATTATGTTGTTGTTAAAAGCCATAATGATGAGTGTTTGCATAGTGTTATGAAATTTAAATAGAGTTTTTGGGACACCTCCAAAAAATATCTTAATACTTCGTTTGTTTGCTGGCGATTAAATTTGGTGTGAGGGTCTATTTTGAACGCCAAACTGCGCACGCACTGCGTATTAAAATATTTTTTGGAGGTGTCCCAAAAACTCTACTCCCAATCCGGAACGTATTGTTCTTCATTTTCTTCTAAGTCCTGTATATACCCATTCTCAAACCCAAGCATATACATATATTCTTCAACTGCTTTATATTCTTTTAAATTTAATTTTCTATTTATTTTATCATCTTCTTTTGCTTTGTATGATGGGAAATATTGTGCCATAACGCTTATATATACATCATCTCCGCATGTTTTCTTTTATCCACTTTAATATATTCTTTGTGTTTTGAATGTAGTTTGGTAATATTAGATGTCTTATTATAACTCCTTTTTTTATCATACCATTTTCGTCAAATTCTGGTGAACCTACTTGTTTATACATTTCTTTTATCGCATTTGTAGCATTTTCAAAATAATTATTTGCTTTCGAATATTTTTTTGATAAATCATTCGAATAATATTTTAAATCTGGCAAATAAACATCTATATATCCATCTAACATTTGAATTGTTTCTATATTTTCAAAGCTGTTTGTATTATATATTATTGGTATACTAAGGCCTTTGCTTTTTGCAATTTTCAATGCTTCTATTATTTGAACAACATACATTGTTGGTGTTACCAAATTTATGTTATGGGCACCTTTCTCCTGTTGTTCTAAAAAAATATTTGCAAGTTCATCCACTGTAATTTCATGTCCTTTTCCTAGATGGCTAATTTCATAATTTTGACAAAATATACAATTTAAATTACAGTTTGAAAAAAATACTGTTCCAGAGCCGTTTGTACCACTTATACATGGTTCCTCAAATTTATGTAATGATGCTAATGCTATTTGTATTTTGTCTGTACATTTACATCTACCTATTTGGCCATTTAATCTATTTACTTTACAATTATGTGGGCATAATTTGCATTGTTCTAGCAATTTATTCATCTCTTTTCATCTATAATTTTAATATTATAGATTATAACAGTAAATTGCTTATATTTCAATATCTTTACCGTAATTATCTAACACTAATATGTACCACTTCTGCACTAACCCCCAATTCTCTACATACCACATTTTGAATTTGCGCAACATCAGCATCTTGCAAAGTTTCTGCCTTTACAATTACGCTAACACTATTATCATTCATAAAAATAACTACATCTTCAAATCCCAAATTTTTAATTAAATTTTCTGCAATCATAATAGAATTTTTCTTATTATTTATTTTAGTAATTTCCTGGCTTGAATTTGTTTTCTGGTCACTTGAAATAGTTTCATTTGCTAGCAAATTTTCATATGTTTCAATCATTGCTGAATACATGCTATCCCTTTCAATCCTTGAACTTGCAAAATAATTGTTGGCGGATGGTATACTACTTGAAGTGACAGTTTTATCATTATCTGTTGATCCGTTCATCTTCACTTATAACTTCATTTGTTTCCTGACTGTTTACTAATCTTGCATCCCCAATTCCCGCCATCTCAGTTCCATCAAGTTCAGCATTTTCCGCTTCTTGCATTGATATTTCCTGTGCCGATGTTTCTTGTGCCTTAGATATACTGGAACTATAATTCATATACCCCACCGTAATTAGCATTAAAGCAATTACTGAAATAATAATTTGGTTTCTTTTTAAAATTTTAATATGCATTTTCATATCACCTTATAAAAAAATTTAGGTTTTTTATTAGGATAAACCTATAAAGGATGTACCTATAAACCAAATAAAATACTATTTCATTTCAAATACTTGAATTTTGTGAGTTGCAAGTCCTGTAGCAGCCTGTACCGCTTGTATTATGTTTGTTTTTACATTGACATTATTCGCTCCCTTTGCCATTATAATTGCTCCTTTTATTTGAGGAGTTATAACTTTACTAGTAACAATTCTTTTGGCACCATTTTCTTCTTCATACACCACTTCTTTTTTTGATGTACTTTCATTTATAGTTCTAACACCTCCTTGATTGTCCTCTTCTTCTGTTGTGCTTGTCTGTACATCTTCATTATACATCGGAACAATTCTGTTAGTTTCCTCATATGTAATTAGAACACTTACTTCATCAACTCCATCCAATTTTCTTAAAATATTTTCAATTTGAAGTTCTAAACTGTTATTTGATATTTCAACTGTTTCCACCTTTGCATTCGAAATATTTTGTATTATCTCTTTTGAATTATTGGTGTTATTTTTCTTTTTATCACCATTCCAAATATAATTAATAAATATTATAGTTACTATTAAAATTATTACAAAAATCACTAAATTTTCTAAAGTTTTTTTACTGCCTTTTTGTTGTACTTTATCATTAATCTTTTGTATTAGAAAATTCATGAAATCCTCCTTTCTAGTTAATAAAGATGTTTGCTTCTCTTACCTCATATATCCCACTTAAATATTGTTTTAATTTTCTTTTTTCACTTTCTGATATTACACTTTTTTCCTTATTCTGATTATCTGATTTTGAACTCCCACTTACATTTACTAAAACATTTTCAACATTCTCTATAATTGTAGTAGTTTTATTGCTATTCTTATTAGTATTTTGATCATTTGTAGTTCCTATTACTTTCATGTTTATTGAATTTAAAGTATATTCGTCATTATCAAATATTTCTACATTTAAATCTCCAATAATATATCCTTTTTGTGATATTTTAGCCTTTATATCTACTTTCAGATTTTCTTCATACATCTGTTTAATTAACTTTTCATTGTTTATATTAGCATTTGTTGTAATTGAATTATTTGATTTATTATCAATATAAGAATCAAAATCTATATTTGCCTTTTTTCCCGTTATTTTATTTATAAATGGGGAAATAATTGTAAATAAAACAAATACTCCTATTACCATTTTTACGTATTTACTATTATTTCCTTCTGGTAAAATCATTTCTATAATAGTTGCAATTATTACAGATACTATAATTCCTTGTGCCCATGTAGTTATAAAATTAATTTTTATCCCCCCTAACTTTTATGTTAAAATTCCTGTGCTTGTCATCTTTACAACTAAAGTAATTGCAATTATAAGCATTACTGAAACACTGCATAATATTGCTAAGAATAATTTATATGTATCTCCAACATGTGATAAGAGTTTTATTATTTTTGAATCTGCAATTGGCTGACATAAAGCTGAACATAAATAATACATTGTCATAAGCGTTAGTAATTTTACAATTGGCGTAAGGCAAATTCCAATTATAATTATTACTCCTACTACTCCAAGTGCGTTTTTTAGAATTATGCTACATCCCATTACGGTTTCTACAGCATCACCTAATATTTTCCCAACAACAGGAATAAAACTTGAAACAGCAGCTTTTGTTGTCTTTGCACTTATACCATCAACCTGACTTGTTAAAGAGCCTTCTAATGATGCTACTCCTACAAATAATGTAAGAATGACTCCTAATATCCATACTGTTCCAGATTTTAAAAATTTAGCTAATTTATCTATTTGTATTTTATCTGATATTTGTGAGATAATCCCTAAAGCAGTTGATACTAATGCAATTGGGATTACTATATCGACTATAAAATTTCCTATTATTGTTGTTAAAAATAAAATGATTGGTTGTATCATACCCGCAGTTGTTATACTTCCTGTTGTAATTAAAAGTGTAATCAATATTGGAACAAGCATATTTATGAAGCTAACTAAATTTTGTATAGATGTTTTTACCATTGCAATAATTTCTGCGAAACTAGATAGTACTATTGTTACAATCAATATGTATTGAACATAATAAGCTATTTGAATTACGCCCTTACATCCTAAGCTTTCTCCTATGCTTTTAAGTACGCCGTGAATTACTAAAATTACAATTATGCTGGTTATTACTGTTAATGAATTAACTAATTCTTTTCCAAATATATTTAAGAAAACATGAATTAGCTTTACATTATCAACTGTTCCTGTAATTGCACTAGTTAGTAAATCATTAAGATTTATACTAGGCATTGTTTCTTCAGTATATTTTTCAGATTCTTTTATAAAATCCGAAATATTTAAGGTGTCTTTTTGAGTTGTTATTATTTCTTGTGTATTTGATTTAGTATCGTTTTTTGCATATGATTTGCCTGTGAGCAAGACTACGAATATAAGGAGTATTAATATAATTAGAAATTTTTTCATTTTTAACTCCTTTACTTTTTGTTTTTTATTTTCTGCTGCAAATCAAGGCAAAACTTTTGTTACTGTTTCTAATAAGCTTGAAATAATTGGTATTGAAACTGCTACAATCATTATTTTTCCCCCTATATCTATTTTAGTTGCTATAGCTGTTTCACCAGAATCCTTACATAAACTTACTGCAAACTCCGTAAGTATTGCTATTCCTGTAATTTTTAATAATAGTCCTATAAACTTTCCGTTTACTGCAGTTCTACTTGCCAAATTATTTAAAAGTTTTATAATCTCTGTCAACTTATCAAACGCTAGTCCTAAAATAAGTACTCCAGCCATAATTGAAATATATATAGCAAATTCAGGCTTGTACTGTTTTACTATAATAACTATTATTAAAGAAATTATTCCAATACCAATTATTTTAATAACATCCAAATATTACCAACTCCTTCTTGAGTAGATTTTTTACAAATTAAACGTTGTCCTTACTGTAGCAAATAAATTACTTATTTCCTTAATTACTAAAGTAAGTACTATTACAAGCCCTGCTAAAGTAGTCATCATAGCTTGATCTTCTCTTCCTGCTTTAGATAACACTTGATGAAGCACTGCCACTAGAATTCCTACACCTGCTATTTTGAACAATAAATCAATATTCATATGTATCATCCTTTCATTTCAAATATATGAACGCCAAAATTATATAAGAACAATTACAATTATGAGACCAATTATCGCGCCAAGTTTTTGATACATTTTTGCGTTTTTGTTTTTTGCTTGAGATGCTTCATCAATTTGATTATTTATAAATTCTTTTACCAGTTTTATTTGACTAACTTGTCCTTCAACATCTATACTGCCAAGAAGCTTTCCAAGTGTTTTTATGCAATTTATGTCATCCTTTTTTAAATCTGAGCAATTGATATCTATAGATTTTTCCCACGAATCTCCTGCCTTCATATTTTCAATATTCATATAAAATACTGTATCAGCAAAAATTTTACCAGTTGTTCCTTGTATTTTTTCTGATATTTCACTGAAGATTTCTGGAATTGTTTCAAATGAAAAATTAATTTTAACTTCAAAAATGTTTAATGCATTTTTCAGATTTTTTAAAATTTCAACTCGATTTGTATATTTTTTAGATATTAAAATTCCAATTATTGTGCTTGTACAAAAAATGTTTGCTAATAGTATTAGTTTTAGCACATACATAAAATTCACCTCTATTTATTATATTCATTATGTTTTATTTTAGAACAAAAATAGAACAAATCTTGCTTGGCAAAACTTGTTCTATAAATATTTTATCAAAAAAGCGCTACCTTAATAGTAGCGCTTTTTGATTGTTTCTCAGGTGTATTATGATTTATAAACGCAATAACACCTATTTTCTTCCGTACCATAATCCTGAGGATTCTCATTAATCCAGACTTCATTTGGATAGACTTTTACCATGACATTTTCCATTGTTATTATCTCATTGGTAAAGCTCAGCTGCTTCAAGATGCGAGCCAGAATCTCATCCGGTTCATTGTATGTAATTTGAAGCGTACAGTACTCATCAAGTTCGGAACAAGAATTCAATTTTTTCCGAATTACGGACGAAAGTGCATTTTTGAATTTTATTCTCTGTTGCGGAGAACAAAACTCTTTGTTTAAAAGGTTGTTCAAACACCATACTGCTGCAGCATTTGCCGCACCGGTTCTTTTTTCATCTGCCATAAATATTACGCCCCCTTCTATAAGCATTAATCTGGCAAATTTTTTTAAACCTATAAACTTGTTCGTGAATTTACACGAATTAGTTTGTATTATAACATAATAAGCCACAAAAGTAAAGGTTAAATTACTGTTTTAATGTTTCCTTTATTTATTTCATCTAAAAAAATAATTCTCTCAAAAATGCCTAGACTAATAATCTTACTTATTTCCGGATTCATTTTCAAATCATTTAAACTTCTTCCATGCGCTGTGAATAAGCCTTTTACACCTGAACATATAGCATAGTTAATCACTTCACTATCATTTATATTACCAATTTCATCTGCAACTATAACTTTTGGTGCTAATGATCTAACAGCCATTCTAATTCCAATAGTTTTAGGAACATTGTCTAGCACATCTGTTCTAATTCCAACATCATTTTGTGGAATTCCTTTATACATTGCAGCAATTTCGCCTCTTTCATCTATTACAGAAACATTCATTCCTTTAAAATTTATTTCAGGTATACCATTGCTTATTTTATTTACTAAATCTCTAATAATTGTAGTCTTTCCTGCTCCGTGGTGGTGATACAATTAATGTGTTATTTATTGTGTTTTGTGGGATGTTCAATATATATTGAAGCAAAGAATTGGAGCAGCCTTTTATTTCTTTTGCAATTCTGATATTTAAAGAATATATATTACTTATATTACTAACTTTTCCATCTTTTATTACAACTGTACCGGAAATTCCGACTCTATGCCCGTCCGCTGAATTGTTATAAAACCATTACAAATCTGATTTTGATATGTATATATTGAATTACTGCAGAAACTTTGTAAAATATTTAATACATCTTCTATTGATGCAATATATTTTAAAACTATTTCACTTGCTCCTAATTTGACAATAACAGGACTTTTCGCTCGTATTCTTATTTCTTCTATTCTATCTGTATTTACATTATTTAAAGCTTGTACAAGTTCCGGCGGAAAACTTTTATAAATTAATGAATTAAATATATTTAGATTATTCAATGATATATTTACCTCCTTTTATATAATATTCAGTTTTGATATTTTTAGAACAAAAAAAGACTCTAAAACTAATTTTAGAATCTTTTTATACCCTATATTAGAACTAACCTGTCCCAAATTGTCCCTAATTATTAATTATTCATCCCAGTTATGGTATACATTTATTACATCATCTAAGTCGTCTAACATATCTAAGAATCTTTGCATTTTTGCTGCTCCGTTTTCATCTAGTGATGTATATGTTGTTGGTACCATTTGTACTTCTGCTTCTAAGAATTCTAGTCCTTGTTCTTCTAACTTTTCACGTACTTGTGAGAAGTCTTCTGGTGATGTTATTATTTCATATACTTCATCTTCTGCAGAAAAGTCTTCTGCTCCGCTTTCTAGTGCTAGCATCATTAAATCATCTTCTGATAATGATGTTGATTCTTTATCTATTACAATTACACCTTTTTTGTTGAACATATATGATACACATCCAGATGTTCCTAGGTTTCCTCCTGCTTTATCAAATGCATGACGTACGTCTGCTGCTGTTCTGTTTTTGTTGTCCGTGCTTCCTTCTACTATTACTGCAACACCGTTTGGTCCATATCCTTCATATATTACTTCTTCATAGTTTGCTGTATTTCCAGCACCTGAAGCTTTTTTAATTGCGTTATTTATTGTATCATTTGGCATGTTAGCTGCTTTACATTTAGCAATAACATCTTTTAATTTTGAATTTCCAGCTGGATCTGGTCCTCCATTTTTTACTGCTACTAAAATTTCTCTTCCTAATTTAGTAAATATTTTTCCCCTTGCTGCATCTGCTTTTCCTTTTTTTGCTTGAATGTTATGCCATTTTGAATGTCCTGACATTATTATTCCTCCTTTATGTATTTAAAAATTTTTTAACTCTTTTTTGACTTTATTATTATAGCATAAGATTTTTATTTTGAATAGTGTTTTATTATAAAAAATCAAAACCACCCTATTTTAGGATGATTTTGATTTTGTTAGTTAGCCGATTATTTTGTAAGGAAAAACATCAGCTCTGCCTCTTCATCAAAGGATTTGGGATATCGGCAATTAAAGCCATTAAATTTCTTTAAAAACCATATACCTCCAAAAAACTGGAAAGTTGCCTTACCACACATACCACGGATTCCTGTTTCATTATCGTTATAGATAAAAAACTCGCGATTGGTCACTTTGACGCCTTCTACATAAAGATTTTCGCATATTTCATTCTTGTTAGCAAACTCTTTAAGTAATTCTTTGCTTACAGCAATAATAACTTGCTTATCTTTATGTTTTGTCAATATCTCAACTAATGCCTTTTTTATGTCCATTTTAACTGTAAGTTCGTGAAATTCCATAAAGCATAATCCTCTCTAGTATGGTTGCGCAAGAATGTATTACTTTACCAAACTTGCTCGGCATTGTTAGTGATAAATTATCAACTAACTCCTAAAATATATTAGTGCATCGCACTACCACTAGCATTTCAGCTAGCTGTTTAACAATTTTATAATACATTAATCGACTTTATATGTCAATATTTTTTATTATATTCCTAACATTAGGCTTGCAAATTTGAAATATATAAGCAATGAACACGCATCAACTATTGTTGTAATAAATGGACTTGCCATTACAGCAGGGTCAAATTTAAGTTTTTTTGCAAGTATTGGTAATGAACATCCAATAAGTTTAGCAACCATTACTGTCATAACAAGAGTTGAACATACAATAAACGCTATTTGTGTTGTTACTCTATCTATTAATAATAATTTCACAAAATTTGCGACAGCAAGTGTTGCACCACATAATAAGCTTACACGCAATTCCTTCCATATTACTTTTAATGTATCTTTATATTCTATTTCACCTAAAGATAAACTACGAATTACTGAAACACTTGCCTGACTCCCCGCATTTCCTCCTGTGTCCATAAGCATTGGAATAAATGCAGTTAATACTACATAAGTTGCTAATGCTTCTTCAAAATGTGTAATAATGCTTCCTGTAAATGTTGCTGATATCATAAGCAATAATAGCCATGGAATTCTTTTCTTCCAAGTTTCAAATATTCCTGTTTTGATATATGGTTTATCATTTGGAGTAATAGCCGCCATTTTTTCAATATCTTCAGTAGTTTCCTCTTCAATAATATCTAAGACGTCATCAATTGTAATAATTCCGACTAATCTATATTCAGAATCAACAACTGGTAATGTGCTATAATCGTAATCTTGGAAGATTCCAGCTACTTCTTCTTGATCTTGAAGTGTAGTAAGTACATGCTCACATTCTTCCATTATATCATCTATTAATGTATCTAAAGTGTTAGTAATTATGCTTTTTATTGTTACATATCCAAGTAATCTTCTTTCATTATCTGTAACATAGCATGTATCATAAGAAACGAAATCATCTTTCTTTTTTCTAATTCTATCTAAAGCATCTTTTATTGTAATTCCCTTTTTTAGATGGATATATTCCATAGCCATTACTGAACCTGCGGAATTGTCTGGGTATTTAAGTAATTTATTTATTGATGTTCTTGTTTCTTTAGATACTTTGCTCAGCAATTTAGAAACCATTACAGCTGGCATTTCTTCAAACAAATCGGCAGCATCATCAGAATACATATCTTCAATAATTCCAGTTGCTTCTTTATTTGTTAATGAAGAAATTAAGTTTCTTTGTACTTCATCATCCATATTTACAAAAACGTCTGTTGCTTTCCCTTTAGGCAACAACCTAAATGCTTGTATAAGCAAATTTTCAGGTAAATCTTGAATTAATTCAGCTATATCGAATTCATTCATATCTTGAAAACCATTTTTAATTTCAGCTAACTTTTTTTCTTGCAATAATTGTGTAACTGTTTCTAAATCCATTATTTCATCCTCCTAACTCTTTTTATTTATATCTTTAATTTATATATTTATTCATACTTAGTTATATTAACATAAAATGTTTGATTTTACAATATAAATTTTGTTTATTTATTTATTTAAAATTTCATCTAATAATTTTGCTGCTTCTCCAACATAGTCATTGCATCTTCTCTCATATTTCATTAACTCTACACATTTTGTATATTTGAATCTACGTATAAATTTTTTTTCGAATTCTTCTATTTTATCACTGTGTCCTGTTTCTTCTAAAATTCTTATTGCTGTAAGCAATGCTCCACATTTACCATCTATACTTCTTGGAGCTGGATAATTACCACTTAATTTTATATCTTTTAAAAAAGCTGTATATAGTGAATTTGAGCAGTTATTGCCTTTATTTTTTAATTCTCTTGCATCTGTTTCATGATTACTCATTTTGTAATCCCCTTTCTTTTTTCATTTTCTTAAAGTATTTAAATATTCTTTATCCTCTTTGCTAACTCTAAATGAATCATGTATTTTGCTTATTGCTTTATTATGTGTAAATTTGTTTAACTTATTTTTTTGTATGAATTTTAATGTTTGTTTTGGATATTTTACATACATCTCGCATACAAGCCATGCCTCAGCCATATTGATGTAAAATTTGTCACTATCAATTTTGTTTAACAATTCACAAATTTCGCCAATTTTTTTTTCTGAAACAAAGTTGTCTAAAATTGTTACAATACCAACACGTGATAAAAACTCCTTTTTATTCAAACTAAGCTGTATAGCTTCTTTAAAGTATTTATCTTCATATTTTTTAACAATTTTTATGCTACTGCAAAATGTATCACATAATGCCCAATTATCGATTTTCTTTATATGATTTTTATAATATCTATAAAACATTTCTTCATCTTTTATATGTGAAATAACAAGCCCTTGAATCATTACTTCTTCATAATAATTATCTTGTGCATATTTTAAAAACTCTTCTATGTTTGTTTTAGCAATTTTTTGGGCTATCTCTTTCATCATTGGAACACGTATTCCTATCATTATGTATTTTGAATTAAGTACTAGTGAGCTATGAAATTCTTTGTATTTCTTATCCTCTAAACCCTTTAAGTATTCTATAAACTTTTTATATTCTTCTTTATTCCATTCATCTTTAATTTCAAAATCTTTATTTACCATGTTTTTTCATCCTTTATATAAAATTTATCAACTTAAAATTTTTTATAGGGACGGTTTATTATATTCCCGTCCCCAAATACGTTGTTTATTTAAGATTATTTATTTGATTCTTTCTGTTTTCTTGCTTAATTTCCATATTTTTTAAATCTTCGTGATTCATATCTCTTACATTGTTTTTAAGATAACCTTCTGTGCTTTCATACTTTTGTTCAAGATTTCTTAATTGTTTCTCTCTTGTTCGTTTCTCTTCATTTCCTGTTATTTTATCTTTTAAAATTTCTATTTGTTCTTCTCTGTCATCCTGAACATTTCTTGCATGTTCTTTGTTTCCTTTATCACCAATATCTGAATACTGCTCTAAATGTCTTTCTGTTCTTGTGTGATTTTCAACTAAGTTAATTAAATTATCAACTTGTCTTTCTTTTTTATTATTATCAAAATTTTCCATTATAAAATATCCTCCTTTTGAAATAATATAATTATATTATTTGTTAAATTTTTATTTTTATAATGGATTTTTTTGAAATATTTTAATGATGATGGTGATGATGATGGTGATGGTTCGCTCCTTCTGAACAATCCACCTCGCAATTCTCGCTTGAACACTTCTCATCTTCTGCTTCTATTTCTATAGTAACATGATTAATTCCATGCTCTTTTAACTCGTCTCTTACCTTATTTTTCACATCCTTGTTATTTGCTTTTGCAACAATATGTAATGTTGCAAAATTTGAAAAGCCATCCATGCTCCATACATGTATATGATGAACATCTACTACATCATCAATTTCTGTTAAATGCTCTTTTAGCTCAGTTATTTCTATTCCCTCTGGTGTCTTTTCAAGAAATACATTTAATATTGATTTTAAGTTTTTATATGCATTTAATAAAATAAAAATTGCTACTCCTATTGAAAGTATTGGATCAATATACGAAATATTTACAAATTTCATTATAACAGCACCAATTAAAACTATAACCCAACCGAAGTACATCTTCTAACATATGAAGATTAACTGATTTTTGATTTAACGAATCCCCTTCTTTTGTGAAATATGCAGCTATAAAGTTGATAACAACTCCAAATACCGCAAAAATTATCATGCCGTTATAATTAATTTCTACAGGATTTATAATTCTTAATATTGCATTGTAAATTACCAATATTGAACCTGTTAATAAAATAACTGTTGTAATTGTGCTTCCCAAAACTGAATATCTAATATATCCATAGGTATGTTTTTTGTCTGGTTTCTTTTTGCTTTTTCTTTCTAAAAAATAAGATATTCCTATGCTTAAGGCATCTCCTAAATCGTGAATTGAATCTGAAATAATTGCTACACTCCCTGTAAGTGTTCCTCCAACAAATTCAAAAATTGAAAATGTTAAATTTAAAATAAATGCAATTAGTATGTTTTTATCTGTCTTTCTCTTTTTATTTTTTTCCATAACACAAAAATTTCCTTTCTAATATTTATTTAATTATTTCTTATAACCCTATATTATCACAAGCTTTTTTTATTAGCAATTATTTTTTTGCCATATTGTATTTTTCACACAAAAAAAATTACTGAATATATTAGTATGGGGTATTTAAAATGGACAATTGTGAATTTGTTACCTTAGTTTCAATTCTAGCATGTAGTATTGCCAAAGATAAAACCGCAGAAGAGCTTGGCATTTTATCTGCCATTTTCACTCAACTGCGGTGATACTTTAGCTACTATTGCTATATTAAATTCAAATATTTAAAATTTTCTATTTGTTTCTTCTTTTTTTAGAAGTTATTACTATTCCTACTGTAGCAACTGCAAGAATTCCTGTAATCATCAATATTTTATCTCCTGTTTGTGGACTTTCTGTTTCATTTTCAGCTTTGTTTCCAGCTTTATTTTCACTTTCATTCTTACTATCTTCACTTGATTTGGTTTCTTTAGCTGCAATTGCATAATTTGAGAATGATTTCGTTCTAAATGTTATTGTGTTTGTTTGTGAATCATAAGAATCTATTTTTATTATTTCGTATTTATCTCCATCATGAATATTGTGAACAATTACAATATCATTTCCATCTACACCATCTGCTAATTTAATTGTAATTGTAACTTCGTTATTTAATTCATCTATTTTATATGACCACACATCATCACTATCATTTTTACCCTTATAGAATACTTGATATAAATCGATATCTAAGTAATTTGAGATTAAATAATCTCCAGCTGCATTTTCAAATCCTTCAATTTTATCTGCAGATAATTCTACATCACTTACTGTTAATTGAGCAGAACCACCATCTAGTTCATTTTTACCAAGCGAAATTGAACCGCCAGTTACTTTTTCTGAATTAGCTTTTAGTATATCACTTGTTTTCGTAAATTCCGCATCGAAATGTATATTGGCATTTGGCATTATAAATTCAAATTGATTCATTGTTTCTGATATTCCAAGTTTTTGTCCATTAATTCTTATATCTGTTAATTGGTATCCATATTCTGGAACAAATTCGAATACCACTCTAGAACCAGCATATACAGCAATCCATCCGAATCCGTTAGAACCAACTCCTCCACCATTTTCATTTACTTCCCAATTTTCACTTTTATAGTCTTCAACTGGTATAAGATTTCCATTTGCATCATAAACAGCTATAACATAGGCGTATCCATTTTCTAACTTAAATTCTTGAATCCATTCTTCGTCTTCTGCATCTGTTGGAACATAATTTGGATTTGTCCATATTACTGTTCTTTCAACTACAGCGTTTTCGTTTCCTTCACCAGTTATTGTATATTTTTCTGCACCTGGTACTGTTACAAAGAAACCATCTTCATTAACTGTTACACCTGGATCTCCTTCCTTGTAAACTTGACCATTTATTGTATATTCTGTAACAGGCAAATCTCCAAATTCTGTTTGAAATCTTATTACATTTGATAATTCTGGGTCTGTTGCACCGACTTCATTTACAGTTCCTTTAAATTGAGTATCATCGCTATTTGCTGGAACATCTACAACCTCGAAACCATTAATCCAAACAAACACATGTGTATTAGTAAATTTAATATCAAATTCTATATTTTCTTTTGGTCCATTATATTGGTTGTTATCTCCGCCTTGTTCACCACCATTTTGCTTTTTAACAACACTAAATTTTACACTATTTGGTAAACCACCTTCTGCATCTGAAGTATCAAGAGTTGTCTCATGGTCTGTGTCTGGAATTAATGATAATCTTGCATTAAATCCTTCATCTGTAGAAATAATCATTTCCATTGTGCTAGGATCAAAATTTGATACTCTGAATTGATCTCTTATCTCAAGCTCAACTGGTCCATTATTTGGCTTTCCTATATTTGGAATAACTACACTTACTGTTACACCATCAATTTCCCATTCTGCTGTACCAAAATCAACTAAAGAAGTTCTTTCTCCTGGTTGATCTCCTCCTGGTTCTTGTGGATCTCCACCTGGTTGGTCACCACCTTCAGGATTTCCTTGTTGGCCTTGCATTTGAATAATATCTAAGGCTAGAAAATTATATTGTTCATCTTCTGGCTTATCGATTGTAAGTGTATATGTATATGTATTTCCATCTGCTGAAACATTATTGTTTTTAACAATGCAATCACTCCAGTTTCCACCATATTGAATGTCTGGAATAGTGTCCCCATTCTTTTCAACTGTAATAATTACAGTATACTGTCCATCAGTTGTTCGATACTCATCGCTTGGACCTTCCCATGTTTCTCCATTAACAGTTACTTCTTTTAAATTAAAATCTCCCCTGGTAATGTCAATGTTCAAGTGTTTATCACCTGTTCCATAAGAAGTTGCTAAAACACTGCTAATTGGTGCAAAGCATAGTGCAATCATTATTATAGCTAATATTAGGCAAATTCCTTTTTTTGAAAATAATTTCAAACTTTTTCTCATAGTTTTTCCTCCTAAAATAAATTTCTTTTGTATATTATTACTTCACATATTTATCGTACCATATTATAAATTTTCTGTAAACATTTTTTACTATAAATTTTAATTTTTTATTTATATTTTCTCATAAATAACATAATCATATTTAAAATCATTTTCGCCATCTGCTGGTCCTTGCTCTCTTGAAGTTTCTTTCCATATTGATTTATCTATTTTCGGGAATGAAACATCACCTTCAAATTCTTTATCTATTTCTGTTATGTACATTTTGCTACAATATGGCATTAATAATTTATATATTGTAGCTCCACCAATTATAAAATTTTCTTCATTATTCTCAATGTAATCTTTTAATTCAGAAATATCTTTTAAAATTTCTACATTCTCATTATCTACATTCATTTCCATATCATTACATAATATAACATGATGTCTGTTTGGAAGTACTCTTCCTAAAGATTCGAATGTTCTTCTTCCCATTATTATTGTGTGCCCTGTGGTTAGTGCTTTAAATCTTTTTAAATCATCTGGTAAGTGCCAGATCAAACTATTATTTCTTCCTATTATATTGTTTTTTGCTTTTGCAACTATTAAACTTAACATTTGTAATCCACCATCCTTAAATTCTTTGGTTTTTTTAAATTTCTTTACTTTTTTAATCTTTTGTATTTATATTGCTACCGGTATTTTTCCAAGATTTATGTCTTTATTATAATCATATCCTTCTATTTCAAAATCTTCTACTTTAAAATCATAGAAATTCTTTGTTGGATTTTTTATGACTAGTTTTGGTGTAACATCCATTGGCTCCGCTTCTAATAATTGTTTAATTAAAGGTATATGTCTATCGTAAATATGGCAATCTCCTATGTTATGTGTAAGTGTTCCTGGCTCTAGTCCTGCAACTTGTGCAAACATACATAAAAGTGCTGCATATTGCATTGTATTCCATCCATTTGCAGCAAGCATATCTTGTGAACGTTGATTTAATATTAAATGTAGTTTACCTTCCTTTACTAACCATTGTGTTCCATATGCGCATGGTTCTAGGTTCATATCTTTTAATTCTTCATGATTAAAAATATTTGTCATTATACGTCTACTTGCTTGATCATTATTTAATAAATATAAAACATAATCAACTTGATCCATTTCTTTTATTCCATCTTTTGTTTTAAATTTATATTTTTTAGCCATTTGATATCCATAAGCTTTTCCAATTGTTCCATTTTCATCTGCCCATTGGTCCCAAATGTGTGAATTTAAATCATTTACATTATTTGATTTTTTCTGCCAAATCCATAGTATTTCATCAATTGCTTTTAATACCTTTTGAGAATTATTTCTAAGAGTAATCATTGGAAATTCTTTTCCTACATCATATTTATTTGTAACTCCTACTATTGATATGTAATTTGCTTCTTCTCCATCTTGCCATCTTGTCCTTACTCCTGTTCCTTCTGATGAAAAACCATGTTCTAAAATTTCTTTGCATGTATCAATAAAATTTTTGTCTGCTTGTGTCATTTTTTACTTCCTCCAATCTTACTTTTTTATTTTCATCATCATAGTATCACAACAAAATTTAATAATCAACATTTTCTTCATCTAAAATTCTTATCATATCTTTATCATCATCTTCATTTACAATTTTAGCCGCTTCTTCTACAGCATCATCATATCCGGGTCAATGCAGCAAATGGTGCAAACTGTGCAGCTCTTGCTTGTAATGACATTTTAGGATGTTTTTTTGAAACATGATGTGGTAAATTTATAATATCATTATATTTGTCAATATTACTCATCCTTTATGACCTCCAATCTGACCATTTCTATCTCTCATAGTAGCACTTTCTTCAAAATTCATTCCTTTTAATATCGCATTTTTGCCATATTTTTTCTTTATGTTTAGAATAGCCTTTTGCATTTCTTTTTCAGCTAATTCTTTCTTTCTTTTTTTCTCTAACTCATTATAATTAGTAAATAAATTTATTTGTTCACATGTATCTTCCTTTGCTGAATTAATCTCACTTACTACATTATTTGCAACTACATATATTCTTCTTGTTAACAAATTTTTATCTATAATTCTATCAAACAATTCAACAACCGCTTCTGTAATTATTTTAGTTGATGAAGTTTTATGGTCTAAATTTATGGTTCCATGAGCATGCTTTGGTACTTTTCTTCCATAGCGATCTATTGTTACTTCACCTTTGTATGAATTACTTATCAAAGGATTTGTTAAATTTTCTATATCATATCCAACTGTTAGAACCATTTGACTAGTAACTAATCTTTTTTCTACCATTTGCAAAGTAAGTGATTCCGTCATTTCTTTTACTATTATTTTTGTTTGTTCATAATTATAAGGAGAGTGCAATACTTGACCTAAGCTAATACTATTAGATCTAGGTTTATATGCTTTAATATCTTTTATTGTACATGGTTCCCATCCCCAACTATGATCTATTAATAATTCTGCATTAACACCAAATAGTTTGTATAGTAAATCTTCATTTTCAATTGATATCCTTGCTATATCTCCCATTGTAAATATTCTAAATTTTTCAAGTTTTTTTGCATACCCTTTTCCTACTCTCCAAAAGTCAGTTATAGGTGTATGATTCCACAACAACTTCCTGTAACTCATTTCATCAAGGCAAGCAATTCTAACACCATTCTTGTCTGGTTTTGCATGTTTTGCTACTATATCCATAGCTACTTTGCATAAATATAAATTAGTTCCTATTCCTGCGGTAGCTGTTATTCCTGTTGTTTCATATACATCATGAATCACTTTTGTAACAAGCTCTACTGGTGTCATTTTATAAGTTTTTAGATAGTGTGTCACATCGCAAAACACCTCATCAACAGAATACACAACAATATCATTTGATGAAAAATATTTTAAATATATGTTATATATTTCCGTACTATATTTCATGTAAAGTGACATTCTTGGTGGTGCAGCTATATAATCTAATTTTAATTTAGGGTCTTTTTTCAATTCAATATCATCATATGACTCCCCTGTAAACTCAACTCCATGAATTTTTCTTTTACGCTCAGCATTTATTTCTTTTACTTTTTGAACAACTTCAAATAAACGTGCTCTTCCTTTTATTCCATATGCTTTAAGTGATGGAGTTACAGCAAGACATATTGTTTTTTCTGTACGACTTTTATCTGCTACAACTAGATTTGTCGTGTTTGGATCCAAGCCTCTTTCTTTGCATTCTACAGATGCGTAAAAGCTTTTTAAATCTATAGCAATATAATATTTTTGTTCATTCTCCTGCATAATGCACCTCCATATAAAAAGTTCATTATTATTATATCATTTCATTTTGTTTTTGTAAACATACGTTCGTGTTTTTTATAAAACTTATATATATCTGCTATTTTTTGACTTTATAGGTAAATTATGGTATACTTATTATGCAATTATTTGCCAAGTGCAATTGTATTTATAAATTATTTTTGGTTAATTCCAATTAATTTATGAAGAATGTTGCATAAACATTTTTATGAAAAGGAGTGTATACTTATGAAAAAACGGACAGCACTAATTTCAACCATGTTGACTTTAGCAGTAATTGGCATTTTCTATGGATGTACCAATAGCCGCGATAGTCAAAACCCTCAATCTCAGACCCCGACAGCAGAAGTTAGTATGTTGGAAGAATCCCAAAACGATGGTTTGGAATCAGAATATTCTGAAACCACAACTCAAGCAGGTAATTCTTCTAACAGATCCGACACAACAACTAGCACTTATATTACATTTTCAGAATCCACCACTTGTACCCCCAGTATTGTAAGTACAGCCACTACAAAATATAGTGAGACTAATGTACATGAAAACAACACTAGTAATAGTACAAGTGTAAATTCCGACAATGTAATAACAGCAGCTCCTAGTACAAAGCAAACTGTCTCCAATAATACTGGGACAAAATCTACATCATCGAACTCTACTAAGAATACAACAAAAACTACAACAACCAAGAAAACCACTTCAACGTCAAAATCTACTACATCTAAAACAACGCAAACCAAGGCAACAACCACATCAACCAGTATAAGTAAACCTGTGGCAACTGCACCTTCTCTTTCACCAGTTGACTTAAATCATGAGATTTTTGGTGGTTATTATGACCAAGCAACTCAAATTTTAAGCGAAATGACAATGGAAGAAAAGGTAAGTCAAATGTTCCTTGTAAGTTATCCTGGATATTCTACAGCACTTAATCAAGCATCAAGTGTTGCACCAGGCGGTTATGTTTTATTTGCAGCAGACTTTAAGAATCAAACCAAGAATTCGATTCGTAAACAGCTTAATACCTTAAAAGGAAAAAGCAAATACGGACTCTTCCTTGGTGCAGATGAAGAAGGTGGCGGAGTTGTACGAGTAAGCATGTATTCAGCATTTAGGTCAACACGTTTTCTATCGCCACAAAAGTTGTTTAAGCAAGGTGGTTTACAGGCAATCTTTGATGAAGCAGCAGAAAAAGCTGAATTATTAAAAGATATTGGTCTTAACTACAATCTTGCTCCTGTTGTGGATATGCCTAAAAATTCGAATTCGTATATTTATGGCAGAACACTCGGACAAGATGCACAAACAACAGCAGAATTTTCTGCGGGCGTTGTAAACGTAATGAACTCTTACGGTATGATGGCGACTTTAAAGCACTTCCCTGGTTACGGAGATAATCTGGATACCCATTCTGTAACCTCTGTTGATACCAGAAGCAAGGAAACTTTTGAAAACGAAGATTTTCTTCCTTTCATAAGTGGAATTCAGGCAGGTGTACCTATGATTATGGTTAATCATAACATCATTAATTGTATGGATAGCACCAAACCTGCATCTCTTTCACCTGAAGTACACAGAGTATTAAGAGAAGAGCTCGGGTTCTCTGGAATTATAATGACAGATGGCTTAACAATGGGAGCAATTCAGAAATATGCTTCAAACGGAGAAGCTGCAGTGCAAGCAGTCCTTTGCGGTAATGACATGATAGCTACAACTGATTATTTAAATCAGAAAAAGCAAGTGTTAAGAGCCGTAAATGACGGAAGAATACCCGAAATTATGGTGAATGACGCTGTTAGAAGAATTCTGGCATGCAAACTTTACTACGGTGTTCTTTAAAGAACACACCTTGAATTAAAAAAAGTCGAAAAAGAATTTGATTTCTTTTTCGACTTTTTTAATCTTTGATGTTTTTTGGAGGTGTCCCAAAAAATCTACTCACTGTCCCAATAAATTTTTTATTACTTCTCCTGCAATTGTTAGCCCCGCTACTGATGGAACGAATGAAATGCTTCCTGGTACCGGCTTTCCTTCTTCATTATTTTGTGAAGTTTTAATTGGTTCTTCTTTTGAATATACAACTTTTAATTTTTTTATTCCTCTTGCTTTTAATTCTTTTCTCATTACTTTTGCAAGTGGACATACTGATGTTTTGTAAATATCTGTTATTTCAAATCTTGTTGGGTCTAGTTTGTTTCCTGTTCCCATGCTTGAAATTATTGGAATGTTTAGTTTTTGTGCTCTTAGTACTAATTCAATTTTAGCTGTTACATTGTCAACACAATCTATTATATAATCTACTGTATTATCTAATAATTCTGGGCTTTCTGGTGAAAAAAATTCTTGATGTATTTCTATATTTGAATTTGGATTTATTGAAAGCATCCTTGCTTTTGCAACTTCTACTTTTGGTTTTCCTATTGTATCGTGTGTTGCAATTATTTGTCTGTTTAGATTTGTTAAATCTACTACGTCTTTGTCTACTAAGATGAAGTTTTGAACTCCTGCTCTAATAAGTCCTTCTGCAACAAAAGAACCAACTCCACCTATTCCAAATATTGCTACTTTTGATTTATTTAATTTTTCTACTCCATCTTTTCCTATTATTAATTCTGTTCTTGAAAATTGATTCATTTAAAATTATCTCCTTTATTATATTCTAAATAGAATATCACTTTTTGAAGTAAGCCCTACAACCGTATCTACAACATTTCCGTTTTCAAAAAATATTAATGTTGGTATGCTCATAACTCCATATTCACCTGCAATATCTGATGCTTCATCTACATTTAATTTGCAAACTTTAATTTTATCTGATTCTGTTTTTGCAATTTCATCAATTACGGGTGACATCATTTTACAAGGACCACACCAATCTGCATAAAAGTCAACTAATACCTTTTTCTCGCATTTTAAAACTTCTTCTTCAAAATTTGATGAATTTAATTTTACAACTTCCATTTCTAAATTCCTCCTTATTTCTTAATCTTTTCTTAAATAATTAACAGCTTCAAGGCCTGCTTTTGCACCGTCATATACAGCTTTACATACTTGTAATAATCCATCTGTGCAGTCTCCACATGCAAAAATACCTTTAATATTTGTTTGCATATCTTCATTTACAACAATTTTATTATTTTCTAATAGTAATCCAAGTTTCTTAGCTAATGCTGTTGGACCATTTCCACCTTGTGCTATGAAAACTCCATCAGCTCTTAATTCTGAATTGTCGTCAAATACTATGCCTTCAACTTTATTATCACCAGAAATTTCTTTAATATTTTTTGTGATAATATCCACATTATCTGCTCTTATTTCTGGTGCTTTTTCTCCATTTGTTAGAATTGTAATTTTGTTTGCAAGATTTATTAAGTCATTTGTCTCTGAAACTGCATAATCACCGCTTCCAATAACTACTACATCTTTATTTCTGTAGAAAAATCCATCACAAATAGCACAATAACTAACACCTTTTCCTTCAAATTCTGAAGCACCTTTTACATCTAATTCTTTTCTTTTCTGACCAACTGCCATTATTATGGATTTTGCTTCATATTTATTATTAGCTGTTTGAACAACAAATGTATTATTTTCTGCACTTTCTATTTTAAGAATTTCTTCTTTTTTTACTTCAACACCTATGTTTTCTGCTTGTTTAATTCCATTATTATATAATTCTTCACCACTAATACCGTTTTCAAAACCATAGTAATTTTCTATTTTGTCAGTTTTTTCTAAGCTTGAATTTCCACTATATAAAACAAGCGTATTTTTTCCCGCTCTTTTGGTATATAAACTAGCTGATATACCTGCAGGTCCTGCTCCAACTATTATTACATCATACATAATTTCACCCACTTCATAATATTTATTCCTTATTATTATACATTATTATTTTTTTAATTCAAGATTATACTTAACATTCTTTGACAATACTTATAAAATATATTAAAATATTTCTAAATATTATAAACTGAAAGGAATTTATTATGGCTTTTGATGGATTTGTTGCAAACTCAATTGTAACAGAATTAAATAAATTTATTATTGATGGTAAAATAAATAAAATTTTTGAACCAAATAAAAATGAAATTATTCTTGGAATATATAGTGGCGGTGCTAATTATGCTTTAAATATTTCTATTTGTGCTGATAATTATAGAATCAATCTAACTACAACAAGTAAGCCTAATCCACTTAATGCTCCTGGATTTTGCATGCTTTTAAGAAAGCATTTAATTGGTGGTAAAATAAAGAAAATTTATATGCCTGGATTAGAAAGAATTGTTGTTATGGAGCTTGAATGTTATAACGAGCTTAATGATTTGGTCTCAAAAAAACTTGTAGTTGAATTAATGGGAAAACACAGTAATATCATTATTTTAAATGAAAACAATATTATAATTGATAGTTTAAGGCATCTTGATTCAACATCAAATTCTTTAAGAGATATATTACCCGCTCACCCTTATGAATTTCCAGAAGCAAATAAAGCAAATTTTTTGGATGTAAAAAGTTTTGAAGATTTCTATAATCAAACTTCTAATTTAACTGAATTAGACTCTGGTATTTCGGGTTATTATGCAGGTATTAGTAAGTTATTTATGCAAAGCATTTTAGATGAGCTTAATATTTCTAATGAAGATGTAACAAAAGATAATTTAGAAAAAGTATATAATTATTTAGTTAATTGCTTGAAAAGTACAGAAATATATCTAAAAGATTATAACAAAGATTATTCTTTAACACTTATCAAAACAACTGAAGATACATCTATTCCCTATCTTAATTTCTTTATAGATGATTACTATTCTAATAAAGAAAAAAGCAATGAATTTATAAGTTACAGAAATTCAATTTTAAAACTAGTTGATGGTACTTTAAAGAAAATAACAAAAAGATTAGCTAATATTAATAAAAAGCTTAAAGAATGTGATGGTAAAGATATTTACAAGCTTTATGGAGAAATTTTAACAGCAAACTTATACAAATTTAAGGAATTCGAATCAGATTCCGTGGAATTAGAAAATTACTATACAAATGAATTAATAACAATTCCAGTTAATAAAAATTTATCTCCTTCTGTAAATGCTAAAAATTATTATAAAAAATATAATAAGCTAAAAAATGCATTAGAAGTAGTTAATAAACAAAAGTCTGAAACAATACAAGAATTAAAATATATTGAGAGCATTTTGTATTCTTTGGAAAACTCAAAGGATGTTGTTGATATTGATGAAATTTTCACTGAAATAAAAGAAAATGATTTGTTCTTTTCTAAAAAATCAACTAATGCTAAATCTTCTAAGACTAAAAATACTAATAAAAAGGCAAATCCAGAATATAAACCTATTGAATATAAAATTGAGAATTATACATTCTTGGTCGGTAAAAATAATAAACAAAATGACTATCTTTCTACTAAGGTTTTGAAAAATCATGATATATGGTTTCACGTTAAAGATATTACATCTAGCCATGGAATTTTGATTACTAATAATACTAAACCTTCAATTGATGTAATTATTAGATGTGCTGAAATTGTTGCTTATTACAGTAAGGCTAGACAATCTTCTAATGTGCCTGTGGATTATTCATTAGGGCAATATGTTAAAAAGCATGCAAATTTCAAGCCTGGAATGGTTATTTATACTCACAATTCTACTGTGAATGTGCATCCTAAGCAATAAGAAAAGTATTATTAAGAGTTTATGAGTAAAAGTAAAAGGGCAGCTGTTTTGCTGCCCTTTGCTGATTATATCAGCCTTTGTTTCTGACTCTTATCGGTCTCTTGTAGGCCATAGTCAGATCCTTGTGGAGATCCGGGTTGCGTGTTGCTAATGAGGAAATTTTGTCCCAAGTTTTTAATTTAGACTTCCACTTTCTTTCCTCATTTTCCTTCTTCATCCGGATGACATCTTCAATCGTAGCCATTTTGCTACCTCCTTAATTATTTTTATTAGCAGGTAATACCTGCTTACATATTATATTATACCACTTTTTTCTGTTTATGTAAAGTTTTTAAGTTCTCTTATGTATTTTAACACATTATTTAATAATTAATTATTCCTCTGGATTCAATATTTTTTGTATCTCTTCATTGTCCAAAATTACTGGATTTAAGCATCCTTTAACATAGTCCATTGTCTTTTTGTTTTGTAATAATGCAGCTTTAGCAATTTCAATATCAGATCTTGCATCAAGTGATGCATATTTTATAATTATCCCTTTGTTTTTTACTGCTTCTAATACAACTTCTTTATCATCTCTTAGTTCTTTTGATGCATAGTATAATGCTTGTCCATCATTTTTTACAGCTCTTAAAATAACATCCTTGTCTCCTCTTAATTCATCACTTGCATAACAAACTGTCCAACCGACATTTTCAACAGATTTCATTAAAATATCTTTATCAGCTTTTAGTCTGCTACTTGCAAACTCTAAAGCTCCTGGATTTTGTGAAACAGCTTTCATAACCATTTTCTTGTCATCTTTTATGTTGTCTCCTGCCCATTCTAAGTATAAGCCAGATTCTTCTAATGCTTTATCATATACTGCCCTATCTTCTGAATTATTTTTTAATTCCTCTATTTCAAACATCAATTGTCACCTTTCTTTTTATGAATATTATCTTTCAGCTATATAACTAATTAAAAACCTACCTTATATTCTATATGCTCCATAAATGGAAACATTTCTTTAACTCTTTTGTGTGTTATTATTGCAGTTCTTGGTTGTGGATTTTTATCATCTGCATCTAATAACTTTTGGGTATAACAATTTTCAGCTGTTTTAAACAATAAATATCTGTTTCTAACATATGTAAAATACATTTGATATCCATCATCTAAGTTTTTGTCGAATTCTTTAAATGTGTATTTACCATCCATATTTAGCTCCTTTTTATTGTATCATGTTGTTAAATTCTTGCTCTGTAATTATTGCTACGCCTAGTTCTTGTGCTTTAGTTAGTTTGCTTCCTGCTTCTTCACCAGCTAGGACATATGTTGTTTTTTTGGATACAGAACCTGATGTTTTTCCTCCAAATTTTTCTATTATTTCTGATGCTTCATCTCTAGTATAGTTGTCCAAGCTTCCTGTTAATACAAATGTCATTCCTTCAAATCGTTTGTCTCCGCTATCTTCTTCTAAGCTATTCATATTAACATTTGCTTGTTTTAATTTATTTATTAAATCTATTGTTTGATCTTGTCTGAAAAATTCATATATACTTGCTGCTATTATATCTCCAATGTCGTCTTGCGCACTTAATTCTTCAAACTCTGCATTCATTAGATTATCCATTGTTTTATACTTTCTTGCTAAAATTTTAGCAAGTTTTGAACCCACATGTCTTATTCCTAATGCAGTTATTAATTTTGATAAGTCATTATTTTTACTTTCATTTATTGCATCTATTAAATTTTGTGCGAATTTTGTTCCATTCTTTTTAAGTGATGCTATATCCTCTAATTTAAGAGCATATATATCAGCAATATTGCTTATTAATTCTTTTTCAATTAATTGCTCTATTATACTATAACCAAGACCATCAATATCCATACCTACTTTTGATGCAAAATGTACTAAACTTCTTAAAGCTTTAGCTGGACATTCAATTCCTGTACACCTTAAAGCAGATTCTCCTTGTTCTCTTACTGCTGGTGCACCACATACTGGACATACTGTTGGCATTGAAAATTCTATTTCATTACCTGTTCTTTTTTCTTTAACAACAGAAACAACCTCTGGTATTACATCTCCTGCTTTTTGTATTATTACTGTATCACCAATTCTTAATTCTTTTTCTTTAACAAAATCTTCATTGTGAAGTGTTGTTTTTGATATTGTTGATCCAGCAACTCTAACAGGTTCTAATATTGCCATTGGTGTTATTGCACCTGTTCTTCCAACTTGACAGATTATATCTTTTAAAATTGTTTGTTTTTGCTCTGGTGGATATTTGTAAGCAATAGCCCATCTTGGTGTTTTTGCTGTTACTCCAAGCTTTTCTCTTAAGTCTAATTCATCAACTTTTATAACTGCACCATCTATTCCAAATGATAATTTATCTCTGTTTTCGCCAATTTTGTTTATTGATTTGATTGCATCTTCAATATTTGTACAATAATCATGTACTGGATTTACATTAAATCCTAGCTTCTTTAAATATTCTAATTGTTGATAATGAGAATTAAATGTATTTCCTTCTAAACGTTGAACATTAAATATAAAAATATTTAGAGGTCTTTTTGCTGTTATTTTTGAATCTAATTGTCTTAATGAACCTGCTGCAGCATTCCTTGCATTTGCAAATAATGTTTCACCTAGTACTTCTCTTTCCTCATTCATTTTTTCAAATTCTTCTGTTCCAATAAACACTTCGCCTCTAACAATTATATTTACTTTTTCAGTAAGTTTTTTAGGAATATTTTTTATTGTTTTTAAATTTTCTGTAACATCTTCTCCAATTAAACCATTTCCTCTTGTTGCACCTCTTACAAATTCACCGTCTACATATTCTAGTGCAACTGAAAGACCGTCTATTTTGGTTTCAACAACATAATTTAGCTTAGTGTTATCAGTAAGTTGTTTTCTTACTCTTTTATCAAATTCAATCAATTCTTCAATTGAAAAGACATCTTGCAAGCTTTGTAATGGAACTTCGTGTGTAACTTCTTTAAATCCCTCTTTAACATGACCTCCAACCTTTTGAGTCATTGAGTCTTTTGTTATTAACTCTGGGAATTGTTTTTCTAAGTTTTTAAGTTCATTCATCAGCATATCATATTCAAAATCTGATATTTCTGGTTCGTCATCATCATAGTATCTTTTTGCGTGATACTCAACTAAATCACGTAATTCTTTTATTCTTTTCTCAGCATCAACTTTGTTCATAAGTAAAATTCTCCTTTTGTATCTAACTTTCTTTGCCTTTAACTTTTTTTATCCTTAATTTTCTTTACTTGTAATCTTTTCTTTTTCGGTATGCTTAGCATTTGGGTTTAATAATTCTTTTCCATTTTTCAAATAATCGTATCCAGAAAATACTGTTGCAATTACAGAAATTGTCATTAAAGCTGTAGATGCGATATTTAAAACAAGATTAAATCCTTGCAAATTGCCATTAATAAATGCTCCAAAAGAATTCATATCTACTAAAGCTAGTATTAATGCTATCATTTGCGTTACAGTTTTTAATTTGCCCCAAATTGAAGCAGCAATAACATTTCCATTACTTCCAACTGCAACTAATCTGTAACCTGAAACCATAAATTCTCTAAACACTACAATTATTGGAATCCATGATGGTAATCTATTTGCTTCAACAAGCATAATCATTGCTGTTAAAACAAGTATTTTATCTGCAATTGGATCTAAAAATTTTCCAAAAGTAGTTATTTCATCTCTTGATCTTGCTATATATCCATCTAATTTATCTGTAATAGATGCAATTATAAAAATTGCATCTATTATTAACCATGTAAATGGTATTCCAAACAAATCGCCACTAACTGGAATAAATGGAATTATAACCATAATAATTACTAGTATTATTCTAAAAATTGTCAATTTATTAGGTAAGTTCATATTTCCTCCTTAGTCTCTATACGTTATCATCATTAACTATATTCTCTATATTTTCAATAATGTTTTTTTCTTCTGTTTTCTCTGTTTTATTTTCATTTTCTGTAGTTGTTTTAGTATCTCCTGGTGTTACTTTACTCTTCTTTTCTTTTTCCTCGCTATAAACAACTTCTAATTTATCAATTAAGCTTTGAAGTTTTTCCATATCTTTTCCAACCATTTCCCAATCTCCATTTCCTGTTGATTGTTTTAGGTTGTCATTTGCTTTTATTATTAATTCAATTAATCCATTAACTTCATTTGTATCTTGAATTTCAATGTTTATAGCATCATTTGAATTTAAATTGAATAATGCTTCTTGTAAATTGTCACCAATTGCCACTTTACTTCCTGATGCAACAACAATTTTCTTTAAAGTTGGAAGAGAATTTTCTTCATTTATGTATTGTTGATATAGTGCTTCTATGTAAAGAAGTTTTTCATTTACTGGAACTACTGTAACTTGTTTTGTTAGCTTTGTTCCTGTAACATTTAACTTTTCTATTTGTTTGTAAATTGCATCATTTTGTTCTATTTGAGTATCTAATTGCAATAAACCTACAACATTGCTATCATCCGGAAATTCGTATAATTGTAAACGTGGTTTCCCATTTTCATATGTTCCTACTAAATATGATGTTAAATTTTGTTTTCCGCTTATTGTATATGGCATTACAAGTCCTATTACATTTTTGCGATTATTTATTGTTTTTAATGCTGTATAATATGGTTCAACTGGAGCTATGGCACCTGCAACTGCTGAATTTCCAGTGCTATATGTTGCTATATCCCATACATCATCTGCTCTATATAAAACATCTGCATGAACACTATGATATCTTCTTAAAGCTTCAGCTTGAATTTTGTATAAATATTTAGGATATACAAAATGTTTACTTATTTCTTGTGGTATTTCTTCATCTAAGTCAACAAATAAATTTGAATATGCTTTTCTATATGCCATAACAATTGGATCTGTTCTATCTGTAATATAGAATTTTGTTGTTCCATCATAAGCATCTATTATTACTTTTACTGAGTTTCTAATGTAATTTATTTCTTGACCATTTATATTAATTTTTTGTGAATATGGATAATAATTTGATGTAGTATATGCATCTAATACCCATACCATTTTTCCGCTATCTGTTATTACTAAATATGGATTTTCGTCATATGTTAAATATGGCATAATTTCTTTTGCTCTTTTAATTATATTTCTGTTTGGCAAAATTTTGCTATCTGAATTAACATCTGATGAAAGTGCAAGTTTTGCATCTCCATGTGATATTGCAAGTATTAATCTATCTAAGAAAGATACTTGTAACCCTGCTTGTCCATCATATTCATTTGTTTCATTTTTTCCATCTGTTATTGGATAATCAAATTCAGTTTTTGTTGTACTATTTGTTACAATAGTTTCATTAGTTTGAAGCCCGAAATAAATACGTGGCTCCGTAATTTTTATATCTTTATCTGTAAATCCTTTTTGATAATTTTCTAAGTTTCCTGTTGAATTAATTTGTGATGCTGAAGTTGCAATTGCACCGTATCCATGTGTGTATTCATAAGTTGAATTTATATATGAATTATCTTGGTTAACAATTTCTCTTGGTGAGATATATACCACTTTATCTTCACCATTTACTAGGTATTCTCCAATTTGACTTGTATTATAAGCATAATATCCTTTATTTGTTAATGTTCCATTCAAGCTTTGTAACACCAAATCTTTATTAACAATAGAAACTTTGCTTAATAAATCAGCATTATTGTTTATATCTTCGTCTGTTAGCGTACCTAAATTTTTAACACTTATTTCATCAATTTGAATTCCATAAGCTTTTCTTGTGCTTTCAATATTGTAAGAAATATAACTCTTTTGTCTGTCCAATTCATTTGATTTTATAAATATTGAATTATATCCTATTAATGTTACTCCCAATAAACATAAATATACTGGAACAACTAAAATTGAACCAATTACTTTTTTTGTTTTTCCTTTATCATAGAATGAAACAGCCATAAATACTGAAACAACTATTAATATGCTTAATAATCTATATCCCCATAGTTTTATACTTACATCTGCAATTCCTGCTCCATATAATGAGTATGAAGTTTTATCACCAACAGTTAAAAATTTACTTGAAGATAAATCTTGTGTTTTGAAAAATGCCAAAGCTGCAAGCAATATTGATAATATTTTTACATTAAATAATAATTGTTTTACTATTCTACTTTTCTTTAATGTTTCACTTCTAACACCATCAAATTGAGTGTTTAAAGTTATAATAAAATATATTCCCATATATATTGTAAGTGCTATAACTGTAATAATTCCAAACCATACTATATACTCTAAAAAAGGTTTTTGGAATAAATAATATCCTATATCATTATTAAAAATTCTATCTGCACTTTCAAATGATGTGCTATTTAAAAATAACATTAGTTTATTTGTTGTTAAATTTGAAGTAAGAACACTTACTATAACTGAAACCACTAATGAAATTGATTTGTTTGGAAGTTTTGGCATAACCTTTTTTTCATCATCATAAAAATCTTTTAAACCAATATATATTCGCTTATTTGCTGCATATATTGCAAAAAATAGTATTGTAAATGTTACAAATATAGAAATTGATTTATATTCAAAATTTTTCCAAAATACGTTAACATATTGGCTTCCAATCTCCATCTTTTCTAAATAAGATCCTCTTAGCACAATAAAGCTGGTAATAGCTACAACTATTAAAAACGTTATTACAACTATTGGCCTTTTATTTAGTTTTTGTTTTGGAGCTTTTTTTACTTTCTCTTTTTTCACATTTACTGAAGCTTTCTTTTCTTCAACTTTTTTCTCTTCCATATTTTCACTAACCTTTCTTTAATATATTAGTGTGTTTATCTATATAAGTGCATTTACAAAATCTTCGGAATTGAATTTTTCCATATCATCTATTTGTTCTCCAACTCCTATAAATTTAACTGGCATTTGGTTTTCAGATACAATGCCTATAACAGCTCCGCCTTTAGCTGTTCCATCTAATTTTGTTAAAATTAAACCGTTTATATCAACTGTTTCTTTGAATGCTTTTACTTGTAAAATTGCATTTTGTCCTGTTGTTGCATCTAATACCATTAGTACTTCTTGTGTGCTTTCTGGAAGCTCTCTATCTATTATTTTCTTTATTTTTATAAGCTCATCCATTAAGTACTTTTTATTGTGAAGTCTTCCAGCTGTGTCGCAGATTAATACATCTGCATTTCTTTCCTTTGTTATTTTAATTGCATCATATACAACAGATGCTGGATCTGAACCTTCATGTCTTTTTACCATTTCACATCCTGCTCTATCTGCCCATATTTGAAGTTGTTCTACTGCTGCTGCTCTAAATGTATCTGCTGCTGCAATTACTACCTTTTTTCCGTCTTGTTTTAATCTATTTGCAATTTTCCCTATTGATGTTGTTTTTCCTACTCCATTAACACCTACAACTAATATTACTGATGGTGTTGTTTTTAAGTTTAAGTTTGAATCTACTGAATCTAATATGTTTTTTATTATTTCTTTTAAAGCCTTTTTTACATCTTCTGCTTCTTCTATTTTTTCTTTTTTTATTTTATCTCTTAATTCAGATATGATTTTTGTTGATGTTTCAACTCCTACATCTGACATTATTAGTGCTTCTTCTAATTCTTCTAATAAATCTTCATCTACTTTTCTAAAATTGCTAAATACATTATTTATTTTTTCATTTATTGATGTTTTAGTTTTACTTAATCCGTTTTTTAACTTGTCAAAAAATCCCATTTTAATTTATCCTCCTGTTGCCAATTGGGACGGTTCTTTTTGGCTATTTTATTGATGTTTTTTATTATGTCCCTAATTTATATTAATCCATTGAAATTATACTATATTACATAGTTTTATGCAAGGGATTTTTTAGGGTTTATGTAATAAAAAATGTTATTAATTTAAACGCTATTAGCACAATTGTATTTTCTATTATAATTTGTCTTATTCATCAATTCCTTTATCTATAATTAAGATTTTTTATAAGCAAAAATAAATTTCTACAAAATTGCAGAAATTTATTTGTTTGATATAGTTGTTTCAATAAAATTAATGTAACCTGTATCATCAGATTGCATGTTTTTCTTATCTTCCTCTGTAAGATAAATATCATACTTATTGGCCTTTTTATTTACCATTATTGAACTTAATGGATATCCTTCTTTTCTTTCTTTAGTAGGTGTATCTACTAAGTAGTATTCACTTGAAATCTCTGTATGTGTTGAAACTTTACCATTTTTTATAATAACCATTCCAGATATCCATTTTGTGTTTAGCTTACCATCTTTACCATAAGTTTTTACTAAATTCGTATAATGCTTAATCATTTCTTCATCGCTTAATCTTTTTCCATTAACTCTTCTTACATAAACTCCTGGTTGTTTATCTTCTGGAATACCTTCTATGTATAGTGTGTCATCTATTGCCATTGTTGGAATTTTTGTTGCTTCATAATATGCTTTTGCTTTTATTGTTGCATTTTCTATGGCTGTTTTTCCGTTTTCTTCTATATTTATGTTGATGTTTATATCTTTTAGTGATTTTACTGTAATTCCTTTGTTTTGTAGTTTTTCAGAAAATCTTGCGACTTTTGATGCGTTTCCTGTTGCAAATAATAGTTCTTTCATTTTCATGCCTCCTGAATATTTTACTTTTCAAATATTATAAAACAATTTTGTAAAAATATCAATTAATTTATCGTACCATAATGCTCTATTTATCGCTAGTTCTGGATCATATGTTTCATCTATTCTTTCTTTATTGTAGAACTTTCCATCTTTTGATTTCATTTTCAGTTGGTTACAATTTGTAACCGACTCATTTCCTTCATCTTTTAATCTACATTTTAATACTTTCCAATAGTTTCTTGCCCTTTGATAATCACTTTCCGTTAATGCAGCTACGATATCTACTATTGAGAAAAACCATTTTAACCTTACAAAAAATTTCACAACTTTCAAAAACAGCTAAACCTATTGATTTAGCTGTTTTTAGTGGTGCCACCATGCAGAATCGAACTGCAGACCTACTGGTTACGAATCAGTTGCTCTACCAACTGAGCTATAGTGGCATTATATATATCTAGTTACAAAAGAAATTATATTTTTTATTTAATAAAAAGTCAATAGTAAAATTCAAAAAAGCAAATAGGATAATTCCTATTTGCTTTTTTACTATTTAGCATATTCAATAACTCTAGTTTCTCTTATCATATTAACTTTGATTTGTCCTGGATATTCCATTTCATCTTCAATTTTCTTTGCAATTTCTCTAGACATTAATACCATTTGGTCGTCTGAGATTTTGTCTGGTTTTACAATAATTCTTACTTCTCTACCAGCTTGAATTGCAAATGATTTGTCTACTCCTTCGAATGAATCTGCAATTTCTTCTAAGTTCTGTAGACGTTTGATATAAGTTTCTAAAGTTTCTCTTCTTGCTCCTGGTCTTGAGGCTGATATAGCATCTGCAGCTTGAATTAGCACTGCTTCTAATGTTTGTGGTTCAACATCTCCGTGGTGCGCTTCTACTGCATTTATTACTATAGGGTTTTCTTTATACTTTTTAAGTATATCAACACCAATTTCAACGTGTGTTCCTTCCATATCATGGTCTAGGGCTTTTCCTAAATCATGTAAAAGTCCAGCACGTCTTGCAAGTTTTGCATCTAATCCTAATTCTTCTGCCATTATTCTAGCTAGGTTAGATACTTCTATACTGTGGTTTAATACGTTTTGTCCATAACTTGTTCTGTATCTTAATTTACCAATTAATTTAACAATGTCTGGATGTAATCCTATAACTCCAGTTTCCATTACAGCTCTTTCTCCTTCTTCTTTGATAATAGCTGCAATTTCTTCTTTTGCTTTTTCAACCATTTCTTCGATTTTAGCAGGGTGGATTCTACCATCATCAATTAATTTTTCAAGAGCTAGTTTTGCAACTTCTCTTCTTAATGGGTCAAAACCTGAAATTATAACTGCTTCTGGTGTATCATCAATTATTAAATCAATTCCTGTTAAAGTTTCTAATGTTTTTATGTTACGACCTTCTCTACCTATAATTCTACCTTTCATATCATCATTAGGTAAAGATACAATTGAAACTGTTGTTTCAGATGTATGATCTGCAGCACATTTTTGTATTGCGTAACTGATTATTTCTTTTGCACTTTTATCTGATTTTTCTTTAACTTCTTCTTCATGGCTACGTATTAAAGCTGCTTTTTCTTGAGTTAAATCTTTATCTACTTCATTTAATAAAAATTTCTTTGCCTCATCTACAGACATTCTTGAAATACGTTGTAATTCTTCTCTTTGAGAGTTTATTACTTTATCCATTTCTTGAGATTTTACATCTAAATCAGCATCTTTTTGTATTAATTCTTGCTCTTTCTTTTCTAATTGTGCTATTCTATTTTCTAAGTTTTCTTCTTTTTGTACTAAACGTCTTTCTTGTACTTGTACTTCGCCTCTTCTTTCTTTAATCTCTTGATCTAAATCTTTTCTTGCATTCATTATTTCTTCTTTTGCTTTAAATATTTCTTCTTTTTTTCTATTTTCAGCATCTTTTGTTGCTGTTTCAATAATTCTTTTTGCTTCATTTTCTGCATTTTGTATTTTAGATTCAGCAATTTTCTTCCTTAGGAAAAATCCTACAAATGTGAAAATTACTGCTGAGATAAGAAAAACGGCGATTATGATTATAGCGTCCATAATCTTACACCTCTTTCTATTAATTTTTCAATGTTCAGTTTAAATATATTTATTTTTTCAAATTTATATATATATTTCTACTTACATACCTATTTTATATGTATTATTGTAAACTGTCAAGTGTTTTTTAGGAATTGGATTTTGTTGACATAAGCTATGCTATATGGTATAATGAAAACATACTTTTGTAACTAGTGTTCAATAAGACTTTGTTTCCAGAGCACAATGTTTTATTGAATGCTTATATATACATAAATATTATGAAAGGAGTCATTTTATCCCTTGGCATCTGCTACAACTGTGGCAGATTAACCCTTTATATCTATATCTCCCCTCGAGATATAGTCACATATAGATATCACATTGAAAAAGAGAAAAAGGAGAAACATTATGAAAGGCGAATATGCAAATCTTCCGGGTCTTCTGGTTTCAGATGAACTGGACGAAACAACAGAACGGCTGATTCATGAACTTGAAGTTCCTGTTGAATCTGCTGCAACCGAATTACCGAACCAAACATTAAAGTTTGAGTTTGCCGGATCTGTATTCTGTATCGACCC
This sequence comes from Lachnospiraceae bacterium Phil5, assembly GCA_002633185.1. Classification (GTDB taxonomy): domain Bacteria; phylum Bacillota; class Clostridia; order TANB77; family CAG-508; genus CAG-492. Next base: position 335,217 of record NWBM01000002.1, read on the forward strand.
ACACGACCTTAACCAGGTTGTTGATGCTCTGGACTTTGAAATTGGGTCACTCTCTTTGGATTACGATTCCATAGAAGCCGAAAAAATAATTGGTACAATTTTGAGCTTTGTGCCAGATTCTATGTTCAATACAGATGATCTTTTTGAAGTACTAATGACACTTCCATGTGAAATTGTTCTTCAAAACATCTGTGATCGTACAACGCGTTGGGGTGAAAATCGTTTTTATTATCTCCTGACAGTTTTCGGTCTTAAAAATCTTCCTAAGGATTTCCTTAAGAAGAATTGTCGGAATCCAAAGTTCCGTCAGGCAGCGTTTAGTTATGATAGAAGTTTCCAGAATAACTCTGAGCAAAGAAAATTCTTAGCTAAATTCTATGATCCTGCTATTCATAAGTGATTCTAAATCCCGCACGCATTTTATGTGCTGCGGGATTTTTTTATTTTTTGTAGACTTTTTAACTTCTGTTTGTTATAATACACTTGGTGATAAGTTATGAAGGGAAAACACGAAAGAAAATCAAATAAAATTCTTTTATTTTTTAGAATTATTTCAATTATAGTTATAATTGGATGTTTAATTTATATCGGTTATTGGTACTTAGAAAACAAGCGTAACTCTGATATGATAAAAAATCTTACCGAATCTAGTATTAAGGACACTGTTTATATTGATGTAAGAGTTACAGATTCTTCCGAAGATTCAGACGAAAATGTAATTAAAATACCTGTTTATGAACTGGATTTTGATAAATTATTTGCGGTAAATAACAATACTGTTGGATGGATAAAAGTTCCTAATACTACTATAGATTATCCTGTTGCAAAACATTCTGATAATTCATTTTATCTTAACCATTCTTTTGATAAATCTTGGAACTCTGCTGGTTGGATTTTTGCGGACTATAGAAATAAATTTGATGGAACTGATAAAAATATAATTATATATGGTCATAATAGAATGGATTCAAGTATGTTTGCCACATTGAAAAATACTCAAAGTCCTAGTTGGTATAACAATTCTACTAACAAATATATTACTTTTACTAGCCCTAATGGTACACACGTTTATGAAGTTTTCTCTGTGTATACAATTAAGTCTGAAACATATTATTTAACAACTGATTTCTCAAGCAGAAAAGATTTTCTTAGTTTTATAAATACTTTAAAAAGAAGAAGTATTCATGATTTCGGCGTTAGTGTCTCTGAAACAGATTCAATTATAACACTTTCTACTTGTGATGCTACAGGTAAATCTAGAGTAATATTACATGCAAAACAAATAATGTAAAATAAAAAACAAAATGAATTAATTCATTTTGTTTTTTATTTTTATTTTATAACTATTGGATTTACTTTTACGCTAAAATCCACAGCATCTTTGTTTACTTCAAAGATAACAAAATTTCCATCATCATATATTTTATTATATTTGCTATCATTAGTACGCATTTTTAATCCATTTGAATTGTTTTCTGTAAATATAAAGTGTGTTATTCCATATTTTTCTATCATCTCTTCTGGAGTCATTGATACCTCTAAATCAAAACGACCAAAATCTTTTAATATTTGTACATTGTTAAATTCTTCACAATATACTTCACTTCTGCTATCCATAAAGGTTGGTATTCCTTTGAATTCCATATATGATCCAAAATTAAAATGATTATACAATCTCATTTCTTTCATATCTATATTATTTAAAATAAATTCAGATGCCCCAACTGGATATGCTTTCTCATCAACATAGCTTTCTTTATAAATATATCTATAATTATCAATTGATAGTGCAATACACACTAGTAAAATTATTGCTAACAATCCATAACTGCTATTCAGCTTATTATCTAATTTATCAAATAATTCTTGTTTATTATATGCTTCAATATAAGATGTTATTAGACTCGCTATTGGGAATGCAAGAACAACAAGAGCTATAAATAAGTTTCTTACAGCTAAAGTTGACATTATTACTAATCCTATAACAAGACACGCATCTGTGAATTTGATTTTTGTTTTTGTTATGCTTAATACTCCTAAAACAATTGTTATTACAGTTAATAATTCCTTACTATCATGTATTTTTTGCTTTTGAAGTTCTAAAATTATTTTGCTTGAATATCCCCCCATTACCTTAAACATATATGTGAAAGGCGATAGTTTTAGTGGTGTGCAGAATCCTGTTAATAAAACAATTCCCATTGTTATAAATAAGAGTTTCATACTTTCTTTACTTCTTTCTTCAAGCACAAATTTTTCAGTTTTTTCAACAACATTGTGAACTTTTATTTTGTTTAATATCCATTCTAATATATATGGCATATAGAAAATAAAGTGTGCAAGCCATACTGATGAATGGAATGTTAGTATTAAAAATGATGTTATAACCAGATAAACACTGTATTTTTTCTTTCCAGTATCCAGGAGCATTTGTATTGAATATATTTCAAATATAAAGAACAAATATGACATTATCTGTCCCCTACATTTTAAGCATTCTCTCATACACATTACAATAAATATTGTAACTAAAAATGCCACTATTGGATTATTTTTTCTTTTTATTAAAGTTATAAACATTGTTAAGCCTATTGCTATAGACATCAATATTACAAATACATATAATCCTGTGAATCCTGCTACATTGTATGTTAATGCAACTACAATATCAAAACCCCATCTTAACTTTGTAAATTTTAAATTTTCATGCCATGTAAATGGTTCATCTTCGTTTACTCCATGTTGAAGTATATAATTTCCTGTCGGAATAGTAAAATACGTATCATTTTCAAATCTTTTATGAATTACTGTTGCTGTTAAAATGGCAACACAAATTGCTAATATACATATTAATTTCTTATTTTTCATTTTAATCTCCTTTAATTATAATAATATTTTTAAAATTTTTTATCTCAAAAAATAAAATTTTATTTCCAATACTATTACAACTATCAGCAATATTTGCAATATTAGAATTGTTAGTACTTTCACTGGTTTTGGCAAATCTCTTAATGTTGTATAAACAAACTGCCAAAAATCGGTTCTAATTATTACTATACAAAATATTATAAACAAAGCGCATACTGCTACACTTACTGTAAAATTCATATCTTCCCCTCCATTTTCTTTTGCATTTACAATTTCATTATAAAACAATAATTATTATTTCACAATAGTATATATTTATTTTTTTGTGAAACACTATATTTATAAAATTTAGTGGAGGATTTTTAAGAATGAAAATATTAATTTTAATTACATTATTTATATCTGCTTCTTTTCTTTTTAGTGGATGTAGTATTTCTGATAAGATAAATTCTAACAAACCAAGTGACATTATTAATTCTTCAGAAAACTCTTTTAATAATGATTCAAAAGCATCCCCTTATGATAATAGTTCTAATGAATCTAAAGAAACACAAATAGCTTCATTTTCAACACCTCTTAAATCTGGAAGTCCAAATAGAATTGTAAATATTAAATTAACTTGTAATAAGATAAATGAATATGTATTAAAAAAAGGATATACGTTTTCATTTAATCAAATTGTTGGACCATGCACAGCTGAAGAAGGATATTTAGAATCTGAAATATTTGTAAACAAAGAAATAAAATATGCCCTAGGCGGTGGCAATTGCCAAGTAAGCACAACTTTATATAATGCATGCCTACAAGCTGAAGGAATTATTATTGTAGAAAGACACGAACACGGTCGTGATGTTGATTATATAGAAGATGGGAAAGATGCTACTGTTTCATATAATACTGTCGACTTTAAATTTAGAAACGATACTGAAAATGATATAAAATTATTTACTTCTTGTGATGACAAAAATGTTTATGCTAGCATTAGTAAAATTGAATAGAGTTTTTGGATGTGTCCCAAAAACTCTACTCAATATTTTTTTGCTCGTAGTGAATTTGTATGTCTTTTATGATATATCTTGGTTTTAGCTTATATAAATACAGAACATCACTTGCTTCAAGATATGGAATTTCATCAACAGTGTATGATCTAATTTTTTCCAACTCAAAACCATCTCCATATAAGTATAAATATTTTATTTTAAACATTTTTTTATTTATTAAAACATATATATCCTTATTGTTTTCTAATATTTCTTCATGTTGTTTTTTTGCCTTTTCGCTTGAACTATACAACTGCTTCTGCAAATTATAAATTGGAACATCTTTTTCTCTTAAAATTTGTGTTAAAGCGCTGTCATCTCCATCTACTCCCCAAACTCCGTCTATTTTTATTGTTATTCCATTTCTATCTTTAAAAACATATTTATAATTATTAGCTACTTGCTTCAAATCAACTTCTGTTATGATACTTAATGCAAAAATCCAAACAAGAAATATAGATACTAATGCAAAAAACACATAAATCATTTCTTTTTCTATCGAACTCAAAAATTTTCTTCTTATGAAATATGCCAATTTATTTATAAGTACCCCAATAATCAATGAATACAACACTGGTATAATTAGTCCATATCTCATATAGCCATATAAAAATTGTACCCACAAAAAAGTCATAATAATAGCTATTATTGATATCAAAAATAATTCTTTATTTCTTTTTTTCCATTTAATGGCTCCATATATTAAATATAACAATGATATAACATATCCAATTGCCCATATTGGATCTGTAAGAATAAATCTATCTCCATAACCATCTTTTGACAAACTTGTATATATTGGCCAAATTAATTTATACTTCCAATTTGGAATTCCAAATAAAGGTTCTACCCATGAATAATTGCCAAAATATTCTGATTTTAAAATATTGTTATAAAATGGATATAAAGGACTTCCTGTTTGTATTATGTTGTCAATTATATAAATTATAAATGGTATTATAAATATTATTGCCGCTACTAAATATACGGGAACACTTTTTAATTTTAGTTGTTTTCTTCTTTTTATTAAAAATATTAAAAATACTGGGAAAATTAAAATTAAATTTGGCAACTTAATTCCAGTTAAGATTCCTGTTAAAGCAGTTAGATACCATATTTTTGATTTGTCAGCAAAGCAATCTTTTTCAGTTAATAAAAAATATATTATTCCCAATGTGAAGGCAACAGAAAATGTATCAATATAATAAAATCCTGTCCATTGCCTTAATATGAACGATGTCCAACACAAAATTGCTAAAAAAGAGTTTAGTTTTCTCTTACCTGTTATATGATTTAAAACATTCTTAAATTGATAAAATATAACAATAATTGAATAATATGATATTATTGTTCCCAATCTATATCCTAAAAGATATCTTGCAATATAATGCATTCTATCTCCTAGCGGAAAAAGAAATCCATTAAATGTCTTTCCAGCGAAAAAATCAAAATTTATTTTATCTATTCTAATATTTTCTTGCAAATATATATGATAATTAATTGTATCGTATGTTGTATCTGGAATTGCGATTCTTAGTGCAGCCAGAATAATTACCATCAAAATAAAGACAATATCATACCATTCAAAGTCTGATTTTATTGTTATAATTTTTTTCTTAATTATAAAAAAGTTAGTTACCACAAGAATTATTGTAGAAATAATTAAAGAAATACCATAATTTATTCCTGTTAAATATACTGCATAATCATTAATAATTGCACAGATTGCTATGTTCAATAGCACCCAAAAATGTACGTTTATATTTTTAATTTTTGTATTTTCGATTTTCATTTTTTTACCCCGTTATCTTAAATTTTTCTTTTGTTTTATATTTTTATAAAAGACATTTTTATTATAGTTTAAGTAGTTGTATTTAGCAAGTATATTTGAATAATTTTTTTGGGACACCTCCAAAAAATCTCCCAAAAAATCTGTTCAAAATTATTTTCTGCAAAGACTAAACCATTTCTGATAAACCAGCTTCGTTATTTGTGCAAATGTTTCTTTCTCTATGTCTTTTTCAGCTATAATATTAACAGTTGACACAGTGTTGTTGTCAATGCTATATATTACTGTCCCTATTTTTTGATTTGCTTTCACGGGTGCCTGAATGTTTTTATCAATTTGAATATTTTGCACTACTTCCCCTTCTTTTCCTTTTTTTACTAGTACTCCTGCATTTGATTGCAATACAGCTTTAACGCTTTTTTCTATTCCTTTTGATACATTTACGTCCGCAATTACATCTCCTTTATTTGCGAGCTGTTTGTATGAATAGTTTTTAAATCCATAATCTAACAATGTTCTTGCATTTTTGAATCGTAAATCACTTGTTGGAGCTTTCATTACTACAGCTATTAATGATAAATTGTCTCTTGTTGCGCTTGCTGATAAATTGTATAAAGCAAGTGATGTTGAACCTGTTTTTAAACCTGTTGCTCCATTGTAGTTTCTTATTAGTTTGTTTGTGTTGACTAGTTGAGATGTGCCGTTTCTTAGTGAATCCATATATACTGTTGTATAATTTGTTACTCCTGGATGATTCAGTAATAATTCTCTTGACATTAGTGCAATATCATAACTTGATGTTACATGTCCGTCTTCATCTATTCCATGACAGTTTTTGAAGCAGGTATCGTTCATTCCTAGTTGTTTTGCCCTTTCGTTCATTTTGGTTACAAATGCTTCTTCTGAGCCTGATATGTATTCTGCCATGGCTACTACACAGTCATTGGCTGATACTATGCAGATTGCTTTTAGCATTTCGTTTACTGTTAGTGTCTCTTTTGTATCTAGCCATATTTGCGAACCGCCCATTGAGGCTGCGTTTTGGCTACATGGTACTTGGTCTTCTATTGTTATTTGTCCTGATTCTAGGGCTTCGAATATTAGCAAAATGCTCATTAGTTTTGTTACACTTGCTGGGCGAAGTTGCTCATGTGCATTTTTTTCGTATAGCACTTGGCCACTGTTTTGCTCTATTAGGATTGCAGATTCGCAGTCTAGATTAAGTTCATCTTTTATAGTTTTATCCACATTCTCTCCTTCTGCTTGACTATTTGTCTCAATTGCATCAGAATTATTAATTACAGTCCACTCATAATTTTCTGCTCTCGATACTAAAAATATTGAAAAAATCAAATATATAACTAGCGTTAAACCTATTACTTTTTTTGAAACTTTCTTTATGTATTTAAAAAGCATATATCATACCTCACTTTCATTTTGTATAATATATGCTTATTTATAATATTTATTCTTTATGTTTAAAACAGTAACTTTTCCCCAATTGTTCCTTATTTTGCTAAAGTTTCAATTTCTTCAACAATATTTTTTACAAACTCATCTAATGCAACTGCTCCAACATCTCCGTCTTTTCTTGAACGAACTCCAACTGTTTTAGATTGAACCTCTTTGTCTCCTATTACAAGCATGTATGGAACTTTTTCAAGTTGTGCTTCACGAATTTTGTATCCTATTTTTTCATTTCTGTCATCTAATTCAACACGTACTTTGTGTTTTCTTAGAATATCTGCTACTTCGTTTGCATATTCTAATTGATTGTCTGTTATATTTAGAATTTTAACTTGAACTGGTGCAAGCCATGTTGGTAGATTTCCTTTTGTTTCTTCTAATAAGAATGACATAAATCTGTCTGATGTTCCCAGTATTGCTCTGTGGATTACAACTGGTCTATGCTTTTCTCCATCTTCCCCAATATATGATAAATCAAATCTTTCTGGTAAAGCGAAGTCTAATTGACATGTTGGTATTGTAACATCATGATTTAATGCTGTCTTTATTTGAATATCAATCTTTGGTCCATAGAAGGCTGCTTCTCCTTTTGCTTCGTAGAATTCTATGTTCAATTCTTTTAATATTGCTCTTAATTGGCTTTCTGCCGTCTCCCACATTTCATCATTATCTATATATTTCTCTATATTGTCTTTATCTCTTAATGATAATCTGTATTTAAATGCATCTGGTGAGAATCCAAAGTCTTTTTGATAAACTTCTTTTATTAAGTTTAATACTTTTCCAACCTCTTCTTTAATTTGATCTGGTCTTACAAATAAGTGTGCATCATTTTGACACATTTGACGCACTCTTTCAAGTCCGCAAACTGCACCGCTGTTTTCATATCTGAAATCGTGTGCTAACTCTCCTATTTTTATTGGTAAATCTCTGTATGAATGTAATTCATTTTTATATACTAACATGTGATGTGGACAGTTCATTGGTCTTAAAACTAACTCTTCTTCATCCATTTTCATCATTGGGAACATATCATCTTTGTAGTGATCCCAGTGTCCACTTGTTTTGTATAAATCTACATTTGCAAGTGATGGTGTATATACATGCCAATATCCTAATGCTAATTCTTTGTCTTGGATATATCTTTCTAAAGTTCTTCTTATTGTTGCACCTTTTGGTAAATATAGTGGAAGACCTGCCCCTACTAATTTATGTGTCATAAATAATTTTAAGTCTTTTCCTATTTTTCTGTGATCTCTTTCTTTAGCTTCTTCTAATAATTGAAGATGTTCTTCAAGCTGACTTGCCTTTGGGAAAGATATTGCATAAATTCTTTGTAGCATTTTATTTTTTTCACTACCTCTCCAGTATGCACCAGATGAACTTAGAATCTTAACAGCTTTTACTTTTCCTGTGCTCATTAAATGTGGACCTGCACATAAGTCTGTGAAATCTCCTTGTTTATAGAAACTTATTTCTTCACCTTCAGCTAAATCATTGATTAATTCTTGTTTATATGGTTCATCTTTCATTAATTCTAAAGCTTCTGCTTTTGGAAGATTAAATCTTTCAATAGGTAAATCTTCTTTAATTATTTTTTTCATTTCCTCTTCAATTTTTGCTTTGTCTTCTTCTGAAAATGGAACCTCAACATCAAAATCATAATAGAAACCTTCATCAATAGCTGGTCCTATTGCTAATTTTGCCTCTGGGAATAATCTTTTAATAGCTTGTGCCATTATATGAGAAGTTGTATGCCAATATGCCTTTTTACCTTCTTTGTCATCATCTTCTGAATCAAAAGTTAAAATTTCAAGTTTGCAATCTTCATTAATAATTGTTCTTAAATCTTTAACCTCTCCGTTAATTTTTCCGCAAGTTGCAACTCTTGCCAATCCTTCGCTTATGCCTTGTGCAATTTCATAAATTGATTTTCCCGACTCTACTTCTTTTACTGAGCCATCTTTTAGTTCTAGTTTAATCATAAAAAAACCTCCTTTTCTTTTTTCAATACAAAAGCACTCCTATAAATGCAGAATACTTTTGCATTTATAGGAGTGCTATATTATTTATAATTATAACACGGTTCCATCCTATTTTTTACTCAATTAATACTTTTAACGCAAGTAATACGTCTAGGTTTATGGCCTAGCAACAATGAGGTAGTTTTTCAAATATGCTCTTCTAGATTAGCTTTCAGCCGGTGACTAATCCTCTCTTTTGATAGCTTTTATTTTACTTTGTCTCATTTTTGTTTTTGATATAATATAATTATACGCTTTTTTTACATTTTGTCAACTATATTTTTTTGTATTTTTTATAATATGATTGAAATAACAGGTATATCACTTGATTTTTGGTTATTATTATGTTAATATGTTGTTATTAAAAGCTGGTTTTCCCAGCCAATATAATAGGAGTTGGTATTGAATTATATAGTTGTTCTGTATTATTCATATATACCAACAAGGCTCATGTAGATTGCATTAGGAAACTAAAGCAAAATACGCAACATAATTAAAAGGAGGTCTACCATTATGAAAGCTCGGTCTGCAATCATTTTTCTCGCTTCTATTACTACTATAGCAGCTGGAGCAACTGCAGGATCTTTTGCTTCAAAAAAGCTCATTCCGTGCCTTAAAGCTTCAAAAATCTGGGATAAAACGTACAAGAATCATCCGTACACAAACACAGGCAAAGTGGTTAAAACATTCCGTAAATACTACTTTGTTGCAACTGACGGGGAAAGTTTTCTTCTTTTAGATGATACTATCTTTCCGCCAAAAGGTTATCCCGAGTGGATTGAAGATGGATTTGCTGAAGTTCTTCTTAAGCGTGATATTCCGTATAGCATTGAAAACAAAGGACTTTTTGCAGCAAAGTATCTCACTCTCCGTTTGCCCAATACTGTAAAGCAGGAAATCAATGTTCTTGGAAAAGCGTTGTTCGAATTTCCGGAAATGTTTACTCGAGAGCAGCAGGAGCAGATTCGCACTGCAATGATTTGCCGGCTGCTTAAGCTGGTATAAGGTACAAGACATATAAACTCACAAAATTGTATAAGCCTGAAATTCCCCGCACATTTTTTATGTGTGGGGAATTTTTTTTAATTACTCATATTTTATTCTTACTTTTTTTATGCAATTTTTTAGCCTACGCTAATCTTGCCATAAACTCCGCCACCACCGGCTTGAATGTCTACATTTCCATTACATGCATTATAAATATTATTTGCAACTTTTGCTCCTACTACACCTTCAATATCATCTTTAGACATTTTGTGTAAAACATTCATTTCTGTTTCGAAGTTTCCTAATAATTTATCTATTACTTTTGGACCAACTCCTGGTATAAATTGTAGTGGAATTTGGTATATGTATGGTGGTCTAAAATCTGGACTTTTTGTTGTTGGTTTGTCTTTAATTACTTCTATTCTATCAAAAACCCCCATTGTAATATTAGAACTATCGCAATCTGGACATAAAAGAACTGGTGCTGGTCCTTCAATTCTTTTATCACATTTTTCGCAATATGTTCTATGATATTTTCCAAGTTTTGGATCTAATCCGTAATTTGCTAAAATCTTTCTTCCATCTTCCCTTTTAATTGCTTTCATAAGCTCTTTAAAGCTGATATCTTCGACTAAAATTTTATTGTATTCTCTTGCTATTTTAGGTAGAGAATGTGCATCAGAATTTGTTAAAAATGATTTATTTTCAAGTTCTGATATTTCATCAGCTAAAAATGTATCTGAGCTCAAACCTAACTCTATTGCTGGAATTCTGCCATATTTCTCTTTAAAAATTCTTTTCATACTTTGTGTACAATTTCCATAATAGCTTTTATGTGGTGTAAATGCATGTGCAGGAATTAGAACACCATTGTATTTTTCTACTATATCGATTAATTCGTATCCAGAAATATTTGCTCTTTGTGAGCTTAGAGTAATATTTTTTATATGTGTACTCATTTCTTTTGAAAATGCTTTTATATCTTTTAATGTTGGAAAATAACATAAGTTATGAGCACTTCCTGTTTTTCCTTGTTCATTTATTTCAGATGTTTCTATTTCGCTTCCTAAAATGATGCAAACCTTATCTTTGTAAATAATTCCACCATCTTTTATTTCATAAGCATCTCCTGTTTTCAAGAAGTTTTCTATATCTTCTATAACATAAGGAGAAGCACAATCTATTATTCCTACTACATTTATTCCTTTTCTGTCTGCGCATTCCTTAGCTATGTTTGCAAAATTCAAAGATTTTGCTGCTGTTATTTTAATTGGTTTTCCGTTTTCTGATCTACCTATGTGTACGTGTAAATCTGCGAATATTTCGTTCATTTTTTTCTCCTTTCTTTTGTTTTTACATAATTACCATATTTCTTGTATAATCCAAATTTGCTATTGAGTCATATTGAAATCCTAATGTATATACATCTGTTGAAAATTTATCTATTTCTAACATTCTTTTATAAGTTTTATTTGTGTTTGTATCCATGAATTTCTTCAATGATGTAATTACTGGCATTTTAGGATTTTTTTGTGCTATTCCTGAAAGTAACATTTTTCCTTTACTATTGAAACCCAAAACACGTGCATATGGAACTACTTTTTTGGCTGCTTGTACATCTTTTTTAGTAATTCCAAGTAAAGCAAATAATAGTATTCTTTGAATCCTTGTTTGTGTATATCTTTTTGTTTTTACCATATTTATGAAATCATTAATATTATTGCAGAAATTTGCTGCGTTTTTTATGCTATTTTCTAATCCTTCTGTAACATCTGGTAATTCTGCGATTTCTTCTAATGTCATTTTTCTTAAAGCATAAAAAATTTCTTTTTCAAATTTTGCAATATCATATACAACATTTCCAACTTCAAATTCTTTTGTTACTACATCATAAGTTTTTCTTGGTACTACTCTTATTAGTTCACCAAATTCTTTGTTAGCAACTAGTTTTCGAATTGCTGTTGCACTTGCAAAATCATCAACAATTCTTTGGTCATTGTAATATACTTTTTCTCTTTTAATTGATACTGGGTCAATTTTGCTTTTCAATTTTTTCAATGATTTTAAATATTCAATTCCTAAAATATTGTTAGGATTTTTTAGTATATCATTATATCTTTTGTCATCATTTAAATATCTAATTAACGCTGTTTCTCTTGCTTTTGGATATGATACACCTGTGTTTAATTCAACTTTCAAAATATTAGTATACTCTTTTGGCTCTTCAGCTAAAACTGTTGCTATGTTATTTAATGCCGCCATATCTTCAGTTTCCGCTCCAAATGATATTGTATCTACTATTTTTAAGCTATCTAGTAATCTTACAGCTCCGTGACGCAAAATTTTCCGCACTTGCTACACTATATACTGTAGGTAATTCAAGAACTAAGTCAACTCCGCTTGCAAGAGCCATTTCTGCTTTTTTCCACTTATCAACTATAGAAGTATTTCCTCTTTGTGCAAAATTTCCACTCATAACGCAAACTACATATTTACAACCTGTTAATTCTTTTGTCTTTTGTAAATGGTATAAATGCCCATTGTGGAATGGGTTATACTCTGCTATAACTCCAAGAACTTCGCTCAAAATTTTCACTTCCTTTTTGTATTGTGTTTTGATAACTTTACTGGTATAATATCATAAATGAATGAAAAGTGCAATAAAATTTTGAAAGGGATGAGTTTTATGGAAGAAGTTGTTATTTATACTGATGGAGCATGTTCTGGGAATCCAGGTCCTGGTGGTTGGGGTTCTATTTTGATGTATAAAGGAAATAAAAAAGAAATATCTGGTGGCTCAAAAGAAACTACAAATAATGTTATGGAAATGACTGCTGTTATTGAGGCTTTAAAGCTTTTGAAGTTTCCATGTGATGTTAAATTATATAGTGACAGTGCTTATGTTGTAAATTGCTTTAATCAAGGATGGATTTATAACTGGATTAAAAAAGGCTGGAAAACTGCTGGTAATGACCCTGTTAAAAATAAAGAATTATGGCAAGAATTGTATGAGCTTACTAAGATTCATAAAGTTACTTTTATTAAAGTTAAAGGTCATAGTGATAACGAGTTTAATAATAGATGTGATGAACTTGCAAGAAATGCTATTGATAATATTTAACATTTAAGCCAAAAAGAATGCTGTTATTTAAAACAGCATTCTTTTTTGTTTTTCATAATTGACTTTGAAGCTCTGTTGCTTCTTGATTTTGAGAGTCTGAATACTCTTGAGACTTCATAAGTTCTTCAAAAGCTCTTTCAGAATCATCTTGGTTGTGCATTGGTAAGCCCTCTAAAGAATGTCCTGCCTCCACAAATGAAGCAAATGAATTTACCTGTGTTTCGAACTGAGTATTAACCTCAATCTCTGCAATTTTTTTCTTACCAGCATCAATTTCGTCTTGGTCAGACTCAGCTTTTTCAATCAATTCAAGAAAAATCTCACATGAATGTCTCATTTGCAGAACTGCATTATCTCTTTCAGAGTTTTCCTTAACATCAAATGTTTTAATATATTTTTTGTTTGTTTCGACAAACTCAGGTAACACCGAAGAAAACACGAATTTAACGGTTTCTGCCACTTCGGAACTACCGCTACATTTGTTTAAAAGTTTTTTAAGCTTTTCAATTACTTCGCTTACTCTGTCATAGGCAAAAATTGGTGCATGATTTTGCTGTTCTTCAAGTCCCTCCAAAATGTCTTCAGCTTTACGCATTATTTTTTCTTTAGGTCTTTTAGAAATCAGATTGTAGGTATGAAAACCTCTTACTCCAAGGAGAGCCGCGTAAAATGGATACACGAATCTACCCACATATTTACCCCAGCTTTCCGTCTTACTAGAAACAAGAATCCATAAAACCATTAAAGCAATTGTAATTGTGTCATGAATAAGGTAGTACCAAATTTTCCTTCTCTTTTTTTTACATAGGTCTTTGCCAAACGTAAATGTGACATCCCAAATTGTCAAAGCATAAATCCAGCTTATAAGAGCCTGAAACATACATAACCATCCTCTCTAAATTATTAAAAGCGGATTACGGATAAAAGACCGACCTCGGTCTAAACAGAATGAATTTTATCATAATTTATCTTAAAAGTCAATTCCATCATGCTTTTAAGCAATAAACAACAGGTTATTACAATTAATTTTACAACAACCTGTTCTTTTCTTATTTTTTTATTCCATTTCAAAGAATGATTTTAATACACCTTTTTTCAATAATTCATTAAACACATTTAATAAAATTAAACATACAATTGGACCTACCATTAATCCAAATACACCTATTAATTTAAAGCCTGTGTACATTGCAGCTAGTGTGATTAATGGGTGCATTCCTATTTGTTTACTTACCATGTGTGGTTCCATTAGTTGTCTTATTATTGCCCATACTCCCCATAAGCATATTACTGCTATTGCTAATGGGATATTTCCTGTGAAACCTAGGTATATTGCCCATGGTATCATTACTGAACCAGCTCCAAATATTGGTAGTAAATCTATAAATCCTATAAGTACTGCCATTAATATTGTGTATTTTACACCTAGTCCGCAAACATCAAATATTATAAGTCCTATTAATACCCACATAAAGCATATAAATGATAGTTTTGCTTCTGCTTTTATGTAGCTCCATGTAACTCCACATACATCTGTATATACTTCTTTAGTCTTATCTATCCATTTTTTAGGAACTTGGCTAGATATTTTGTCTAACACTAATTGTCTGTCAAAACATGTGAATATTGTTGCTAAAATAGTTATTATTATATATGTAATCATTGTTGGTAATGAACTTACTGTTGTTATAATGTTTCCACCTATTCCTGTTGCTATTCTGTTTGCACCATCAATTAATCCTTGAATTGCCTTTTTAACTAATTCTGCAATTTCATTTGGTAGTGGTGAATTTCCATTTTGAATATCATTAACATATCCAACACAATAATTATATAATTCTCTATATGAGTCATTCGAATTTGCAATTAAGTTTTTACATTCTTCCACAAGCTTTGTTACACCTAGTGTTATTAATAGACTAAGTATTCCAAAAACAAGTAATAATGATATAATTGCAGCTACTTTTCTATTAATTTTCAATTTTTTATTTAAGAATTTTACAACTGGTTCTACAATTGATGCAATAAGTAATGCTATTATGAACGGAATATAAAACATTGCTAATTTATATAATAAAAATATTCCTAGTAAAACAACAATTACTACTGCTATTTTTATTCCTATTTTTTTATAATAATTATTTTTATCCATATTAATACCCTTCTTTTTTTATTCAGTTCTTAATGCTACAACTGGATCTTTTTTACTTGCCATTTTTGATGGAATTAATCCTGCAATTACAGTTAATACAACACTAATAATTACTAAAGCAATTCCTCCACCAACTGGTAATGCAGCAATATTTGGAACTTTTGTTATTGCTTTTATTATAATGTTTATAGGTATACATAGTAATAATGTAACTCCAATTCCAATTGCACCTGCTACTAAACCTATTATTAAAGTTTCAGCATTGAACACTCTTGAAATATCTTTCTTAGAAGCTCCAATAGATCTTAAAATACCTATTTCTTTTGTTCTTTCTAGAACTGATATATATGTTATAATTCCAATCATTATTGATGATACTACTAATGAAATAGATACAAATGCTATTAATACATAACTAATGATGTTTACTATTGTTGTAACAGAACTCATCATCATTCCTACCACGTCTGAATATTCTATAACATTTTCTTCTTTTCCATCGTTTCTTTGCATTTGATTATAATCATCAATTGCCTTAGATATTTTTTCTTTTGATTCAAAATTCTTTGGATAAATATTTATTTGTGCTGGTTTATCTAAGTCTACTGAACCAAGTTTTTTCATTACAGATTTATATGATGCATCCATATTTCCTGTAAAGCTTGACATTAATGACATTATTTCTTCTTGACTCATGTTTTGCATTTTTTGCATTTGTTCTGCAGATATCATTCCTGTATTCATTGAATATAAGTCTTTTTCACTCATAAAGTTTAATCCTGTTAATACGTTTTTGCTAGGATTTGATTTTTGTTCTTTTACTATTTCAGAATCATTTATTTTGTTGATTACATATTCTGTAAGATCTTTTGTGTATAGTATTAATCCTGATGTATCTGAAACAACAGATTCTGCTTTAGGTTTCATTATTCCAACTATTTTTATTGTTTCTGCTCCATTAATTTTCTTTATCATATATGCTGTATCTTTAGATTTATCAACCCAAATTCCACTGTTTGATTTTTCATAATAATCTGTATTCAAAATAAGTTTGTACTCTAAATTTAATAACTCATCATATGTGAACGCTTTTGAATCTTTCTTCTCAAAACTCTTTCCGTTTTTAATGCTTTTCATCATATCTTTTAATTCTTTTTGATCATATAATCCTAGAGAATATAAAGTATAGTCACTAATTTCATTGTTCTCATCAACTAATAAAACGACCTCATTATATTTTTCAGGTAGCTTTCCTGCTATAACATCATATTGTGAATTTATCAATTCCTTATTATCCATCATTTCAGACCATACATCTGTTGTTGACATACTTGAAAATGAAAATAATGCGCTACTTTCTGCTTCCGCTTCTGATTGTCCAAAACCAATATTATCCATTACAGTACTTGGATTTACTTGTACCACACCATTTTCAGTATCTGGTCTGTATAAATTCAAATTCAAATTATAACTATATTGAACTGCATTTGCATTATCTTTAATTGTAGAATTTTCATTTTCTATATATTTCCTAAAAGACTCTAAATTGTTAGTTTTCATCTTAGTAGATATTGTACTTAACATATTTCCCATTATGTTTTTTGAATGAATTTGATTATCATTATGTGGCTGTTTGTTGTTATTTTCTTCCATCATCGCTGTCATCATATTTCCTAAATCAACAGATTCTTCTTGTATTGAAATTGGATATGATGAAAGTGTGTCTTCTTCTACTTTATCTATATATCTTTGCACACCATTTGATAATGATAAAATCATTGCAATTCCTATTATTCCTATACTTCCTGCGAATGACGTTAAAAATGTTCTTCCTTTTTTTGTCATTAAGTTGTTTAAACTTAGTGAAATTGCTGTAAAAAAGCTCATTGATTTCTTTGCTTTGTTTTCTTTGCCATTTGAATCATTTTTTACTTCTTCATCTTTGTATGGATTTGAATCATCAACTATTTTTCCATCTAATATTTTTACAATTCTTGATGAATATTTTTCAGCTAATTCTGGGTTATGTGTTACCATTATAATTAATTTTTCTTTAGATATTTCTTTTAATATCTCCATAACTTGAACACTTGTGGCTGTGTCTAATGCACCTGTAGGTTCATCTGCAAGAATTATCTCAGGGTCATTTACCAATGCTCTTGCAATAGCAACTCTTTGCATTTGACCTCCAGATAATTGATTTGGTTTCTTATGTATTTGATCTTTTAGCCCTACTTTTTCTAATGCTTTTATTGCTCTTTGTTTTCTCTCTTTTTTAGATACTCCAGAAAGAGTTAACGCAAGTTCAACATTGGCTAGAACAGTTTGATGTGGAATTAAGTTATAGCTTTGGAATACAAAACCAATAGCATAGTTTCTGTATGCATCCCAATCTTTATCTTTAAATTTTTTTGTTGATTTTCCATTTATTATTAAGTCTCCAGTTGTGTATCTGTCTAATCCTCCAATTATATTTAGCAATGTAGTTTTTCCACAACCACTTTGTCCTAAAACAGATACAAATTCGTTTTTTCTAAAATTCAAATCTATTCCTTTAAGTGCTTGCACTTTCATATCTCCTGAAGCATAGTCTTTTGTTATATTTTTTAGTTCTAACACTTTTATTTATCCTCCTTATTTTTCTATAATTACTGATAAATATTTTACAATTTTTGCCATATAAAGTCAATAGATTTTTTGGGACACCTCCAAAAAATCTCCCAAAAAATCCACCAAAATTTGCGAGAAAAAAATAGGAATAAATAACTTCTTTAAGTCATTTACTCCTATTTATATTTTACTAATAAAAATTTTATTTTTTACTCTTAGTACCCAGGATTTTTTCGAATTCTTTAAATCTCTTAATTTTTTGAGTTGTTGTTTTCTCTAATGGCTCTGTTGTTATTATTAGTTCTTTTAATCTTTTAAATGCTGGTAATTGTTTGTTTATTTCTTTTATTTCTTCCCATATTAGTTGTTCATATTCTTTTTCTGTTTTGTCACCATATATGTCTTTTATAACTTGTTCATCATAAACTACTTTTACCCCTAGGTTTATTTCATTTTTTGCATTTGGTCTTGGGAAAATAATACTTTCTTGAACATATGGAAGTTTGTTTACTAATGTTTCTATATCTACAGGATAAACATTTTCGCCATTTTTTAGAACTATTACTTCTTTCTTTCTTCCTGTAATATATAGTAATCCATCTTCGTCGAAGTAACCTAAATCTCCTGTGTAGAACCATCCATCTTTTAGCACTTCTTTTGTTGCCTCTTCATTTTCGTAATATCCAAGCATTATGTTTGGTCCTTTTGCAATTACTTCTCCTACTCCCTCTTCATCTTTATCAACAACATCTAATTCTACTAACCATGGTGCTATTCCAACACTTCCTGGTCTTTTTAGCTTATCTGTTTCTGCTGCAATAACAGGTGATGTTTCTGTTAATCCATATCCCTGTATTGTTGCAATACCAAATCTGTTATATCCATCGATTACCTCTTTGCTCATAGATGCAGCTCCAAAGTACATTACACGTACTTTTCCACCTAATTGGTCTAATACAGACTTGAATACTTTTCTTCTAATATCAATGTGCAATTTCTTATATAAGAAATTAGATATTTTCGTCATCTTCTCAACTAATTTTGTTTTTCCAGCTTTGTCTACACCATTCATAATTTTTTTGTACATTGTTTCAAGTACTAATGGTACTGCAACAAAAACACTTACTTGATATTCTTGTAGATTTTTTTGTATGTATTTTAATCCGTCGCAAAATGCTACTGTAACACCACTATAGAAACCAAATAAGAATGTTATTGTACATTCAAATGTATGGTGTAATGGTAAAAATGAAAGTAATACATCTGTTGGATACATTTTAGCAAGTTTTGCAATACCCATTATATTATAACAAATATTTTTTTGAGATAACATTACTCCTTTTGGTTGTGCTGTTGTTCCTGATGTAAATAATAAAACACTCATTTTTTCATTATCTATTTCGATTTTACTATATGAATCATTTCCTTCGCTTATAAGCTTTTGTCCTTGTTCAACTAGTTGTTTATAAGATAACACACCATTTTTTTCACTTTCTAAGTCCATATTTATAAATACTTTTAAGTTTTCATTTTCTCCTGATTCTTTGATTCTGTTAAATATATCAGCATATTTCTTTTCATAAATAACTGCATCAGCTTTACTTCTTGCTATTAAATTTTTAATTTCACCTTCTGGTAACATTTTGTCTAATGGAACTGCAACCATGTTTGAAGTAGTTATTGCTAAATAACTAACACACCATTCATATCTGTTGTTAGCAATAATTACTACTTTCTTGTTTTCTAATCCAAGATTTAAAAGAGATGTTGCCAATCCTTCTATTTCTTTATTTATATCTGAATATGTTTTTTCAACTATTGTTTCATTTTCTTTTCCAAGATTTTCTTTGAATTTATATGCTACATTATTTGGATACTTCTCAACTGTTTTGTCAACCATATCTCTAAAGTTATTGATTGTATGTACTTCATATAACTCATTACTTATTTTCATTTTGTGTCCTCCCTATAATTACACTTTTTTAGTAAGCTAATTATATAATTGCTAAGCCTAAAAATCAATAACTAGCATTATATTAAATTTCGTGTAACCGGAACACCTTTATATATCTAGATTTTTTCGATTAGTCTATACAGTCGGTAATTATTAAATTTGCATTTTACTCCTCTATTTCCTTTGATAATTTGTTAATTGCTTTTGTTTCAATTCTTGAGACATAACTACGCGATATACCAAGCATTTTAGCTATTTGATTTTGTGTTCGCGGCTTTTTTCCGTCTAAGCCAAATCTCATTTCTATTATTAATTTTTCTCTGTCTTTCAAAACCTCTTTCATCTTTTCATATAATTTTTTTATTTTAAATTTTAAATCAACTTCATCTTCAATGCTTTTTTCATTATTCTCTAATACTTCTTGTAACGAAACTGTATTGTCATCTTTGTCTTTTCCTATAGTGTCTTCTAAATATACTTCAGCATTTAGTTTTTTTATTGAACGTAAATGCATAAGAATTTCATTTTCTATACATCTAGAAACATAAGTAGCAAGACGAACCCCTTTATCCATATTAAAACTTTTGATTCCTTTTATTAATCCTATTGTACCTATGGATATTAGATCATCTTGCTCTATATTTGAAGTATTATACTTTTTACACACATGTGCTACTAGTCTTAAATTGCGCTCAATTAATATATTTCTTGCTTCTTCGTCACCTTGTCTATATTTTTCCAAATACATTTTTTCTTCTTCCGAAGTTAGTGGTTCAGGGAATAAATTATTGTTTGAAATATATCCTACCACAAAAACTGCACTTTTTAAAAATGCCAAGAAACCAGACATACAAAGAGTTAACATATATTTACCTCCAATTAAATCTATATTAAATATATGCTAATAATTTGTTTTTGTGCTTGTAATGCTTGGTTATAAATTATTATTTTTTCTTTTTTAAAGATATTATACTATATCCCCCAAATGACATAACTGTTATCACATTAAATACTGTATAATCATTTGATCCTGTCTTTGGTAATTCTTTTGCTTGTTTGTATACTATTTTTTCTACTGGTTTTTCTACTATTTTTTCTACTTCTACAAGCTTTTCTTTTTCTACTGGAACTTCTACAACTTTCTCCACTTCAACTATTTTTTCTTTTTCAATTGGTACCTCTACCACCTTTTCAACTTCTTTTATTTTTTCTACCTCTACTGGCACTTCAACTATCTTTTCTACCTCTACTGGTATCTCAACAGTTTTCTCAACTTCAACAGGTACCTCTACTATCTTTTCAACTTCTACAGGTACTTCAACCTCCTTTTCAATTATTCTATCAACATAAACAACGTAAATCTTCTTGTTTTTTACTGTAATCTCTGTTGTTTGATTGTTTTTTACAACAATGTTATAACTTTCATCTTGCAACGCATATCCATCTTTTGCTTTTGTTTCTTTTAATACATATTTTCCTTCTACTATGTCTCTAAATAAAACTTCGCCTTTTTCATCTGTTACACCATTAGTAACAACTTCTCCTTTTTCATTTCTTAATTCAAATTTAACATTTGATAGTAATTCTTTTGGATTATCATAGTCAACTTTTATTACTTTTATATTTCCTTTTTTCTTTACATTCTCAAGTTTTACTTTTGTTGTTTCACCCGCTTCTACTTTTACATCAACATTTTCCTGTAATAATATGTAATTGCTCAAAGTTTCTACTTCTTGGATTTTGTATTTTCCAATTTTTAAATTACTGAAATTTACAATTCCCTGTGCATTTGTAATACCTTCAGCAACTTTATTTCCAGACTCATCTAATAGTCTTATTTTAACGTTTTGTAACTTTATTTTATTATTATCTTTGTCACATTTCTCAATAGTAATATTTCCTGTTTTAAATTCATTTTTTATTTTAACTTCTTGTGTTTCACCATATTGCAAATTTACTGTAATCTCTTTATTTATCGGTTGGTAATTTGCTAATGCTTCAACCTCATTAATTTTTACAGTTCCTGGATATAAATTTGAAATTTCAATTTTTCCATTTTCATTTGTTGTATATGTATTTGTAACATTACTACTATTAGTTATTTTAAATTTTACTCCTTTTAAAGGTTTGCCTGTTTCGCTATCTGTTTTAATAATAACAAGCTTTGATTTATTTGTTATTACATTAACTTCTGCACTAGCATACATATCTGAATATTCTTCACTGCATAATGCATAGTCTTGAAATCCTGAAACTTCACTTTCTCCATAGTAAATTGGATAATTTTTCTGTAATGCTTTCACTGTGATTTTTCCACTTATATCTTTACTTATCTGATTTTTAGGTATCATAATTTTAAAATTTTCTCCACCTGTAAAACTTGTTTTTTTATTTCCTTTTGTATCTGCAACATATGCACCTGTTGGTAGATTTTCAATTTTTTCTACTGTATATTCTGAAACGTTTGAGCTCGAAACAATTTTAAATGTTTGTGAATAATAATTATCATTTTCTTTTATAAAACCTGTTGTATTTTGTATTGATAAATTTAACAAGTCTTTTCTGGTTTCTTTTCCATTTAATCCTAT
The DNA here is from genome assembly GCA_002633185.1 of Lachnospiraceae bacterium Phil5. Lineage (GTDB taxonomy): Bacteria > Bacillota > Clostridia > TANB77 > CAG-508 > CAG-492. The sequence goes on from NWBM01000002.1 coordinate 357,817, forward strand.
ATCAATTAATGAATACATTGCAGTTAAAGTTTTCTGACCTCTTCTTTGTACATCTGTAAAATTTTCTCCGTTTATTGCAAATTGTCCAACAGAATATAATTGTTTTGCCTGATCTAAAGTATATCCTCTAAGCACACTATTTACAGCTTGCATTGTAGCAAAATAAGCATCATCAACTGTTTCAACACCTAATTCCTGTAAAGTTTTATTTGGATATCCATTTTTTAGAATTCTCCAAATTCTGTCATCATTTACTATTTCTTTTATTTTTACATTATATGTATCTTTTTCACCAAATACATAACCAACTCCTGGAGCTCCTGGACTTAAACAATATGCAACATATTTTTTTCCATTTGTATCTGTGTAATATGTTGTGTTATATGTTAAATAAATCCAATTAGACCCATTCCACTTTTGTACACAATAATAACCAAGTGGTCCTCTTTCAAGTGTTTTGCTTTCTCCTATTTTTGCAGCATTTACATTATTGCCTATTAATAAAATTTGAACTGCTACCGCTAAAACTGCAAATATTCTTTTTATTAATTTCATTAAATCAACATCCTTTCTTAACTTAAGTAATTTCTTGTTTTAAATTTATTTTATATTTCCACTCCTTTCACACATAGCCTGTAATTTGGCATTCCATTTATACAGGTTATTAATGTTATTGTATTTTTGTTTTCTAAATTAGTATTTGCTGTAACTGAACTCCAGTCATAACTCGCAATTTTATATATTTTTTCAACCTTATATTTTTTACTTCCTAGCTTTGTTATGTATTGAATTTCATCATTTTCTTTCAATTTGTTTATATGTTCAAAAAAATGTGCATTTGTTCCACCATTATGAGATGCTAAAGAAACATTACCATTCCAATAGTCACTTTCTGTAAAATGTCCTATTGATGTTTTCATTACTTCTTGCGATGTTCCTTCTTTTATTGGAGCTTCTATATTTAATTTTGGAATTCTTAAAATGCCTATTATTTCATCTTCAAGTAGAATATCCTCTTTTGTAATATTTTCATTTTGTATTATTTCAGCTTCAATTTCATTGGTATCATTGCTAATTTCTTCAACCTTTTTATTATTAGCAATTTGAATTAACTGATGAGTTTGAGCTAAAAGTTGATTTGATTTTTTTCTATTTATAAATATTTTATAATTGTAAAATACTGCAGTACATATTGAAATGCTAAATGAAAGCAATATAAGTAACGCAATAACTATCTTTTTCAATTGCCACCTCCTTGTTGTTTAACTTTTTTTTGGAAATTAAGAATTAATACAGAATTTATTAATCCTTTTTTCGAATAAAAATTTTGAATAAAAATCTATATATAAATTTTCGATAATTTGATTATAATTGGCAATATATAGAAAGTCAAGAAAAATCGTTCGACTTATTACGACAAAACTATGTCAAATACTATTTATTCCAATGTTTTTAACTTATATAAAAACGCCAAATGCGAAGGAATTTCTCCCTTCGCATAATCAAAATTTGTCTTTTAAACTATTATGCTTAAGTAAACAATTTAAGCTTTTTTTCTTCTTAATATCCAGTTTTCTTCGCACTTAATTGGTAACATAATTTTCACGCATTGTCCGCTTCTACCTGGATTTATAGTACTAATCTCTTCATCAGTTTCTTCATCCCATAATTTTGTAATTGTAAATTTATATGGTTCGATTTTATTTGGAATTAAAATTTCCATTTCATCTCCAACTGTTAATTTGTTCTTAATTTCAACCAAAGATTTTTCTTCTTCATATTTTACTACTATTCCACCAAATTCATAATTTGGATTGTATTGTTTTCCTTCATATTCTTGGAAATCTTTGTTATTTCTATCATTAAAATAAAATGTAGTTAATCCACGTGTTTTTACTTTTTCTAATTCGTTCATATATTTACTATAATCATAATTTTCAGGGTCAGCCATATAGTCATCAATTGCATTTCTGTATGCATTTACAACAGATGCTAAATAATATGAAGTTTTTAGCCTTCCTTCTATTTTTAAGCTATCTACACCCATTTCAATTATTTCAGGGATTTCTTTAATTAGACATAAATCTTTTGATGAAAATATATATGTTCCCTTATCATCGGCTTCTACTGGCATTAGGTTTCCAGGATTATTATTTTCTTCAACATAAACATTATATGCCCATCTGCAGCTTTGTGCACAATCTCCTAAATTTGCGCTTCTTCCAGCTAGGAAATCGCTTAAAAAACATCTTCCAGAATATCCAAAGCATATTGCTCCATGGACAAATATTTCTGTTTCTAAGTCTTCAGGTGTATTGTTTATTATTTCTTTTATCTGTTCTTTATTCAATTCTCTTGCTAAAATTACTCTTTCTGCTCCATTTTTGTACCAGAAATTTGCAGTATGGCTACTTACTATATTGGCTTGTGTGCTTATATGTATCGAAATATTTGGTGCAACTTCTTTTATCGCTTCAACCACACCTCCATCTGCTACAATTACTGCATCAACTTGTAAATCTGATAACATTTTTGCTTGTTTTTTTATTTCTTCATAGCTTGTGTCCCATGCATAGATATTTATTGTTGTATAAACTTTCTTTCCAATTGAATGTGCATATTTTATTGTTTTTTCCAAATCATCATTTTGCATTTCTGCTCTTGTTCTTAATGATAATTCTGATGTTCCAGCATATATTGCATCTGCTCCATAAAGAAATGCTACTTTTGCTTTTTCAAATGATCCAGCTGGTGCTAATAATTCAGGCTTTTTCATTCTTTTTTCTTCCTTTCATTTTTTATTTATTTTTACAATTATCTACATTTTAAAAATCATTTTCTATTATATCACTTTACATAAATTTAGTAAAGGCATTTTTTATATCTTTACATTTTTTGTTTGTTCATATATAATTAGAAAAAATACTAATCGGAGGAACTATTTTACTAATGAAAACTAAAGAATTGAAAAATAATAAATCGTTTATATTACGTGTTTTCAACAGACTTATGCCATATATTTTTTTGTTTTTTATTTTTGCATTTTTAGGCTGGATATCTGAAACTATATTCTGCTTTGTTACAGCAGGTGAAACTGCAAAAAGAGGATTTTTATATGGTCCTATTTGCCCAATATATGGCTATGGTGGATTAATTTTAATGCTTTATTTTTTTAAAAACTATTCTAAGCCTAAAAACTATTTTAAATTATTTTTCTTGTTTATACTCATCTTCTCTCTTTTTGAATATTTTGTTGGATTTACATTAGAAGCAATTTTTAGTGAAAGATGGTGGGACTATTCAGACAATGCATATAATATAAATGGTAGAATTACAATACTTAACTCATTCCTATGGGGTGTTGCGACTGTTATATTTGCCAAATTTATATACCCACTAACTAGATGGTTTAAAGATAAATTATTACCTAGAATTCCATATGTTGTTCAAATTACTATTGCAATAGTTTTATTAACAATATATGCTTCAGATTCATTACTATCTTGTATAAGATATTTGTATTGGAAATAAATTTTTAATAGATTTTTAAGGAAAATTTCAAAAAATCTACAGCTTATAGCTTACTGCAAGTCCATCACCAACTTCAAGTATTTCTGTTTTCAAATTCGCATCTTCATTAACTCTTGCAATATATTCTCTTAAATTTCTAACTGCGGTACGCTGTTTGTGTTTATTATAGTCACTCATTACATAGCCTTTATATAAAACATTATCTGCAATTATTACCCCTTTATCATTCAACATTCTAAGCGCTTGTTCTAAGAAAAATGGGTATTTTCCTTTTGCAGCATCTATAAATACTACATCATATTTATCATCTAGGATTGGTAAAATTTCTACCGCATCTCCTTCATATAGATGTATTTTATCTTGCACTCCCACTTTTACAAAATTTTCTTTTGCTTCTGCTATCCTTTCTTCTTCTCTTTCTATTGTATCAATTTTCCCGCCTTCTTCTAAATATTCCGAAAAGCACATTGCTGAATAACCTACAGCTGCTCCAATTTCTAATATTTTCTTTGGTTTCTTTTTCTTTAATATTTCTGAAATTACTTCTAACGTATCATCCATTATTATTGGAATATGATTTTTTAATGCATTTTCTTTTATTTTTAATAATTCTACTTCGTTCAATTTTTATCCTCCCCTTATGGATTTTCAGCTGATTTTTCTGGAAGATTTTTGGGAAGTGTCACCAAAAATTTCTTTTAATTTTAAAATACCCCACATTCCAATAAATGGGCATGTCATTTGTACTAAGCAATTTAATGGAGTAAACAATTTTCCTGTACTATGATATAAGCCAGATAATGGAGTACCTGGAAAATCTTGTGAAATAAACATTAAATTACTTTCAAATCTTGTATTAAGTACATATGCTGGAATGCATAACACTAAAACTAGTGTAGCATAATACTTTATATCCCAGAAACTTAATTCTATATATTTGTATTTGTTTACAATTATTCCTAAATAAATCATTGTTCCGTGAAAAAAGAAACTGTGTAAGCTTATAAAATGCAACATTGGGTAATCTGGTAATGAAGTTGATGGATATATTATAAATATTACACCAGCTACTATTGCACCAGTTGCTAAAAATACATCCCCCATTCTTTTAAACATCCCTTTTCCGAATGAACTTAAAAGCCCTGAATATAATAATAAGCTGCAATAATATAAAGGAACTATTTTATTTATTTCTCTTCCCCTACCAATTGAAATTATAAATAAAGTTTTTAATATTTCTAAAATCCATATAATAATAGTACTTTTTCTTATTATTTTTTTCACATCATCTTGATTTGATACTTTTGTGAATTTTACAGCGACAAAAATTAGTGCAATAGTACACAAAAACAAAATCAAATGTTTTTCATTATAAACACCACATGGTTCATATTCTCCAGGTTTTGATAAAAACATGTTTATCTCCTACTCCTTATTTAATATTTTTAACAATTCTTTTAATGCGATAGCTCTATGTGATTTTTTATTTTTCTCTTCTGGCAACATTTCTGCACTGGTTATTGTTTCTCCATTTGGAATGAATATTGGATCATATCCAAATCCATTTTCTCCTCTTGACTCTGTTGCAAGTTTTCCGTTCCAATATCCTTCTGCGAATTGTTCTTTTCCGTTTTCGTCTATATAACATATGCAACATACAAATCTTGCATTCCTTTTACTTTCTTCAACACCTTCTAGTTGTTTTAACACATAGTTTGTTCTTTCTTCATCTGAACCTAAGTTCATATATCTTGCTGAATATATTCCTGGTGCACCATTTAAGTATTCTACTTCTATTCCGCTATCGTCTGCTAGCACTTGTTTATGTGTTAATTTATATATTGCTCTTGCTTTTAGCTCTGAATTTTCTCTAAATGATGTTCCTGTTTCTTCTACTTCTATATTTATTCCTGCTTCTTTTTGTGAAATTACGTTGTAACCTAATGGTTCTAATATTTTTTTGAATTCTTTTATTTTTCCGGGATTGTTGCTTGCTATTATGATATCCATTTTTTCCTCCTAAAAATTAAATCTTTAATTATTATACACGAATATTGGATTTTATTCTATATTTTTTGAAGATTTTTTATAATTTTTGTCAAATTATGACGAACGAAGTACCCTTGATACATCTTGTTTTGAACCATATTCTGTTATATAATATACACATCCTTTTCATAAAGGAACTCTTTTATGGAAGGAGGTGAATTTATGTCATCCTTTGACTTAATTTGGAGATTAATCATTTTATTATTATCAAAAAATAGTAATAAAACAGATGAAACTTCAAAAGAAGATTAGTACATAACTAATCAAAGAGCAGCCTAGCCAACTGCTCTTTTTATATGAAAAAGAGATATGTAGCCAACATATCTCTTTTTCGTGAACTTATGTCATTCTTTTGATTTTTTCGCTTTCGCTAATGTAATTATAACATCTATTACATTATATGTCAAACAAATTCAAATTATTCCTAATCAAACTTCTCGACATATTTCGACAATTATTGTGCAGCATTTCTTCTTGCTTCTCTTTCTCTTGTCTTACTATCTAAAATAACTTTTCTTAATCTAATATTTAAAGGAGTAACCTCAACTAACTCATCTTCACCAATAAATTCAATAGCTTTTTCTAGTGAGAATTGAAGTGGTGGTACTAAACGAAGTGCATCATCAGAACCTGAAGCTCTTGTGTTTGTTAAATGTTTTTCTTTACATACATTTATTGCTATATCTTCGTTTCTTGAGTTGATTCCAACAATCATACCTTCATATACTTCAACACCAGCACCTATTAATAATTCTCCTCTTTCTTGAGCATTATATAATCCATAAGTTACTGATGTACCAGGTTCAAATGCAACTAAAACACCTCTTGTTCTAGACATTATTTCACCTTTATATGGTTCATATCCTTCAAACATACTATTCATTGTTCCAACACCTTTTGTATCTGTTAAGAACTCTGTTCTATATCCAATTATACCTCTTGCTGGAATTTTGAATTCTATTTTTGTATGTCCCATTTCAGCTGGTTCCATATTTATCATTTCAGCTTTACGTCTTCCTAATTTTTCGATAACTGTACCAATTGAATCGTCTGGAACATTAACAACTAATCTTTCCATTGGTTCGCATTTTACACCATCAATCTCTTTGAAAATAACTTTTGGACGAGAAACTAATAATTCAAATCCCTCTCTTCTCATTGTTTCAATTAATACTGATAAATGTAATTCACCACGTCCGCATACCTCAAAGCTATCTGCTGAATCTGTTTCTTTAACACGTAGGCTTACGTTTCTTTCTAGTTCTTTAAATAATCTATCTCTAATGTGTCTTGATGTAATATATTGACCTTCTTTTCCTGCAAGTGGTCCATTATTTACACTAAATGTCATAGAAACTGTTGGTTCATCAATATCTACAAATGGAATTTTTTCTGGGTTGTTTATATCACAAATTGTGTCTCCAATATTGATGTCTGCAATTCCTGATAACGCAACTATATCTCCTGCTTGAACCTCTTCAACCTCAACTCTTTTTAATCCAACATATGTAAATAATTTAGCTATTTTACCTTGTATAACTTTATCATCTTGTTTGCATATTGCAATTGACATACCATTTTTTACTGTTCCTCTTTCAATTCTACCAACAGCAATTCTTCCAAGATAATCATCATAATCTATATTAGAAACTAATAATTGAGCTGGACCTTCTATTTCACAATCTGGTGCTTTTATTGTATTAATGATTGTATCAAATATGCAATGAACATTATCAGATTCATCTTCTAAGTTCATTTTTGCTATACCATTTTTAGCTGATGCATAAATTACTGGAAAATCTAGTTGATCATCGTTAGCATTTAATTCAATAAATAACTCAATAACTTGATCCACAACTTTTAATGGATTTGCACCTGGTCTATCTATTTTATTAATTACAACTATTGGTTTTAAGTTTAATGCTAAAGATTTCTTTAAAACTTCTCTTGTTTGAGGCATTGGTCCTTCAAAAGCATCAACCAATAATAAAACACCATCAACAGTTTTCAAAACTCTTTCAACTTCTCCACCGAAGTCAGCATGTCCTGGTGTATCTACAATGTTTATTTTTACACCATTATACATAACTGATGTGTTTTTTGATAATATTGTAATTCCTCTTTCTTTTTCCAAGTCATTTGAATCCATTACTCTTTCAGCAACTTGTTCATTCTCTCTAAAGATATGACTTTGTTTTAATAATGCATCAACCAAAGTTGTTTTACCATGGTCAACGTGCGCAATTATGGCAATATTTCTAATATTTTCGTTTTTCATTTTTCTACTCCTTTTTTAATTTCTCCTCCAAAATATCTCCTATAGAAGCTTTTCCTTCTTCTACTTCGGTTTTTATTATTTCATTTGCTTCTGAATCTATTGTTGCTCCAATTTCATCAGATGTTCCTTCTAATTCTTTTATTGATAATTCAACTTTTTTGTTTTCAATATCAATATTGATTATTTTTGCATTAACCTTTTGACCTACTTTTAGCACTTCATCAGGTTTTGCTATTCTTTTTTCACTTATTTGTGAAATATGAACTAATCCTTCAATTCCTTTTTCAATTTTAACAAATGCTCCAAAAGGCATTAAATTCATAACTTTTACTTCTACTATATCATTAACATGATATTTTTCAGCAAATACTTCCCATGGATTAGGACCTTTTTTGTCATATTCAAGTTTTAGTCTTTTATTTTCTTTATCAAATTCTATAACTTTTACTTTAATCTCTTGTCCTACTTTTAATATATCTTCAGGCTTTTTATTTCTTTCCCATGTCATTCCAGATATATGTAATAATCCTTGAACTCCGTCTATATCAACAAATGCGCCATATGAGCTTAAGCTTGTTACTGTTCCTTTATACATTTTTCCAATCTCTACACTGCTCCAGAAAGCATTTTCTTTTGCTTGTTTCTCTTCATCATGTAGGATTTTTATTGAACCAATGACTTTTCTATTTTCTTCATTGTATTCAATTACACGGAATGTAACCATTTTTCCCTTATAATCTTCTGGCTTCTCATCTCTTGGAATTGCTGATAATGAAAGTGGTATAAATATACGTATTCCTCTGTAATCTACTATTAAACCATTATCATTTACTGCTGTAACTTTTTCTGTAAATGTGCAATTGTTTTTTACTTTGCTTTCAAATTCTTGTTTGAAAATTTTTGCGTTTGCTTTTTTTGCAGATAGTAAAACATTTCCTAGTCCATCATTTAATTTTATAATATCAGCTGTTATTCTATCTCCAATTTTATACACCTTTGCTGGATCATCATCTTCATTGAATGAGAATTCAGTTCTTGGTATTATACCATCAGCTTTGTAACCTAAATCCACAAAAATTTCTCCTTGTGCAGTTATATTTATTATTTCACCAGTCACTGTTTGACCTACTCTAATTTCTTTTAATGTTTGATTTAATAATTCTTCAAAATTCATGTTATCCATCATATACTTACTTCCCTTCAATGTTAAACTCTTTATTGTTTTAAACTATAAATTTAACAGATGCTTAACAATTCAAAATTATATAATATTTTTACTATTTTGTCAACATAACAACAGCATCCATTATTTCTTTTGTTGCTTGATCTTGGAGTTCTTTTTCTTTTGTTTTATCTATACCTTTTACTTTGTATTTAGACATGTCTATTGGTTCACCATATTTAATGTTAAATCTGGTAAATAATTTAAATGAACCAGATATTCCAACTGGTACTACTGGGCAGCCACTTTTTATTGCCATATATGCAGCACCATTTTTAACTTTAGCATTTTTTTCTAAACCTTTTCTTGTTCCTTCTGGGAATATAGCTAATGCTTTTCCGTCTTTTATAGTTTTTAAACATCTTTTCATAGCTTCCATGTCTTGTTGATTTCTTTTGATTGGAATTACATCAAATAAATGCTCTAACCATCTTAAAATTGGTATTCTTCCTAAATCATGTTTTCCCACAAAAATAATTGTCTCTTTGCTAAATACAACAATCGCAACTGCATCTAACATATTAACATGGTTTGCACAAATTATGTATCCCCCTTGCTCAGCAGCTTTTGCTTTATTTTCTTCGCCTGAAACTTTCACTCTGTAAAAAATTTTATATAAAGTTCTTAAAAACCATTTTACAATTTTTCTTTCAACTATTTTCCATTTTGTTTCAGGTCTAATTTTATATATTTCAGGCTCTAACTTTTTAGTTTTTTTTTGGTTTTTAATTATTTTTGCAATCTTTTTTACAACTTCGTCTTGAGACATGTTTGTTGAATCTACTATTATTGCGTCATCTGCAATTTTAAGGGCTCCAAATTCTTTGTTTCTGTCATTTTCGTCTCTTTTTCTCATATCTTCTAGTACTTCTTCATATGTGCATTCTATATTTTTTTCTTGGTTTTGTTTAAATCTTCTTTTGGCTCTTTCTTCTAAATCTGCATCCATATAAATTTTTACATCTGCATTTGGGAATACTACTGTTGTAATATCTCTACCTTCCATAATAATATCTTGTGTTTCTGCCATTTTTCTTTGTAAATCTACTAACTTTAATCGAACTTCTTTTATTGCAGATACATTTGAAACCATCTTGTTTACTGGATTTTCTCTTATTTCTTTAGAAACATCTTCTCCATTTAATTTTACAATTAAATTATCGTTTTCTTTGATTAGTTCAATATCAATTTTTTCAAGTATTTCTTTTACTTTTTCTATATCATCTAAACTAACATTTTCTCTTATCATTTGCAATGTTACACATCTGTACATTGCACCTGTATCTATGCTGTTTAATTTTAATTTTTTTGCAAGTATTGATGTAACTGTTCCTTTTCCACTACCTGCAGGTCCATCTATTGCTACTATAAAACCCATTTTATATTCCTCCCTTTATACTTTGTTTATATATCCATATTTTTAGGTATGTTTATTCCTTTTGCCATAACATCTATTTTAGATACATTCATTGCTGTTAATCTTTCAATTTCTTTTTTAGATCTAACTTGGAAATCTTTTAAAACATCCACTATTTTTTTACCATAATTAACAATTACTTCCATGTAGATTTCTGTACCATTTTCGCCTTTGTCAACCCTTGTTCTTACAACTTTATGAATTGATGGTTCTTTATTAGCCAAATGCTCTATTATTTGTTTAAATACATTATCTGAAATTGTAAAATTCCCCATATAGCTAAATGTTGGTCTGATAATTGATTTTTCTGAAATATATGGTGCTTTTCCTTTTCCCTTTGATTTAAAAATTTGCAGTGGATCAAGTAAATAACCTGAAAACTCCTTTTTTATTTCAAAAGTAGGAACCGGAATTACGTGTTTTCCTTCTGTTACACGAATTCTTCTTGCATTTTCCATTTCTTCTTCAGTTGCAACATCATTTATATATATTATTTTGCTTATTTTAGGAAGTCCAAGATTTGCTGCAATTTTTTGTACCATACCATCTGAAGTACCTAAAATTAAAATTGCTGATGGGTTATATTTTATAAAAGCTTCTTGCATTTCTCTTTTTTCATTTTCTTCATAAAACAAAGCATGTTTAACAGTTTCAACCTTAGTTGGTGCTTTTTTAGCTGAAGTTCCCGCAATAACCGCATTTCCTTTAATTAACAAACCATCATCTATTATAAATTCTATATCATTTTCAACCGCAACCATTTGTGCTCTGTAGCTTTTTCCTGTTCCAGATGGTCCTACAAACGCACATACTCTAATATTGCTAAAATCCATATAAAACTTTCCTTTCTTATTGGCATAATTTAACAAAGTTATTATATCACTTAAAATATATAAAAATCAAGAAAATCTAAGTAATATTTAATTGTTTTTTGAATATCTATTAATTAAATTTAAAGGAGGAAAAGTTATGAAAAATTATAAATTAGCTGTTGTAGGTGCAACTGGTGTTGTTGGGCAGAAAATGATTGATGTTTTATTAGAAAAAAATTTGCCTATTAGTGAATACTGCTTTTTTGCTTCTAGCAGATCTGCTGGCAAAACTATTCGATTTGGTGATGATGTGTATTTAGTTAAAGAGCTTACTGAATCTTCATTTGATGAAGATTTTGATTTTGCATTATTTTCAGCTGGAGGTGAAACCTCTTTAAAATACTCTCCTATTGCTGTAAAACATGGATGTATTGTTATAGATAATAGTAGTGCCTTTAGAATGGATGAGACTGTTCCTCTGGTTGTTCCTGAAGTTAACCCTGATGAAATTTTTAATCATAATGGTATAATTGCAAATCCTAATTGTTCTACAATTCAAGCTGTTTGTGCATTGAAACCTTTGGATGATACTTTTGGTATTAAAAGGATTGTTTATTCGACATATCAAGCTGTATCCGGGGCTGGTTCTAAAGGTATTCATGACTTAGAAAATGGAATTAAAAAATTTAATGATGAGTCTTTTGAGTACTCTTTAGAAAAATTTGAATATCCTATTTTTAATAATTGTTTGCCTCATATTGATGTATTTTTGGATAATGGATATTCAAAAGAGGAAGAAAAGATGATTAATGAAACAAGAAAAATTTTAGGAAAGTCAAACCTTGCCATAACTGCAACTACTGTCAGAGTTCCAGTTTTTAATTCTCATTGTGAAAGTATTAATGTTGAATTTGAAAATGGTTTTGAATTAAATGATGTTATGACTGTTTTGAATTCTGCACCAGGTGTTATTGTAGTTGATGATATTAAAAATAATGCTTATGCGATTCCTACAGAAGTTACTGGACATAACGAAGTTTTTGTTAGTAGAATTAGACGTGATTTCAGTGTTGCCAATGGAATTAACTTATGGGTTGTTGCTGATAATATTAGAAAAGGCGCGGCTACTAATGCTGTGCAGATTTTAGAGAAACTAATGAATACTTAAAACATCAGGGACGGATTCATAATCCGTCCCCATATATTTTATTTTAATTCAAATTTTATTTTAGCTTTTCCGTCCGCAACATTAAGAGTTGCAATTGCACCGTTTATTAGATTTAAGCATGGTGGTTTATGTGATACATCTGCATCATATATAATTGGAATTTGTAACTTAGCTATTACACTATCTTGTAAGCATTCTTCCATTGTATATATTTCCGAATCTCTTACTCCACTACCATTTCTTCCAAATACTATTGCTTTTGCATATTTGAAATATCCTAATTCATTTAATTTCCATAAAGAACGTATTAGTTCTTCTAAAGATAATTCGCAATTATCGAAATACCAAATAAAACCGTCGTTTTTGTACTTTTCTATAAACTGCTGTGTTCCATCATATTTTGTTCCACATAATTCCATAATTAAATCTAAACATCCGCCTATTACTCTTCCTGTTACATTAACAGAATCTGCATTTAAAATTTTCCATTCAACCTTTTCTGTTAAATTATCACCCTCAAGTCCTGTAACTTTTTCTATTCTTTCTTCCTCATATAGTTCATAGCTCTCTTGTTCGATTATTTCACCTTGTAAAATTTTTAATGAATCTATTGTTGATTTGTCATAATTTTCAGTTCCATAAGAGCCAAAATTTTGCCCGTATATTGTTGCTATGTCATATTTAGTTGTTATTGGAAATAATAATCCTGTTGGATCTGAAAATCCTTGAACCCATTTTGGATTTTTTTCTATTTTATTAAAATCAATATGTGGTAATATTTCAACTAAAAATTCTCCACCAGTAGCACATATAACAGCATCAATATCTGAATTATCATCAAACATTTTGTTTATTTCATTTGCTCTTGTTATTTCATCTGCACTTCTGCATTTGTTACAGCTATTAATGTTTGGAGAAATTTCAGTTTTAAAACCTAATTCTTCAATTTTAAATTTTGCATTTTTAAATCTGTTTATTTTTAGTTCGTCATATGCTCCTGCTGAAGGTGCTGGAACACCTATCTTAGAGCCTTTTTTTATAAATTCTGGATATATCATTTTTTGTACTCCTTTTACACATTAATCATAATCAATGAAATTATACAATAAATAGCTACTTTTGAAAAATAACTTAATAATAATGTATAATTGTAAAATTTAACACCAAATTTATTCATTTCATCATAATTTTGAACAATTTTGTTTATGTTTTCACTACTTACAACAGCCGATCTACTATCTAAATAATCTTTTGCCAAATATCTTGCTTTTATCATTGCATCAGTTTCCAGCAATGAACGCACAACATACATTACAACTGACATCATTACAAATATTATCGCAAAAATGCCAGGTGTTTTTATTACTCTAAATAAAGTTAATGCAGTAATTGCTATAAAATATATCAAATATATATTTGAAAAAATGAAATTAAACCACAATAAAGCTTTATCTTGTACAGAATGAACGCATTCGTGTGCTACTGTTTGTATGCGTGTAAAGGATTTTTTAGTATTTGAAATTAAAATTGCATTGTTTGCAACAATATATAAACTTGCTTGTGAACCTTCGCTACTTGCTTTTATTGTTACATTTTCATTGTTTAACATTTTTAAAATTTCTCTACATACATCTTCGTTTTCAGGTAAATCATTTGTAAGCTCGTTTAATTCTTTGCTTTCACCTATTTGTTTTATTGTAGTAATATTTTTCTTATTAATTTTAAGCAATATTGCCAGTAGTATAAGCATTACTACTGACAATGTTAATATAACTATTATTTCCATTTATAACCTCTTTTTATAACACTTCTTTAATTGCCTCTGCAATTATTTTATTTACATCTGCTACCATAACATTGAATTTTACTTCTAAATCGAAATAATCTTTTATTTCCTTGTTCTCAACTAATATTGTGTATAACTCCTGTAATTTAGCTACTTTGTCTGGGTCATTTTCTCCTTTTTGAATTGCTAAAACTTGGGCATCGTATCTAATTTTTTCAAACTCTTCAATTTTAGCTTTCATTTCTGGATTTTGCATTACTTTATCTTTTGCTTCTTTGTATTTTTTGTATTCATCTGAATTTTTCATTTCATAAGCTAATTTGTTAGCAGTGTCATAAACGTTCATTATTTTTCCTCCTATTTTATGCATAAGCATGTTTTTTCTTGAAATCTAATAATTTTGTAATTTCTTTTTCTGAATTCTTTGCTTTTTCTGTCTTTTGTGCATTTTCTTGTGCTATTTCTCTTGCTTGTTTTTCTGCCATTGTTTGACATATTGCTTTTTCATATGTGAAGAATGTATCTTTTGTTATTTTATCCCAATTAAATTCTTTTTTTACTTTTGCTTTTGCATTTTTTACTACATTGTCACATAGTTGATGATTGTATAAAAGTGCTAAAACTGAGTCTGCAATTGAATTTGCATTTCCTGCATAACTTTTCATTCCATTTATTCCATGGTCAACTATTTCATTTAATCCACCTATGTCTGATACAACTGTTGGAACTCCAGCAAGCATTGCTTCTAACGCTACAATTCCAAATGGTTCATATGTACTTGGAAATACTGCAATATCTGCGCATTTATACATTTTTTGTACTTCTTTTGATGTTAAATATCCTGTAAAATATACTTTGTTTTCTATTCCAAGTGCTTTTGCCTGTTCTCTTAATTCATCATACATTCCGCCTTTTCCGCCTATTATTAGCTTTGTATCATTATATCCATTTATGATTTTAGGCATTGCAGAAATTAAGTTTTGAACTCCTTTTTCATATACTAATCTACCTATGTAAAGAATTATTTTTTCGTTATCCATTGCATATTTTCTTCTGAAATCATAGTCTCTTTCTATTCCATTGAAATTTGTTAAATTTATTCCATTTGGTATTACATTTATTTTTTCAAATGGTAATCCGAAAAGTCTTTGTAATTCTCGTTTCATGTAATTACTGTTTACAATTACTTCTGATGATTCATATGTAAGTAGCCATTCTGTATCATTTATGTATCTTTGAACATCATCATGAATTCCGCTATTTCTTCCTGATTCTGTGGCATGAATTGTTGATACTATTGGAATTTGATAGGCATCTTTTAATGTTTTTGCTGAATAGGCAACTAACCAATCATGTGCATGAATACAATCAAATTTGCCCTCTTCATTTATAATTTGAGTTGCTTTTGCTGTAAGGTTGAAATTTAGTTGCATAATCCAATCTGTGAAATTATTTGGATGAATCATATAATTTTCTACTCTATATACTTTTACACCCTTATCATCTTCAAATTCAGGAACATCTCCTTCTTTGTAGGTTACTACTGTAACTTCATTGCCCTCTTTTACAAGCTTATGTGATAAGTCATAAACTACTCTTGCAATTCCTCCTACAATCCTTGGTGGATATTCCCAAGTTAACATTAAAATTTTCATCTATTCATGCCCCTTTCGATTATTTTTATCCTTTGTAAATTATCTCTTATTTTCTACAAATTATTCTATATAAGTTTAATTTAAAAGTCAATTAGTTTATATTTATTTTTTTACTTTTTTTGATATTTTTTTTGTTTTTCTATTGTATTTTTTGTATTTATGATATAGTATATAATAAGTGAAATTAGAGATTTATACCAAGGAGGAAATTATGCCAAGAAAAGCAAAAGAAAAAATAGATGAAAATGTTGTTGTTGATGAAGTAAAAGAACCTAAAACTGCCAAAAAAGATGCTAAGAAATCTACTACTACAAAAAAGAAAACTGATGTAAAAGAACCTAAAGCAACTAAAAAAGTTGCTTCTAAGAAAACACCAGATTCAAAAGAAAAAAAGAAGGCTTCAACCGAAAAAAAAGCTACTTCTTCTAAATCTATTAAATCAGCTGAAAAAAAATCTACAGCCACAGTCAAGGAACCTACAACTAAGAAATCTACATCAAAAAAATCTGCAGATATTGCTAAAAAAGAAACATCAACCACTAAAAAAGCAGCTTCCAAAAAATCTACTTCAACTGAAAAAAAATCAACAACCAAAAAGAAAACAACAACTAAAAAATCTACAAAAAAAACAGATGAAAATATAGAAATTCAAATTTTAGAATATTATGACCTACCATACAAATATGGAAATACTATAGTTAAATTACTTGCCCAGACTCCAAAAACATTATTTGTATACTGGGAAATTTCAGATGAAGACATTGCCAATTTCAAAAAGCAATATGGCGATGATTTCTTTAATATAACAAAACCTGTTTTAGTTGTCCACAATCTTACATTAGACAAAACTTCAGAGGTTGAAATTAATGATTTTGCAAATTGTTGGTATCTAAATACAGAAGATGCTGGTTGCAAATTTGATATAGAACTTGCTCGTAAATTTATTCAAAAATCAACATCAAAGAAAGTAAAAAAAGATGACTATCTTTCTGTTGCTAAATCTAATGATTTACAAGCACCTAATGATCACATTATGTTTGAAAAATTAACTGGAGTTGTTACTTTCAAAAATCATGAAACAAACGAAACTGTAGAAGAAAATATAGAATCATATAAATTTTTAAAAGATATTTATAAATTCTACAAAAATATGTATAAAGATGAATTATTAAAAAATCCTTCATCAAAATTTTAAAACACATTTTAATTGGGGACTTAAAATTTGAAGTTTAAAAATTGAGGACACAGTTATTTATAATGTGCCCTCTATTTTATTTCAATACATACACATAAAAATACGCCAATATTTGAAATATTACTGAAAGGAATTTGAAAAATGAAAGAACCATCAGGATATGTTAGTTTTGTTTTACATGCTCACTTACCTTTTATACATCATCCAGAAAGTGAAGATTATTTAGAAGAACAATGGTTATTTGAAGCTATTTCAGAAACCTATATTCCTCTTCTAACAAATTTTGAAATGCTTGTTAAAGAACATGTTGATTTTAGAATTACCATGTCTATTACCCCTCCTCTTTTATATATGCTTGATAATAAATTGTTACAACAAAGATATATTAACTATTTAAAAAAACATATTGAGCTTGCTGAAAAGGAAATTAAACGTACTGTTTATGATAAAAGAGTTAATGATTTAGCAAAATATTATTTTGAGAGATATTCTAATGATTTAAAAATATTTAGAGATAAATTCAACTGTAATTTAATTCAAGGTTTTAAATATTTCCAAGATATTGGAGTTTTGGAAATAATTACATGTGGTGCTACACATGGCTACTTTCCTATATTATACACAACTGAACAATCTGTTAAAGCTCAAATTGCTGTTGGTGTTCAAACTTATGAAAAATATTTTGGAAGAAAACCAAAAGGAATTTGGCTTCCAGAATGTGGATATGTTCCAGAATCTGACAAATACTTAAAAGAATATGGAATAGACTATATTATAATGGAATCTCATGGTGTTTTATATGCAGAACCAGCCCCACTTTTTGGTACTTTTGCTCCTATAGTTTCTCCTAACCGGAATTATAGCATTTGGTAGAGATATTGAATCTTCTAGGCAAGTATGGAGCTCTATTAATGGATATCCTGGTGATTTTAATTATCGTGAATTTTATCGAGATATTGGCTACGAGGCTGATTATGACTATATTAAGCCATACATAGCATCTAACGGTGCTCGTGTTCACACCGGACTTAAGTATTATAGAATAACAGGAAAATCTGAAGAAAAAGATTTTTATAATATACAATGGGCTAAAGATACAGCTGAAAAACAGGCTGGGCACTTCTTAGACTCCAGAACAGCTCAAATAAAATTTGCTTCTAAACATACTCAGAACCCACCTATTGTATTGTGCCCTTATGACGCCGAATTATTTGGACATTGGTGGTATGAAGGTCCATATTGGCTTTATGTTTTATTTAAGAAAATTTATTACAATAATACAAACTTTAAATTAATCACTCCAAGCGAATATGTAAAAAAATATCCAGTTATACAAGAATGTACTCCTTGTAGATGTAGTTGGGGTGCAAATGGTTATAGTGAAGTTTGGCTTAATGGTTCAAATGACTATGCACTTAAACACATACATCATTTAGCAGAAAAAATGGTAGAACTTGCACATACATACTATAATGAAACAGACAAATTAAAACTAAGAGTTCTAAATCAATGTGCAAGAGAAGTATTATTAGCACAAAGCAGTGATTGGCTATTCATTATAACAAATGGAACAATGGTAGATTACGCTAAAAAACGAATAAAGGAGCATGTTGGTAGATTTAATAGATTTTGCGATGAATTAAATTCTGGTAATATTGATGAAAAATTTTTGACTTACGTTGAAAAACAAGATTGTGTTTTTGACGACATTGACTTTAGAATTTATTTTTAGTAGAGTTTTTGGGACACCTCCAAAAAAATTTTTTTTGGAGGTGTCCCAAAAACTCTACTCATCATATTTAAACTCAATATTATTAGCTTTTACAAACTTAATTAATTTATTTATATAATATTCAAAATCATCATCATCTATTTCTTTTACTTCATTAATTACTTTTTGAATGTATTCACTCGTGCTGAATTCTGGGTATACCTTTCTATTTTTTCTAAATGATTCTAAATGAAAAATTATGTCTTTATTCCTTTTATATGCAGGAAGAATTTTCATTACTGCTAAAAATAAAATTTGTTTCATTTCTTTTTTTATTTTATATGAATTTATTGTATTTATTATTTCTAAACAATTATTACTTTTTGAAATTCCTGGTTGTATTTTCCCTGAATAAATAACTTTTCTTTCCATTTATTTTATTTCCTCCCTTTATAAATTAACATAATTATTATAGCATCTTTTTCTTGATTGTGCAATTAAATTGTTTAACATTTGTGTATATTTTAGGCTTGTTTTTATATATAGTATAGAAAAATGAGTACTGAATTAGCATCAGTACTCATTTAAAACTTAAAATTTAATCAACTCAATTAACGCCAGATAATTTTGCAGTTCCTCTATCCGTTTTGCAGTTTTTTCAGCATGCATGCGAACATAGTGAAGTACTTCATCCTGCATTGCATCATGACTAATTTTTTTTCTGCTTAACTCTTCATCTTCCTCATTCTGAAACTCTTCTGTCTCTTGGTTGAAGATTTTTCTAAGTTCCTGCACCTGTTCTTGCGGAAGGTTTTGAGTATCCTCAGCAAAAACTTCTCTGCGCTCTGCATGAAGACTTCTGTACTTGGCAACAACATACTCATTGTCATATTGGACCCAGTCCTCAAACAAAAACGTTATTCCAAGCATAAGAAACTGGTCCACAAAAATCTCTGTCATGCCAGCATCTAACAATGCAAAAGCGATGTCTTCAGTACTGTCAGCCCTCTTCACTTTTGAAATTGCTCTGTCGTTTTGATAACTCCTCTCCAATTTCGTAATTTGGTGAATAACTTTGCTCTTGAGTTTTTTTGTCTCCATGTCCATCTTATGTTCCTCCTAATAAGACGACCGATTTTTCTTTTCGTTAGCCTCCAATCGGAAAAAAGCTAACTCAACTGATTGAATAATCATGTATGAATATTATATCAAATATAACGTTAAAAGTCAATTATGTAAATCGATTTGTTTAATATAAGCTCTCCTGCATAGGATATCCTAAATGCTCATATGCAGCAGGTAATGGAATTCTTCCTCTAACAGTTCTTGAAATAAATCCAATTTGAATTAAATATGGCTCATATACATCTTCTATGGTTTCAACTTCTTCCCCTATTGTTGTAGCTAAAGTATCTATTCCAACTGGTCTTCCTGCATACTTTGTAATCATTACATCTAGTAATTTTCTATCAATTTCATCTAATCCCATTTCATCTATTTCGAGTCTATTTAAAGCAGTTTTTGTTACCTTTAAATTAATGGTCCCATCACCAATTACCAAAGCATAATCACGTACTCTTTTTAATAATCTGTTAGCAATTCTTGGTGTTCCCCTTGAACGTCTTGCAATTTCAATTGCTGATTCATTATCAATTCCTATATCAAGAATTTTTGCTGAACGTTTCACTATAAATGCTAAATCTTCTACTGCATATAATTCAAGCCTATCAACTATTCCAAAACGATCTCTTAATGGAGTTGATAAGGTTCCAGCTTTTGTTGTTGCACCAATTAATGTGAATTTAGGTATATTTAATCTGATTGATTTTGCTGTTGGACCTTTTCCAATAATTATATCTAACACAAAATCTTCTAATGCTGGATACAAAATTTCTTCAACATTTTTATTTAATCTATGTATCTCATCTATAAATAAAACATCATTTTCTTGTAAATTTGTAAGTAACGCAGCCAAATCCCCTGCTTTTTCAATTGCTGGGCCTGAGGTTATTTTAATTTTTGAGCCCATTTCATTTGCAATAATATTGGCAAGAGTTGTTTTTCCAAGCCCCGGAGGTCCATATAATAAAACATGATCTAAAGCATCTTGTCTTTTTTTTGCTGATTCTATATATACTTTCATGTTTTCTTTGACTTTGGATTGACCTATATATTCATTTAGAAATTTTGGCCTTAGTGACAATTCCATTGATTCTTCAATTGGATCTATTACTTCAGAACCGAATTATTCTGTCTTCTTCCATGTCCTAACCTCCTTTATTTATTTAACCTGTCCCTAATTGTCCCTTTTTCCGAATTTAAGAATGTCTTTGTAGCCTATAGCTGCTATTGCTATTACCATTAATGCAAATGATAATGCTTTCCAAATTCCACTCTCTAGTAATATTATTGCGAACATTCCTAAGCATGCGCTTATTGAGTATAAGATTAGTACAGCTTGTTTTTGTGTATAACCTTTTTTCATTAATTTGTGATGTAAATGTCCTGTGTCTGGAGCAAATATTGCTTTTATTGATTTTCCTTTTATTATTCTTCTAACAATAGCAAATAGTGTATCCGCTATTGGAAGTGCTAATATTATTAATGGTGCTATTAATACTAGTAGTGTGTATCTTTTAGCTGTTCCTAAAATTGAAATAACTGCCAAGCTAAATCCTAGGAATTGGGCTCCGAGTGTCACCTATAAATGTTTTTGCTGGATTTACATTATATGGCATAAATCCTACTATTGCTCCTGCTAGAGCTGTTATTAAAATTGTTGCTATTATTGGTGATTGATTCATTGTGAATACTATTATTAATGAAAAACATGATATTAGCGTAATTCCTGATGATAATCCATCTAGCCCATCTATTAAATTAATTGCATTTGTTATTCCAACTATCCAGCCTACAGATAAAACATAAACTATAACACTATTATTAATATTTAGTGTTTGTTCTAGAAATGGGATTTCTATATTATCAATTCTGGTTCCAAATGAAACTACAATTACTGCAGCTATTATTTGTCCTATTAATTTAACTATTGCTGGTAATCCTTTTACATCGTCAATATAGCAGAATACTGATAATACTATAATTCCAAGCAAATAACCTAAAAGCTTGTATGAATAGTTTTCTGACCCAAATAAGTTAAATGTTTTTTCTAAACTCATTATTATAATTAAATATATTGCTGATAATAAAAAGCCAATAATTACTGCAATTCCGCCAAGCCTTGGCATTGGTTCTTCATTTACTCTTCTTTTTTCTGGTAAATCAATTGCTCCTACTTTTTTTGCTAATCTAATTGTATATGGTGTTATTACAAAAGCTGCTGCAAAAGCTAATAGGAAAGAAATGGATATATCTCCCCACATAATCATTCCTCCATTTTTTATTTTCGGAAAATATTATATAAATTATTTAGAATATTTCTCAATAATTGCATCTGCTATTCTCTTACTTGCTTTTCCATCTCCATATGGATTTGATGCTTTGCTCATTCGTGCATATTCATTTTCATCTGTCAATAATTCTTTTGTTAAATTATATATTGTTTCTTCATCTGTTCCAGCTAGTTTTAAAGTTCCTGCAGCAATTCCTTCTGGTCTTTCTGTAGTATTTCTTAATACTAATACAGGTTTACCAAGTGATGGTGCTTCTTCTTGAATTCCGCCACTATCTGTCATTATTAAATATGATTTTGCAATAAAGTTATGAAAATCTACAACTTCAAGTGGATCTATTAATTTGATTTTTTCATTATTTCCAAGAACATCATTTGCAACTTCTCTTACTTTTGGATTTAAGTGAACTGGGTAGATGGCTTTTACATCATCAAATTCGTCTAAAATTCTTTTAATTGCCTTAAACATTCCTCTCATTGGCTCACCAAGATTTTCTCTTCTATGAGCTGTTATTAAAATTAATCTATCTTTTCCTACCCAATTGAATATTTCATTTGAATAATCTTGTTTTACAGTAGTAGCTAAAGCATCAATTGCTGTATTTCCTGTAACATATATAGTTTCTGGTCTTTTATTTTCTTTTAAGAGACTATTTTTACTATTTTCTGTTGGTGCAAAATGCATATCTGCTATAACTCCAACCATTTGTCTATTCATCTCTTCTGGGAATGGTGAATACTTGTCCCAAGTACGTAGACCTGCTTCAACATGTCCTACATCAACTTGAGAATAATATGCAGCTAATGCACCTGCAAATGTTGTAGTTGTATCTCCATGAACCAAAACAATATTAGGTTGTACCTCTTTAATAACTTCCTCTAATCCTTTTAATGCTCTTGCTGTTATGTCTGATAAAGTTTGTCCTTGTTGCATAATGTTTAAGTCATAATCTGGAACGATTTCGAATGTGTTTAATACTTGATCTAACATTTGTCTGTGTTGTGCTGTAACACATACTATACATTCTATTTCCTCTCTTGATTTTAATTCTTTAACTAATGGAGCCATTTTTATAGCTTCTGGTCTTGTTCCAAATACTGTCATTACTTTAATTTTTGCCATTTTTTTATTCCTCACTTTCCTTTGTTATCCTCAAAAAGAGATTATTCTCTATTTTCTAAATTTTTCAATTATAACACAATAAATAAATTTTATTAACTTAACTTGTCTGAATGCTCTTTTGGGCTGCATTATCAATCTGTATAACCATTCCAAATTAAGTTTGATTATCCAATTTGGAGCTCTTTTAAAAGTATTGCTTATCGCATCAAAGCTTCCGGCCAACAGGCATAAGTATTTTTACTGTTGATAATCTATCTTTGTTATTTAAAATGAATTTTTCTTGCTTTGGACTTCCTGTACCCACAAATAAAATGTCTGGCTTGGTTTCTTTTATTCTTTCAACCACAACATCTTCATCTGTAAAACCATTACAAATACCAACAATGTTAATTCCTTTATAATTGTTTTCAATTTCAATTTTAGCCTTTTCTAACACATCTTGTTGTGTTCCATAAAGAAAAACTCTTGAATTATATTTTATCGATTCTTCGCATAATCTTTTCATGAAGTCTATTCCAGCAATTCTTTTCTTTATTTTTCCTTTATTTATTTTTGAAGCATATACTATTCCTATTCCATCTGGAATTTGAAATTTTTGTGAATTGAAATCAGAAACAAGTTTTTTATCTTCATAATTATTTATTACTATTTCTGGATTAACATTGATTATTACGTTTTGAATATTGTTGTTATAATCTTTGAAAAGCTCACTAATCAGCTCGTTTTCGCTATTCACACAAACATCAAACCCTAGTATTTTTTCTTTTTCCATAATTTATCTCCTGATAATATTTGAATTAATCTCTTGTTTTCACTTACTATTCATACTGTTTTAGCAATTCAACAATTGCATTTGCTTTTGCATCCCAAGTATTTTCAAGTGCTTCTTTCTTTAATATTTCATAATAATCATTATTATCTTCTCTGTTCATTTTTACTGCTTTATCAACTAATTCTATAAATTCATCATGATTATTTGCAATCATTACAGATTCATATTTCTTGCACTCTGGCATAGCTGTTGTTACAATAGGCTTATCTAATGCCATATATTCGAATAATTTTACTGGTGATGTTGCATTTGTAATAGAGTTTATTAAAAATGGTATTGTACAAATTGTAAATTCTTTAGCATAATATGGTAAAACATTGTATTCTCTTGAACCTAAGAAATATATGTTTTTGTACTCTTCTAGTCTTGCTTCATCATAAGCACCATCATATTTTATTCCTAAAAGAACTATGTTATAATCTGGTCTTTCCTTAGAAAGTTTTTTTACTAAATCATAATCAAACCATGTAGCTAAAGCACCATAATAACCGATTATTGGCTTTCCTTGTTCTATTATTTTTGCAAATTCATCATCTAATTTGTAATTTGCATCTAATTCAGTAAAATGCTTATAATCAACACCGTTGCATGAAAATACAATTTTTTCGTTTTTTCTTTTAGATAAAACATCTTTTTTCAATTCATCTGCGGTAACAACTACAAATACATTTTCTGTGTCTTGAAGCATATATTCGTATTTATCTTTTACATTAACAGGTAATTCTTTTGCACCTATTAGTAATGGACTTATATCATCTATATATTCATATATTACTTTATATCCATCAGTAATATACTGTTTTAATTCCGCTAAACTAACTGTTGCATCTGTTGAATAAAATTGAATATATTTAGGTTTTTTTATTTTATTTATCTCTTCTTCTATTAATTTTTTAATTGCTCTGTTATTGAAATTAACCAAATACAAATTATCTTTTACTTTTTTATATGTTCTTACTTTATCTGTCACTGTTGTAATTTCATAAAATATTAAACATTTTTTATTTGATAATTGTGTTTCTATATGTTGAGGTCTTTGAAACAGTGGAACATTCCATCCAAATGAACTTCTCCATATAATAATTCTTTCAAAATCACCTTTTAAAATATCATCAATTTCACTTCTAATTTTTTTATTATTTAATTTTACATATATAAAGCTGAATACATTTATTTTTGAAATGTATTCTGCTTTTATATATCTATATACTTTTTTTATAGTTAATCCTAAACCATCTTTTTTTAATAATAATTTTATTTTATTAATTTTATTTCCCATTTTTTCACCTAAAATTATATTTTTTCTGCTAATTCTTTAGCAGCTATCATGCTGTCTTCCATTGAACAATATGTCCATGCTCCATATCTACCTATTGTATAAATGTTATTATTTTTTAATTGCTCTTTTAATTTTGTTATATCATTATCAACTTTTCCATTAATATGAACATAAGCAGGATCCATTATTATTGTACAATATTCTTCTAATTTCATATCATCTGTAATTATTCCGTGTTTCTTCAAATTTTCAAGTGTTAGCTTTAATTGCTCTTCAGCATCTATCTTAGCATCTTTATCATATCCAATTTCTATATACATGCTTAATTTATCTGAATCTAATATATTATCGTAAAATCCAATTCTGTAGAAATTTGTATTTTTATCTGGAATATACATCCAATGCTCTTTATTGAATTTTGATTTTTTGTTAAATCCTAAATTGAATACTAAAACTTTGTTATATGATAATTCATTTTCTATTGCTTCAAATTCGTTATTTTTAAATAACTTTAAGAAGTGATTTAATGGAGCGGTATTTATTAAATATTCATATTCATATGTGTCTCCATCACTTGTTTTTACAGTTTTATTTTGATAGTCTATTTCTTCTATTTTAGTGTTTAATTTTACTTTATTTTTGTCAATTTTATTATATAAAATATCTATAAATGAGCCTGCACCATTTCTTGGATATAAGAATTTATTGTTGTATGAAACATCTTCATTTTTCTTCATATTGTTTATTATTTGATTTATATTTGCATATGGGAAAAATCTACCCATCGCATCCTTGTCTAGTGTTGTAAGGTCACATGCATATAGTTTTTCATTATATGGTTTTAAAAATTTTTCTACAATTGATTTTCCAAACTTTCCATATAACATATCTAAAAAGCTGTCATAATCTTCTTTTTCTTCTTTGTTAAATAAATCATATAAACAATCTATGAATTCTTCTTTATCAAGCTGATGTATATTAGTTTGGAATGGATAATCTACTAATTTGTCTTTGTAGATTATTTTTGTGCATTTATCTTTTGAAATTATGTCTTTATCATCTACTTCATCTATAAACATTTTTTTGAATTCATCTGTTTTAAAATGAAAGAAATGACCAGCATAATCCCATATAAAGTCTCCTTTTCTTATTGTTCTACAATATCCTCCAACTTCGTTCTCTTTTTCAATTATTAAGTAATCATCTTTTATATAATTTGCAAATGTAAGTCCTGAAATTCCAGCTCCAATTATTAAATATTTTACTTTTTCCATCCTCAAGCTCCTTTAGTTTATTTTTGATACAAAATCATCGAATTTTTTTGCAACTTCTATTGAGTCAAATTCTTTTTTATACTCATCATTAGCTTCTATTTTATAATTGTTATATAATATTTGCCACAAATAATTTTTTATTTCTTCTTTACTATACGATGTTAAAATCATATTAAGCTTTCTTAAAATATCTGCACTTATTCCATCTAACATTGTTATCCCAAATATATTGCTTCCACTTCCTATATAGTCAGCAAGTTTTGCAGCAAAAAATATATTTTTATCATTTACTTCTGTTAGATTAGCATCTATTAAAAATACCCAATCACTTTCCTTCATAATTTTTAAGCTTTCTAAATATGAAACAGGCTTTTTAACTTTTACAATGTCTGTTAATTCATCATCAATTATTAAAACTTTATCTGAATCTCCCATATTACCATAGAATTCAAAAGTTATTTTGTCAGCTAACTTATCATCAATATCTTTCAATTCACTTATAGCTTCTAATAATAAATGAGGGGTTCTTAGGTAATCTAAATGTCCTACATATGACATTTTTATTTTATCATTCTTTTCAACATTTTCAGGATATAAATCTTTATCAAAGCTATGGTTTAGTACAATTGCTTTATTTTTAATATCATCTTTGCAATCTTTAAGCATATAATTCTTTTGGTATTCACTGTTAAATATCATATAATCTGCATTTTTAAATACTTCATTTTGTAAGTTCAAATCCTTCTCTAAAACTGCTCTTTGTTGTTTTTTATATCTAACCTTAAACAAACTATTTCTAATTATTCTTTTAGGAGAAATAACTCCTTTAAAACTTTTGCAATTTGCTCTACTATGAGGAGATGGATATGATATTGAAAGCTTAACATATGGGTTATCTGCAATTGGATCTCCAAATGATGCAATCCATTTAATTTCAGGTTTTATCTTTTTTAATCTTAAACCAATCATATGAGATTCTGGTGGCATTGATCTAGTCATTACAATGTCATACTTATCTTTATTTTCCTGAAAATACTCTACTGCTTCTTCTATCCATTCACTTAATTCCTTCGTTTTTGCATATATTGACTTAACATTTTTGGTTTCTGGTAATTTTTCTTTATTTCCATATGACCATGAAGCATTTCCTTTTTGGCAAAAAACATCATATTCATATTTTGAAGCCTTTAATAATTTATACGTAACTAATCCCTCAGATGAATTAACTGGAGGATAAAACCAACTTATCACTAGTATTCTATTTTTCACAATCATTCTCTCCTTTTATCTTTTTAATCTTCCTAATGTTGTTACAATTTTGCTTGTGTTTTTTGAACTTATTCGTACACCTATAAATTTTGTCTTTCTGTTAAATCTTATTTGACCTATATCATTCATCATTGTATACAGTTCTTGATCTCTTTGTTTTAAGTACTTGTCCCATTCTTTTATTTCATTATACATTTGTTTCTTATCTTTTTCTGCATAAACACAATAAATATAATAATGTGTTGTTAGCATATAATACAATATTTGTTTTACATATTCTCTTTGATTATCTGAATATTTATCTTTATTTTCCATGTAGTACTCAATTAAAAATCTCATAACCTTTTCATGATTTTTTCTGTTTTTTACAAAGTTTTGTAAATTCATACTTTGTTCTGGTCTTCCGATGAAATACCTATATATATCTAATTTCCAGAACTTAAAGTTCTTTAAGCATATAATTGGCATAACATTATATTGCATATCTACATAGAAAGTTTTTTCCATTAATTCTAATTTTGATTTTTTTAACACCTCTAATTTATATGTTGAATTTGCCATAACAAAATATTCTTTATCTAATACATTTAAATCAAATGTATTAAAATCATATAATTTGTCTTCCTCTAAGCTTTGCCAGTTTACTTCAACTGATGCACCACTATATATAAATTCTTTTCTATAGTTTGTAATAACTAAATCTGCATCTTCATCTTTTAGCTTATTAATAAAAATTTCAAAATTATATGAATCAAACCAATCATCACTGTCTAATACTCTGAAATACTTACCAGTAGCCACTTTCAGTGCAGCATTTATAGTTGATCCATGTCCACCGTTTTCTTTATCAATAACCACAACAGTTTCAGGATATTTGTTCTTATATTCATTCATTATATTGATAGAACCATCCTTACTTCCATCATTTACTAAAATTATTTCAATATCTTGTAATATACCTTCAACAAGCATTGAATCAACACATCTTCTTAAATATTTTTCAGTATTATATACTGGAACTGCTATACTTAAAATCTTCATCCTTAATTAAACACTCCTTAATTCATAACATATTGTTTGTATTCTTCACAAATTTGTTTTGGCTCTCCTATTTTCTTAACTGTACCATTTTCAAGCCATACGACTCTATCACATAAATTTTCTATTTGAGCAAGTGAATGTGAAACAAATAGCACTGTTGTACCACCTTCAATCATTGATCTCATTTTATTTTCACTTTTTTGTTGGAATGCAATATCTCCAACAGAAAGAATTTCATCAACTATTAATATTTCTGGGTCAACTATTGTTGCAACAGAAAATGCTAAACGTGCAACCATACCTGAAGAAAAGTTTCTTACTGGAACATCTAAGAAATCCCTTAGTTCTGAGAATTCAACTATTTCATCAAATTTTTCAGTTATGAATTCTTTAGAATATCCTAGTATTGCACCATTTAAATATATGTTTTCTCTTGCTGTTAGATCCATATCAAATCCTGCACCAAGCTCTATCATTGGGCATATATTTCCATATCTTTCTACAGAACCTTTTGTTGGTTTCATTACACCTGCAACTACTTTTAATAATGTAGATTTACCTGCACCATTGCTTCCTATAAACCCTACAACTTCACCTTTTTGTACTTCAATATTCACATCTTTCAATGCCCAGAATTCTTTCTTTTCTTTTTTCTCTTTTTTTAATTTAAACAAATTTATGAAAAATAATTTTAATGAAAAGTTTTTCTCAATTCCTAAATTAAATCTCATAGAAACATTATTTATTTTAATCATTTTTTCCTCCTAAACATAGTAAATAAACTTGTCCTGATTTTTCTTAAATACTATTACTCCAATTAATAATGTACCAATCGCACTTAAAGCACATACTGCAAATGTGAATGGAGATGGCATTTCTCCGTATAATATTATTCTTCTTGCAAAATTTATATAATGGTATAATGGATTCAATTTAAAGAATTTTTGATAAGTAACTGAAATTAAGTTAATATCATACATAATTGGTGTTAGGTACATCCATAATGTCATTACTATTCCATATATATAAAACATATCTCTTAAAAACACTGATACAGCTGATAATATTAGTCCCATACCAAATGTAAATATAAATAAGCATATAAATGCATATGGTAAAAATATATGGTATATGTTAAGTGGTGTTCCTGTTATTAATATAATTGCATATAGTGGTATAAGTGTTAGTAAAAAGTTTATACCTACGAATAAGCATTTTGATAATGGGAATATATATTTAGGAATATATATTTTGTTTATTAATGCAAAGTTTGCTACAACTGAGCTCATTGATAAGTTTGACGCTTCACTAAAATAGTTAAACATTACTAATCCTGTTAACAAATATACTAAGTAGTTAACTCCTGGTGTACTAAATTTAAATACATTTGAAAAAACTAAAGCCATTACTGTCATTGTAAGTATAGGATATAGTAAACTCCATAGCACACCTAAAACTGATCTTTTGTATTTAACTTTAAAATCTCTAGATATTAACTGATGTAATAAAAATCTATATTTTTGTAAACTTGAATAAACACTTTTTATAAACATTTTTTCCTCCCTAATTAATACGTTATAAATTTCATATTCTAAATAAATTTGTTATATTTGTTTTTATTTTACAATCACTATGTTATTATACCCCAAAAACAGTCCTGTTTCAATAACTCCAACAATAGATTTAACTTTTTCTTCTAAATCTATTGTGATTTTATCAAACTTAACATCTAAAATGTGATTTCCATTGTCTGTAAACATTGGAGTATTATCAGTTTCATCCAATCTAATTGTTATATCATACGCTCCAATTTTTTCAAGCTCATTTTTAACATATTTTACAGCATATGGGAAACATTCTACTGGAATTGAATTCTTTTTTCCTAAAACATCTACAAATTTTGAATCATCTACTAATATATAGGCAACTTTAGAGTTTTTTATATTTAATTTTTCTCTAAACATTGCTCCACCTTTTCCTTTTATTAGCCAGTTATTTTGGTCTACCTCATCTGCTCCATCAAAAGACCAATCTGGAGTTTTGTCTAGTAACGTTGTAACTGGTATTCCTAATTCTATACATAGTTTTTTTATTTCGTTTGACGTTGGAATTGCTGTTATTTGTATGTTATTTTCTTTAATGTATTTTGCAATTTGTATAGCAGTAATATATGAAGTTGTTCCAGAGCCAAATCCTATAATATCTCCATCTTTTATATGCTTACATATTTGTTTTGCAAGAGCTTCTTTCTTTTCTTTGTTTTCTATTGAATTGTATTTATCCATATAGTCTATTTGATTATCCATTGTTATTTCTTCCTTTCAATAAACATATTTGATTTACTTGTAACTCAAATAACTGTCTATGTTTTTTTACAATTACTTGTAAAATTAAACTTGTAATATTTAATAGCATTCCTACTATAATACAAAATCCCGCAACAAATAATGTTGGCATTCTTGGCACTAGACCAGTATTAAAATATTCTGAGAAAACAGGTGATGCTAGTATAATTGCTAATGCATAAAAGAATAACGAGATTGTGTTAAAAAATAGGCTTGGTTTGTATTCTTTAAATAGCGTAGCTATTGTTTTTAATACTCTTGTTCCATCTTTGAACGTGTTTAGTTTAGAACGACTTCCTTCAGGTCTATCTCTGTATTGAACAGGAATTTCTTTAAGTGTAAAATTTTTATCTATTGCATGAATGGACATTTCTGTTTCTATTTCAAAACCTTTTGATAATATAGGAAATGTTTTTACAAATTTATAGCTAAATGCTCTATAACCTGTCATTATATCTTTTATATTGTTTTTGAAAATTATTTGAATTAATCTTCTTACCATTTTATTTCCGAAATTATGGAAAGGTCTTTTATTTTCTTTGAAATATGTTGATGATAATCTATCTCCTATTACCATATCTACATTGTTATTTAAAACATAATTGCACATTTCTCTGGCGTTTTCAGCGGGATATGTATCATCTCCATCTATTATTAAATAGCATTCTGCATCTATTTCTCTAAACATTGTTCTTATTACATTTCCTTTTCCTTGTTTAGTCTCATATCTTACAATTGCTCCTGCTCTTCTTGCTATTTCGTCTGTGCCATCTGTTGAATTATTGTCATATACGTATATGTCCGCTTCCGGTAATGCCTCTTTATAGTCTTTTACTACTTTTTCTATAGTTTTGCTTTCATTATAACATGGTATTAAAACTGCTATTTTTCCTTGCATGATTATAACCTCCGTTATTTTTATTATAGTTACATTATAACCCAATTTTATCATATTATTTCATATTCTGACAGTTTTGTAAAGGGCTTAATTTACATATTTTTTGAAAATTGAAGGTAAATTTCTTATAGTAATTTTTCCGCAAAAAAAGAAAAACTATTTTTTTAGTTTTTCTTTCTTAATTCTATTTATATCCTGTTTTCTTTATTATACCATCACTGTATTCTTTAACTTTTTCACTAACTTCATATCCATCATTTCCAAATAAATGTGCATGCAATTGTTTAACATTTTCCTCTAATGTAACAGGTGCAACATATGAAATACCATTATTATAGAATTGTGTTTTATATGGCCATCCTTCTCCGTCTGACATATTAATATTTCTAAGGCTTGGAATCATTCCAATTATTTCTGTTGTCGAAATATTTGTTAAGATTCTTGGAAGTAATATATCTGCTAAATTATTTAATTTTCCAATATTTAAAGTTTTGGCTTTTTCAAAAGTTTTATTCAATACTGTTCTAGATCTTTCGGTTCTTTTGAAGTCTCCACCAGCTGTATATCTAACTCGTGAATATGCTAAAGCCTGTGGCCCAGTAAGAGTTTTAAGTCCAGAACCAGATACTCCAGAATCATTTCTTCCCATTTCGCGGTTTATGTCACTTATATATTTATTCATATAACCAACTTCTTCAGGAGTAACATCTATTTGAATTCCTCCAACACTGTCTACTATATCTATAACTGCATTAAAGTTAACAGTTACGAATTCAGTTATATTTAAATCAAGATTTTTATTTAATGTGTTTACTGCTAGTTCTGGTCCTCCATATGCATATGCATGTGTTACCTTGTCATAGCCATGACCATCTATATATAAATATGTGTCTCTGTATACAGATGCAACTTTTACTTGGTTTGTATCTTGATTCAAACTAATTATCATTATTATATCACTACGTGTATTAGTATATCTATCGCTTCTAGCATCTACGCCAAATACCGCAATATTTCTATATCCTTTTAGTTGTTCTTGTACACCTTCGTTTATCTCTATATTCTCTAACTTATAATATTGAACCTTTGATAATTTGCTATATACATATCCAAATAATGAACCAAAAAATACTACAGCTATTATTAATAAAACTAATAAAACAATTAAAAATATTCTTAATCCCTTTTTAGGATTTCCTTTGTGTGTTTTTGTCATTATAAATTCCTCATCTCTTGCAATTTTTTATTTAGGTTTTGGGGGATTACCTATAACCATAAAACATCTAAGTTATTTTATATTATTTTTTTAATCTTGTAAACCTTTCAACATAAAAAAATGTTTTTTTATATTATATTTTTTACAATATCTTTTTATCTATTTAAAAGTTTACGTTGCATTTCATAATATTCTTTTCCTTTATTATAACCACTTTTATATACAATATAATATGTTGTATATAACCCTGTTCCGACAACCGCTCCCGCTGAATCTATACATACATCTAGGGGTTGACCGTGTTCTTCCACTTACAAATGTTTGATGATATTCGTCTGTTATTGCAAAACCTATGCACAACATTATTGTTATTATTAAAGCAATCCAATAATGTTTATTATTTAAAATAATATTGATTAATAATATTATAAAAAATGATAAAACCATATAAACTGAAGCATGCATTACCTTTCTCATTGGTGCATTAATTAACTTGGATGCTTTTGCCAGCTTCGATTCATCTGGATGTGAGCTTGTAATTCCATATTCATTTGTTACATCTAGTGTATCTTCAATAAATAGTGCAATTATATCTGTGCTTTTTCCATTTGATTTTTGTGTATTCATATCTGATAGTTTGTAAATAATAGCCATCCAACACGCTGCAAGTGATAGTAGTAAAATAATTATTAATGCTTTTTTCATTTTTTCCACTACCTTTCCATTAATTTGTTTAACACTAAAACCTAATTTAATTCTGCTTTTACACAATTAAGTGCTTCTAATATAACTTTATCCATATCATAATATTTATACTGACCAAGTCTGCCTCCAAAAATAACTTTAGAATCTTGTTTTGCTAATTCTTCATATTGCTTATATAAGTTATTGTTTCTATCATTATTAATTGGATAATATGGTTCTTTTCCTTGTACCCATGTATCTGAATATTCTCTTGAGATAATTGTCTTTTCTTTTGCTTCACCTTCTGCAATTTTTCCAAGACTTGTACCATATTCAAAATGCTTGTGTTCAATTATTCTTGTATATGGAACTTCGTATTCTGTGTAATTTACAACAGCATTTCCTTGGTAGTTTTCTTTATCTAGCACTTCTGTTTCGAATCTTACGCTTCTATACTGTAATTCTCCAAATTGATAATTGTAATATTGATCTATTGGTCCAGTAAAGACTATCTTTTCTGCAATGTTTTCAAGTTCTTCCTTATGTTCAAAGTAATCACAATTTAACCTTACTTCTATACCATCAAGCATTTTTTCGATTATTTTTGTATATCCTCCCATTGGAATACCTTGGTAAATATCGTTAAAATAGTTGTTATCGTATATAAATCTTACTGGTAATCTTTTTATAATAAAACTTGGAAGTTCTGTTGCTTTTTGTCCCCATTGCTTTTCTGTATATCCTTTTACAAGTTTTTCATATATTGTTTTTCCAATTAGACTAATTGCTTGTTCTTCTAAATTTTTAGGCTCCGTTATACCACTATTTTGTTTTTCTTGTTCAATTTTAGCCTGTGCTTCTTCTGGTGTTACTACTCCCCATAATTTATTAAATGTGTTCATATTAAATGGTAAATTATATAATTCATCTTTGTAACGTGCTACCGGTGAATTTGTGTAACGGTTAAATGTTGCAAATTGATTTATGTAATTCCATACTTCCTGATTACTTGTGTGGAATATATGCGCCCCGTATTTGTGCACATTTATTCCATGTTGTTCTTCTGTGTAGATGTTTCCTGCTACATTTGGGCGCTTATCTATTACCAAGCATTTCTTTCCCTTTTTATTTGCTTCATAAGCAAATATTGAACCGAATAATCCGGAACCTACTATTAGATAATCATATTTCATTTTATACTACTCCTTCATAATTAAAAATCACTCAATAGTTAAATTTTGATTATTTGTCTGTATTTCTATATATGTACGTCCATCACTTACTTTTATTTCTTCTCCATTTTCATAGAAATATTTTGTCTTTTCTTTTCTCGAGTCTTTTTTCCAGGTAATTGGAACAGCATATCCATTTGTGATAAAATACCCTTTTCCTGACCCGATTGTTTTTAAATTCCAATATTTACTATTTTTTATAGCTTCATAGTCAATTTTCTGTATAATAATATTTTTTGTATTTACATTTTCCTTATTATAGTAATCAAAGCAATATTTTCCATTTTCTACTCTATTGTACATTTTAGTTTGAGCATCATATACAAATGAAGTTGTATTAGATTCACTTCCATACGGAATTATAACCTTATTTGCAATTTTGTTATTTACTGTTTCTGCTAAATTTACATCTTCTCCACTATACTTCAATAAAACCGTATTATCAGAATCTTTAACAAATTTCTTTTCTTCTATTGTTTGCTTGATTTTTGCAATAGAAGTATATGCTGTATGCTCACTTGCTAAATTTTCTGGATTATTTCTCCAAAATGGTTTATCAAAAAGACCATTTATATAATTTATTGCTCCCCCTTCTTCATCAGCTTTAGCAAAACGACTCCATCCATAATGAATAAGAATAGCATCAGATTCTAGAGCTAAATCAATAAAATTATGTCTTGCACTTCTGATTGTACCTATTGTTAAGTCTTCTTCTATATCCTTATATAAAGCCATTAGTCTTGACGTGTTACCTTCAGTCGGAATTTCGTATATCAAATATGCTTTATTTAGACCAGTTTGTACTTTTACAGCAACAGGTGTATTATTTATTACAATCGCATATGGTCTTGTTTTGGAATTAACATCTATTATATCTATATTATTTTCTATATTGTTTTCTATATATTCACTAGTGTCACTACTTTTCTGTTCCATTTCATTATTTGAAGAACTATTATCTTCGTTTTTAGTTTTATTGATAATTATACTTACTACTATTACTAATATTAAAATACAAGCAATTATTAAACCACAAAACAATACTTTTTTATTTTTCATTTTGTTTCTCTCACTTTCATTTTATTATAATATTTTTGTATCTATTTTATTGCAAATTTTATCTATAAATTTCAAGTTAAATATATTTTTTTCTAATAGATATTGTCTTATTAAATCTATTACAGCTCCAATTATTATTATAACTATTGCTGATAATATCATATGCACAATCAAAAAAATAGAATTATAATATAATGTTGTTTTTAGAATTTTTTTATACAAATATGCCTTTGTATACGTATGTGACTGGATTAAATAGGTTCCAAAACATGTACTAGCAATAAAATTTATTATTTTATTATTCTTTATATTCATGTTTTTAAATAAACAAAACATGAAAACTGAAATTATAAAAACAAATATTGAATTAGAACGAGTATACCAATTTAGCGCATTTCCTAAAACATTAAACTTGCTATCTATAATTTCACACACACATAAAATTGTCATATAAACCATGAAAAATAGCAATGTTGTGAATGCAATTCTTTTATTACTCATATTTTCAATTTTAGTAATTTTATATTTTTTGATATATCCTCCAATTAAATACAAGAAAACAAAATAAATTAAATTCGAGAATGGCGTTTGCTCAGCCAAAAAATATGAAGATGAACTATATGCCAAACTATATGTTACTACAAGTATTATGAAAAATATCAACAAGACCTTTTTATATCTTTCCTTATCTATTTTACTTATATATTCGTTTATAATCGGTATAAATAGATATAAAAAGAAATAAACTGTTATAAACCAATATCTGTTAAATGAAATTGGCATTATTATCTTTATCCAAGATGTTGGTGTAATTGATGTGTGTTTAAAAATGTAAAAAATCATAGCAATTCCCAGAGAATAAAAAAATATTTGTAGCCATAATTTTAGCAACTTCTTTATAGCTATATCTTTATTAATTAAAAAATATCCTGTTATTATTATAAATATATTAACTCCAATTTTGCCAAGACTAAAAGCTCCAATTCCAATATATTTATTTATATTAACAATTTCTAAATCATATAATCTGTTATGTAATGCATAGTGATGTACTATAATAAAAAAGATGCTTATAATTCTTAATAATTCAATATTAGAATTTCTCTCCTTCTTTTTTTCCATTTTTTTCTCTCCTTATAGTCTTCTTTATTACTTTATCTATAACCTTTTTTGTTAATTTTACATAATATTGAAATTCTTCTGTTTTGAAATAGCAAGTAATAAAAATTACATTAAATATTACAACACAAATTAATCCCTTTAATATAAATTTAACAATTGATATACCTTCAATAAATTCACATGAAACAAACATTAACGCAAATGCAATAAGTGCACTTCCTGTATAAATAATAAATCTTTTAAAATAATCTATTACTTTATCTTTAAATCCATATTTATATAATATATATGGTTCAACCCATAATGATGTAGTAATTGTGCTTATTATTGTTCCCAAGAAAATTCCCAATACCCCTAATTTTTTTGCTAATATAATTGAAGATACTAAATTTATTAAACATTCAAATATTGGCTTATGCCTGTCATACCAAAAAATTCCTAAGGCATCTCTAAATGTTAAACAGCTTTTTCTTATTCCTCTTAAATAGAAACATATAACTATTGAATATACTATTCCAATTTGAAATGTGTATTCTTTTCCTACCCAGATTGAAATAAAATCATTAAAAACTATTGCCATCGTTGTTGATAGCAATCCAAACACCCAAAAGTTTAGCAAAAATGTATTGTTAAATACACTTTTCATTTTTTTATTATCTTTAGTTGTTCCAAGATTTCCAACACTTGCAACTATGGCTTCAAAAATTTGATTGGTAACTAAAACAAGTGCATTGGTTATCATATAGTAATTGGAGTATAATCCGACAGATATAATTCCAACAAATTTAGACATTAGAATGTTATCAGTTGAATTTACAACCGTAGCCCCCACTTTGTGAAACAACATTGCAAATACATTCTTTCTTATTTTATCATATTCTTCTTTTTCCAGCTTTTCTATATTTTTTTCTTTTATATATGGATACATTTTATTCGCTTTTATAGATACCATTATGTTTTCAAATAATGTAGAACAAATTTGACAAATTAAGAATAATATATAATTTTTTGTTAAAATTAGCATAACAATTTGCGCAACATTTAGTAAAAAGTAAAATGAATATCTATAAATAGTAGCAATATATCTTTTTTGATCACATATTATTAATGACCTCTTATATGAATAAAAATATGATATAGCTGTATTAAATACAAACATTAAAAATATAACATCTAAATTTGGTATATCTGGTACAGTTTCAATTAATTTTCTGTAAAACGGTAGCATGCACAATCCTAATACAATTATTGTAATTCCTGCAACTCTATATGCTATTTTATATAATTTCATTAAGCTCTTAATTTTAGGAACATTGTTATCTGCTAATGGTTTATATAAACTAAATGTTAGTGCTGATCCCACTCCTAACTCTACAAGTGATAGCATTGTCAAAATATTAGTAAATAATCCATCTATTCCTAAATATTCAGATCCTAAATACTGTATAAAAATTTTCCTGCTAATAAAACTTATTATAATTCCTAATGCCTGTCCAATAACCGCTGTAATAAGGTTTATCATACTATTTTTGGTTCTCATTATTTTTTTCCTTTCCAACTACTACTTTAGCTTTTTCAATTAGCCTTTTTTTATATAAATCAATTTTATCAATATCAAAATCAAATATACCCCATGTTAAAACTATGATAATTATTGTATTTATTATAGTATTTATGTGAATAAATCTTGTAAAAAATAATTCATCCCTGATTTGATCTATTAGCATATATGAATAAAATGCATAAAAAATTAGAAATTTATAATTTTTATTTTTTGCCAATCTATATAAAATGTAAAATACAAAACCAAATATAAAAGAACAAATTATAATTCCTATAACTCCGTAATCATTTAAATATCTTCTTACCGATGTATATACGTTACTTCTATACTTTTGACCGTTTTTTTGATTTGTAAACGTCCTCCACTCTCTTGATATTTTTACTTTATAATCTGAAATCTTCAATTTACCTAATAATGAATAAACACCATAAAGTGTTTCTCCTCCGAAATGCTCAGTATCCTTAGGTGGTTTTTGAATATATCGTTCAAAAGATGGAATTGATACTCCCATATAAAAAGATATATAATCTATCGGATTTTCCTTTGTGCTTCTACCTAATAATGGTATTATTAGATAAAATAAAAGAATTGAAATTGATACTGTTGCTATACCTGTCTTTAAAAATTTTATTGCAAATCTTTTTTTATCAACATGTTTCAACAATAACATTGCATACATAAATACGCCTGCAATAATATATTTCATCAACTGTGCTCTACCACTTGATAATAAAGATAAACTCACGCACAAAAGAATTGAAATTATAGGTATAAGATTCTCTTTCAAAAACAATTTCCATGACTCTTTTTCAAAAAGATTTTTTATAATATAATACATCATTATTATACAAATTACATCACATACTTTTTTCATTTGACTTACCATTGTATTTATTGTGTTACCTTTTTCAGCAGCATTTTCATCAAATAAAGCTGAGTGATGTCTGTATGTTGAAAGAATAACTGAAACATTGTTTCCTGTATAGCCATAATTTTTTGCAATTCTTTTTAGTTCAAAAAACATAAGTATTATTGTAATTCCTATAAAAATAACTACACATATGTTTTTCCATAACGCGATATTTATATTTGAATTACTTTTTATATATGTATTATTCTTATTAATTTTTTCTTTTTTCATATATTTACTACATTTAATTTTCTGAGTTATTTTTCTTTTTATATTATCATTATCACTGATTTTTCTTGCACAGAATTCGCCAACACCAAAGAAAAGCAGTGAAAGTATAATATATAGCACTACTTTAAATGAAATTTGCTGGCTATTCCATGAAAACATTCCAATTATCGAACACAATGTTGCAAACAAAAATGAAACACAACTAATAACTGTTGGTGATAAAAAATCTTCATCTAAAAACTTATAGGTAGCTACTATAATTACCAATAATAGCATTACTAATAAAAAATACATTTTCCTCCACTCCCATTTTTATTAACCATTAATATATATATATAACAGTTTTTCTGCAGTATTTTCTATGTTATATTCAGTTTTAGAAACCTCATTATAAGCTAATTCTCTATCAATGTTTATATTATTAATTTGTAATATTTCATCAGCCCATTTTTCAGGTCCTAATTCTAAATCTAAATACTTAATGTTCGGTGTAATACTTAATTCGTAAGGCACCTTACTTGAAACAACAGTATATAATCCCGCCGTTTGAGCTTCTAATCCAACAATACCGAATCCCTCATATAAACTAGGCAAAACAAAAATATCCATGGCTTGCATAAACTCATTTACATTCTTTTTTAGTCCTAAAAAGAAAATTTTTTTACTCAAATTCAACTCTTTAGCTTTTTCTTTTAATTTACTTTCTAACTCACCTTCTCCTATTATTATTAAAACAGTGTTAGGATTTTTTTCATTAATATGTTTAAAAGTTTCAATTAAAAACTCTTGATTTTTTTGTTTAACCAAACGTCCAACATTTCCAATTACTACTTTGTCCTCAATATCCAATTGTTCTCTTATATTATTTCTTATTTGTTCTTGATATTTAAATTTTTCTAATTCAATACCATTTTGTAGTATTACAACCTTATTTTCTACAGTTTTTCTAGAAAACATATCACATGCTGCATCTTTAGAACATGCCAAAAAATCTGTAGCTATATAATCCATTATCGGTTTAAAAATTTTCACCAAAAATCTTTTTAATTTTTCATTTTGATTTAAAGTGTTGTGTGAATGAATAACTATTCTCTTACTTCCGGAAATTTTTGCAACAATTGCTACTTCAAGATTGAAGAAAAAAGAACCGGAATTAATATGTATGATATCATATTCTTTTTGCTTTAGAAATCTTTTTAATCTAACAAAAAGCAATATCTTATTGAACAATTTATTTTTGTTTATATCCAATCCATATAAATTCCCGTCCATTTTTTCAATTTCTTCTCTATGAAGTTCATAGGTTGTTTTATTTGGAGATAAAAAATCAAATTGAACTTTAGATTTATCAATTTTTTTATATATGTTGAAAATTATTTCGGAAACTCCACCAAATCCTTTTATACTTGCATTTATTTGCAAAACTTTTATTTTTTCAATATTATCTTTCATCTTCCTTATCTTTTTCTTTCTTATTATTTTGTTTATTATTATTTTTTATTTTTTGAGTCAATTGAGTAGTTGAAATTCCATCAGTATGTGGTAAATATTCTACTGGAACTCCCACTTCACCTAACTGTTTTTCCGTTTCTTCCCATCTAGGATTTCCTTTCCAATCATCTCCAATAAATAAAGCATCAAATTTAAGCTTTGACCATACCTTTTTCTTATCTAAAGTTTTTACTATATAGACTTGATCAACAACTTTTAAAGCTTTTACAATTCTAGCACGGTCATAATCTCTTATATTTACTTTTTTGTTTTTATACTGTTCTACTAACTGGTCTGAATTTATTCCAACAATTAAAATATCACATTGTTTTTTTGCATTTTCTAACAAATTTAAATGACCTACATGGAACAAATCAAAAGTGCCTTGAGTATATCCAATTTTATATTTTTTCTCATCGCTCATAATTCTAGTCTATAACCTCCGTATTATGCTTATTTTGTTCATCTTTTTTTGGTATTTGCATATAATTACCATATATTTGGGTTAAATATTTATCATAATCTTTTGGTGCATTTAACTTTATTCCTTCAAAATCATATAATGCACCTTCAGCATAAATCTTTTCCTTATCTATTATACTTTTAAATTTATAAGATCCCATAAAATTCACATATACTTTTGAAGATGTTTCTGGGTATTTTTTTAATACTTTGTCTATTTTATCAAGATATTTTATACTTGAACCATTTTTCCCAAAATTCGTATGTAAACCTATCCATATAAGAATCTTTTCAATTAATGGTCTCTTTTTATCTTTTAAATTTACCTGATCATCAAAACAGGTAAATTTCAACATTGCTCTTAAATATAATAACCTAAATTGATGTATTTTACTCACAACAGGATTAGAAGGCATTCCATCTAAAGGAAAGACATCTATCCAAGCTGACCAAACTTGTTCATTTTTTCCTGATTTTGCACTGACCTTTATAGATGGATCTGTAATTTTTAATTGATAATGTACAGACTCTGACATATCGCTATATTCTGAAACCTTATAATTTGTGTAGTCAGGATTATCTTTCAGAATTTTTATGAAACGCTCATAATCTGTTCTTGGCATTGCAACATCAACATCATCATCCCAAGGGATAAATCCTTTGTGTCTTACTGCTCCTAAAAAAGTTCCACCACTTATATAATAAGTTATATTGTTTTGTTTACATATTTCAACCACATTTTTTAATATTTCTAACTCAGCAAGTTGTAATTTTCTTAGCGGTGATATATCTTCCATAATATTTCCTCCTAAAAACTTCCTTCATATTTTTTTCCAGTAAATTTAGCCTTTAAAAAAGACCAAATCTTCTTTTTCCAATTTATTTTTTCCATGTCAGAAACTTTAACTTCAACATACTTGATATTGTTTTTGTTAATCCAAACATCAAGCAATCTTTCACTGATTCTTCCTAAATAACGCGCATGAAAAGCCGAATATTGTTTAGGGTCTATTCTTTCTTCTAATTCAAAAAGAATATCAAATAACCATTTACAATATTCATCTAAAATTTCTTTTTTCATTATGCACATGTTAAACATGTGTCCTGAACGACTTTTCATTTTTTTGTCAAAAAACTCTAAATAATCAGGATATTTTTCTTCAATTATTTTTCTTGTTTCATCCAATGGTTCAACATGCATTGTGTGTTGATAATGAGAATAAATCGTTTCAATATATAAATGCCTTCTCTTAGGCAAAATAACATCTGCTTCATCTAATAATTTGTTAATATATGCTTTTGACGCAACACCATCAAATCTGTTTTTTTCTTTTTTATGTATAAAATGTCTTCTATAATGAGCTAGGCCTATATATTCCGCGTCTAAATTTTTCCACGCCCAATATAAACCTGTTAACTCACAATAATAAGGATTTTTTAAAGATATATGTTCTCCTTCATTATCTCCTCTATAACCTAAATCTTCTTTTCCTTCTTTTCCAACATGCACAGGAATATACATATCATCTTCCGGCATTTGGTATTTTTTATGTGTTGCTACAATTATTTTTATATCTTTCATTTATTTCGCACCTCTACCTGTTAAAACAGAACCTATTGTTTTAACAAAAATTTTTAAATCTAACCACAAGCTTCTATGATCAACATAGTAAAGCTCTAAAGCCATTCTTTCTTCATAAGAAACATCGCTTCTTCCATTAGCTGCCCAGTAACCTGTAAGACCTGGAGCTACACTTAAAAATTTGTTTTTGTTTTTTCCGTATTTTTCTAATTCGCTTTCTATAATAGGTCTAGGCCCTATTATACACATTTCACCTTTCAAT
The DNA here is from genome assembly GCA_002633185.1 of Lachnospiraceae bacterium Phil5. Classification (GTDB taxonomy): domain Bacteria; phylum Bacillota; class Clostridia; order TANB77; family CAG-508; genus CAG-492. The sequence goes on from NWBM01000002.1 coordinate 401,929, forward strand.
ATATTTATTATTTGTGGTAATTCATCTAGAGATGTTTTTCTTAGTATTCTTCCAACTTTTGTTACTCTTGGGTCATTTTCAAGCTTAAAATTTTCTTCAAATTCTTTTTTTTGTTCTGGTGTAAAACTCTTTATTAATTCTTCTGCATTTTGCACCATTGTCCTAAATTTGTATATTTTTAATACTTTTCCATTTTTCCCTACACGTGTATGTTTAAAAAAAACTGGACCTTTAGAATCTGTTTTTATTAAAATAGCTATTATTATAAATATTGGTAGGCAGATTATCATTCCTATTGTTCCTAATACTATATCTATTATTCTTTTCACAACATCATAAGCTTTAATTTTGCTTTTTTCAACACATTCATCTATCTTCACAGCAACAATTTGCTGGTTATCCATTGTTTTATTTATTAAATCCATCTCTTTATCCCCCTAAGTTTTTCTTTTGAGATATCACAATTATATTTTATTATATATTACATTATTTTTCAACATTTTTGAACGATTTTTTCATTTTTTGTTGTATTTTTTATACGCAAAAAGACATATTTTGCAATACTTTCTTAACTTTATCATTAATAGCAAAATATGTCAAATTTTTAACGTTTTAAATTCTCACAAATAAGGCAGGAAATTCATTTTTCAAAAATTCATTTTCATAGCAGTTACATTCTTCAACATTCCCACATAACCCTTGCAAATATTGTTTTTCATTTTCATTTATAATTCTGTTAGCTTCATTTATGTATTCAATATACTCTCCTCTATTTTCTTTTCTAAATATTCCCATCATACCTTTTTGAATTAGTAGCACATTTAGAACTGCCCTTGCTGTTCTGCCATTAGCGCCTTCAAAAGGCTGTATTTTCACTAATCTGTAATGTATTCTTGTAGATTCTTTTAAATACTCTTTAATCTCTAGTTCATCCTTGTGTTGTAATAAATTTACTATTTCTACGCAAACATTTTTTAAAGCCTTTTCTATATCTGAAGCTTCTACAAATTCAGTTTTTACCCCAAATTTATTTGAATTAGCTTCTGCAGTTCTATATTTTGACTCATCTTTATGGCTAAAAAATCTATTTATTCTTTTTATTGATTCTAAAATTTGTTGTTCATTTTTGTTATCTAATTCTGTACACAAAGATTCCAATACTGCAACAGTTGCGTAAAAAGTATTTTTAATAGAACTAATTTCTCCATAAGGAAAGCTTCTAAGTTCTAGCATTTTAAGCACTTCATAAGCCATGCTATCAACTAAACTTCCAAAACCTCCTGTAACTCTTCCTATTTTTTGAAGTTCTGTTGTATGTATTGTTCTGTTAACCAATTCATCTTTGAAATACTTATTACTCATTATATTTATATAAATATAATTTGCTATATTTTCTATCAATTCATCATTTGTATTTATGGCGCTTTTCAATATTGAAGTTAAATTTTGTAATAATTCTACCTCTGTTTTTTGCTTTTTGAAAAATCTTGTTATATATCTGTTTATTACAGCTCCTGGACATTTATTCATTAACAAATCATTTTCAAAAATAATGTTTTTAACATATGGTTTTAATATGTTTTTAATGAACTTTTCTTTTACTTCAAGGTTTTCGCTAAAAATACTAACATAGAAATCATTTGGAAATATTTCCTCCATGTCTAATTCATAGCAATCTTTTTCTTCATCATATCTTTTTTCTATTTGAACTTTTTTTAATGGTCCTATAACACCTTCTTTTGTAAGTGCCATAGATACAATTTCAGCAGGTATTTCTTTTTCATTTGATATAAAAATTTGTATTAGCATTCGAATTACTCTTATGTCTGTACTGCTTCCAAATCTTATATAGTTTCCATTATTATCTGTAATACTACATCTACACTCGCTTAATATTAAATCTATTAATTTTTGAACATCAATATTAGGCTCAGTAAATACTTCACTCTTCACTAAGCCTTCATTTTGTTTTATTAAATTCAATATTTTTTCTGCGTTTTCTTTTACCATTTTATGGCCCCTTTTCTTTTGTTTTATTTACATGTTTATTTAGAATGTAAAAGTTCTAGTATTTGTGGATAAATTTTCTCTGCATTGCATTTCCAGTTATCTACTACTTCTTTTGCTTGTTCTCTTGAGTATGCAAAAGATTTTACTTCAAATACAGTTTCGTTGTTTTCTATTATTTTGCAGTTTATTATATAACTATTTTCATTTTTTGGTGTGTATTCTGCTATTATAGAATGTTCTTCTTCAACGTTTTCCAAAGTTGATTTTAAATTTGTATCTATTTTGAGTTTTACTATTCCTGGTAATATATCTAATGTTAAATCTAGTGTATTTTTACCATGTTCTGTTAATTCATAAATATCTTGGTTTTCTTTTTTGTATGTAATTACAAATTTTGTTTCTATTAAATCAAGTAAAAATTGTTGGAAATAAAAGTAATTCATATCAACAGCTGTTAAAACTAATTTATATAAATTGTCATTTGTAATAGGTTTGTTGGTTTGATCTAAGATGTATAATATTAAAACCTTGTTCTCTGCTAGTGTTTCGCTGTCTGTGTTTATTTTCACGTTTTTCATCTCCCTTAGTTTTTCGTCCTATTTGGTCAGATTATATCATACCATTTTTTATTTTACAATAGGGCAATTAAGTATTATTCCTTAATTGCCCTTACTGTTTCTGCGTAATTTTCAGTTTTTAATAATCCTGTTCCTACAACAAGAATTTCGCATCCTGCTGTTTTTAGTTCTTCAGCATTTGAAAGATTTATTCCTCCATCTGCTTCTATTATTGTATCCAAGTCCTTTTCCTTTATATATTCAGATAATCCCTTTATTTTCGAAATTGTATCTGGTATTAACTCTTGTCCACCTTTTCCAGGCTCCACTGTCATTACCAATACTACATTTACTATTTCTAATATATCAAATAATTTTTTTACATCTGTTGATGGCTTAATAGATATTCCTGCCTTGCAGTTGTTGTGGTGTATATAATCTATTAAGTCTATTAATTCGTTTTTATCTTCTATTGCTTCAATATGAAACGTAATAATATTAGGATTGTATGGCAAATACATATCTATATATTTTTTTACGTCTTTGACCATAAGGTGCACATCTAATGGAATATTTGTAATGTTTGACAAATAATTACAGTATTCTTGCATTCTTTCGTCTGTGTTATTCTCTACAAACTCTCCATCCATTACATCTATATGAAAATAGTCTATTTTTGCAGTTTCCAAGTTGTACATTGTTTTTATTGCATTTTCTTTTTCCAATCCTAAAATTGATGTTGATATTTCTACCATTTATGCTGCTCCTTTTCCTTTAATTCATTATATATTTTGCAATATGATTCATAGCGGCTGCTTGAAATTTTTCCTTTTTCAATAGCTTCTTTTATACCGCAATTTTGCTCTTTTATATGGGTACATCCAACAAATTCGCAATTTTCTATATATTTTTTCATTTCAAGAAAGTAATGTGCTAAATCTATACTTTCTATTTCATTTATTTCAAAAGTTGAAAATCCCGGGGTATCTGCAATATACGAATTTTCATCAATTTTATATAATTTAATTGATGTAGTTGTATTTTTACCACGTTTATTTTTATTGCTTATATCTCCTTCTAATGTTAACTCTGTTTTAAACACATTGTTTATTAATGTAGATTTTCCAACACCTGAATTTCCAGAGAAGGCTGTGATATTATTTTTTAAACTCTTTTCAACTTCTTCAACGCCTTCTCCATTTTTAGCATTAGTTTCAATTACTTTATATCCAATTGCTCTATACATATCTGCAATTTCTTCAATTTCTTTTTCATGAACTAAATCAATTTTATTTAAGCAAATGATTGAATTAACTCCGTTAAACTCAGCAAAAGCTAATTGCTTATCCAGTAATAATAAATCTGGTTTTGGCATTTTCATTGAAATTACAAAAATCATTTGCGTTATATTAGCCATCTTAGGTCTTTTTATAAAATTAGTTCTTGTACTTATTTCATTGATTACACCTGTTCCATCTTCTTGATATTCGAACTCAACTTTATCTCCCACGGCGATTGTAATGTCTTCATTTTTGAATCTGCCTCTTGGTACGCATTTTACAATACTATTATCTACTAGATTTTCTACTTCATATGTATTAGAAATTATGCTTATTACTAATCCTTTCAACACACATCTCCTCTTATATTACTTTATATCTATTACTTTGTTACTACTGTTTAAATCCATTTGTCTTGTGTCTCTAAGCACTTCATCAATATATACTTTTACAGTTATAATTCCTTTTCCTTTTACTGTAACATTAACAACTTCTGTATTTTCAAGTACTTTTTCATTATATACACTTTCTTCATCAACTTTTACTCTAACAGAAACTTCTTTTGGTTTAACTGTTTCTGTTTGATTTGCAGTTTTATTTTCAGTGGTATTTGTTGTGTTTGTAGTATTAGTTGTGTTTGTTGTGTTTGTATTATTTGCAGGAACAGGTTCTTTATATCCTGTTAAAGATTTAACATGAATATTAACAGTTCCTTCTTTTATTTCTTGTATTTTATTTACTGTTAAAGTTATTGCAGTTCCTTCTTCAACTACTTTTCCAACTTCTAAGCTTTGTTTTAAAACTACACCATTAGATTTGCTTGTATTCTCTTCATATACAATATTAACTTCTAGTTTCTTTTCAGTTAATTCTTTTTTAGCTTCTTCAACATCTTTGTCAACTACGTAAGGAATACTTACTTTTTCAAGTCCTGTTCCTGCACTTACATATATTTTAACTGTTGAATCTGCGTTAACATCTGAATTGGCTTCTATTTCTTGTTTTATTACTATTCCTTCTTCTACTGTTTGGCTTGTTTCTGTAACTACTTCTGCTTTTAATTCAGCTTTTTCAAGTTCTGCTATTGCTTCATCTTGTTTTTTACCTTTAACATTTGGAACTTTTACAATTTTTGCACCCTTGCTTACTACCAATTGAACTGCTCTGCTCTTGTTTTTATCATAATTTGTTCCTGGTGCTGGATCTTGAGAAATAATACTTCCTTGTGGAACATCAGCACTATATTCTTCTTTTACTTCATATTTCACTTTTTGGTCATCTAATGTTTTCTTAGCTTCATCTAATGTTTTTCCTTGTACATTTGAAATTTGAACTGTTGAATTTGATACATCATTTCCTATCCCTAATAGTTTTGTTGTTAATTTCCAACTTCCCCAGAACACAAGAATACATAGTAAAATTACCACTATTGGTAATAAAATGAACATTGCTTTTTTAGCACCTGGATGTTCTTCAAAATACTTTTCCATTCCAGATTTTGGTGGTTCTTGTCTTCTACCGCTTCTAGGATTTCTATTTGAAGTTTCTCTTCTTCTAGCTTGTTCTTCTTCAATCATGTCATCTGAAACAACGGGAATTACTCTTGTAAAATCATCAGCACTTTTTTGATTTACAAAATCTCCATTTGGATCTTTCATAACCATATTTAAATCTTTTAACATTTCTGCAGCTGATGCATAACGCAACCCAGCATCTTTTTTCATAGCTTTTAAAATTATTTCATTTAATGCCGTTGGAATTCTTTCATTTAACTCTATTGGTGGTATTGGATCTTCTTGCATATGTTTAAGTGCAACAGAAACAGGCGTATCTGCATCAAATGGTACTCTACCTGTAACCATTTCATACATTACTACACCTAATGAATAAATATCAGATTTTGCATCTGTGTATCCACCTCTTGCATGTTCTGGCGAGAAATAGTGAACAGACCCTAATGTTGTTCCAAATGCAGTTATTGTTGAATTTGATACTGCTTTTGCAATACCAAAATCTGTTACTTTAGCCGCACCATCTTCAGTTATAATTATATTATGTGGTTTTATATCCCTATGAACTATTCCATTTCTATGAGCCATATCTAATGCTGAACAAATTTGTGATGCAATATTAACAGTCCATTTCCATGGAAGTGCTCCTTCTTCATCTATAATTTGTTTTAAAGTTTTACCTTGAATTAGCTCCATTACAATGTAATATATATTATATTCTTGACCTACATCATATACAGAAACTATATTGGCATGTGCTAATCTTGCTGCAGATTGTGCTTCTGTGTTAAATCTTTTTATAAATTCTTCATCTGTTGTAAATTCGTCTCTTAATACTTTTATTGCAACATATCTATTAAGAATTGTATCTCTTGCTTTATATACTGTAGCCATACCACCGTTGCCAACTTTTTCGATAATTTCATATCTATTTCCTATTATTTTACCTTCTAAATTCATATGTACATCTCCTTATAAGATAATTACAGCTGTAATATTGTCATAACCACCACGGTCGTTTGCCATTTGAACAAGTTTATTACAAGCTTTTGTTGGATTTTCATTTATAACGTCAACTATTTCTTCATCTCTTAGCATATTTGTTAAACCATCTGAACACATTAGTAAAATGTCGTCTTTCAAGAAACCTTTTACCATAACATCTGGATCAACCATATTTGGGCTTCCCAGTGCTTTAATAAGCATATTCTTTTTAGGATGGTTATATGCTTCTTCCTTGGTTATTGTCCCATCATTAACAAGTTTTTGGACATAACTATGGTCTGTTGTTAACTTTCTGAAAAAATCTTTTCTCTTTCTATAAATTCTACTATCTCCAACATGGCCTATATATACCTTGTTAGCTATTACTAGGCATATATCTATTGTTGTTCCCATGTTTTCCAAATCCGCATATTCTTTTGATTTTTCATATATTGTTAAATTTGCATATTCAATTGCATTTCTTATTAATTTTAATATGTCTTCTCTAGTTTCAACAGTTTGAAAATTATTTGTTATGTACTTTCTAGAAGTTTCAACCGCTAGTTTACTAGCTATTTCCCCTCCTTTGTATCCTCCCATTCCATCTGCAACTATATAAAGCTGCAAATTATCTTCTGGCTTTGATACATAGTAAAAGTCTTGATTCATATCTCGAACCTTACCAACATCTGATTTTGCAAAAACTTCCATATTTCCTCCTTAATTTGGTCTTTGGTTGCTATTACATTTATTTGCAATTACATTGTATATTATTATTATATTTTTTACAATGTATTTTTCAAATTTTTTCTTCTAAGTTGTCCGGCATGCTGCATCTATGTCTGAACCTAGTTCTCTTCTTATTGTCGCAACAATACCATTATCATTTAAATAATCTCTAAATTTTATTATATTTTCATTTGTACTTTTAGTAAATTTACCATTTTCAATTTTGTTAATTGGAATTAAATTAACGTGGCATAACATTCCTTTTAGTAGTTTTACAAGCTCTTTTGCATCTTGTAAATTATCATTATTATCTTTAGCTAATGCATATTCAAAAGATATTCTTCTATTAGTTGTTTTTATATAATCTTTACATGCTTTCATTAATTCCTCTATATTATATGCGTTATTTACTGGCATCATTGCGCTTCTTTTTTCATTATTTGTTGCATGTAGTGAAATTGAAAGTGTGCATTGTATGTTTTCTTTTGCTAAATCATATATTCTTGGAACTAATCCACTGGTTGAAACACTTATATGGCGTGCACCAATATTCATTCCTTTTTGATTGTTTAAAATTCTTATTGACTTTACTACATTATCATAATTATCAAGTGGTTCACCTATTCCCATATAAACTACATTTGAAATTTTTTCTCCAATGTCTTGTTCAACTGCAAGTATTTGTTCTACAATTTCACCTGCTGTTAAGCTTCTAACAAATGGAATTCCTGTTGATGCGCAAAACTTGCATCCCATTTTGCATCCAACTTGTGACGAAACGCATATTGTTTTTCCATGATGATATTGCATTAAAACTGTTTCGATAGCATTTCCATCTAATATGTCAAATAGATATTTTTTTGTTCCATCTGATGATTCTAGCTTTTTAATTATTTTATAATTGCATATTTCATAATTTTGTTTTAGTTTTTCTCTTAATTCAAGTGATAAATTAGTCATTTCGTCAAATGATTTTACTTTTTCAACATATAACCATTGAAAAACTTGACCTGCTCTAAATTTCTTTTCTCCCATATTTATAAATTCTTGCTCTAAATCTTGTAAATCAAAATCTTTTATATTTTTCATATTTTATTCCTTCTTTTATTTTTAAATCTTTTATTTTATATCATATTTTAGTATTTTTTTCAAGTTTAGATATATATTTAATAATTTATGTTTTTATATAATAAAATAAGCCTGAAACAATGAAATAAAATTCTTTGCTTCAGGCCGCTTGTTCATTTTATTTTAATATGTATTGCTTAATTTTTTTGTTTATTTATTAATGTGTTATTTAGTTGTTTTAATGCTTCTTCAATATTTGTAATTCTTATTTCGAATATTTGATTTGTCATATCTGCTATTTGGTTGTACTCTTGTAGTTTGTTAATTCTTTGCATGTTTGTTGCATGATTTTTTTGTATAGTTATTAGTTCGTTTTGTTGATTTGTTTGGATGTTTTTTAGTAGTACATATATTTCTGCTAAAATTTGTTCAATATCTTGATTAGCTATTTTAAAATTGTCCATATTAATCACCCCTTATATGTAAAAATCACTATATATATTTTACCATTATATGGATATTATGGTCAATACATTAATCAAACTTTTGTTTTGTTTTTTATTTGATAATTAAAAAATATTTACTAATCGAAAAACTTCTTTATCTTTTAGATGATCAACTATAAAAATACATTCATCAATTTGCATAATAGCTTCTCCATATTCTTCTGCTTCAGTTGCTGCATTAATTACTGCAAGCTTATTTCCGATTTTCTCAAGTTCATCATGTTCAGTATAGTAAGCAAGAATATTTGATTCTTTTTGCCAATTATTGTTTATATTGCTTATAGCTGATGTTATTTCTTCGCTGTTCTTATTTTCATTTATAATTTTTCCTCTTAACTCAATCAAATCTTTATCCAATTCATCAAATACCTTCTCACTATAATTTTGAGTAAAAAAATGCCCAATTACAATTAAAATAAGAATTAAAGAAATCATAATATATTCTTTTTTCATTTATCATTGCCTTCCTTCTTTTGAGAAAAAATTTGTCCCTTTCCATCTATAGTTACAATTAAAGCCTCTTCTGGTTTGTAGCCAAATTTTTCAACTTGTTTTTTTAACCAATTATAATTTTTTCCAATCTTCTTTAAATTCTCGCTCATAATTTTTGTATCAATAACTAAATCATAAGGTATTCCTTCATAATCTGGTTCAATTCCAAAGTCTTCCGGAATAGTGCCTCTTTTATTTGGCTTTTGCACTATATTTATTTGTCCACTTGTTTCTAAAATTGCATATTCTACATCAGCTACATTCATTACATTATTTTCTCGTAATCTTTCTTGTAATTCATTTACAGTAATTCTTTCCTTTCGAAGATTTTTTTCATCTATCTTACCTCTATAAATTAAAATTGATGGTTTTCCACTAATTACAGCTCTAAAATTAATGCTCTTCATACTGCAAACTGAAATAATTAAATCCATCAACAACAATCCTAGTATTGGTATAATACCATTTGTAATTGGAATTCCAGAATTTGCAATTGGTGTTGCTGCTAAATCTGCAATCATTATTGCTATAACAAACTCAAATGGCTGTAATTGACCTATTTCTCGTTTTCCCATCAATCTCATTACAATTAAAACAATTATGTATAAAAAAATTGATCTTGTAAAAATTACCAACATATATAAAACTCCTTTCATATGTAAAAATTTTAGATATAAAAACACACATTTCAAATTTCAAAATTAATGCAATTTATTATATTTTGCCAAATGGCAAAAAAAATTATTCATAAAAAGCATAATTAATTTTTTTTTGCAAATAATAAAAATGCAAAACTTATATAATTTTGCACTTTTATTGGCTTTACATCAAATTAATAAGGAGGTATTTAAAATGGCTGATAATCAAGTAAATACTCAAGAAAATTCAGGTTTAAATACAGTTTGGCAAATTGTTGGTAGATTTATAACTGCCGCAATAGTACTTGGAATAACTGCATTTTTTACACCTGGTTTTACAATTAACAGTATATGGGCTCTTGCACTAGCAACTATAGTGCTTACTGCAATCGACTTTTTAATAACAAAATTCACAGGATTGCACGCAAGTGCTTTCGGAAAAGGATTTGTTGGCTTTGTTCTAGCAGCTGTTGTACTATATGTAACCCAATACTTCGTTGCCGGATATTCAATATCATGGATAGCCGCAATAATTGGCGCTCTAGTATATGGAGTAGTAGACTACTTCTTACCAGGTGATCAAACTTTATAGGTAGATTTTTGGGGACACTGTAAAAAAACATCTTGGGACAATTGGAAACGTGTACACATTGCCCCAAGATGTTTTTTGGAGGTGTCCCCAAAAATCTATAGTATAATACAAATTAATCCCCCACTACCCTCATTAACAATTCTCTCTAGTGTTTCCTGCAATTTACCTTGTGCGTCTTCTGGCATTCTGCATAATTTGTTTTGTAAGCCTTCATTTACAAGCTCATGTAAACTTTTTCCAAATATATTAGACTCCCATATTTTCTTAGGATCTGTTTCAAATTCTGATAATAGATAATTTACTAACTCTTCTGATTGTCTTTCGCTTCCAACTATAGGAGATACTTCTGTTTCTATATCTGCTCTTATCATGTGTATTGAGGGTGCTTTTGCTTTTAATTTAACACCATATCTTGAACCTTGTTTTACCATTTCTGGTTCATCTAATATTAATTCATCCATGCTTGGTGTAACAATTCCATAGCCTTTTGCTTTTACTTCTTCTAATGCATATGCTATTTTGTCATATTCTCTCTTAGTTCTTGAAAATTCTGTTATTGTTGAAAATAAATCTCCCTCGTTATTTATCTCAACTCCTGAAATTTCTGTAATTATTTTATAAAATAATTCATCAATAAGATTTATTGTTACATTTACTTCACCAGTTCCCAATTTTATTTCATTTAAAACAGTGTTGGTTATAACTTCTGTTTTTTGCAATTTTCCTATCATATTATCAACATTTTTTAATGTTTTTATATTATTACAAGCATCTTTAATTTCTGCAAACAATTCCTTTTTAAGCCAATGATTTTCATCTAACCTATCAGCCCATTTAGGAAAATTGATATTAATTCTTTCAACTGGAAATTCATATAAAATTTTTGCAAATATATCATTTATATCATCTAATTCCAAATTTGAACAATCTGTTGGTACTACAGTTGCTTGATATTTTTCTTCAAGCTTATGAGCCAATACTTTTGTTGATTCAGAATATGGAGAATTACTATTTAGAAGAATAATAAATGGTTTATTTAATTCTTTTAATTCATTAACAACACGTTCCTCAGCTTCAATATAATCTTCCCTTGGAATGTCTGTTATACTTCCATCTGTTGTAACCAAAATTCCTATTGTTGAATGCTCTTGAATTACTTTCTTGGTTCCAATTTCAGCCGCTCTTTCAAATGGAATTTCCTCATCTGACCATGGTGTTTTTACCATTCTAGGCATATCATTTTCCAAATATCCAATTGCATTATTTACTAGATATCCAACACAATCAACCATCCTAGTTTTCAATTTCAAATTATTACCAATAACAATTTCAACAGCCTCATTTGGTATAAATTTAGGTTCTGTTGTCATTATTGTTCTTCCACCAGCACTTTGTGGAAGCTCATCTCTTGCACGCTCTTGTTTATATGTATTGTTAATATTCGGAATAACTAGTAAATCCATAAATTTCTTAATAAATGTTGATTTTCCAGTTCTGACAGGTCCAACTACTCCCACATAAATATCGCCATCTGTACGTTTGGCAATATCCTCATAAAGTTTAAAGTTATTTTCCATTTATAATTCCTCCTTAAATGTTTGTCTAAGTAAACTTTATTAATTTATATTAGGTATTTGTTTGTTTTATGACAAAAATTTAAGATTTAAAATATTATGAAAACAAGAGCTTGATTTTGAAATTTTTTTATGCTATATTATCATATTATATAGGAATTACATTATATTTTGACGTTAAAAACTACATAAAAAGGAAAGATTGAAATGGAGAATATTGAAATGGCCAAGCAAAAATTAAAAGATTTAAATCAAGAACACATAATAACATGGATGGACAAATTACCTGATGATGAAAAAAATAAACTTGCAAATCAAGTTTTAAATTTAAATATAAAACAAGTTGTAGATTTATATAATAATTTAAATAAAACTTTTGAAATTGGGAACAAAAAAATAGAAAAAATTTCCGCTATAGATATAGAAAAACTATCAAAAGAAGACTTTGAAAAATACAAAAATACTGGAATTGATGTAATAAAAAATAATCAATATGCTGTAATAACAATGGCCGGAGGTCAAGGAACAAGACTTGGACACAATGGTCCTAAAGGAACTTTCATGGTCCATCTAAATAGTGGTGATAAATATTTATTCCAAATAATTGTTGAAGCTTTGCAAAAAGCAAATAATAAATATTCAGTTACAATACCATGGTATATTATGACAAGCGAAGAAAACAATGATCAAACTCAAGCATTTTTAGAAGAACACAACTATTTTGGCTATCCTAAAGATAGTGTAAAATTATTCAAACAAGGTAAAGTTCCTCTTATTTCAAATAAAGGAAAATTATTAATTGGAAGTAACAAACTAATTAAAGAAGCTTCTGATGGTAATGGAAGCATTTATGCATCACTTAAAAACGACGGAATTTTAGATGAAATGAAAGCTAAAAATATCAAATGGGTATTTGTTGGTGGTGTTGACAATATTTTATTAAGAATTGTAGATCCTCTACTTTTAGGTGTTACAATTAGTCAAAACAATCAAATAGCATCAAAATCAGTAAAAAAAGCTAATCCCAAAGAACGTGCTGGAGTATTTTGCAAAATTGATGGAATGCCCGGAATTATTGAATATTCAGAACTTCCAGAAGAAATGGCTGAAGAAAGAGACGAGCACGGGGATTTAGTATATGGTGATGTAAATATTTTAAGCCATTTATTTAGTTTTGATGCATTAGAAAAACTATCAAATGTAAAATTACCTTATCATATTGCTGAAAAAGTTTCAGATTATTTAGATGAAGACGGAAATTTAGTAAAACCAATAGAAAAAAATGTTTATAAATTCGAATCATTTATTTTTGATGCATTTTCAAATTACAATGAAATGAGTATCTTAAGAGTTCAAAGATCAGAAGAATTCGCTCCAATAAAAAATAAAGAAGGCGTTGATAGTCCTGAAACAGCAGTAAATCTTTATAACAACGCAAAATCATTATAATTATAATATTAAAAAATCTCTTTTAATTTTAAGTAATTAAAAGAGATTTTTTTGTGTGCTTTCTATTTTGCATATATTTTCAAATTTTGTAAACACTATCATATAAATCAAAATTTTGAAAGGATTCAAAATGAAAAATCAGAACACTTTAAAACGTTTATATGATAAATTTATAAAATATAATCCATCCCCTGAATATGTTTTTACAATTACAACCGAAAATTCTAAAGATATAGACAAAGACCCTGTTGTTACTACTAAAAATATAGAACCTCAACTGTTTTCTTCTAATCTTACAGAAAACATAAACTATTTAAAATATAAATATAACAGCCTAATTAATAGTGATGTAATATTCAGAAAATTCACTCTAACACTGCAGAACAAAGAATATTCTGCCAATTTAATATATATTGATGGTATGATTGATACAAAAATAGTAAATGAATCTGTTCTTAAGCCTCTTATGCTAAAAAATAAAACCAATATGTATAATCAAAAATCATTGACTCCAGAAGACTTTATATATCAGCATCTTATACATCAAACAGATACAAGAAAAGTAGAAAAATATGAAGATGCCATAAATAGCATAAACATTGGAAATTGCATTCTTATAGTTGATACTATTAACTTTGGATTTAATATTGATGTAAAAGGTTTTAAACAAAGAAGTATTGACTCCCCAAAAAACGAAATTGTAATTAGAGGTTCACAAGAAGCTTTTGTTGAAAATTTAAGAACCAATACTTCAATGCTTAGAAGAATTATTAATAACGAAAACCTTGTTATAGAGAATTGTCAGGTCGGCACAATAAGCAAAACTAATGTTGCTGTATGTTATTTAAGAGATATAGCAAATGATGATTTAGTAGCAGAAACAAAATTTAGAATTAATAACTTAGACATTGATTACTTACTCTCTTCTGGTCAATTAGAACAGCTTATTCAAGATAATGGCTATAGCTTATTTCCTCAAATGCTAGCAACAGAAAGACCAGATAAAACTGCTATTCATTTATTTGAAGGAAGAGTTGCAATAATTGTAAATGGCTCTCCTTATGCCTTAGTTGCACCAGGAGTTCTATCTGATTTTCTATCTTCCCCAGAAGATTCAAATTACAGATTTCAATTTTCAAACATGCTGAAATTTATAAGATTAATATCTGTTTTCTTTGCACTTTTTCTACCAGGAATATATGTAGCAATAACCACACATCATCAAGAATTACTGCCAACAGAGCTATTATTTACAATTGAAGCTGCAAGAGAAACAGTACCCTTCCCTATTATTTTTGAAATATTATTAATGGAAGGATCTTTTGAATTAATACGTGAAGCCGGTCTTAGAGTTCCTTCGCCTATTGGTCCAACAATTGGTATAGTTGGCGGACTTATTTTAGGAGAAGCAGCAGTTAGTGCAAACTTAGTCAGCCCAATTTTGATTATAATTGTTGCAATTACTGCAATATGTTCATTTAGCATTCCAGATTACTCTTTCAATTTTACAATAAGAATTTATCGATTTGTATACATTTTCTTAGCGAATATTGGAGGTTTTCTTGGAATTGCCGTTGGATTATTTTTACACACTGTTTTTTTATGCAATTTAAAATCATTTGGCTGCCCTTACCTAACTCCATTTGTTGTTAGAAATAATAGACGAACACTTACCTCATATTTCTTACCTCCAATTTGGAAAAGAGAAAATCGTTCAAATATTGTAAACCCAAAGAAAAAATATTCACAAGGAAAAATTAGTATGTTATGGAAAAAGACAAAAATTTAAAAGGAGATTATAATTTATGAATACTGAAAAAATTGGCTATGTTGAAGCGATTTCAATAATCACTCTAGTAATAATAAATAAAGTAATTCTAATACTTCCTAAAGAAATAATATCTAACACTGGCTCAGCTGCTTGGCTTAATACTATATATGTTTCAATTTTAGCAGTATTACTTGCATGGTTTATATCTTTTTTATTTAAAAAATTTGAAGGAAAAGATATACTAGATGTTGGTGAATTTTTGGGAGGACCTACTTTAAAAACAATTATCGGTATACTTTATATTATTTTGCTAATATTAGTTCCAATTTTTGTATTAAAAAATTTCACAGAAACCCTAAAATCAATATACTTTAGAACATCACCTTTTATTTTTATTTTATTGTTTTTTATTATTAGCACAACAATCGCCAATCATTTTTCATCTAAGGTTTTAGCTAAAGCCAATTTAATACTGATGATTGTAAGTTTTTTAGGAATAGCTTTGATACTTGTAGCATCAATAAAAAATTTTCAAGTAGACCAGCTTTTTCCAGTATTAGGATATGGTTTTAATGAAACTTTTATAAAAGGAATTGGTAGTTTATTTAGTTTTTCATCAATAGGATATCTATTTTTATTTGGACCACTTTTAGATAAACCTAAAGATTTAAAAAAAATATCAATTTTATCAATCATAGCATCAGGAATATATTTAGTATCAACAGTACTATGCATTCTACTATCATTCTCATTTTCTTTTAAAAGTGGTGAATCTATTTCACTATATTTACTTACAAGAACTATTGACTTTGGTAGATTCATTCAAAGAATTGATGCTGTATTTATATTTATGTGGATTATATCAACATTACTATATATTTGTTTTGCAATTCACTTTGCAATATATTTGTTTAAAAAATTAACCAAAATAACTGATTCAAGCTGCATGAATTATACCGTAAATCTATTTATTTTGGCTGTACTGCTAATTCCTGTTGGTATTGCAACTTTTAATAACATAGCTGGCAATTTATTTAAAATTCTTACATTTGGAGTGTTGTTTATTGGAAGTACTTTAATTCTAATTATAGCGAATTTCAAGTTAAAATTTATTGATATAAAAAAACAGAATCAAGAAAGGGATGAAATTTAATGAGAAAAAAAATATTACTAATTGCATGTATATTACTTCTAAATCTCACTCTTCTTTCTGGATGTTATGATTCTCGTGGAATTGAAGACTTAGCATACGTTACAGCTGTAGGACTTGATATATCAGACAATAATCTACTAAATCTAACATTACAAATTTCAATTCCAAGCTCCAGTTCAAGTGATAGTTCTGGAAGTAGTCAATCTAGTAAAACAGCCACAATTACTGTTGAATGTACAAGTATAAATATTGGTTTAGCTTTAGCAAATAGCTATATAAGTAAAGAACTTGATTTATCTCATTGTAAAGTAATAATCCTATCTGAAGAATTAGCAATGCAAGGTGTTTCAACATATTTAGATACATTAGCAAATAATGTAGAAATTAGACCTGATTGTAATATTATAATAACAAGATGTGAAGCTAAAGACTTTATTGAAAACGCTGAACCTTCAACAGAAGCACTAACTGCAAGATATTATGAAGTATCTATAAATTCAACTAAATATACTGGCTATACTCCAGCAACTGAACTAATTGATTTTCTAAGTAATATTAAAAACAGTACTATACAAGCAAGTGCATTTCTTGGTGGACTTAATAATAATTCAAACCAAGAAAAATCATCAAGTACGCCAACTAATCCTGACAATAACTATCTTGCTGGAGAAACGCCAACAGAAACAAAAGATAGTGTTGAAGGCTTTGGAACCGCTGTTTTTTATGATGATAAACTAGTTGGCGAATTGGCTGGAATGGAAACCATATGTCATTTAATGGTTATGAATAAATTCGAAAGCTGCACTGTATCTGTTCCAAATTTATTTACTCAAAATCATCAAAATGTTGATTTAAGACTATTCAAAAAGAAAAATCCAAATATTAAAGTTGATATTATAAATGGTTCACCATATATATCTGTTGAAATATTTTTACAAGGATATGGCCTTTCTTTAGACTCAGATACTGATTATGGTTCTGAAGCAGAACTAGAAGATATAGATTATTCTGCTGAATATTATTTGGAAAATGAAATTAAAAATTATTTATATAAAACTGCAAAAAATTTTAATTCAGATATTGATGGTTTTGGGAAAAAAGCTGTTTCAAAATATCTAACAATAGATGAATGGCATGATGCAAGCTGGCTTGAAAATTATAAAAATTCTTTTTTTGATGTAAAAGTAAATGTTAATATAAAATCTGGATATGAATTTAATAAATCTACTTAATAAGTGAAAGGATAATTAAAATATGAAAATATTGGTAAGCTTCTTCTCTATATGGGCATTAATTAGAAGTATTTCATATGCAATGTATGAACACAAAACAAACAAAAATACTGTTGGTGCAGTTTGTGTTGTAGTTTTGAACATTGTAACTTTTGTTTTTATTAATATAATGTTGGTTTTGAATTAAGGACAATTGGGGCATCTGTCCCCAATTGTCCTATTTACATCTTGCAAACGATATTCTTCTAGTTTCTTTACTTGCTTCTATAACTTTAATTCTCATCTTCTCACCAATATTAAATATTTCTTTAGTAACTTCTCCAATTAATCTTTTATGTTCCTCATCATATTCAAAATATTCATCACCTAAATTCTCAAATCTTACTAATCCTTCAACTGTATTTTCTAATTCGACGAAAACTCCAAATGCAGTAATATTTGAAATGATTCCTTCATATTCTTCCCCAATTTTATCTTGCATATATTCTGCTTTTTTAATATCTTCAGCATCACGTTCAACTTTTTGTGCTATCTTTTCTCTTTCTGATGATGTTTTTGCATATTTTTCAGATTGTACTTTTAGTAGCTCTTTTTCTTTTTCAGAAACATTGTATCCTTTTGCAATATATTCTGAAATTACTCTGTGTATAAATAAATCTGGATATCTTCTTATTGGCGATGTAAAATGACAATAGTATTTGCTTGCTATTCCAAAATGGCCATTATTTTCGCTTTCATATTGCGCAATTTTTAATGTTCTTAATATTAATTTTGAAACAACCATTTCTTCAGGCTTTCCTTTTACTTGCTCTAAAACCTCTGCAAAGGCTTTAGGATGAATGTTATCTTTATTTGCCTTTATTCTATATCCTAAATTCCATAAAAATTTATTTAGCTCATTTATTTTGTCTATGTCTGGAACTGGATGAACTCTGTATATAAAAGGTGCTTCTAACCAATAAAACTTTTCAGCTATTGTTTCATTTGCAATTAGCATAAATTGTTCTATTATTTCATTTGCAAATGTAAGCTCGTATTTTTCTACATTTATTGCTACCCCGTTCTCATCAAGTGTTATTTTACTTTCCGGAACATCTAAATCTAAGCTTCCATCTTTTATTCTCTTACTTTTTAGAATTAATGCTAATTCTTCCATCAATTTAAAGTGTTCAAAATACTCTCCTTTTCCATCACTTAATATTTTGAATACCCCATTATAAGACATTCTTTTTGTTACATTGATTATACTTTTTCTAACATCTGATGATACAACTTGTCCTTTATCATTTATCTCCATTATTACAGATAAAGTAAATCTATCTTCTCCGGCATTTAAGCTACAGATTCCATTTGACAATTCTTTAGGAAGCATTGGTATTACTCTATCCATCATATATATACTGGTTCCTCTAATTATTGCTTCTTTATCCAAATTTGAATTATCTTTTACATAATGGCTAACATCTGCAATGTGAACACCTAGCATATAATTTCCATTTTCTAATTTTTTTACACATACTGCATCATCTAAATCTTTTGCATCTTCACCATCTATTGTGAAAATTTCTTCTTTTCTTAAATCTAATCGTGTATTTAGTTCTTCTTTTGATACTTCTATTTTCAAGCTTTTCGCTTCCTTTAAAACAGGTTCTGGAAACTCATATGGTAAGTCATATTCTTTAATAATTGATAACATGTCAACACCCGCTTCATTAATATTTCCAAGAACTTCTGTTATTTTACCTTCAGCTTTTTTCCCTTTTTCTGCATATTTAATTATTTTTACAACTACTTTTTGATTGTTTTTAGCACCTGCAAAATCTTTTTTTGAAATAAAAATATCTGTACCAAAATTTCTATCGTCCGGAACTACAAATCCAAAAGTTTTATTATTTTTAAATGTTCCAACTATGCTATTTTTTTGACGTTTTACAATCTTAACTATCTTTCCTTCTTTATGAGTTGCATCATCTGTGTAATCATCAAAAATTTCGACAATAACCTTATCTCCATTCAATGCACCATTTATATTTCTATCACCTATAAATATTTCTTCATCAGAACCTTCTATTTTTACAAATCCAAATCCTTTTTGGTTTAAACGTAAATCACCTTTTTTATATAATTCGCCATCTAGTAGCATATACTTTCCTTTTTTAGTACATTGGATTTTGTATTCTGAAACTAGATTTTCTAATACTTCTCTAAATTCTGAATATCTATCCTTGTCAACACCTAAAACAAAAGCCATTTCTTTGGCTTTCATTGGTACATAACTTTTATCTCCTAAAAAATCTAAAATTACTTGTTCTTCCTTACTCATTTTAAACTCTCCTATTAACTACCCCATAATAAAATAAAAGGTGCCTATTTTGTAAGACACCCTGTTTTTATAAATATAATAATTTTAAGCAACATATAAAATTCCTAAAGCAACTGATGTTATTGCAAATGCAATTCCTAATATTACAGTTAACTTTTTCATTTTTCCTTCTTTTGTTCTTCCTTTATTTTTTTCATAGAAATTATTTGTTGAAGAACCTGTTATTGTTTCAGATGCTCCTGAAGCATCCTTTGTTTGAACTGTTGCCACTACTATTAGGGCTAAACATATTATAATATAAATTGCTGTTACTATATATTTTGCTGTTGTCATTTTTTCCTCTCTCCATTCGTTTTTTTAATTTGGCATAATTGTATCATATCTTTTAGCTTTATGCAAACTTTTTGTTAACTTTATTTAAAGTTTTTTTATTTTTATGCTGTTTCTACATTCTTCTTTGTGGTACCTTTTACTTTTTTTGCTTGTTTTGTT
This sequence comes from Lachnospiraceae bacterium Phil5, assembly GCA_002633185.1. Lineage (GTDB taxonomy): Bacteria > Bacillota > Clostridia > TANB77 > CAG-508 > CAG-492. Next base: position 422,290 of record NWBM01000002.1, read on the forward strand.
TCATTTTTATTGTTATTAATTACAACTGTTGGCTCTTTTTGATTTAAAACAGTGTCTTTAGTAATTATACACTTCTCAATTTTAGGATTTGATGGAATATCAAACATAATATCTCTCATTATATCCTCTAAAATTGAGCGCAAACCTCTTGCACCAGTTTTTCTTTCTATTGCCTTTTCAACAATTGCTTCAACTGCATCATCTTCAAATTCTAGTTCAACATCATCTAATTTAAACAATTTTTTGTATTGTTTAACTAATGCGTTTTTAGGTTCTGTTAATATTTTAATTAATGCCTGTTTATCTAAGTCTTGTAGTGTTGCTACAATTGGTAATCTTCCCACAAATTCTGGAATTAATCCAAACTTTAATAGGTCTTGTGGCAATAATTCTTCAAATACCTTTGATGGATCTACATCTTTAGGACTTTCTATTTTTGCTCCAAATCCTATTGATTTTTTACCAATTCTATCATTTATTAATTTATCTAATCCTTCAAAAGCTCCACCACAAATAAATAAAATGTTTTCCGTATTTATTTGTATGAATTCTTGATGTGGATGTTTTCTACCACCTTGTGGAGGTACAGATGCTATTGTTCCTTCAACAATTTTTAATAATGCTTGTTGTACACCTTCACCGCTTACATCTCTTGTTATTGAAGGATTTTCAGACTTTCTTGTAATTTTATCAATTTCATCTATATAAATTATTCCTTTTTCTGCTTTTGCAACATCATAATCAGCATTTTGGATTAATTTTAATAAAATATTCTCAACATCTTCTCCAACATAACCTGCTTCTGTTAATGTTGTTGCATCTGCTATTGCAAATGGAACATTTAAAACTCTAGCAAGTGTTTGAGCAAGTAATGTTTTTCCACAACCAGTTGGACCTAATAATAATATATTGCTTTTCTTTATTTCAACATCGTCTTTTGAATTAGATTCTATATCATTATTGATTCTTTTGTAATGATTGTATACTGCTACTGATAATGTTTTTTTAGCATTTTCTTGACCAATTACATATTCATCTAAAACTTGCTTAATTTCTGCAGGAGTTGGTAATTTTGAATCCTCTTTTAGAGTATATGCAACATCTTGATCTTCATCATATAAATCTTCTTCTATAATACCAGTACATACTTTTATACATTCATCACAAATATACACACCAGGACCTGCAATTATTCTTTGCACTTGTTCTTGTGGTTTACCGCAAAATGAACATCTAATATTTTTGGTTTGACTGTTATTTGGCATATTTTTTTTGTATGATATTTTTCTTTTATGTGTCAAAATATATCGAAAAAAATCATACTCTCCTTTCCTTATTTAATTTTTTATTCTTTTGTGCGTTTTAATAATTCATTAATTTTATTACATTCTTTTTTCCATAATGCCATCAATTAAGCCATATTCTAGTGCTTCTTGAGCTGTCATGTAGTTATCTCTTTCTGTGTCTTTATTAATAACTTCTAATGGTTGACCTGTTCTTTCACTTAACAATTTGTTTAATTTTTCACGTGTTTTAACCATGTGATCTGCATGGATTTTTATTTCTGTTGTTTGGCCAGATAAACCTCCACCTGCTATTAATGGTTGGTGAATTAATATTTCAGCATTTGGTGTAGCATAACGTTTTCCTTTTTCACCTGATGCTAAAAGCACAGCTCCCATACTTGCTGCCATTCCAATACAAATTGTAGAAACTGGACATTTAATATAATTCATTGTATCTACTATTCCCATACCATCTGTAATTGAACCACCTGGGCTATTGATATATAAACAAATTTCTTTATCTGGATCTTCAGATTCCAAAAATAATAATTGAGCAATTACTAAACTTGCTGTTGTTGGATTTACATCCTCTCCTAAAAATATAATTCTATCTTTCAATAATCTTGAAAAAATATCAAAAGATCTCTCTCCTTTAGATGTTTGTTCTATAACATATGGAACTAAACTATTTTTTTCTATCATATTTTACCTCCTAAATTAATTACTATAATTATTAACTAATAATATTTTTTATAAACAAAATTTGTGCATATTATTACATTTTAGATATACCTGCATTTTATAATATAATGTATTTTTTTTCAATACCTTATATCTAAATTATTAAAAAACATTAGAAAGCTAGGTAACACCTAACTTTCTACATTCATTACACTATTTTATTTTTGCATTATCAACAACAAATTTTACTGCTTTTTCTGCTTTCATACTATCTTTTATGTAATTAATTAATTGTTCATTTTTCATTAATTCGCTAGCTTCTTTACCATAGTTTTTAGCCATTTCATTTACTTTTTCTTCAATTTCATCAATGCTTGCTTCTAATTTTTCAGCATCTACTATAGCTTCTAAAACTAATCTACTTTTAACTTGTTTTTTAGCTTGCTCTTCAAATTCTTTTCTCATTTCAGCTTCTGTTTTACCAATCATTTGAAGATATGAGTTCATGTTTAGGCCTTGGTATGATAATCTTGTTTCAATATCTTTTACCATGTTATCTACTTCTGTTTCAATCATTCCAGATGGAATTTCTATTTCTGTTGCATCACAAACAGCTTGTATTGCTTTGTCTTCAGTTTCATATTTAGCTTTGTTCAAGTTTTCTTCTTCTAATTTTTCTTTGATACTATTTTTTAATTCATCAATTGTATCAAATTCGCTAACATCCTTAGCAAATTCATCATCTAATTCAGGTAATTCTTTTCTTTTAATTTCATGTAATTTAACTTTGAATGTAGCATCTTTTCCAGCTAAGTCTTTTGAGAAGTATTCATCTGGGAATTTTACTTGAATATCTTTTTCTTCATCAATTTTCATTCCTATTACTTGATCTTCAAATCCTGGAATAAATGTTTTACTTCCAATTTCTAATTCGTGTTTTTCTGCTTTTCCACCTTCAAATGGAACTCCATCAACAAATCCTTCGAAATCTATAACAGCTATATCTTTTTCAGCTACTGGTTCATCTTCAATGCTTATTAATCTTGAATTTCTGTTAGCCATTTGCTCTAATTCTTTTTGAATATCTTCGTCTGTTACATTATATTCAATTTTATCTATAGCGACACCTTTATATTTTCCAAGTTTAACTTCTGGTTTAACTTGTACAATTGCTGTAAATACTAATTCTTTTCCTTTTCCTATTTCTTTAATATCTATTTCTGGCTTGCTTACTATTTCTAAGTTTTGTTCTTTAACTTCTTTTTCAAATATTTCTGGAACTATTTCATTGAAAGTATCCTCATAAAAAATTTCTGGGCCATAAGTTTTTTCAATTAATTGCATTGGAGCTTTTCCTTTTCTAAACCCTGGTATATTGAAATATTTAGCTGTTTTTGAATATACTTTTTTCATTCCTTCATCAAAAACTTCAGCTGGTATATTAAATGTTAATTTTAATTCATTTGTATTTTCTGTTTTTTCTACTTTCATACTCATTTTTTATATTCTTCCTTTCAATTTCTGTATTATGTTGCCTTTATAGGCAACTAGCTTTTTTATTATATCATAAATTGGAAATATTGCAATAGTTTAGTGGAAATTTTTATTAATAATATAAAAAGACCTGGTTAAAATAAACCAGGTCTTTGGAGTTGCTCTTTATGGTGAGCCCTCCGCTATCTACTGTTCTCACTACTCTACTTGCATTGTATATTTATTTATGCTATAATTGTAAGCAACATGGCTAAAGCCATTAATTGATAAAGCCTATACTCTGTTTTAGAGTCAACCATTTTAAGGAGGGTATTATAAAAATGAATAAGCAGATTTTCGAAGAAGCAGCTTTGCTTAAGGAAGTTGACGCTGCCTATGAAGCCGAAAAACGTGCATTTAAACGAATTCAAGGAAATCCTAATGCCGACGTTCTTGCTCATTTAAGGGCAGATGTAGAATTCAACGAAAAGAAGAATGAGTATCAAAAAATCACTGGTAAAGCATACTCTCCACCATGGTTTAGGGAAAAATTTAAAAGACTTGGTTAATAACCAAGTCTTTTTTTGTATTAAAATACTTTTACTAATTTAAAATCTAAATAATCTGCACTAATTAGATGAAAGTTTATTCCTCCAACTTCACCTTCAATTGCATCTTTATGTGAATTACCATGTAAATGTCCATAATAACAATCTTTTATTCCATTTTCGTTTAATGTATTATAAAACTCTAAATATCTGCCATCTTCAATATTTCTTGAAACAATTGGAGGATAATGTATAAATGCTATTATTGGTTTATCACTTCCATAAGTATCTATTGCGTTTTTAATTGAAAGCTTTAATCTTTCATTTTCTCTATTTATCATTTTTTGGCTTTCATCTGTTTCATTAAAAGCCCAACCTCGTGTTCCAACAATTATTTTATCCTCAACTAAATATGAATTATTATATAGAAAATCTATATTTTCAAAATTATTTTCTTTAACAAATTCTCTCATTTTTGTTAAAGTTGTCCACCAATAATCATGATTTCCTTTTAGTAAAATCTTTTTACCTGGTAAGTTATTTAAATATTCAAAATCTAGTTTTGCATCTTCAATATATGTGGCCCATGAAAAATCTCCAGGAAGAATAACAGTATCTTCTGGCTTAACTTTTTCAATCCAATCATTTTTTATTTTTTCGGCATGATTATCCCAGTTGTCTCCAAAAATATCCATTGGCTTATCAGTTTCAAATGATAAGTGTAAATCAGCAATAACCCAAATTGACATTTTTATTCCTCCTTTCAAAATTTTCAATAAAAGGGACAGGTCTTTTTATTGAAAATCCTTTAAAAATTTTGTCGAATTATAAGTTTTATTTTTTTATTACTTTTTTCGACATATTTCACTTAACAAATTCAATAAAAAGACCTGTCCCTTTTATTGAATTTTGATTATTCTCCTAATTTCAAGTTTGGAATCGCATTTAAATATAAGTCTGATGTTTTTCCATTTATGAAATTATAGTATCCTGCACAGGCTATCATTGCCGCATTATCTGTGCATAAAATTGGTTCTGGATAATATATTTTCATATTGTGTGTTTTTTCTAGTTCTAAAAATTTTTCTCTTATATAGCTGTTAGCTGAAACTCCTCCTGCTAAGGCAATTTTGTTTATATTTAGCTCTTTTGCTGCTTTTAGTGTATTTTCTAATAATACTTCTGTTACTGTTTTTTCAAAGCTTGCACATAAATCAGCTTTATTTACATCTGGATTTTTGTGATGTAAGTTTATAATTGCAGTTTTAATTCCACTAAAGCTGAAATCTAAATTTTCAAAATGTGTTTTGGGAAGTTGAATATTTGCTTCTCCTTCTTTTGCAAGCTTGTCTATCTTAGGTCCTCCTGGATATCCTAAGCCTACTACTCTTGCAACTTTATCAAATGCTTCTCCAATAGCATCATCTCTAGTTTTTCCTAGTATTTCAAACTCCTTATAGTTTTTTATATGTACTAAATGTGTGTGTCCTCCTGAAATTATTAAACATAAAAAAGGAGGTTCTAAATCCTTGTGTGTTATGTAGTTTGCAGCTATATGACCTTCAATGTGGTTAGTTGCTACTAATGGTTTACCTAGTGTATAGCTTAACGCTTTTGCATATGATACACCTACAAGCAATGCTCCAACTAATCCTGGTCCATATGTACATGCAATATGGTCTATATCATCGAATGTGATATTAGCTTGCTTTAAGGCTTCTTTTGTAACTTCTGAGATAGCTTCAACATGATTTCTTGAAGCAATTTCAGGCACTACTCCACCATATTGCTCATGTATTTTAATTTGCGAATTAATTACATTTGATAATATTTCTCTTCCATTTTTTACTACAGCTACTGAAGTTTCATCACAACTTGATTCTATTCCTAATGTTATTATATCTTTCATTTTCATGTATTGATATTTTTAGAAATATCATTTCCTCCTTCCTAATTTTGTACCTTTTATAATTATTTATAATCCAAATATTTGTAAAATTCCTTTTAAATTCATACCAAATATATTTCCTATTACTGTGAATAGACCTCTTGTTATTCCTCTAATTGCTGGGCTTATTATTAATCCTGCTATTCCTGTTATCCAAATTACAACAAATACAATATAGAATATTTGTGAATTTCTTTCAAACCAGCTTCTGGCATTATATGGTAAGAAATTGCTTAAAATTTTTGAACCATCTAATGGTGGAAGTGGTATTAAATTAAACACTCCTAACCCTATATTTATTAGTGCTAATTCTAAAAAGAATATTACTATTAACCAATATGCTTTTGGTTGAACATTACTAAACCAATTAAATTTAAACATTAATGCCATTATAACTGATGTTATTATTGCTAATATAAAATTCATTAATGGTCCAGCAAATGCTACAATTGCTTCTGCTTTGTTCATTGATATATTTCTTTTAAATCTTGATGGATTAATTTGAACTGGTTTTCCCCATCCAAATCCTGCAACTATTAATAATGCAAATCCAACTGGATCTATGTGTGCAAATGGATTTAAAGTTAATCTTCCTTGATTTTTAGGTGTGTCATCTCCTAATCTATCTGCTGCAAATGCATGGGCAAATTCGTGAAATGTTATTGCTATTAGTATTGCTGGAAGCGTTACTAGTGTTATTAATAGACCATCTTTGTTTGTTATTCTTGTTGCTATTCTTGAAAGAACAAGAACAACTAAAATTACATATAGTATTCTTTTGTCAAAATTGAACATATATCTTCATATTCCTTTCAATTTAATAATCTTATATATTATACCACATTTGGTAAATTTATCAACATTTTTTTGTTGTAAAAATTTTTTAATAATAAACGAAAACAAGAATGAAATATCATTCTTGTTTTCGTTTCTGGATTTAATTGTTACTCTTCTCTTTGCAGTATTGTTCCCACATTTTTTCAATTTCTTTTCCTGTGAGCAAAAGCTTTTCAACCAATTTCTTTGCCATTTTCTCAATAAATTCTTTATGTGTTTTTACCTGCAAATATGCCTTATGCGTTGCTTCTTTAAGAATTTGAATCTTTTCTCTTTCTAATTCTCTTTTAGTTTGGTCTGAGATATACTCATCTTTTTGAACTATACAATTCTTTCCGATTGTTACAGAATCTCCGTTCTTAGTAATCAACTTACTAACAATATCATCTGCTCTTCTTAAATCGTTAGTTGCACCAGCATTAGGATCACTTGTCTTAAGATACAAATTTTCAGCTTCTCTACCAGCTAAGGATTTTGCCATTAAGTAAATAGCATACTCACGATTTTCAATAGTATACTTGCTACATGGTGTATACGTTGTAACTCCTCTGTAATGCAGTCCTGGAATTAAAGAAACATAGTTCAGTTTGTATTCTTTTTTATTCAGCAGTATAAATAATGCATGCCCACATTCATGAAAAGCCAGTTGTAAAAGTTCTTCGTATGAAGAATTTCTTATGCTGTCAAATGAACTACTATACGCATTTTTTACTATGTTCTTTGTAATTGTGCTTTTGCCTTCTTTCCTTGCCATTACATAAAGAATTTCTAAACTTGAGTAGTAATAGTTCAAATCATCGGAATCATCATCATATCCACTCATAATAGTAAGCGCAAAATAAAGTATACTCGTCTCAATTTTTGTTTTATAAATATTTGTAAGATTTTTAGCCATTGCTTTTGCAACATTATAAATGTTTTCAAAGCTGTCTGGAAAATCAACTTCAATAATATTAAAAGAATTTCCAAACATATTCCTTAGCTTATCCATTGCATTGTTTTGTTGTTCTGTTGTTATTTCAAAAATAACCTTCAGCATCGAATTATTGCACATTTTCTTTATTGTCTCTGAACATCTGTTGAAAATTCTAGCCGTTGTGTTAAGTACTTTTTCTGTACTGAAACGAACATACAAAATTAGTGCATAACCTTGGTATTTTTGACATAATTCCAACAACTTTTGAGCAAAATCTTCGTCATTTTCCATTTTTGAAATTACTTCCTCATAGATTTGCAAAACTTTAATATTGTCAAATCCTAAGACGTCCTTTAAATCTTGCTGTAGAAACCTCCGCACATATGCGGTTTTGCCTGAACCGTTCTTTCCCGCAATTATTGCGCCTTTTTTTGATTCACACATTAATGAAAAATTTAGAGAATCAAGATTTTCTTTTTCATAATATGTATATGAATCTGCTGTCATTTCTTGGAACGCGGTTAACAGGTTTTCCATAGTACTTTACCTCCTTTTTTAAATTTTCATTTGAAACTTTCTTCAAGGGGATTTGCATTTATTAAGACTGGCACTTGACCAGATGATTAAATTAACATAATTATATTATCATGTTTTAGTTGATTTTTCAATACTTTACTTATAATTTAATCTTTATATTTTTGTAATTTATAATATTCACTAACTAATGGCCTGTATCCTAATACTTTTAATTCGTCATATTTCAAGTTATAATTCTTTTTATTGTATTTTCCTGTTCTTATATATCTTAAGCATTCTTGCATATATAAATCTATTTCATGTAATGAGTTGGTTGTATTAATTATAGGAAAATACCATAGTTGCCATGTTAATTCATTCTTGTTTTCTATCATATAGAATTTTCTGTTGAATTTTCTAATAACCGCTGCAATTGCCCTTTCGCTATCTGCATTGTTTCGTAACATCCATCTTCTTAATTTCCTGCTTGACCTTCTAATCTTTCCTTTTATTTTTCTCTTTGCAACATCTGATATATCTATTGTTCCATTTTGATAACTGAAGCCAAGAAAATCCCATTTATCTGCGGGCTTAATGAATTGAATTTTGTCTTTATTTAAATTTAATTTGTGATGTGCAATCATTTCTTGTAATTTATTCATGTATTTTTCAATGTGCTGTTGCTCTGCAAAAAAGAGAATATCATCTGAATATCTTGCATATAAAACATTTTCTGCTTTAAAGTATTTATCTATATCCTGTAAAAAAATATTAGCTAAAAAAGATGAAATTGGCACTCCTGCCATTATCCCTTTTTCTTCTTCAATTATCTCGTTATTAAATTTTACTTTGCTTTGTGTAAGAATTTCTTTTAGAAAATCGTATAATACTGCATCATCAATTATAAACTCTTTTAATTTTGGTAATAAAATACTAATGTTTACACTATTAAAATAATTTTCTATGTCTATTTTATAACCATATAATTCTGCTTTTTTATTTGCATTAGATAATCTGTATAAAGCATCTTTAACTGTATATTTTTTTCTAAATGAATAACAATTATCACTGTATTTATCATCATATTTTTTTGAAAATAAATAGGTTATTACTTTTAAAATCATGTTTTCGTCATCATTGAAATTATACACTACACGTTTTTTTGACTTATTTATTTTGTTTATTAAGTGTTTTTCTGGAATTGAGAATTTATAAGTTCCTTCTATTATTTCATTAGCAATTTTTTCATATTTTCTGTTATATATATATTCTTCAAGCTCTGCTATTTCTCTTTTAGAAATGGATGCTTGTTTTCTTTTAAATTCTAGATATTCATTCCATACTTCTTTGTTTGTTATTTCGTATAATAAAGATTTCATAATTCGTATATTCTCCTTTTATTATTAGCAATTAAAAAAAGAGCTTAAGAAGAACGATTTGAAATCGATAACATCGATACAGAACTGAACTAATATAAGCTACTTGCACAGCTATTAATAATATTAGCTTCATTCCACCACAAGTGTGTTTTAGCACATCTTCTTTTGCTCTTGGTTATTATATTATAATATTATGTAAAATATGTCAATATTTATACGAAAAGCAAAATACCTTTTAAAGTATTTTGCTTTTATATTAGTACATTATGCTAGCGGTTTCATTGTTGGGAAGAATAATACATCTCTAATTGATGCAGCGTCTGTTAATAACATAACTAATCTATCTACACCCATTCCAAGTCCACCTGTTGGAGGCATACCATATTCTAATGCTTGAATAAAGTCTTCATCCATCATTCCAGCTTCTTCATCTCCTGCTTCTCTTGCTTCAACTTGTTTTTTGAATCTTTCATATTGATCTATTGGATCATTTAATTCCGAGAATGCATTTCCATATTCACGTCCACCAATAAATAATTCAAATCTTTCTGTTAAACGTGGATCAGAAGCTTTTCTCTTTGCAAGTGGAGAAATCTCTACTGGATAGTCATATATAAATGTTGGTTGCATTAATGTTTCTTCAACATATTCATCAAAGAAGAAACTAATTACATCTCCTCTTGTTTCTTTTGTTGGATCTGGAATTACTATGTTTCTTTCTCTTGCTAATGCAACTGCTTCTTCATCTGTTGTTATCTCATTAAAGTCAATTCCTGTTACTTCTTTAATTGAGTCTATCATAGAAATTCTTTTCCAAGATGGTGTTAAATCTATTTCTTGTCCTTGATATGTTACTTTTGTTGTTCCTAGAATTTTTTCAGCACATCTTGATACTATTTCTTCAGCTATATCCATCATGTCATGATAATCTTGATATGATGCATATAATTCAAGTTCTGTAAATTCTGGATTATGTCTTATATCCATTCCTTCATTTCTGAAAACTCTTCCCATTTCATATACTTTATCTATTCCACCAACTATTAATCTTTTTAAGTTTAATTCAAGTGCAATTCTTAAATACATATCTATATCTAATGCATTGTGATGTGTTTGGAATGGTTTAGCTGTTGCTCCACCTGATATTGTGTTTAAAATAGGTGTTTCAACTTCTAAATATCCTTTTTCATTTAATATGTTACGAATTTCTGATAATATTTTTGTTCTTGTTTCAAATGTTTTCTTTACATCCGGATTTACTATTAAATCCACATATCTTTGTCTATAACGTAAATCTGGATCTTTTAATCCATGAAATTTCTCTGGTAATGGACGTAATGATTTAGAAAGTAATGTTACTTCTTTAGCATGTACAGAAATTTCTTCTGTTCTTGTTTTAAATACAAAACCAGTTATTCCAATAAAATCTCCTATATCAAATGTTTTAAATGCTTTATAGCTTTCTTCTCCTAAATCGTTTATACTTACATAACTTTGAATTCTTTCATCACAGTCTTGTATTGTACAGAATGATGCTTTTCCCATTATTCTTTTTGCTATTATTCTTCCGGCAACTGTTACATCTTTTTCTGCAAATTCATCATAATTTGCTTTTATTTCTCCAGCTGTATTTGTTCTATTAAATTTTGTTATTTGATAAGGATCTTTTCCTTGTTCTTGTAGCTCTTTTAATTTTTCTCTTCTTACCATCATTAATTGGTTTAAATCTACTTCTTGTTCTTCAATATTGTTTATTTCGTTTTCGCTCATAAACTTTTCCTCCTTAAAATTCTCGAATTTACAACATTATATATTAAATTGGCTGAAAAGTAAATAGTTTTACGAGCTTTTTACCCTACTTTTCTTAACTCTTTTGCATGATTCAAAGATATGTCTGTAATATCTCCACTTGCAATTCTTGCAATTTCTTGAACGACTTCATCTTCGTTTAGTAACTTAATGTTTGTAACAGTTTTTTCATTTTTTACTTTTTTGTTTATGTAATAGTTATAGTCACCTTTTGCTGCTATGCTTGGTTGGTGTGTTACACATAGAACTTGATGTTTCTTTGAAATTATTTTAATTTTCTCACCAACTGCCTTAGCTGCTTTTCCACTAATTCCTGTATCAATTTCATCAAATATTAATACAGGCACTTTGTCTGAATCTGCAAGTACTGTTTTTATTGCTAGCATTATTCTTGAAATTTCTCCTCCTGATGCAATTTTGATTAATGGCTTAGGCTCATCTCCAATATTTGTTGTTATTAAAAATTCTATATCATTTAAACCGTCTTCTGTATAATTTCCATCTTCAACATATTCTACATTTGTTTTAAATTTAGCATTAGGCATTTCCAAATCTGCTAATTCTTTGTTAATACTTTTGTTTAATACTTCGGCATATTTAGTTCTTAAAGCATTCATTTTTCTGCATAATTCAAGCATTTGTTTTTCTATCTTTCTTATTTTTTCTTTTAGCATATTATTATGTTCTTCGCAGTTTTCAATTGCAAAAATCTCATCTTCTACATTTTGCTTGTATTCTAATATTTCTTCTATACTGTTTCCATATTTTCTTTTAAGTGAAAATATTAAGTCTAATCTTTCTTCAACTTCATTTCTTTTTTCTTCATCAAAAATCAAATCACCATTCATATCTGAAACATCTCTTGATAATTCTTGAATTTCATAATATATGTTTTTTAATTCCACCAATTTTTCACTATATTTTTCGTTTAAATCTTCTATTTTCTCAAAACTTCTAATTGCTTCATTAATTCCCTCTATTGCATTTCCGCTTAAATTTTCTTCTATATTAATTAAATTAACACATATTTTTTCCGAATTCTTCATTGTTGTATGTAACTCATTTAGTTCTGCTTCTTCCCCTGGTTTTAGTTTTGCATTTTCAATTTCTTCTAACTGATATTTTAGCAAGTCTAGCTTTCTTTGTTTTTCTTTTTCATCTCCATAATTCTTTTTTAATTCTCTTTTTATGCCATTATATTCTTCATATAAACTTAAATATTTTTCTTTTTGTGCAAGTATTTCGTCACCTATAAAATTATCTAAATACTTTATATGTTCTTGTTTTCTCATTAGTACTTGATTATCATTTTGCCCATGAATATCTATAACATTTGCCATAAATTCTTTTAACTCATTTACTGAAACTAATCTTCCATTTATTTTGCATGTATTTCTTCCATTATCAAAAATTTCTCTTGATACAACTACATTATCTTCTTCGCAAAAATTATTTTCTGGTAAAAATAAATTAAGCTCTACAAAAGAATTGATTTCACCCCTTCTCATCATTTCTTTTGAAAATCTTCCACCTGCTATTATTTGAAGTGAATCGATTATTAATGTTTTTCCAGCCCCTGTTTCACCTGTTAAAACATTAAAACCATTGTTAAAATCCACTGTTAAATCCTCTATAATACCTATGTTCTTTATATGCATGTTACCAATCATAAATACGAACCTCCTTTTGCCGAACTCTTGTTTTTATTATAATTTTTTGCAAAACAAATGTCAATAGTTTTTTACAAAAAGTGTTCGTGTTTTTTCGACATTTAACGACGCTAAAAATAAAAAAAAAGTTAGTAAAATGAACCGTCCCTTTTACTAACTTTTTTCTATTCCGCCTTATTCAAAATCCTTCATTGAATACCCTAATTCCTTCAATTTGTAATAAACACAACTTGGCGAAATTCCAAACATTGTATTAAAATCCCCAACAATTTTATCAACAAAAATTTCTGCTTTTCCTGGTATTGTAAATCCGCATCCGTTTAAAACATTAGCTTCATTTTCAACATACCATCTAATATCTTCATCATCCGCTTCTCTAACATGAACTTCTACAACATCTGAAAACACTATTTCTTTATCTTGGTATAAGTCTTTAATTGTCATTCCTGTATTTAAATATACAACTTTTCCACTCATTAATTTAATGTTGTTAAAAGCTTCTTCTTTACTTTTTGGTTTTTCAAATATGTGTCCATCCATGTATACTACTGAATCTGCAGATACTATAATTGCTTTTCCTTCAATTTGTGAAGCTACTGAATTTGCTTTATCTCTTGATAAATCCATTACATATTGGCGTGGATCTCTTGCTTCGCTATGTTCTTCAACTTTGCTTGTTACAACATCATATTTCCATCCTATATTATTAAAAATGTTTTTTCTGTTTTTTGAGCTTGATGCTAGTATTAATCTCATTTTTATCATTCTCCTTTATTAATCCTTTTTAAATGGATGTAATATTTTATCTTTTATCCCACCAGCAATTGTTTCTGAAACTATATTGTAAATTCTATCAGCTTCTTCTTCTCCAATTTCTAGCTTTTCTTTTAAGTCCGCTTTTATTTTGTCTTTGTTATTTACTCCTACTATAAAGTGATCATCAATAACACTACTAATTATTATACATTTTCCTTCATCGTATCCTAATTTTTCTTCTAATTTTTTAATAAATCCTGTTTTATTCATCTTTATCTTCCTCCCCATAAATTTTTCCTTCTGAATCTTTTTGGATTTCATATCCATATTCAAAAATATATGCAATACAATAAAATATTAATGCTGAGAATAAGTCAAATCCCATATTGAAATCATTTTCCATTATTATTGAACTTATTCCATTTCCAATAGCTGATAATACTGTTGTTGCAATCATAAAATAAGACATTTGTTTAATATGATGTACATTTTCTAATGTGAATGGTGTATCTCCTTTATTTATGTTGTTAAATAATTTTGCTAAATGATTTAAAGCAATGCCTAAAGTAAATAATCCTGAAATTAAGCATGCACCAGCACCTAATACTACAGCTATTATTTTTTCTTTTGGGTTATTATTAAGTATATTTACAACCTTATCAAATTCATATGTTCCCATACCATCTATAAACTTAATTTTTGAATCTCCACTTACCTTAACTTCGTTGTCAACTTTTTTGTACTCTATAACCTCTGTTCCGATTTTAGATACAATTGATGTAATTCCCTCTTCATTTTTTACAGATGTTGTTCCTATAACTGCTGTTGCAAGAACTGCCGCTACTATTAAACATATTGCTCCAATTCTTGCTGCAATACTTCCTACCATAGAAATGTCATAAATGTAGTTACTAATAACCTTTAACCTTTTTTGTTTTTTCTTTTCAAATTTTACAACTTTCATTTTAATTTCTTCATCTAATGAATCAATATCTTGAATATCATCATGAACCAAGTCATTTATTTTACAGTGAAATATTTTACATATTTTTAATATGTTATCCATTTCTGGATATGCTTCTCCTGTTTCCCATTTTGAAACACTTTGTCTAGATACACCTACCTTCTCTGCTAAATTTTCTTGACTCATTTTTGCGCTCTTTCTTAACGCATATAAATTTTCTCCAAATTTCATTAGACTATTTCCTCCTTCAGTTATTAGTTTAGATTTTTTTCCTCTGTTTTTCTATCAATTTTCGGTTGCAATTAACTATTTTTGAAAATGCAACCAGAAATTTACATTTATTTTTCTTTAAAATAATATCATATTTTTTGTTTGCTAACAATATCTTTCGAAAATAAAAAGCCAGTTGCATATTATAAAGCAACTGACTTAAAAAAATTATCTATTTAATCCTTTTCTTCCAGCATAAATTGCAACATCACCTAATTGATCTTCGATGTTTAATAATCTATTATATTTTGCAACTCTGTCTGTTCTACATGGAGCACCTGTTTTGATTTGTCCAGCATTTGTAGCTACTGCAACATCTGCTAAAGTTGTGTCTTCTGTTTCACCACTTCTGTGAGAAACAACAGCTGTCATTCCATTTTTCTTTGCTAATTCAATAGCATCTAATGTTTCTGTTAATGTTCCAATTTGGTTTAATTTGATTAATATACTGTTAGTAACACCTAAATCGATACCTTTTTGTAATCTCTTGATGTTTGTAACAAATAAATCATCACCAACTAATTGGATTTTGTTTCCTAATCTTTCTGTTAGTTTTTTCCATCCGTCCCAATCTTCTTCAGCTAAACCGTCTTCAATTGAGATAATTGGATATCTGTTTACTAAATCTTCTAAGAAGTCTATCATTTCATCACATGTTTTTGTAACACCTATTTTCCAGAAGTGATATTGTCCATCTTTTCCAATTTTCTTAGCTTCATCATACATTTCTGTAGCAGCTACGTCTAATGCTAAGCATACTTCTTCACCTGGTTTGTATCCAGCTTTTTCAATAGCTTCAACTATTAATGCTAATGCTTCATCTTCGTCTTTAACGTTTGGTGCAAATCCACCTTCATCTCCAACACCTGTAGCTAGTCCTTTTGCTTTTAGAACTTTCTTTAAGTTGTGGTAAATTTCAGCACTCATACGTAAACATTCAGAGAATGTTTTAGCACCTACTGGCATAATCATGAATTCTTGTACACTTAATGTACTATCTGCATGTTTTCCACCATTCATTATGTTCATCATTGGAGTTGGTAATACTTTTGCATTTCTTCCTCCAATGTATTCGTATAATTCTATTCCTAATGAAGCTGCTGCTGCTCTAGCTGCTGCTAATGATACACCTAAAATAGCGTTTGCTCCTAATTTTCCTTTATTTTCTGTTCCATCTAATTCAATCATTGTTTTGTCTAATTTAACTTGGTCATAAACGTTCATTCCTAAAACTGCATCTCTAATTGTTGTATTTACGTTGTTTACGGCTTTTAAAACACCTTTTCCTAAATATCTAGATGGGTCTTCATCTCTTAATTCAACTGCTTCAAAGCTTCCTGTTGATGCTCCTGATGGAACCATAGCTACACCGCTATATCCTCCGGCAATAACTTCAACTTGAACTGTTGGATTTCCTCTTGAGTCTAATACTTCTAAAGCTTTTACTTCTTCAATTTCTAAATAATCTCTCATTATTCTTCAACCTCCTAATATTATTGATGTTTTAAACATCACTTGGCTATTATATCACTTTGAATATACGTTTTCAAGTGTTTTTTCTTTTTTCTAAAAAATTATTGACTTTATTGATTTAAAAGTGTATACTAACACCAATTGCAGTTTTAATAGCTGCTTTTATTGTCCGAATATTCACCATTTTGAAACAACCTTAAGGAGGGAAACAACAATGAAACCAAATGTGTGTGCTTTAATTAGCAAATTCGGTCCAACAAACTACAGTATTGCTATACTGTACGGCAACGCAGAGTCCAGTGACTGTCCTCAAGAAGCTACTGGCATTGTGGATGAAAATGTGGCTTTGCTTGCTTGTGAACTCACTCAGGAGCTTCCTATCCCTGGCGGTGAAACTCGTAATACCACGTTTTTCTATGACAGCGACACATCAGGATCTCTTCAGAAAGCAGCATCTACCAAACTTACCACGGCAGGCATTCCTAACAACAAGAACATGATTCTTGCATATATGGACAATGTTAATGCCAAGGTTCTTGCCACTATGCTGAACGAAATACAAGCTGCTGCATTGAAAGCTGGCGGAAAATTTTCGTACTGTGGCATTCATCTTCCGGTAGCTGTTCCTGTATCGAAATGAGTCACAAAAAAATGCACGTTTTATACGTGCATTTTTTATTTTTGCTTATAAAGCTTCAAAGCATCTTTTAAACTAATTTTCTTTCCATAATTTAATATTGCATTTGAATATATTTTTATTGTTACCTTAGCAATTATTGCACATGTAACAATCAAAATTGCAATTGAAATTGCCACATCTTTTGGTCCTGAAATTCCCATCATAACCCTAAATGGCATACATAATGGTGATGATATTGGTAGTAATCCAGCAATTTGATTTAACTCACTTGTTGGATTCATCATTGTAAAATATGATAAATAAAATCCAACAACTGTTATCATTGCAACAGGCATATTAGCAGATTGTATATCCTCTGGTTTGCTTACTGTAGAACCTGTTAATGCATATAATAAAGCAAATTCTAAATATCCTAACACAAAATAAACTGCTGTAATTATTCCTAATCCAACTGTTATGTTTGACATATCTAAAACTGAATCTAACAATTCTTTATCTAAAAATGCTTTTGCACTAAAGAATGCCGTACCAACTATTAATACCATTTGGCACAATCCTATAAGCCCAATTCCCAGTGTTTTTCCCCATATTATGTTTTTAGGACTTGTTGATGTAACTAATGTTTCCATTATTTTTGATGTTTTTTCTGTTGTTATTGAACTTGATATTTGTGCAACACAGAAATAAATTCCAAAGAATAATATCATAGACATTATCATCATTACTAATACATTTCCATTAGCTCTTTCTGTATCAGTTTGTTCTAAACTAAATTCGAAGTTTGGAGAAATAGATTTTAATTGTTCTTCTGATAATCCTAATTTACTAATTTGTAAACTTGTGTATAATGAATTCATTGTGTTTATAATTCCTTCTGGGACTTCTTTCATCATCGTTGTATTCTTTACAACATATCTGCTTTTTATTGTATTATCTTCCTTTTCAACAATTACAGCATCTTGAATATCTCCATTTTCAATTTTTTGTTTTACCTCATCAAATGTTGCTTTTCCAATTTCAATTTCATATTTTGTGTTTAACTGTTTTAGTATTTCTAAATTTCCTTCAAAAACATCATCATTATCAACTATTAATAATTTATCATTACTTTTTTCACCACTAAATTTTTTTATTAAATTTGGTACATTAAATCCAACCACTATTAAAACCAAAATAATTAAAGTTGATATTAAAAATGATTTTCTTCTTACCATTTCTTTCATGGTGAATTTCATTACTATAAACATATCTTTCATATTATTCACCCACCTTTTCTATAAAAATATCATTTAAAGTAGGTTTCTTTATTTCAAATTTGTCTACTTGTATATTGCTTGTAATTAGCTTATTTAGTAACTTATGAGCTGTTTCTTCTTCTGTTATTTTTATTATGTAATTATAATTTGCTTCATTTTCAATTGTTAAGCCATATTCATTTATATAGTTTGAAATATCTTGTTTTACATGTATTTCAACTCTATTTGCAGAGTATGTTTCTTTTATTTCTTTTAAATTTCCTTGTAAAACGGTTTTTCCTTTATTTAAAATTAAAATATTTTCGCAAAATTCCTCTATTGTAGCCATTTGATGGGCCGACATTATTACGTATTTTCCGTTTTTTACTAAATTTATTATTATATTTTTTAATATTTCAGTATTAACTGGATCTAGTCCACTAAATGGTTCATCTAATACTACTAATTCTGGATTATGAATTATTGCAGTCATAAATTGAATTTTTTGTTGATTTCCTTTTGATAATTTTTCTGCAGTCATTGGTAAATATTCTTGAACTTTCAATTCTTTTGCCCATTTATTAATTGATTTTACTGCTTCATCTTTTTTCATTCCTTTTAATTCAGCAAAATACATTAATTGATCAAATATTTTTGTTTTAGGATATACTCCTCTTTCTTCTGGTAAATACCCAAAATTAACATTTTTTCTATCAACAGTTTTACCTTTCCATGTTATTTCTCCACTATCTTTTTTTAATATTCCTAGCAACATTCTTATTGTTGTTGTCTTTCCAGCTCCATTTGTTCCAAGCAATCCGTAAACTCCTGGTTTCTCTAAGCTGAATGAAACATTATCAACTGCTTGTTTTTCAGCAAATGATTTTGATACATTTTTTAGAATTAGACTCATAGCTTTTATTCCTTTCTTTTATGATTTAATAATCCTTTAGATTATATATTTTTTACAATTTTAAGTCAATATAATAACTATGTTTAACTGTAGAGCAAAAAACCACTTCAATTTATTTGAAGTGGTTTTTATTTTGGTGACCCGTACGGGAATCGAACCCATGATTCGGCCTTGAGAGGGCCGCGTCTTAACCGCTTGACCAACGGGCCATAAATAGTAAGCTTTTAAAAAACTTACTATAATGTTATAACATATTTTTTACCAGTTCGTCAATGCTTTAAAAACATAATTTTAAAATTTCTGCTAATCTTTCATCTTTTTTAGTTAAATATAAATATCCTATTAAACCTTCAAATGCTGTTGAATACATATAATCTGCTGGATCAGCATTTTTAGGTAAATGATGGTTTTCTGCATTTCTTGCCCTTCTTACTATGTCTTTTTCTTCATCTGTTAGTACTTCTTCTAATTTTTTTAATAAATCAGCTTGTGCCTTTGCTTTTACATATTTTATTGATTCTAAATGTAATTTATGAGGTTTTAGTTTTGTGTTGTTTACTAGATTTGTTCTTATGTATAATTCGTAAACTGCGTCACCCACATAAGCCCATGTTAATGGTGATAGCATGTTTATGTCTGTTTCTGATTTTTCTCTATTTATTAACTCTTTCATTAAATTACTCCTTTTTTTCAATAGTAATTCTTCCTAATTTTCCGCTTCTAAACTCATCTAACAATATTCCAGAAATTTTTTCATAATCAATTCTTCCACCAGAAAGTATTGCTCCTCTTTTTGTTGCAATAATATTTAATACTTCTAAATAATTATCATTTTCATCAACATCCTTGTTTTGTAAAACATCTTGAATTTCTTGCTTTTCTAGTTTGTATCTTTCTACAATATTATCTAAATAATTATTCAACAAAAATTTTAAAAGTTCAAATGCAATTTCTGTTTTTTCTAAAATGTCATCTTTAATTGTACCTGTAAATGCCAAATTCATTCCAACTTCTTGGCTTTCAAATTTAGGCCATAAAATACCTGGCGTGTCCATTAATTCTATTTCATTATCCACCTTTACCCATTGTTTTTGTCTTGTAACACCTGGCTTATTTCCAACTTGCGCTGTTTTTCTTTTTGTTATTTTATTAATAAATGTTGACTTCCCTACATTAGGAATTCCTAAAATCATTATTCTAATTGATTTTCCAACTCTTCCTTTATTGCTGAATTTTTCTTGATTTTCTTTTGATACTTCTTTTACTGCTCTTATTACTTCATTTACGCCTTTACCAGAATTGCAATCTACACTTATTGCTGGAATTTCTTGTTCTTTAAAGTATTTAATCCATTTATTTGTTTCATTTTCGTCTGCCAAATCACTTTTATTTAGTACTACTACTCTCTTTTTGTTTTTGCAATATTCTTTTATGTCTGGATTTTGGCTAGATATTGGTATTCGTGCATCTAAAACTTCTACTATTACATCTATTAGTTTTAGGTCTTCTAGTATTTGTCTTTTTGTTTTAGCCATATGGCCCGGATACCAGTTTATATTAGTTTTATTTTCATTCATTTGGATCATCTCCTTTATTTATATAATTCAATATAACCAAGTTTTAGAAAATGATTTATTTCATCATAACACCCTACTTCTTTACTTGGCATTTTATAAATATATATCTTATGATTATTATTAACTTGAATTTTCTTTACTACTAAATTACTTAATTCAGCAAAAGATTCATAACCTATATATCCTTCTATTCCGTTTTTATCCAAATTTAATAAAATTAAATCATCTGTCTTGTTTAGACTTTCATAAAATCTTTCATATGCTTCTTTATATTCCATTTCAATATTTACATTTATATTTTTAGGATAATCTATTACATTATAATTCTTATCTTCTAATTCTTTTTTCAATTCTAATGCTTCTTTATAAAACTTTGCAGATCCTGCTATTACTATTTTTCTCATATTAACTCCTTTTTTTATTAAATATTTAAAAATGTCAATTTCAAAAATTCAGTATTTTCAATAGTTTGATTAGAATTTTCCTATAATCCCCGTATTGCAATTTATATTCATTTTATTATCTTCCACTTAAATCATTTCTTTCATACTTTTTAACAATTCTTTCTATATTTTAACATAAAATCAATTTATTTTCAATCTTCTACTTTTCTTCATTCTTAAACAACAAAAAAACAACCCCTATTTAATAAAGATTGCTTTTAATTAAATTAAATGTTTTGCAAATATTACACTCTTTGCAAATAATAATTCTTCCTTTAAATATCAATTGCAAAGTATTAATAAAATCATCACCTTCTGCAATTAAATGCAAGATAATTTTCTTTGGTAATAAATTTAATAATTCATTTAAACAATAATCCTTTGAAGAAAAAGAAATATCTGATAAATATTTAGCTTTAAAAAATCTTTTATCATATGGAATTACATTTTCGTTTTCATCTAAAATAATTGGTTCAGAATTTGAATAAATTACATGCACTGTTTCTGCCTTGCTTGGCTGTGAAGTTATATAACCTTGTAACAACTGAATAAATTCCTTATATTCTTTGTCAATTATAAATTTATTAACAGCTATATCAACAACTTCTGTTAATAAACTTTTATATTCGAATAATCTGAAGTTTACAAATCCATCTAAAATGAAGTATTTGTGCTCATCTATATAATCCATAAAACTTATAAATATTTTCTCTATTCTATATTCGAAATCTTTTGTATTTTCATCATATAATATTTCTTTACAATTGCTTAAAATATATCTTTTTTCTATTTCATTAAAATAGAAATAGTCTGAATTTATTAGTCTTTTTACAAGATTAATTTCGTAAAATTTCAGAACGCAATCTGTAAGAACTTTGCCTAACTTCATTGCAAATATTTCTTCCTGTTTTCCTTTATAATGAACAATTATGTTTTTGTAATTTTTAAATTTATTTTTTGAAACATATATATTGCTTATGTCCATTTTTTCTATTTCTGTTAGTAGATAATTTAAAATTATTTCATTATTGTTTTTTATGCAAAAAGATTTCATTTTAAAAAAATCCCCTTTCTAAAGCTAATATATATTATCTACTAAAAAACATTTAGATATACATATATTATTCAAAGAAATGGGATTTTGAAGCTTGTAATTCTATTTTTTTATTATTTAAATATTTTAATTTGTTTTGCATATTTTCAAACTTGAATTCTAAACTATAGCTTGTTAATAATTGGTTTTTCTGTTTAAATTTTTTGTTTATTTCATTTATTCCATATTTTCCATCACCTAAAATTGGATGGCCAATATGTGCCAAATGTGCTCTTATTTGATGCGTTCTTCCTGTGTGTAATTCTACATCTAATAACGCTAATTTTTCTTTTGTATTTTTCTTAATAACTTTGTATTCAGTAATTATTTTTCTGTATCCTTTTTTAGGGACATCTGAAATATATACTAATGATTTTTTTGTGTCTTTAAATAAGTAACCTTCTAACGTTTTGCTATCAGGACTTGGTATTCCTACAACAACACATCTATAATGCTTTATAATATTCTGATTTTTAAATGCTTCTAGTAATATTTCAAGTGATTCTTCGTTCTTGGCAAACAGCACTAAACCTGATGTGTTTCTATCTAGCCTGTGGCAAGGTTTTATGAAATTTCCTTGAAATTTATTTTTTGCATATTCTTCTAATGACTTATCACCTGTAACTTCAATTTCTACTGGCTTATTAAACACTACTATATTTTCATCTTCATAAACAATTTCAATTTCTTCATTTTTGTAAAGTAATTCATCAACTATATATACTTTTATTTCATCTCCTTCATATATAGTTTGATTTTCTGATACTTTTACATTGTTAATTTTTATATCTTTTTTTCTTAAAGCTTTGTATAAATTGTTGTTTGTTAATCCATTGAAATTATCAAAAAGAAATGTATTTAATTTTTTTCCATCATATTTTTTATCTACAATTAACTCTCTCATATGAACATATTATGCCATATTTTAAGTATTATTGTCAAATTTAGGAATTTATGATATACTTTAAATAGAAATTTTTTATGGAGGAAATTATGGAAAATAAAAAATTAGTAACTATTCTAATTCCAGCATATAATGAAGAAGAAGTTTTAAATATGCTTTATGAAAGACTTTATAGTATTATGGAATCTGTTCCAAACTATAATTTTGAACTACTTTTTGTTAATGATGGAAGCAAAGATAATACTTTAAATATAATAAAAGATTTAAGAAAAAATGATAAACGTGTTTGTTATTTAAATCTTTCTAGAAATTATGGTAAAGAAATTGCAATGATAGCAGGACTTGATTATTCTAAAGGAGATGCAGTTATTATAATTGATGCCGATTTGCAAGATCCACCAGAGCTTATCCCTCAAATGATTTCTTTATGGGAACAAGGTTATGATGATGTTTATGCTAAAAGAAAATCTAGAAAAGGTGAAACATGGTTAAAGAAATTCACATCAAAAATGTATTATAAAACACTTCAAAGTGTAACTAAAATAGAAATCCAAAAAGATACTGGAGATTTCAGATTGTTAGATAGACGTTGTGTGGAAGCTTTAAAGCAATTCAGAGAATCTCAAAGATATACAAAAGGCTTATTTAGCTGGATTGGTTATAATAAAAAAGAAATTTTATATGATAGAGACCCTAGAGCAGCTGGAAAAACAAAATGGAATTATAGAAAACTTATCAATTTATCTATAGACGGAATCACATCATTTACAACCGCACCATTGCGTTGGGCTACAACAACAGGAATTTTTATTTCTATAATAGGTTTTATTTATATGATGTTTATAATAATAAAAACTTTAGCCTACGGTGTAGATGTACCAGGATATTCTTCTACTATGGTTGTAATTCTATTTATTGGAGGAATTCAACTAGTATTCTTAGGAATAATTGGCGAATACCTTGGAAGAGCTTTTTACGAAAGCAAGCATAGACCAATTTATTTTATTGATACTTATAACGAAGAAAAAGAAACAAATCTACCTAAGTAGGTTTTGGGTAGATTTTTTGGGACACCTCACAAAAACATCTTGAAAAAATTTTAATGACACATGCACAAAAACATTTTATACGAGTTTTTTACATGTGTCTTATTTTTTCTAAATCTATATATTATCTATTCCACCTTTTAAATTATAAACATTTAAATACCCTAGCTTCTCCAGTTTTAAACATGCTTTTCTACTTCTTCCCCCAGATTGGCAATACACAACAATTAATTCATTTTTATTTTTTATAATTCTTTCTATTTTTTCTCTTATATCTTGTAAAGGCACATTTATAGCCATATTCAAATGACCTGAATAAAACTCATCTTTTGTTCTAACATCAATAATCCATATTTTTTTATTAGTTCTCATCATTGTATTTAACGTTGGATAATCTATATCATTATTATATGAACGCATAAATCTATTATGCAGTCTATCAATCAATCTTTTCATCATTCTTCCTCCTATGGATTTTTTGGGACACCTCCAAAAATCTACTAAAAAAAACATTATGATATATAATATTCATAATGTTTTTTTATGTTTATTCTTTTTCACTTTTTATTTGTTTTTCAAATCCACATGCTAGGAATGTTGTAATTATAAAGAAGATTGCAATTGAACCAGGCATTACTAATCTATTTACTGGAAATCTTGTAATTGCAATTACTGAAACATATAATGCTTCTGCCAATGCATTTAGTATTATAAATTGTCCTATAACTTTTACAATTCCTATTTTTCTGTATCTAATAGACATATATACTAGTCCAACAATTGATGCTATTAACATTGGTAGTATAAATGATTTTGCTATATCTCTTAATCTGTATTTTGGAACTACTTTTACATTTATGCTTTCTGCTGTAGTTTCAAGTCCATATTTTTCATTTAATTTTGTACTTAACTTTTCTTTTTGTTCATCATTTATTCCATTTACATTTAATATTAATGTATCACTATAAACTCCACTTGATTTAATTTCAACCTTTTCTTTAGGGAAAATTTCATCAGTTATTGATTTTATATCTGCCACTTTGAACTCTTGTCCAATTTGCACTGAAACTAAGCTATATTGTTTGTATGAATAATCTACTTTAAAGCCTAATACTGCAACAATAATTATACCAATAAGGATTACACCTGCTGTTGCTATAACGTATATTTTATTTTTCATATTTCTTATCCCTCTTTCAATTATTTATTTTTCACATTTGTTAACATTGCTCTTGTTATAATGTTATTAAATATACTAAATACAATTATTCCCCAGAATACTACTTCTCCAAACCCTATGAATTCTATAGTTTTTGCAAAAGATATCGCAATTGACATTAAAAATACTGGTATTAACATTTTCATATATCCAAAAGTATTTTCATTGAACTCTTTTGTACTTGATTTTTCTTTTGATACTTTAATAACATAAGCAAATTGTAAAATCATCATTACAGCTAATGCAAATATACTAGAAATTGTCAATTCTACATTTGTAAATCTTATGATTAATAATAAAGTTGATATAAACCCGCTTATTGTTAATGCTCCAAATATTCCAGGTAACTTATTTTTTATTAATAAGAATACAAACATTACTAAGAATATTAGTGCAAACACTATTACAATGCTTTTCATGCTTATATTTGAATGGATATTTGCAGTTGTTGATGCTGTATATTCAAAAGGCATATCTTCAGTCATTACAAATGATCTGTATATTTTAGCTTGTTGTAATGCTGCTTCTAGTTTTTCGTTATCGTGTTGATACCCACCTATTGTTAATGGTAGTTTTCCACCTTCAGTATATTTTATAAATGATGATAATGTTTCTGAATATAATGCTGTTCCATCAACATATATTCCTATTTTTCTATCTTCTATTTCAGGCTCTTCTGTAGATTCTGAAGCTTGTCCATTTTCATCTTCTGTTTCTGTTTTCTTCTCTATTGTCATTTCATAATTATTTTTTATATCTTCCAATTTTTTCATTGCGTCTTTAGTAAATGTATAATTTAATTCTACTATTGATCCATATTCTGGCAAATCAGCATATTGTGTATTTATTGATGTTTCAACATCTTTTATACCATTTTTATCCACAATAACTTCACCATTATCTTCTATTTTAATTTCAAATTTTCCAGTATTATAGATGCCTTGAGCAACATTTGAAGATAATTCTGTAGGTAATTCTACTGCAATATTTCCTGTTTGTTCATCAAGTCTTACTACATATTGATTTGCTCCTGCAATTTTCAATCTTTTTTCAATTATATTTTTTGCCTTATTATAATTTTTAGCATTATATTTTTCTTTATCAACATTTTCTTCTTCTGCTGCATTTTCTTCTGCATTTTCCTCTGTAATTTCTTCTGTATTCTCTTCTGTATTCTCTTCTGATGTTTCCTCAGAAGCCTCTTCTTTTTTGATTTCTAAATTCATTATATTAGTATTTTTTAAATCCATTCCATATTTGTAATCTGGCAATTTGTTTTTCATTATATTTCCAGATTGTACAAATATTCCTCCTAATGAAACTAATGTTATAAGTACTATTACCAATATTGATAATGCTATTTTTAAAGAACCTTCTTTTTTCACTTTAATTCCTCCCATTTATAGTAATTTTGTATCATTTATAATTAATTCAAACCAAATATTTAAATATTTTGCAGCATGTTTACTCATCATTGTTCTGTCCATAAATATTTCAAAATAATCTAATACTGGTGATATTTCAGTATCAATAGTTAAATTCAAAACTACTTTTCTTTCCTCTTTTGAAATTACAAAATCTGAATCTGTAACTGCATAATTTACTTTGTCATGTTTATCAAATGTTGACATATTTGTGTTTATAACTCTATCTCTGTTAACATCCGATTTATCAGCTAATATAAGTGCTGCTGATATATCACTTACAGCTGTTCCCGTCTTCTCATCATGATTTCCTATTGCCATCATTATTTCAGCTCTATCTTCAACATCCATTCCCATATCTTTAAGAATATTATAAGCTAACATCGCGCCCATATGTGCATGCCCCATTCTATTTACACAATTTCCTATATCATGCAAATATCCTGCTATTTTAGCAAGTTCAATTCTGTGTTCATCATATCCGCAACGTTTCTAATATCTCTCCAGCTCTTTTAGATACAATTGATATATGTCTAAAAGAATGCTCTGTATATCCGTAAAGCATTTAATTGTTTTTGTGAACTTAATATTAATTGCTGAACTTCTGGATTCTTTTTTACATCTTCTAAAGTTATCATTATTTTTCCTCCAATACTTTTTTGATTTTATATTAAAACACAAAAAATATCAACCATTTTTGAGAAAAATTATTATTTTATATTACCTTTTTATATTGATTCCTATTATTCCACCAATTCCACCAATCACAGTTCCAAGTATAATCATTAAAAATGCTTTTAAATTTATAGAAAAACCTGTTAAAAATATACTTGAAAATATATATAATGTAATAAAATAAGTGCCTCCAATACATAATCCGTTTAAAATACCATTTTTCTTTACATTTAGACAACTTATTGAACTTCCTATTAATATACTAATTGCAGTAATTGTAATTACAACAGCCGTAATCGTTTTTTCATTTATATCTGTGTTTACTAAAACTATTGCATATATAAATAATAAAATACAACTAATTATAATTGAAATAATATACCCTTTTAAAATTGGTTTTATTTTTTTAGTTTTATCTGAATTTACAACATTATTCATAAACATCACAATCCTTTTACTTATATTTTCTTATTTTATAATATATTAAATTGTTTTTGTTTTATGAAAAATATAAACAAAAAAGCATAATATTATAAAATATTATGCTTTTTCATTTTAATAAATATCTCTATCATCTAATCCAGCAACTGCCCATTTTTCAATTGAAATCTTAATTTTATCTGGATTGGTTTCTATTACAACTCTATCTTCTAACACTTCAACCACTATACCTGATAAACCAGAATATGTTATTATTTTATCACCAACTTTTGTTGCATCTTGGATTTCTTTTAGCTTTTTATTTTGTTTTTTATTCGAAAGATATGCAAAATAAAATATTACTAATATAAGAATAATCCAGATTGCATATTTTATATATTCAATATGTTCCATATCTCTCCTTTATCTGGCTGTATTTGTTATAACTACAGTATTATTTTTTGTTGTAGTATTTGTAGTATTTGTAGTTTTAGTTGTGTTTGTTTTTGTCGTATTATTTGTAGTATTGGTTTTGTTTGAAGTGTTTGTTTTATTGGTTGTATTCGTTGTATTTGTTGTATTGGTTGTTCCATTCATTTTCTTAACATAATCAAGAACATTATATGTTATTTGCTTATTATTTATCGTAGCATTCATTATATATGTTTTTTCTTCCTTAGAAGTATCTATACTGATTTTAGATAGTTTTGCTTGAATAATACTTTTTCCATCAAATCCACATATTCCATATCTTAAATTTTGTTTAAACACAAATGCTTTTAACTGTGGTATTATTAAAACATTACTTGTTGGATTTGTATCAGCACAACCTAATGAATCATATATTGGTTTTACTACAACATTCCCTTTTAAATCAACAAATCCCCATAATCCATCTTTTTTTACTGGAATATATTTATCCATTACAATAAATTCATTGGTAATATCATTATTAGTATATAAAGCTATATTTACACCAATTTGCTCATATTCTGTAGGAAGTACTATGTTCAAGCTGCTATCTATAATTCCGTATTTCTTTTCTTCAACAATTGATCTTGAATCGGGCTTTTCAGTTGTTATTATCTCCGCAATTAGATATAAATTGTCATTTATTTTTTTGATTTCTTGGAACTGAGGTGTTATAACATTTTTTATTTTAATTTCTCCATCTTCTTCTACTAGTTGAACAATTCCTTTTCCTTCTTCTTTTTCAACAATTAATTGATTGTCTTTTTCAACATATTCAATACTTTTATATCTAGCACCTAGTATTTCTGTATCAACAACTGTATTTATTTGTTTTTTACTTTTTCCAGTTGTTGAAATACTAACTTTAGAAACTCCTAATAAATTATCATCTTCTTTGTCTTTTACTATAACAATTCTATCTCTTAATAATTTTTTATTAGCATAATTTACATCCCATTGAATTAAAGAATCTGGTATAAACATTGGGTATGATTTTTTTTGTTCTACTTTATTATATATACTTTCAATATACCCTATTGATTCGATTGTTATTTTATTTTCAGTTTGTATGCAATTTACATTTGCAGCTATTTCAACTCCAGATAATGGTATATATATTTTGTTATCGCTTTCTCTAACTTTTACTGGATTATCCATAGTATAGTATGATACCTCTTGTGTTCCATCATCTTTTTTTAATATTTTATAATATTCACGTGAATTTACTTTAAAATATGTACTTTCAGCTGCATTTGTTATATAACATCCATTATAATCTGGTATATCTGGATTTCCTGCTTTATATGTATATCCATTGTTTGTACTTTCAGCAAGACCTGCTATTTGAATATAATATACGTCTCCATCTTTCCATAAATAGCCTTTTTTAGATTGGTTTTTATTATCAATTACAAGAGACATTCCCTTATTCATTGTTGATAATATACCTACTAATATTACAATAATTAATATAAGTACTATTATACCTATTCCACAAGCAATAAAAAGTTTTTTGTTGCTTTTTGCTCCGCCTACATTTTCATCAACTAGATTCATATTTACCTCCTACTCTTTGGTATAACCATATTTATCATAAAATTCATCTCTAAAATTTGATAAATTATCATTCTCTATTTCTATTCTAACCCTTTCCATTAATTTAGTCAAGAAATTTAAATTATGAATTGATAATAATCTTACACCTAAAATCTCTTTTGCTTTAATTAAGTGATGTATGTATGCTCTGGTGTAATTTTTGCATGCATAACAATCACATTCTTCATCTATTGGGCTAAAATCTCTTTCATATGTAGCATTTCTTATAACTTTCTTTCCGCTCCATGTCATTGCTGTTCCATTTCTTGCAATTCTTGTTGGTAAAACACAGTCACACATATCAATTCCAGCAAGTGCCGCTTCTATTAAGTAATCTGGTGAACCAACTCCCATTAGATATCTTGGTTTATTTTTTGGAAGTTTTGGTGCTGTGTATCTTAGTATATCTAAGAATTCCTCTTTTGTTTCACCTACACTTATTCCACCTATTGCATATCCTGGAAAATCTAACGCTATTAAATCTTCTAAGCTTTTATCTCTTAAATCTTTATAAAATCCACCTTGAACAATTCCAAATAATGATTGTTCGTCTATGTTTTTATGGGCTTTTTTACATCTTTCAGCCCATCTTGTTGTTCTTTCCATTGATTGTTTTGTGTATTCATATGTTGCAGTATGCTCAACACATTCATCAAAAGCCATTATAATATCTGCTCCCAAATCTTCTTCAATTTCCATAACTTTTTCTGGAGTAAATAAATGCTTACTTCCATCTAAATGTGATTTAAATTCTACGCCTTCTTCTTTAATTTTACGTAATTCGCCTAAGCTAAACACTTGGAATCCACCGCTATCTGTTAAAATAGGTCTGTCCCATTTCATAAAATTATGAAGTCCTCCAGCTTCTTTAACAAGCTTGCTTCCTGGTCTTAAATATAAGTGATATGTATTTGACAAAATAATTTGAGCATTTATTTCTTTTAATTCTTCAGGTGTTAATGATTTTACTGTAGCTTGAGTTCCAACAGGCATAAATACTGGAGTTTGAATATCTCCATGTGGCGTGTGAATAACACCACGTCTTGCACCTGTTGATTTATCTTCATGTAATAATTCATATGTTACTGCATGCTTTTTTTCTTTCATTTTTTATCTCCTTTTTAATAAATAAACATAGCATCTCCAAAGCTAAAGAATCTATAGCCTTCTTTAACAGCTTCTTCATATGCTTTCATCACAAAATCTTTTCCAGCTAATGTTGAAACTAGCATTATTAATGTTGATTCCGGTAAGTGGAAATTTGTAATTAAGCAATCTATACATTTGAATTTGTACCCTGGATATATAAATATGCTTGTATCCCCTTCAACTTCTTTTACAAATCCATTTTCATCTGCAACAGATTCTAGAACTCTACATGATGTTGTTCCAACAGAAATAATTCTTCCACCATTTTTCTTTGTTTTGTTTATTTTTTCTGCATCCTCTTGTTTTATGTAATAATGTTCTGAATGCATGTTGTGGTCTTCTATGTTTTCAACTTTTACTGGTCTGAATGTCCCAATCCCCACATGCAATGTTACATTAGCAATCTCTACACCTTTTTCTTTTATTTTTTCTAGCAATTCCTCTGTAAAATGAAGCCCTGCTGTAGGTGCTGCTGCTGAGCCATCATATTTTGCATATACAGTTTGATATCTGTCTCTGTCTTTTAACTTTTCTTTTATATATGGTGGCAATGGCATTAATCCTATTTGATCTAGAATTTCATTGAAAATTCCTATGTATTCAAATTTAACTTTTCTATTTCCATTTTCAAGTTGTTCTAGAATTTCTGCTTTTAGTAATCCATCTCCAAAAGTTATTCTTGCACCTTTTTTTAAACGTCTTCCTGGATGAACCATTACTTCCCAAATATCACCTTCAATTCTGTTTAATAATAAAAACTCTACATTAACCCCGGTGTCTTCTTTTATTCCATAAAGTCTTGCTGGAATTACTTTTGTATTATTTCTAACTAAACAATCTCCTGGTTGAAGATAATCTATAATATCTTTAAATGTTTTATGCTCTATTGTTTGAGCTTCTTTATTTAATACCATAAGTCTTGATTCATCACGCTTTTCTAGTGGTGTTTGTGCTATTAATTCTTCTGGTAAATTATAATTAAAATCTGATACTTTCATTATTTTTATTTCACTCTTTTCTATTTTTTCTTTTACATAATAACTTTAAGTATTATACTAAATTATTGAAAAAAAATCAAGGGACAATTGGCGACACATCTTAAATAAAGACATATCACCAATTATCCCGTACTAATGCTGAGTACATTAAACCTTTATAATTTTAACCTTTAAAACTTATTTTATCAATAGCTGTTTTAATATCATAAGAGTTTTCTTTATTTGACACCATAATTCCATCTTTGCTTGCAACAATAATAATATCATTTAAACCTACACCTAAAATTGGAATATTTAAATAATTGATAATATCAGTATTTTTACATCTAAACATTTCGGAATATTGTTCACGTTCGCGTACATCAATTTTGTCAATTAAATTTTCCCAAGTACCTACATCACACCATTTTCCACTAAATCTAACAACCGCACAATTTGTTTCTCTCTCACAAACAGCATAATCAAAACTCATTTTTGGAATTTCATCATATTTTTTGTACAAATCATAATAATCATCAAATTTTATAATTTCATGCACTATATCTAACACATACTTGATTTTAAATGCAAAAACTCCGCAATTCCACAAAGCATCTTCTTGAATATATTTTAAAGCTTCTTCTTGAGTTGGCTTTTCTTTAAATTTTATTACTTTTGATATTTTTTCTTTGGATTCTGGTATAATATAACCAAATTTTTCACTTGGTTGTTTCGGTTCTATTCCCATAAGAACAAGATTATAATAACTTTTTTCGCAAATTTCGCTAACTCTTTTCAATTCTTTAAAATACTCATCATCTACAAAGTGATCAACCGGACATACAACAATAGTTTCATTCAGTGGTATATTTTTAACATAATGTAAATAAGCTGAAGCCAAAGCAATAGCAGGAAAAGTGTCTCTACTGTATGGTTCAATGGAAATGCATACTTTGTTTTTTATTTGTTTTTTGATGTTTGAAACTTGATTTTTTGATGTTGCAATTGTAACAAATGCATTCTTATCAACATTCTTAATCCCTTTATATATACGCTGTAACATTGATTCAGATTCATTTTTTTCATTTTTAAATATTTTTAGAAATTGTTTTGGCTGTTTTGATTTTGATAATGGCCATAACCTTTTTCCTATTCCACCAGATAACAATAATACATTCATGTTAATCACATCCAATTTCTTTTTTTACTGTTTAAAAAATCTCTATATGTATATTTTAGTCCTTCTTCTAATTCCACATTATACTTCCATCCAATATTTTTTGTTTTAGAAACATCTAACAATTTCCTTGGTGTTCCATTTGGCTTGCTTTTATCCCAAACAATTTCACCATTAAAGCCTACTATTTTAGCTATTATTCCAGTTAAATCTTTAATAGTAATTTCTTTACCTGTTCCAGCATTTATAGGTTCATTTTCATTGTAATTATTCATTAAATATATACATAAATTTGCTAAATCATCAACATATAAAAATTCCCTTAATGGTGTTCCGTCGCCCCAACATGTAACTGTAGATTTGCCTTCTATTACCGCTTCATGAAATTTTCGAATAAGCCCAGGAATTACATGACTATACTCTGGGTGATAATTGTCATTTGGTCCATATAAATTAGTAGGCATAACGCTAATATAATTTGTTCCATACTGCTTATTTAGAAATTCACAGTACTTTAATCCAGAAATTTTAGCAAGAGCATATGCCTCATTCGTCTTCTCCAACTCATCAGTAAGTAAATATTCTTCTTTAATTGGTTGCTTGCATAAACGTGGATATATACACGAAGAGCCTAAAAATTCTAGTTTTTTACATCCGTTTTTCCAAGCAGCATGAACAACATTAAATTCTATTAACATATTAATATAAATAAAATCTGCAGGAGCTTCTTTGTTTGCAATTATTCCCCCTACCTTTGCAGCAGCCAAAAAAACATATTCTGGTTTTTCACTTTCAAAAAAAGAATTTACATCCTTTTGAGAACACAAATCTAATTCTTTATGTGTACGGGTTATAATATTAGTATACCCTTGTTTTTTTAATTCTCTTAATATAGCAGATCCTACCATTCCAGTATGCCCTGCCACATATATTTTTGATGTCTTTTCCATATTTCTAACCTCCATTATATACATTATCTCTCTTTTCATTTTGTGCTAATATACGATCATGTTTAGCCATTATTTTTATTAACTGCTCATAACTTGTTTTTTGTGGATTCCATTTTAATATTCGTTTTGCCTTTTCTGGATTTCCTAATAAATTTATCACATCAGTTGGTCTAAAATATTTAGGGTTTATACATACAACCATTTTTCCATTATCTTGATTATAACCTTTTTCTTCAATTCCTGTTCCACACCATTTTATTCTAATTCCATTCTCAGAAAAAGCCTTTTCAGTAAAATCACGTACTGTATGTTGAATCCCTGTTGCAATTACAAAATCATCTGGTTTTTCGTTTTGCAATATTAACCACATACACTCCACATAATCTTTAGCATATCCCCAATCTCTTAATGAATTTAAATTGCCTAATTCCAGATGTTCTTGTAATCCTTCTGCAATACGTCCTGCTGCCAAAGTAATTTTTCTTGTAACAAAATTTTCTCCCCTACGCTCTGATTCATGATTGAATAAAATACCATTACATACAAACATATTATATGCTTCTCGATACTCTTTTACAATCCAATATCCATATTGTTTAGCTATAGCATATGGACTATAAGGATGAAATATTGTATCTTCATTTTGAGGACACTCTTCAACTTTTCCATATAATTCTGAAGTTGAAGCCTGATAAATACGGCATTTTTTTTCTAATTTTAAAATTCGAACAGCCTCTAGAATCCTTAAAATTCCTAATGCATCAATATTACTAGTGTATTCTGGCATTTCAAAACTAGCACCAACATGACTTTGTGCAGCTAAATTATATATCTCATCCGGAACTATCTCACTCACAATTTGAATAATTCTTGTTGAATCCCCTAAATCACCATAATGCAATTGAATTAAATTTTCTTTCAATAAATGATCTATTCTTGTAGTATTTGAAACTGACGAATATCTTATTAATCCATGAACTTCATATCCTTTACTTATTAGCAATTCTGCCAAAAAAGAACCATCTTGTCCTGTTATTCCTGTAATCAATGCTTTTTTCATAATAATACATACCTCTCCTTTATTTAATAATTAGCGTTTATGTTGCTCTTGTTTTTATAATTTTTAACCATTTATTATACATTCATTTTCGGATTAACTTACTTATCTTTAAAGCCGTAAAACATATAAATTTTATGTTTTACAAGAAATCTTATATACCTTCCCCAATATCCAGCTTTTATTGCATAACTCCACCAAATTTTATAGCATTCAGATGGATATTTATAATTCCATGGTTTAATACCTGCAAAATGAAATATTGAACTATTTTTTAAACAAAACTCTTTTTTTTCATTTGATACATTTTTTATTAAACAATTAAACAGCATATAATCCTTATATTTTACATTATCATAATACATCGAATTTAAAACGTTTTGATCATGGAACCATTTATTTTTTTCAGCCCAATTTCCTTTCATAAATTCTTGTATTTTCATTGTTTGTCCAGTTTCTCTTAGCAAATCAAGGTTAAATAATAATACTCCTGAATTAAAATATTTTCTTTCTTTGGGAATATTTAAAATGTCATACAATTCATCATTATTTCTTGAATGATTACTATCTTCACAAACAACGAAATAATTATTTTCAAACTCTGTATTATAAAATTCTGTAAGACTATTATTTATTATTATATCAACATCCATATATAACACCTTTTTAATGTTTGCAGGTAATTTTTCCATAGCTAAGAGTCTATAATAAATTTCTTTTGTACATCCCCTGTATAATGGAGCATTTTCAAAATATTCTTCCTCAATCTCAATTATACTTACACTATGTCCATGTTTTTTTATAAATTTAATTAATTCATTAATTTCACAATACTTTAGTCTAGAATGGAAAATAAAAATATTCAAATTATCATTATTATTAAGAAATAATGATAATAACATGGTTTTTGCATACATAACTGAATTTGGAAAAAGTGTTAATAATATATTCATATGTTATAATATCCTTTCATTTATTATTATAAATCCGTCAATGTAGGCCTAATCGAAACAAACGGTTTATATTGTTTATCAACAATTTTTTCAATCACTGTATCCATTATTGACATAATTTCATTTCTAGATTCTTGTGTTGCATTATGACAATCCATTAATGCATTATAATCTGTAAGCACGACTATTTCATTATCATCATCATCTTTTGTCACAATAAAATCTGCTAAATCTCTAATAAATGGATTAACTCCTATTTTAAATAACTCTACTGTGCACTTTTTCAATAATTCTCTAAGATATGGCATGTCATTTTCTTCACTTTTTTGTAGCCTTTTTTCAAGTGTTTCTCCTTTTATAAATGGATATATAACACATCTAATAGTTTGTCCATTTTTATTACAAATTGCATATGTATTTTCAATATGCGAAATATATTTACATTGTCTTAAGATTTCCAGTAATTCTGGAGAATTATACATATGGCATGCAAGTGGATATTTATCATAATGTATTTTCAATGTAAATTCATTATGATTGTATGATGTTTTTACTATAATAGCATCATCACTCCATCTAGGAAATTTTAGTATTTCAAATTCTATGTTCTCTTGATTGTAATTTAAAAAAATCTCAACTACATCACTCAAATCTTGGGAATTAGAAATTACTTTTTGTAATAATATTTGTAATTCTTCCATTTTACTTGTAACCAATTTATATGGTTTTCCCTCCTTTCCATTATATTCTATCAATAAATAATTTTATCAATTCACCATTAATGTTAACATCTATTCCATTCTTTCCTTGTTCGAAAATAATTTCATCTGCCAAAGTTTCATTTTTTATTTTGTCTTCGTATTTTTTTATTATTTCTATTACTTTTTCACTTCCAGCAACATTTATACAAATCTTATCCATTACATCCAATCCAATTTCTTTTCTTGTATTTTGTATTTTTGATAAAATTTCTCTCAAGTTACCTTCTTCAATTAATTCGTCTGTTAATTTAGTATCTATAACAACACCTATCTCTCCTTCACCATTAAAAGCAAATCCTTCTTTTCCTTGCATCATAATTAATAAATTGTCAGAATTCAATTTCAAATTTACTCCACTCTCTAATTCTATAGTCTTTGAATTACCTGCTTTTATACTTTTTGCTAATTCATATTGATTACAATTAGAAATAAACTCTTTTATTTTAGGAATATATCTTCCATATTCTTTTCCTAAAACAGGTAAATTAGGTTTTATATCATACTGTACAAATTCAGACATTTCAGCTCCAAATTCTATATTTTTTATATTTAGCTCTTCTTTAATTATATCTCCATAATACTCAGGCAACTTATCTGTTGATACCAATATTTCAGAAAGAGGTTGTCTATTTTTTATATTGGCTGTATTTCTAGCACCTCTTCCCAATTTTACTATTTTATATGCTAAATCCATTTCTTCTTCTAAATTTCTATCAACTTCATCTGGATTATAATCTGGCCAGCTACATAAATGTATACTTTCTTCTGCATTCTTATCAATATTAACTACAATATTTTGATAAATTTCATCAGTCATAAAAGGTATAAATGGTGCTGCAACTTTACATAGTGTTACCAATACTCTATATAAAGTGTTATACGCACTTATTTTATCATCACTCATTTCCTGTGCCCAAAATCTTTCTCTGTTTCTTCTAATATACCAATTTGATAATTCATCTGTAAAATCTTCAATTGCATATCCAGCACTCGTAATATCATAGTTCTCCAATTTTTCATCTACATCTTTCACTAATGTATTCAACTTAGATAAAATCCATTTGTCCATAATATTACTTGTAGTAGCATTTTGATGTTCTAATGGATTGTATTGATCAATTTCAGCATATAAAACATAGAATGAATACACATTCCATAAAGTACTTAAAAATCCTCTTTGTGATTCTTGTACATTTTCTATTGAAAGTCTTGAAGATAGCCATGGAGCACTGCTTGTATAGAAATACCATCTTGTTGCATCTGCACCAACTGTATCTAATAATACTAATGGATCTACTCCATTCTTCTTTGATTTAGACATTTTTTGTCCTTTTCCATCTAATACATGACCTAAAACTATACAATTTTCAAATGGAGTTTGGTTAAATAAAGCTGTTCCTAATGCTGTTAATGTATAGAACCATCCTCTTGTTTGGTCTATAGCTTCAGATATAAATTGTGCAGGGAATTGCTTTTCAAACATATCCTTATTTTCAAATGGATAATGCCATTGTGCAAAAGGCATTGAACCAGAATCAAACCAACAATCTATAACTTCTTTTGCTCTGGTCATTTTTTCTCCACATTTAGGACATTTTAAATATACATTATCAATATATGGTTTGTGTAATTCAATATTTTCATCCACGTCAATTCCTTTTTCTTTAAGTTCTTGTATACTACCTATACACTCTTGATGATTACATTTTTCGTTTTCACATGTCCATACAGGAAGTGGGGTTCCCCAATATCTGTCTCTAGAAATTCCCCAATCAATAACATTTTCAAGGAAATTACCAAATCTACCCTTTTTTATTGTTTCAGGATACCAATTCACTTTATCATTGTTATTAACAAGCTCTTTTCTTAATTTACTCATTGCAACAAACCAACTCTCTTTTGGATAATAAAGAAGTGGTGTATCACATCTCCAACAATGTGGATATGAATGCTCATGTTTAGACTTACTGAAAAGTTTGTTTTCAGTTGCA
Source organism: Lachnospiraceae bacterium Phil5 (assembly GCA_002633185.1). Lineage (GTDB taxonomy): Bacteria > Bacillota > Clostridia > TANB77 > CAG-508 > CAG-492. Next base: position 461,487 of record NWBM01000002.1, read on the forward strand.
AGCCAGACACATATATCTTCATTACAATCTCTTACAAACCTTCCTGCCCATGGTTTAACTTCTGGAACAAATTTTCCAGATTTGTCAACTAAGTTTACAAACGCAATATCATTTGCCTTTGAAACAAAACTATCGTCTTCACCATAAGCTGGAGCAATATGAACTATTCCTGTTCCATCTTGTAATGTAACATAATCTCCATGTATAACTACAAAAGCCTTACCTTCAACTTTTGCAAATGGCATAAGTTGTTCATATTCCTTTCCTAATAATTCAGTTCCATTATACTCTCTTAAGATTGTATATTCTTTTCCATTTAAAACACTATCACACAAGTCTTTTGCTAAAATATAAGTTTCATAAACAGGCTCTTCTTCTGTTCCAATATTTACTTTAGCATCTGCATATTTATAGCTTTTATTAATACATAATGCTAAATTTGAAGGTAAAGTCCATGGTGTTGTAGTCCATGCTAAAAAATATTTATCTTCATCTTTTAATTTAAATTTAACGGTACAAGTAAGATCTTTTACATCTTTATACCCTTGAGCAACTTCATGTGATGACAATGCTGTTCCACATCTTGGACAATATGGCATTACTTTGTGTCCTTCATATAATAATCCTTTATTCCATAATTCTTTAAGAGCCCACCATACTGATTCAATATAATCATTATGATATGTTACATATGGATTTTTCATATCTACCCAATATCCAACTTTATCAGTCATTTCTTCCCATATGTGTACATACTTGAAAACACTTTCTTTACATTCTTTAACAAATTTCTCAACACCATACTCTTCAATTTGTTCCTTACCAGATATTCCAAGTTTCTTTTCAATTTCTAGTTCTACAGGTAATCCATGAGTATCCCATCCTGCTTTTCTTACAACATGATAGCCTTTCATAACTTTATATCTTGGGATAATGTCTTTCATAACCCTTGTTATTATATGACCCGCATGTGGCATTCCATTTGCTGTTGGTGGTCCATCATAAAAAGTAAAATATCTTTTTCCTTCATTTAAAGAAAAATTTTTCTTTATTATATCTTTTTCTTTCCACACTTCACTAACTTCATGTTCCATTCCAACAAATCCATTATCTTTTAATTCTACTTTTTTGTACATTTTTTCTTCTACCTCCTATAAAAAAACATAGCCATTCCATCCTTTTTAGGACGAAATGGCTATTACTCCGCGGTACCACCTATTTTAAAAGACATAATAATCTTTTCACTCTAAATTTCTTTAACGCAGAATTACGTCTTATATTACTAATTGCATATTATGCAACTTTCACATAAGCAACTTAAAGGTGATAACAAATAAATTATTATCTTACTAGAATTTCAGCATACATCTAGCTCTCTGTTAGTTTTACTTTATTTGTGTTGTCCTTTTCATAGTTTTTTGTTTTAATAGTTATATGATAACATAATATTGTCATTATTTCAAGTATTTGTTAAATTTTTTTGTTATGATTTTTTTACATCTCCATTAATTCATAAAATCTTTCGGCTGTAAGTACTTCTTTTGCTAATAATTCATTTGAAACAACTTCAAGTGAATGCATGTTTTTTGATAAAATACTTTGTGCTGTATAATCAGCCTCATTTACTAATGCTTTTATTTCTTCCCCAACTAAATCTGTATATTTCTCTCCTAGTAATTGTAATTGATATGGATCTTTTTCTAAATCTATATGAATTGGTCCTACATTTTCGCTCATTCCATATACTGTAACCATATTTTTAGCAATTTCGTTTGCAACTTCTAAGTCATTACTTGCACCTGTTGAAATATCATCTAAAGCTAGTTTTTCAGCAGCACGTCCACCCATTAAAGCAACTAATTTTTCTTGCATTTCTTGTTTTGAAATATATGCTTTATCTTCACTAGTTTTATACATTGTATATCCACCAGCTACACCTCTTGGAATTATAGAAATTTCTTTTATATCTTTTTGAGTTTCTAAGAAATAGCTTACTATAGCATGTCCAGCTTCATGAATTGCAGTTCTCTTCTTATCTTTTTCAGATATAACTCTATTATGTTTTTCCAATCCAACAGTTATTTTCTTTAAAGCATCTTCTATATCCTGATTTGTAATAGCATCTCTTTCTCTTGTTGTAGCAATAATTGCTGCTTCATTTAAAATATTTGAAAGCTCTGCTCCTGTAAATCCAGCTGTGTCTTCTGCAATACTTCTTAAATTTACGTCATGTGCAAATTTCTTTCCTTTAGCATGAATTTTTAATATTGCTTCTCTACCATTTAAATCTGGTAAACCAATTCTAATTTGTCTATCAAATCTTCCTGGACGTAGTAATGCTTTATCTAGCATTTCTGGTCTATTTGTTGCAGCTAAAACTATTATAGCTTCTTCTGTTTCAAAACCATCCATTTCAACTAATAATTGATTTAATGTTTGATTATTTTCTGTCTCTGCGCCACTTGCATTTGTTCTTCTTGAACCAATTGCATCAATTTCATCTATGAAAACTATACAAGGTGCAACCTTTCTTGCTTTTTCAAATAGCTTTCTAACTCTTGATGCACCAAGTCCTGCAAACATTTCTATAAATTCTGATCCACTCATTGATATAAATGGTACATTTGCTTCACCAGCTATTGCCTTCGCAATTAATGTTTTACCAGTTCCAGGTTCACCACAAAGCAGTACTCCTCTTGGAACTTTTGCACCCATTTCTTGATATTTTTTAGGATTTTTTAAGAAATCAACTATTTCAATCATTTCTTGTCTTTCTTCATCTAATCCTGCAACATCATCAAATTTGGTTTTTATTCTTTCTGTTTCAGAATCATATACTTTTCCCTTTTCACCCAAACCTTGCATTTTTATAATACTGTAAGCTAATACAATTAAAATAATCGTAGGTAAGAATGATAAGAAAGTTTTAGCAATTCGTGCAAATACATTTTGTTCTTTTTGTATTAATTCAATTTTACTTCCGTTGTTTACTTTTTCTTGAACCAACTCAACAAATGAGTCTGTACTTGGAATTAAAACTTCTTTTTCTTTTTCTTCGTTAACTAGTTTTATTTTAGCTGTTTCACTGTTTTCTTTCATTTCTATTTTTTCAACAGTGCCCTCATTTATATTGTTAAGAAGTTGTGTATATGAATAATCCTCGTTATTTTTATTTATTTTCTTAAAATATATAAATGTGAATGCAATTGCTATTATTGTAAGAACAACTAAAATAATTAACCACATGCTATTTTTCTTTTTGTTCTTTTGATTATTATTTTTTGATCCCATTTAATTTTTCTCCTTTTATTTTGGTAATAATACTAAAAAGTATTATTACCAAAATTATAATTTAAATGCTTTTTATTAGTTTCCTGAATTGTTGGTTGCATTTGTACCATTAGCTGTTGTTCCATTTGCTGTTCCAGAATTTTGTGTTCCACCTTCAGATGTGTTTGATGCATTACCTCCTGAGTTTCCTCCTGCCGAACCATTTCCTGTATTATTTTGTGGAGCTACATATTTATAAACTGTAATATTTATTTTTGCATCCTTTGAAACTGTCGCTCCGCCTTGTACACTTTGAGATTTAACTGTATTATTTTTGCTTTGATCTGTAGTATTTTCAGGAATTGTTTTATAATATAAATTTCCTAATTCAGATTTTGCTTGTGCCTCAGTTTTTCCAACTACATTTGGTACTTTTACATCTGTATTAGTTACAATTGTTTTATTATCATCTTTTTTGTCATCGTCTTTTTTCTTAGTATTATCAGCTGTATGAATTGTACATTTATCTGTTATTGCTTTATATTTATCTCCAGAATTTGTTTTCCAATTTGCATTTTGTTCCTTTTCTGGTGCAGCTAAACCATATGCAGTTTCTGTTTTAGGACAAAATTCTGTTGCTATCTTTTTAGATTCTGTACATATTGTATATGATGAATGACCTGTACATTGTGTTGGAACAGTTCCTTCAACAAAATATTCAACATGAGTATTTGAACAAGCACCTGTTGCACATTTACCTGAAACATTACATACTCTTGCAGTAACAACATTTCCTGGTTTTACAAATCTGCTATCAGGTAAACTTGCATGAATATTTTTCATTACATTTGACCAAATTAATGTAGCAGGGCTTCCACCATAATAAACTATATTTTCTAAATAATCATATCCATACCAAGTTGCAGCTGTATAATATGGTGTAAATCCACATAACCATAAATCGTTTTGAGATTGTGTTGTACCAGTTTTGGCAGCCACATCTACATTACCCATCTTACATGCTTTTGCTGTACCATAAGTTCCTTCAACAACTTGTTTTAATAATGTTTTTAATATATATGCATTTCCTTCACTAAATACTCTTCTTGATTCTTGTTTGTTTTCTATTAATATATTCCCGCTTGAATCTTCAACTTTTGTATAGAATGTAGGCTCTATATAAACACCATCATTTGCAATTGTTGCATATGCAGCCGCCATTTCTAATGGACTTATACTTGCAGTACCTAATGCAAGTGAAGTATTTGAATCGCTTACTCCATTAGTTGATTCAGATTCTTTTACTAATGATGTTATACCTAATGTTCTCATAAAATCAATTGAAGCATCTGGTGTAAGTTCTGTAATAACTTTACATGCTACAATGTTTGAAGAAACCTCTAATGCTTGCCTAATAGTACACAATCCAGAATAACTTGATGAAGCGTTATTTGGTGAATAACTCTTTCCAAAAGTTGTTTTTGAGTTATCATATACTGTTGCTGCATTTATTATTCCTTTTTCTAATGCAGGTCCATAAACACCTATTGGTTTTATAGAAGAACCTGGTTGACGTATACTATTAATTCTATTAACACCTATAGCATCAACATCTGTTCCTAAACCACCCATACATCCAACTACTCTACCTGTTTTATGATCTATAATAACCATTGCAGATTGTGTATGTTGTCCTTCTTTTTCTTTTGAAGCTTTTATAAATGTATCATTTTTATATTCTGTTTCAACAGCTTGTTGTACTGCTGGAATTTGTGTTGTGTATATTTTTAAACCGCCATTAAATACACGGCTTTCAGCATATTCTTTTGACATTCCTTTTTCTTCAACTAATTCGTCAACTACTTGATCTACAGCAGCTTTAACATAATATGATTTAATATTTGAACTTGGTAATACACCTTGTTCAAAGTGTAAACCAGCATCTACATTTGCAACTGCAGTATTATATTCGTCATTGCTTATAAATCCTAAACTCTTCATTTTACTCAAAACTGTTTTAGTTCTACTTGTTATTCTTGCTGTATTTGGTTCTTCTTTATATGGATTATATAATGCAGGACTATGTGTAACACCAGCAATAAATGCACACTCTTCTAATGATAAATCTTTTGCTGTTTTATTGAAATAGTAAATTGATGCCATCTCAACACCACATATATCTCCACCACTTGATGCTAACGGAATTAGGTTTAGATATAATTCCAATATTTGTTTTTTATCTATCATTTGCTCTATTTGATATGCTCTTGACATTTCTTTTATTTTTCTTTGCATACCAGCTTTTCCTGTACTCTCTTTTTCATTAGTTATGTTTTTAACCAACTGCTGAGTTATAGTACTTCCACCAAAGTTTGATGAACCAGCATGAAAAACATATGTAAATGTAGCAGCTGTAGTTCTTTTTAAGTCAATACCTTTATGCTTATAAAATCTTTCATCTTCAATAGCAACAAATGCATTTGGTAACTGTGGATTCATATCTTCATCAATACTTATTATTTTTCTATTTTCTTTACCTGATAATTCAAGAATTACATTTCCTTCTGCATCATAAACAATTGTATTAGAATTACTTATTAATAAATCTTCTTTTGTGATTGCGAATTTATCACTAAAGAAAATACCAACAAATACTCCTCCTGCAATTAATATTGCTAATAAGAATAGTGCTAGACCTATTAAAATAACTCTTTTTAATATTGTTAATTTTTTATTTTTAGCTCTTTTCTTATTTCTTTTTATTTTTTTCAATTCCGAACCTCTTTTTATAGGTCCACTGCTAACTTTGCTGCTTTTCTTATTGTTAACTCTCTTTTGCATTAAAGCCCTCCTTGATGTACTTCCTGATGATTTTGTAGTAGTTCTTCTTGTTCCTGTTGTACGTTCTGTATTTGAATAATCATTCGATATATCTCCCATAATTGATGAATAATTTACATTTGATCTAGTGTTATTTAAGTTTCTATTATTTCTAGTCGAATTTGTTCTTGTAGAATTATGTTTTCTTCTTTTACTTCTTTTTCTACTTCCCATACTTAAACCTCTTTTCTTTATATGTTAACACTTACTTCTCTATTATATTACAAAATCACAAAAATTAAAAGGTTTTTTTTTATTTTTATTAATAATATTATTAATTAATAATTATAATTATTATAACATATATTTATTATATCTTTATAATCTGTTATAATATTTGCTCCTTGTTTTATTAAATTATTCGTTCCTTTTGAATTAGCACTATATATATTTCCAGGTACTGCAAAAATTTCTTTGCCTTGTTCTAACCCGAAATCTGCAGTTATTAAAGCTCCACTTTTTTCCTTTGCCTCTACAATAACAATTCCTTTAGCTAGGGCACTAATTATTCTATTTCTTTCTGGAAAATTAATTTTTTCTGGTTTTGTTCCTACTATATATTCAGATATTAATAGTCCATTATTCTCTATAATTTTTTCAGATAGTTTTTTATTTTCATTCGGATATATATTATCTAAACCATTTCCAAGTACTGCTATTGTATACCCTTTTGCTTTTAAAGCTCCTATATGCGCATATGAATCAATTCCTTTTGCCAACCCGCTTATAACACATTTGTTTGATTTAGCAATATTATATGCCATTTTAGTTGCAATATTTTTCCCATATTCAGTACAATATCTTGAACCTACTATAGCAATTCCATTGCTATTTAATAATTCCATATTTCCTTTAGTATATAAAACTATAGGCTTATCATAAATATATTTTAAATTTTCTGGATATTTTTCATCCTGAATTGTAATTATATTTATATTGTTTTTTTCAATATATTCTTTATATTTCTTTAAATTTTGTCTATAATTTTCGTTTAATAAATCAGTTAAGTTTTCATTGTTTAATATTCCTATATTTCGTAGTTTTTCCTCATTCAATTCCCATATTTTTTTTGGTGTACCATATATTTTTAAAAGTTTTTCTTTTTTCACACAATCGACTTTTCTTACCCTTGAAAACCAAATCCAATATAATACATCTTCATTCTTCATAATTATTCTACCTCCTTATTGTTCTATAAAACAAAACAAAGAGAGTATAATATTTTACTCCCTTTGTTTTTGCGTTTTTTGTTAATTTTAATTACTACATTTTTATTCATTTTCATTCATAAAATTTTCAGCAGCTTTTACAACATTTGTCATAAGCATTGCAATAGTCATTGGACCAACTCCACCTGGAACTGGTGTTATATAAGATGCCTTTTTTTCCACATTCTCAAAATCTACATCTCCAACCAATTTTCCATCATCATTTCTATTTATTCCAACATCTATAACAACTGCACCTTCTTTAACCATATCTTCTGTAACAAATTTGGCTTTTCCGATTGCCACAATTAGTATATCAGCCTGCTTTGTAATTTGCTCTATATTTTGAGTTCTTGAATGGCACACAGTTACAGTAGCGTTTTTCTTAAGCATGCACTGTATTAATGGCTTTCCTACTATATTACTTCTTCCAATTATTACAGCATTTTTACCCTCTATTGGAATATTATATTCTTCTAACATTCTAATAACACCAAATGGTGTGCATGAAATAAAACAATCTTGTCCAATTGATAATTTACCAACATTTACAGGATTAAATCCATCTACATCTTTTTTATAATTTATTGCATTGAATGCTTTATTTATATCTAAATGATTTGGAATAGGACTTTGTAATAAAATTCCATGTACATCTTCTCTACTATTAAGTTCTTCTATAAGGCCTAATAATTCTTCCATAGTAGTATTTTCATCTAATAAAAATTCTTCAAAATCAATTCCTATTTCTTCACATGCTTTGCTTTTATTTTTTACATATACTTTCGATGCTTTATCCTCTCCAACCATTATAACAGCCAACTTTGGGTTAATTCCTTTATTTTTTATTTCTACAACTTTATCTTTTAAACCATTTCTAATTTTCTGAGCCAATTCTTTTCCATTAATTAAATTTGACATTCTAATACCTCCACATTTTTAGCTATTGTTTCTGCATCTAGACCATGCAATTTTTCTAATTCTTCAACACTTCCATGTTGAACAAATTGATCTTCATATCCATAAGTCTTAATATTGATATCATTTATTTTTAGTTTATTTATTATCTCAATAATGCTTGTTGCTAATCCTCCACGTAAGATGCCATCTTCTATTGTTATTACATTTTTTGTTTTTATAATTGACTGCTCTATTGTCTTATCATCTAGCGGTTTTAAAAATCTTGCATTTATTATTTCTGCATCAATATTTCTTTTTCTTAAAATTTCGGCAACCTGCATTGCTCTTTCAACCATTTTACCTATAGCAATAATTGTTATATCTGAGCCTTCTTTTATTAGCTCTGACTTACCAAGTTCAATTTCTTCACATTTATTAAATGTAATATTTCCTTCTCCACCTCTTGGATATCTTATTACTACTGGTTTATCAATATTTATAGCAAATTCTAACATTTTTTCCAATTCTTCAAAATTCTTTGGTGCCATTATTGTTATGTTTGGAATAATTGAAAAGAATGACATATCAAATATTCCTTGGTGTGTTTCACCATCATTTCCTACAATTCCAGCTCTATCTGCGCACATTACAACATGCAAATTTTGAAGACATATATCATGAATAACTTGATCATATGCTCTTTGATAAAACGAAGAATATATTGGTACAACAGGTATCATTCCTTTTTTTGCCATACCTGCAGCCATTCCAAGAGCATGTTGCTCTGCAATTCCAACATCATAAATTCTTTTTGGAAATTTTTCTTTGAATTCTTTCAAACCTGTTCCATCTATCATTGCAGCAGAAATTGCAACTATTTTTTCATTTTCTTTAGCTAACTCTACCAATTTGGTTCCAAATGTTTTTGAATAATCTGTATTTTTTTCCTTTTTTGACATACCAGTTTCAATATCAAAGCTGCTTGTACTATGAAATTTATCCGGATTGTCTTCAGCATGTTTGTATCCTTTTCCTTTTTTGGTCACAACATGTACTAATACTGGTCCTTTTACAGTTTTGCTTCTATTTAGAATACTTTCAAGCCTTTCAATTTTATGTCCATCAACAGGTCCAAAATATGTAAAACCAATATCTTCAAAATACATTTTAGGAATAAAAATCTGTTTAATTCCTCTTTTCATCCTTTGAGCTAAGCTAACCAAATGCTCACCTAAAAGTGGTATTTTAGAAATTAATTTTTTTATTCTACTATTAGTTTTCGTATAAAACTTTTTAGTTCTAAGCTTGCTTAAGAATGATGTAATTCCTCCAACATTTTCAGAAATGCTCATATTGTTATCATTTAAAATTACTGTTAAATCTGCTTTACTGCTTCCTGCATCATTTAAAGCTTCCTGAGCCATTCCACCTGTTAAAGCTCCATCTCCAATTACTGCAACAACTTTTTCTTCTTTTCCAAGAAGCTGATTAGCTCTTGCCATACCAAGTGCAGCAGAAATTGATGTACTACTGTGTCCTGTATTAAAACAATCAAACTCAGATTCTGAAGTTTTTGGGAATCCTGCTATTCCATTTAGTTTTCTTAAAGTTGACATTTGATCTTTTCTACCTGTTAATATCTTGTGAACATAAGTCTGATGCCCAACATCCCAAATTATAGAATCTTTTGGCGTGTTATACACGCAATGTAATGCCATTGTTAATTCTACCACGCCAAGATTTGATGCTAAATGTCCACCATTTTCAGATACTATTTTAATTATTAGTTCACGTAGTTCTTTAGCTAATTCCTTTTTTTCGGTTATATTCAGTTTTCTTAAATCTTCTACATTATTTACTCTATCTAATATCTTTTCCACTTCACATCTACCTTTATAGCTTTTTCTCTTTTATATCATATTTTTTTGTAATTGAGAAGAAAAAACGTTAAATTTATTCACATTTTTTTATTTATTGCATATAATTTTTAAGGAGGTTTAACTATGGATGGTTTATATGAATTTAATATGAAGTCACCTATGGGAAATATGAGGGCTTTAATTAAAATTGTTACAAATGGAAATTCATTTAGTGGATATGTTGATGTTATGGGCAAAAGAAATGAATTTAGTAATGGAGTTATAAAAGGAAATAACTTATACCTTTCAGGAAATATAGCTGCTGGAATGATGAATATTAAATATAACATAAGTGGATTTGTTCAAGGAAATATTTTAAATTTATCTGCTCAAACAAATATGGGAAACTTTAACTTACAAGGAACCAAAATACAATAAAAATAAAACGTGCTATAGCTCTCTATGCAAATTGCATTGTTATAACACGTTTTTATTTTATATCTTAATAATTTCTCCAAGGATTAGCTTCATTTGGGTCTGTTGGATCCCAGCATCTCATATTTGTATCTGCTTCTGAAATTTTTACTGCTTCTGGTTTTCCAAAAGGTCCTGGATCTGAATCTGCATAAAATTCAACTTGAGTACCTGCTGGGCAATTATCATAAATCCACTTAGAATCTTCTACTGTTAATCTTACACATCCTGCTGATGCAGAAGTTCCAAGTTTGTCATACTCCCAATATTCCAGTTGGCTTGGTGATTTAGATGTATATGGAACTGAATGGAATAATATTTGTCCATTAATTCTTGAATAATATTGCGCCCATACTCTTCCAACCATCATTCCCCATTTTCCTCTATCAGACATTCTATATACGCCTGATGTTGGAGTTGATTTTCCTGTTGAACATATCATTGCTTTATATGGTCTTGTATATTCTCCATTTTCGTCTTTTATATATATATTTACAACATTTTGTAAATAATTTACTTTTATATAAAAACCATCAATTTGACTTATATCTATTTCTTCTATTTGCTGTGTTTCTTCTATTTCAATTTGTTCGTTAATTTCATTATTATTTTCTTCTGTTTGTTCTGTTTGAATTTCTTCTACATTAATTGTATTAGCAATAACTTCTGGCTTATTTTTTGCCACAGAAACCAATATTATTAGTTCAATTAGTAAAATAGCAGATATTACAAATATTATGGTATCTAAATATCTCTTCTTGCTCATTTGTTTCTCCTAAATTTAATAAACTTTATATAATGATACCATACTTTTAGCAAATAATCAATTATAAATTTACATCAATTCCAACTGGACAGTGATCACTTCCCATTATATCATCATAAATAGTTGCATTTGCAACTTTGTCAATGATGTCTTCTGAAACAACAAAATAGTCAATTCTCCATCCAATATTCTTTTCTCTAGCATGGCCCATAAAACTCCACCATGAATATTGTTCTTTATCTGGATTAAAATATCTGAAAGTATCTATAAAACCACTATTTAAAAGTTCTGTAAATTTTGCTCTTTCCTCATTAGTAAATCCTGCATTTCCCACATTTGTTTTTGCATTTTTCAAATCTATTTCTTCATGTGCAACATTTAAATCTCCACACATAACCACAGGCTTACACTTTTCTAGATTCTTCAAATACTTTCTAAAATCATCTTCCCACTTCATTCTATATTCTAAACGAGATAAATCCCTCTTTACATTAGGTACATATACAGTTACAACATAACAATTTTCAAACTCCATTGTTATAACTCTTCCCTCATGGTCATGCTCATCAATTCCAATCCCATAAGTTACATTTATAGGCTTAATTCTCGTATAAACCAACGTTCCTGAATAACCTTTTCTTTCAGCTGGATTTAAATATTTATAATATCCATCTGGATGATAATCAAATTGGTCCTCCGTAGCTTTTGACTCCTGAATACAAAAAATATCTGCATCAATCTCTTTAAAGAAATCATCAAACCCTTTTTTCAAACATGCTCTAAATCCTGCTACATTCCATGAAATAATTTTCATATGTTTCTTCTCCTTTTTCCAATTTAAACAGTTAGGGACGGGGTAAAATCGGACATTTTGTCCACTTTTGTCCCCGTCCCCTATTGTCCTTAATTGTATATTTAATCTTCAAATAATACAACTTTATCTTCTTTCAATGATTTTTGTACATCAATTACTCTTTGATTAGAAGAGCCTCTCCATTTTAATCTGAAGTCATGTAATTCATCTTTATATTGTCCATCTACTATAACGTCTACGTATTTTGCTACTTCCTTGTCTTTTAAATATTCATCAAATTTAAATCCCGACCATACCCATACTGTTTTTTCTGGGTATTTTTCTTTAAATGCCTTAGCTAGTTTAGTTGTTCCTTCTATATTGTTTGGATGCATTGGCTCTCCACCTAAAATTGATAAACCTTTAATTTGAGGTTGTGCACAAATATCTAATACTTCTTTTATTGTATCATCTGTGAATTCTTTTCCTCCATTGAAATCCCATGTTTCTGGATTAAAACAGTTTTTACAATGAAATTCACATCCTTGCATAAATATTGATGCTCTTACACCTGGTCCATCTGAAATATCCATTTTTCTAATCAAATTATATCTCATTTGCAATTCGCCACCTTGTTATCTATATGTAAAACTCTTTCTTTTATCTCTTGTGTTCTTCCTTTGTTCCAGAAGTTTGTTCCAATGTATCCGCAAGTTCTTCTTGCAACATTTAATGTATCATGATTTCTGTTTCCACATTCTGGACAATACCATTCTAGGTTATCATCTAGTAAAATTTCCCCTGAATATCCACATTCTTGGCAATAATCTGATTTAGTATTTAATTCAGCATACATGATGTTATCATAAATGAATTTAATAACTTCAATTACTGCTTCAATATTATTTTGTAGATTTGGTGTTTCTACATATGAAATAGCTCCACCTGGGCTTAATTTTTGGAATTCACTTTCTAAAGCTAATTTAGAAAATGCATCAATTTCTTCAAATACAGGAACATGATATGAATTTGTAATATATAATCTATCTGTAATTCCTTTAATGCTTCCAAATCTTTCTCGTAAACATTTTGCAAATTTGTATGTTACAGACTCAATTGGTGTTCCATATACTGAATAATCAATATCTTCTTCTGATTTCCATTTTTTAGCAGCATCATTTAAGTATTGCATAATCTTAAGTCCTAATTCTTTTCCTTCACCATTATCTGTATGTGAATGCCCTGTCATATATTTAACACATTCATATAAACCAGCATATCCAAGTGAAATTGTAGAATATCCATGATGTAACAATTCATGTAATGATTCACCTTTGTCTAATCTAGCTAATGCTCCATGTTGCCATAAAATAGGTGCAACATCACTTGTTACATTACTTAATCTCTTATGTCTTAATTGTAATGCTTTATGGCATAATTCTAGTCTTTCGTCCATTATTTTCCAGAACTTTTCAATATCACCTTTTGAAGATAAAGCAACATCTGGTAAGTTAAGTGTTACAACACCTTGGTTAAATCTACCATAATATTTTCCTTTTCCTTCAACATAGTTTTTAGCTTTAGCAATGTTTCCTATACTCATTGTTCTGTCTGGTGTTAAGAATGATCTACATCCCATACATGGGTAACATTCTCCATCACCTTTTTCATTTTTCTTTAGTTCTTTCATAACTTTTTCTGATATGTAGTCTGGAACCATTCTCTTTGCTGTACATTTTGCAGCAAGTTCTGTTAAATACCAATATTTGCTGTTTTCATGAATATTGTCTTCCTCAAGAACATATAAAAGTTTTGGGAAAGCTGGTGTAATATAAACACCTTTTTCATTTTTGAAACCTAAAATTCTTTGTTTTAGGAATTCTTCTATAATCATAGCTAATTCATCTTTATATTCTTCTGTTTCTCCCAAGTACATACATACTGATAAAAATGGTGATTGTCCATTTGTATTTGTCATTGAATTTACTTGATAATTAAATGTTTGCACACCATCTTCAACTTCTTTTCTTGTATCTTGCTCTGCTAATTTCTTGCACATATCTTCTTTTAAATTAGATTCTTTATATTTTTTGTAATATTTATCATAACTTGCTTTTACAAATGGAGCTAAGTGTGAAAGTGAAACTGTTGCTCCACCATAGCTTGATGATGTTACAGCAAGAATTATTTGTGTTGCAATTGTTGCAGCAGTAATAAATCTATGTGGTTTTTCAATCATAACACCATTTATTACTGTACCATTTTGAAGCATATCATCTAGGTTTATTAATTCACAGTTATGTAATGCATTTTGTGCAAAATAATCTGCATCATGGAAATGGATAATTCCTTCATCATGTGCTTTAACAATGTCTTCAGGTAATAAAAATCTTCTTGTAATATCTGTACTTGTTATACCTGCCAAATAATCTCTTTGTGTTGTTACAACTGTTGCATTTTTGTTTGAATTTTCATTATTCCAATATTCATTTTCACCTTCAATTAATTCTTTAATTGATTGGTCTGTTGTATTTGCTTTTCTTACCAATTCTCTTGTATATCTATATGTAATATAGGTTTTAGCTAATTGGTATTTGTCAAATTCCATTAATTTTTGTTCAATGATATCTTGAATATCTTCAACCAAAATTCTTTTTTTATTTAAATCTTCTATATATTTTATTATTTCTTCAATTTCATCTTTTGTTACTTTTTCTTTTCCTCTAACCTCTGAATTAGCTTTACCTATTGCTACTCTAATCTTTTCTGGGTCGTAATCAACTATGTGTCCGTCTCTTTTAATAATCTTCATTTCTTTTGTTCCTCCTTCTATTTGTTTCCTAAATTCTATAAATAATTATATTAATATACAAGTTGCACTTGCACCTTTTCAAAAATTTTGTTAAAATGTTTTTGGTGATGATTATGAATGGCCCATTTGATGAGCTTTCTAAGGCTCAAATAACTTTATTATACGATTTATTAGAGGTTCATGTTTACAAATATAGTAAGAATCAAGAGATTCTGCCTACAATAAAAAATGAAAATATTGTTGGCATTATTTTGAATGGAAAAGCACAAATTATTTATATAGAATATAATGGAAATGAAATTGTAGTTGAAGACCTTGTTAAAGATAGTGTTTTTGGTAGTAATATTTCTTCAACTGATGATGATAATTGTGAAATAATAGCTAAAGAAGATACTGAAGTATTAGTTATAGATTATAATAAGCTTATGAATCCTAAAAACTTAGGTCACCCTTATTTTGATATATTTTTTAGGAACATGTTTGAAATAATTACAACAAAGCTAAGACAAAGAAATGATAGAATTAGAATATTAGAAAAGAAACAAATTAGAGATAAGCTTTTGGAATATTTTGAAATAGAATTTAAAAAAACATTCTCTAGAAATATTTATTTACCTTTTCATTTTAAAGATTTAGCTGATTACATTGCAGTTAATAGATCTGCTATGTTTAGAGAGCTTAAAGCTTTAAAAGAAGAAAAATTTATTGATGTTCAAGATAGGAAAATTACTCTTTTGTATAAGTAATTCTTTTAAAAAAGAAAAATCCCTAACTCAATTTAAGTTAGGGTAAAGCAAATAATTTAAAATCAAACCAGTTCAATACGAACAAAAGAAAGGAGAACATTGCACTCCTTATAAGGAGTACACTAAAATTTTTGATTAACTCAATAATTTTGGTGTATTTCTTATATTGGTTTGATTTGCTTTTATAATGTTAGTCTTTTACTATATTAACACATTTTAGTAAAAAAGTCAAGCCATTATTTGTTTTTATGTATACTTCTTTTGTTTTTTACTTATTGAATTTTTCATAAATATATGATATACTTCATCTAGCCGTTCAAGTAACGTTTTATATATTTTTCCTTTTTTGTTCCTGCTAAAGCAGTTTATATATTTTACACTCTCAATGTAAGCAGATGCAATCCAAGACATTTAGAAAGGAGAACATTATGAAAGATTTTGTTATGAATAATCAAATTCTATGCAAAACCAATTCTACAGAACACGGAGTTGAGTTTCTCAAGCGGCTGCCTTTAAGAGATGTTTTTAAGGTGACTGTTGAAAAAGAACGGGCTGTCGGTAGTCCAGCAAAAGTAACCTTCTTTTTTTCTAACGGAGATGTTGTTATGATTCTTGGTGCATTCTCTACAGGATATGAAGGTTCTTGCGTTTTTGGACTTTACGAGGTGTTAATTGAATGCGGTTTTCACGAAGAAGATGCTCGTAGGGTATTTTCTCCTGGCACTCGACTTGTCTTTTAATAGGCAAAGCAAAGCTCCCGCTTTTTGCGGGAGCTTTCATTTGTTTTAACAAAAAAGCTTTATAACATTTACTACGTTACAAAGCTTCTTATGGTGGGCAGGGATGGATTCGAACCATCGTACTCGTATGAGAACAGATTTACAGTCTGCCGCCTTTAGCCACTCGGCCACCTACCCAAAAATATTTAATTGTTAAGAGTGGATAGTGAAAAACATATTCAGTAAATATTTAATTGTATATTCTTCACTATCCACTCTTAATTGGTGCGCCCTCTAGGATTCGAACCTAGGACCAACCGGTTATGAGCCGGTTGCTCTGACCAACTGAGCTAAGGGCGCGTGTTTGTATCAACAATAACTAGTATATACTACCAAGACAGTGTTGTCAAGATTTTTTTAAATTTTTTTACTAATTTTTATAAAAAATTACAGGTAGTCT
Source organism: Lachnospiraceae bacterium Phil5 (assembly GCA_002633185.1). GTDB lineage: Bacteria > Bacillota > Clostridia > TANB77 > CAG-508 > CAG-492. Next base: position 478,374 of record NWBM01000002.1, read on the forward strand.
TTTTGCAATTGTCTTATTTAGTAATAATCTTTATAGACTACCTGAATTTATCTTTTAATTATGTTGTCCTTCTGGTTTACCCTCTGGTAATGCAGGTGGTAATTCCAATACAACCTTTATTTTCATAACATATCTTATAGATCTTATAAGCTTCATGTTTTTTATTCTTTCCCATAATGTTGGTTTAACATCTATTCTAGTATCTTTAATATATTGGTCATTTGTAACCGAAGCATCTTCAAAGTTTTGTTGTTCTTCTATTATTTCATCTTCAATATTAACTTCTTCTGGAGCTGGTATTTCTTTTAATGCATCAGCTATTTCAATTCCTATATAACTTAAAGCTTTTGATCTATCTTCAATTCTTTCCATATCTATTTCGATATGTAAGTTTGATTCCAAATTAGCTATTTTTGTATTAACTATTTTTAAATCTTCTAAATATGTTGGTGTTTTATTACTTTTAGCTCTTCCCATTGAACCTAATGTATCTATTATTTCAGCAGGAAAATCTTTTGATATATCCTGAACTTTCTTCTTCCAATCTGGATCTTTACTTTCAACTAATTCTAATGTTTCTTTTAATACAACTGATGATGCTATATTCTTCTCTCTTTGACGTATTAAATCTTCTATTAATTTTGTACTTTCTTCAAATTGTGAAGTTGCATATTCTACTAATTTATACGCAGCATCATATACATCTTTAGGGAAATTCTCTTTTTCAGGATATTCAATTAAATATGTTTTTATTGATTCAATCAAATCTTTAAAATAGCTATCTTCTTCAAGCTCAACAATTTGTTTTTTGCTATTAGCATTAATCATTTTTTGAACCTTTTCAATATTAGCTAGTATCTTCTCTTCAGTTATTACCATTTTTACGTTTACCATGTCTGTTTTTGACATTGTAAATTTCCCTCCTTTGTCATAAGTATATTCCTAACAATATTATTATACACCATCATTTTGGTTTCTACAATATTATTTATTTTTCTTTTTTGTAACATTTGTATTACAGAAATATTACAAACTTCGTTTTATTTTTTTAATTCTACATATCTTTTTATTTTCATAGTAGTTGTTTTTTCAAACTCTTCTTGCTTTATTTCTAGCTTCTTTATTGCTTTATACGAGGTTAATTGTCTATTAATTTCTTTTATTTTCTCCCATATAATATTGTATATTTGTTCTTCTGTCAATTCTTTTCCATGAATTCTTTGAATTTCTGTATAATTTGGTACTACTCTTGCTGTAATAATCAATTCTTTATCATTTTTCTTCTCATCTTCATCTTTTTTACCATATACAATTACTTCTTTTATTTCATCAATATTTTGCAATAAGCTTTCAATTTCTTCAGGATAAATATTTTTACCATTTTGTGTAACAATTACATTTTTACATCTACCTGTAATAAATAAATATCCATCGCTATCTAAATATCCAACATCTCCTGAATGGAAATAGCCATCTTCCATTACTTTGTTTGTAGCTTCTTCATCTTCATAATATCCTAACATTAGAGTTTCGCTCTTAATTAATATTTCACCTTCTCCTTTTTCATTAGGATTATCTATTTTTATATCTGCACATATTACTGGTTTACCAGCTGAACCAACTTTTGGTTTGTATTCTGGTGTTAGGGCAGCTATAGGTGCTGTTTCTGTTAAACCATATCCTTGTAAGAAACAAATACCTATATCTTCAAACCATTTTCCTATTTTAGGTTCAATTGGAGCAGCAGCAGTAACTATAATTCTTAAATTTCCACCTAAATTCTCATAAATTTCAGCAAAAACTTTTCGCTTAATATCTACTCCAACCCCCTTTAATGCATTTGTAATATGCATCATAGAGTTAACAATACCCTCTTTTTTGCTTTTCTTTATATTATTTATAATTTTCTTATAAATATTCTCAACTAATAATGGAACTGTTAAAATTGCAGTTGGTTTTGTTTCCTTTAAATCATCTAATATATATTTTAAACCTCTACATATACTTATTGAACAACCATTTGCAAATGGTAGCAAGTATCCTATTGTAGATTCGTATGTATGATGCAATGGCAATACAGAAAATAATCTGTCCCATGCTTCAAGTTTAACATATGCAGATACTGCATTAATATTTTGAGCCAAGTTTCTATTACATATCATAACACCTTTTGAATTTGATGTTGTTCCTGATGTGAATATTAATACTTTGAATTCATTTGGATCAATTTCTATATCCATATATGAATTATCACCATTATTTATTAATATGTTTCCTTGTTTTATTAAATAATCAAATCCTACTGTTTTTCCACTTAATGAATCATCTGAATTCATTTGTATAAAGTATTTAACCTTTGTTGCTTTTGAATCAATTATTTTCTTTATAACTTCTTTCTTTTTGGTTGAGTAAATAACTGCTGCTGCTTTAGATCTGTTTATAACATTAATTATTTCATTTTCTGGTAATTCTTTATCAACTGGAACTGCTATTCCACTTCCGCAAAGTAAAGCCATATACGAAACATACCAATGATATGTATTTTCACCAATTATTATTACTGGCTTGTCTTTTATTTTCAAATAATCATTTAAAGCTGTTCCTAAAGATATAACGTCACTTCTAAATTCTTTATATTTTATTTCTGTAAATGGTTCTTTACTGTTATACTTTTCTAAAATAAATGTATTTTCTGCAAATACTGTTGTAGAGCGTTCAAAAATTTCTTTTACTGTTTTATAATCTGTAATCTCATAATTCTTTGATTTTTTACCTACTTTATTTTTTTCTTTTTCTATTGTTTCATAATCGACCTTCATTTCCTCAATGTCAGATAGTCCCTTCATTTTAAATTTAGGGAACTTAAAATCTGGTATTTTAAAGTCTCTTAATATTCTCATGTTTAATCCTCCGTTTTTTTCATAAAATATTTTCACAAAGTTTATTATACACTTTTTTACAAAAATATTCAATGTTTATGTGTTTGTTTAATAATATATTTATTTCAAAGAGTCTAAATTGTCTAATGCTTTTCCTGTTCCAAGAGCCACACATGATACAGTATCGCGTGCTATCATTACATTTATGCCTGTTTTTTCTTGAAGCAATTTATCAAGTCCATCAACTAAAGCTCCTCCACCTGTCATATATATTCCTCTATCACTTATATCTGCTGCTAATTCTGGTGGTGTTCTTTCTAATACTGAATGAACTGCATCTACAATCATTAGTGCTGGTTCTATCATCGCTTCTAGCATTTCACTTGAACTAATTGTAATTGTTTTTGGTAAACCATCTATTAAATCTCTACCTCTTATATCCATTTCAACATCTTGCATTTTAGGATATACACAACCAATATTTACTTTTAAATCTTCTGCTGTTCTTTCTCCAATTATTATGTTGTGTTTTTTCTTTATATATTTAATAATGTATTCATCAAATTTATCTCCAGCAACTTTTAAAGATGTACTTGCTACTGATCCACCTAGTGAAATAACTGCAATATCTGTTGTTCCTCCACCAATATCTACAACCATATTTCCACATGGTTTTGAAATATCTATTCCAGCTCCAATTGCAGCTGCTATTGGTTCTTCAATTAAAAACACTTTACGTGCACCAGCTTGTGTAGCTGCATCTATAACTGCTTTTTTCTCAACTTCTGTTACTCTTGATGGAATACAAATCATAATTCTTGGTGCAAATACAAATCTTCCACATACTTTATTTATAAAATATTTTAACATCTTTTCTGTTACTGTATAGTTTGAAATAACTCCTTCTCTTAAAGGTCGTGTTGCTACAATATTTCCAGGTGTTCTACCTAACATTCTTCTGGCTTCTTTTCCTACTGCTAAAACTTCACCTGTATTGCTATCTACAGCCACAACTGAAGGTTCTCTTAAAACAATTCCCTTTCCCTTTACATATGCAATTACAGTAGCTGTTCCTAAATCAATTCCTATATCCTGGCCCCATTTAAACATTTAAATCTATCCTTTCTATTCTAGTATAAGCCTTCATTTGTAACAGATTATATTACAATCGATAAGAAATATCAATGTTTTATATAAACTTTTACTCTAAAATCTTATTATTTCGTTATAAACATCCATTGCGAAATTGTCTGTCATTCCTGAAATAAATTGTATAATTGCTTTGCAATAATTTTTCTCATTAAAAGAAAATACAACTTTATTCTTTAAATTAGTATTTTCTCTATTATTCAAATTCCAATATCTATCTAACCATTCTTTAAATTGTGGAATAATGCTTGGATAAAATTTCTTAGCTTCTTCAAAACTTTTCTCTATATTGTTTTCAGAATATAAATTTTTTAATGTTGTATATATTCTATTTATAACAATGTTGAAATATTCATTTGATGCAATCATTCTTTGGTTATTATAAATATTTTCATAATTATATTTTTTTATACTATCTATTAAAATCAATTTTTCTTTTGAGAAACATAGTCCTTTTTCTGGAGTAGAATTTTTACATATATCAACAATTAAATCATTAATAATTCTTGTATTATTTAATGCCTCATCTGGCTTCATTCCAAGTATTTTCTTTAATTCTAATATTTTATTCTTGTCAAGAATTTTTAATGATAATGCATCTTCAATATCTCTTCCTATGTATGATATTTTATCTGATATTTTTATTACACATCCTTCCCATGTGTATGGTGCATATTCATTTGGTTTTGTATATTTATCTAAATCTATTGCTTCATCTCTTGGTTTTAGTGCATTTTCATCTATTTCTCCACAATGTGATATTATTCCATCCCTAACTGCATATGTTAAATTAAGATTTTTTAAATTTCCTTTATCATCTTCCAAAAGTTCTATGTTATCCACCATATATACTCCATTCTTCTCATGCCAGAATGTTTCTCCAATATCTCTTTTAGATATTTCATTTAATATTTTTTCACCCGCATGTCCAAATGGACTATGTCCTAAATCATGTGCAATTGCAATTGCTTTGGTTAATTCTGTGTTCAATCCAAGATACTCTGCTATCGTATGGCTTATTGATTCAACATGTCCAACATGTTCTATTCTGGTACAAATATGATCATTTGAAGGTGAAAAAAACACTTGTGTTTTATGTTTTAATCTCTTATATGCATCACTATGAAGTATACGTGTATAGTCCCTTTCAAATTCAGAACGAACATCTCCCTCTCTTGCATAAATTTCATTTTCTCTTTTTATCATTTGTTTCCAATTAGCATTTGAAGGATATGCAGCATATTTCTTAAATAATTTTTCCATATTTATACCTCCTTATTATATTTGTTTATTAGTTTTTTTGCAAATATATCACATTTTTCTTTTGTTTTCAAATAAATATTTTATATTTCGCTTTTATTTTTGTAAAATCTATAATATAATCTATTCAAACTTTTAAAGTGAAAGGAATTAGTAAAATGTGTTTTAGAAAAAAAGATGATATTACAGTTACAAAATATGAAACGAATCAAGAAAAAGGATTGTATTTATATGAAAGTAAATCAAAAGTTAAACCCTATTCTTCTTTAATAGAAAAAAATGTTATTAACATTTATCCAGATATTACTTACCAAGAATTCATTGGTATGGGTGCTGCTATAACAGAAGCCTCTGCCTATGCATATAGCCTTCTTCCAGAAGATAAGAAAATAGCTTTTATTAATGATTATTTTAAAAATATTAAATATTCTCTTTGCAGAATTTCAATAGGAAGCTGTGATTTCTCAATAAAAAGCTATTCATATGCTAGTAAACACGATTTGTCTGATTTTAGTATTGAAAAAGATAAAAAGTATATTATACCATTTATTCAAGATGCTCTAAAAGTAAATCCTAATTTAAAATTTCTTGCTTCACCATGGAGCCCTCCAAGCTTTATGAAAAATACAAAAAAATTAACATTAGGCGGAAAACTTTTAAATAAATATAAACAAACCTATGCTGATTATATTGTTAAATTTTTAAATGCATATAAAGAACTTGGTATAAATATTGAATATATGACTGTTCAAAATGAGACGAATGCTATTACTATATGGGAATCTTGTGTATACAGTGCCGAAGATGAAGCTGATTTCGTTGCAAATTATTTATATCCTACTTTCAAAAATAATAATATTAAAACAAAAATCCTTGTTTATGACCATAATAAAGAAAAATTATTTAAAAGAGCTATAGCTGAATTTAAAAATCCTGCTGCTAAAAATATGATTGATGGTTTAGCTTTTCACTGGTATTCAGGAAATCATTTTGAAAATATTTCTTTGTGTAGACAAATGTTTCCAGATAAATTACTTTTCCATACAGAAGGTTGCTTTGGATTTGACGCCAATAATTCATTTCAAAATCTATATGCACATGATATTGCAGAGGATTTTAATGCAGGTGTAAATGGTTATACTGATTGGAACATTTTATTAGATAGCGAAGGGGGTCCAAACCATAAACGTAATTATTGCAATAGTCCTGTAATGCTTACACCTGATAATTTGGATTACACAAAAACAATGGCTTTTTATTATATTGGTCATTTCAGTAAGTTTGTACAACCAGGTGCACATAGAATAGCTTTTAGTAAATATACTAGTGACTTGAAGATGACTGCATTTAAAAATACAGATAATAGTATTTCTGTTGTTATTGTTAATGGTGAACATTACAATATGGATATAAAGCTTTGTATTAATAATAGTGTTGTTAAAGATACACTGTGTGCTCAATCTATAGTGACTTACGTGATAAGATAAATAAAAAGATGCAAATAGTTTTTATTAACTTTTTTGCATCTTTTATTATTACATTTATTTGTTTCTATTTAATACGTCTCTTCCTATATCTATTGTGTTTTCTTTAATTAGTTCAAAGAATGAAATTCCTTCTGGCATTGTATCTGTTAATTCTATTTTCAAACTTTTTACATTATCATAATCAAAATTTACATCATATTTTTTTACTTGACCTGGTTCTATTTTATCAATTTTTACATATTTTTCACCAAGTAATTTTTTATTTTTAGATAACATACTTATTTTTAAATATTTATTTTCAACAGTTTGTTCAGTATTATTTTTTACAATACCTTTAACGCTTCCACTCCAGCTTGAAGCCTTTGCTTCTGTTACATCTACATATAACCCATTAACATCAATTTCGTAATCTTTTATTTTGGTATATGAATTTTTTAAAAGTCCACTAATAACAAGATTACTGAATATAAAAAGTAATACTAAAGCAAGTATATATTTAAAAAATTTCTTCATTTTATCCATTCTACTTCCTCTTTTCTGTAGTTACTACTACATATATTTTATAATTTTCTAAATACACCCACAACTTTACCTAATATTTGGCAATCTTTAACAATTATTGGATCCATTGTGCTATTTTCTGGTTGTAATCTTATATGATCTTTTTCTTTATAAAATGTTTTTACGGTTGCTTCATCTTCAATTAATGCAACTACTATTTCTCCGTTTCTAGCCACATTTTGTTTTTGTACCAGAATATAGTCTCCATCTAATATTCCAGCTTCTATCATACTTTCTCCACTTACTGTTAACATGAAGCTTTCTGAATTACCCACAAAATCTAATGGAATTAAGAAACTGTCTGTTATATTTTCTACAGCTAAAATTGGTGCACCTGCTGTTATTTTACCTACAACTGGAACATCAACTAATTCTTTTCCTCCATAGAATTGTTTTCCATCAAATAGGCTTTGTTGATTTTTGTCTTTATTATCTTTTGATCCTTTTAATAATCTTAATGTTCTACCTTTTTGTGTTTCTTTTTTGATGTATCCTTTTTCCTCTAATTTTGCTAAATATGCATGTACTGTTGCTGTTGAGCTTAATCCAACTGCTTTTCCTATTTCTCTTACTGATGGTGGATAACCTACTTCTTTTACTTGTTTTTCAATGAATTTTAATATATCTGATTCTCTACTATTTAACTCTCCTGGATTTTTTGTTTTCTTTCCTCTTGGCATAAAACATTTCTCCTTTCGTAATTTATACTAATATGATATCATACAAACAAATGAATGTCAAACAAAAGTTTTAATTTCAAATAAAAAATGATATGACTTAGTCATACCATTCTAGTTCCCAATCATTTAATCTTACTGTATCTCCATCCTTTACTCCCATTTCTTTTAATTTTGTATCTACTCCTAATTGGCTTAAACATTTATGGAAATAATACATAGATTCGTTATCATCTAAATTAACTCTTCTTAAAATTCTTTCAATAGCAGGTCCTTCAACAACAAATACTTCATTATCTTTGTATACTTTAAACTCCTCTTTTTCTTCTAGAGTATACACTTTTTCCATTTCTTCTACTTCAATTAGGTTTTCTTTTGGAAGTGTTTTTAATGTTTCTGTAACATAGTCTAACAATTCTTTTACACCTTCACCTGTAACTGAAGAAATTTTGAAAATTTTCATGTCTTTGCTTTTAGCTAAATCTTCTAATTCTTGATATTTACTTTCATCTTGAATTAAATCTGCTTTACTTGCAACAATTATTTGTGTTCTTTTACTTAGTTTTTCACTATATTTCTTTAATTCTTCATTTATTGTATTGAAATCATCTACAGGGTTTCTTCCTTCAACTCCAGAGGCGTCTACAACATGAAGTAATAATCTAGTTCTTTCAATATGTCTTAAAAATTGAAGTCCCAAACCAACACCTTCACTTGCACCTTCAATAATTCCTGGAATATCTGCTATTACAAAACTACTGCCATATTCACTTTTAACAACTCCAAGATTTGGCTCTAATGTTGTAAAATGATAATCTGCAATTTTAGGTGTAGCTGATGTTACTGTTGATAGAAATGTTGATTTTCCTACATTTGGAAATCCTATTAATCCTACATCTGCAAGTAGTTTTAACTCTAATATGATTTCTTTTTCAATTCCTTTTTCTCCACCTTGTGAAAAATGTGGTGCTTGTCTTGTAGATGTTGCAAAGTGTGAGTTTCCTTTACCACCTCTACCACCTGGGAATACTTTTTCTACTTGACCTTTTTCACATAAGTCTGCTAGAACTTTTCCAGTTTCTGCATCTTTAACAATAGTTCCTAAAGGTACTTTAATATAAAGGTCTTCCCCACCTTTTCCATAGCGATTTGCACCTTCACCATTTTTTCCATTTTCAGCTTTGAATTTTTTCATATATCTAAAATCTATTAGAGTATTGGCATCTGGATCTACTTGGAAATATACGTCTCCACCTTTTCCGCCGTCTCCGCCATCTGGTCCACCAGCAGCTACGTATTTTTCTCTTCTAAATGAAATGGCTCCATCTCCACCATCACCTGATTTTACAATTATTTTTACATAGTCTGTAAACATTTTGTCCTCCTTGAAATTATAATTAAATTTTAAAGGGACGTTATTAGTTATTTCCGTCCCTTAATTCGTTCTTTAGTATATTTTTTAATCTTCTTCAAAGTAGTCAAGCATCATTGCTTTTTTTACATCTTTCATTATTTCTTGTGCAGTTTTCTGAGCTCTTTTAGTTCCTTCTAATAATATTTTATCTACAATTTCAGGATGTGCCTCATAATATGCTCTTTTTTCTTTAATTGGAGCTAATGTTTTACATATATTCTCGATTAATTGTTTTTTACATCCAACACAACCTCTTGTACCTGCTCTACATTCTGCACAAACATTTTCAACCTCTTCAGGCGTTGAAAACAATTTATGATAATATGAAACCATACATATATCAGGATTTCCTTTATCATCTTTTCTTATTCTTCCTGGATCAGTAACAGCATTCATTACCTTTTTAGCAATTTCTTCATCTGAATCAGATAAGAAAATAGCGTTTCCAAGTGATTTTCCCATTTTTTCATTTCCATCTAACCCTTTTATTCTTTTACATTCTGATAAAACAATTTGAGGTTCTTTTAGAACTTCTCCATATATTGAATTAAATTTTCTTACTATTTCTCTACATTGTTCAATTAATGGTTCTTGATCTTCTCCTGCTGGAACAATTTCTCCACCTAATGCTGTAATATCTGCTGCTTGGCTAACAGGATATCCCAAAAATCCATATGTAACGCTTTCACCAAACAAATCTCTTTTTTGTGCAATTTCAGTTTTTACCGTTGGATTTCTTTGCAATCTTGCTATTGTTACTAAATTTGAATAATATACTGTAAGTTCTGCAACCTCCGGTATCATAGATTGTATATATATTGTAGTTTTCTCTGGATCAATTCCACAAGATAAATAATCCATTGCAAGTTCTCTAACATTTTTTCTAACTTTTTCTGGATTATTAAAATTATCTGTTAAAGCTTGAACATCAGCAATTAATATATATGTTTCATATTCTCCTGAATTTTGCATTTCAACTCTCTTCTTTAATGATCCAAAATAATGTCCTATATGTAATCTTCCTGTTGGTCTATCACCAGTAACTATTCTTTTCTTTTTATTATTTTCCATAATTAATCTTCCTTTCAAATTTATTTTTTTGTAAAAAGAAAATTAATTTTGCCATCGTTTTCCAGGCAAATTTTTTATTTTTACTTTCATAAAAACACCTCTTGCATAAAATTATAAGTTATTTATACTATATTTGCAAGTATTTTATATTAAAAAAGAGATGAACTTTTATCATTCATCTCCATTTAAAACATTTATTAGTTATTAGCATCCTCTACTGGATAAACACTAACTTTTTTCTTGTCTCTTCCTAGTCTTTCGAACTTAACTTTACCAGTAACTTTTGCGTATAATGTATCATCACTACCAATACCTACGTTTGTTCCTGGGTGTATTTTTGTTCCTCTTTGTCTAACTAATATATTTCCTGCTGGAACTATTTGTCCATCAGCTCTTTTTAAACCAAGACGCTTAGACTCACTGTCTCTACCGTTTTTAACACTACCTTGACCTTTCTTATGAGCCATTCTTTTCACTCCCTTCAGTTTTTAAATTTTTATTAATAGCTCTCTTGCTATTTTATATTTTATTTTAAACATACATTGTTCTTTTTTATATTGAAATTTTTAATTACCCAATAGTAATTTTTGTAATTTCAACTTTTGTGTATGGTTGTCTGTGACCTTGTGTTCTTCTGTAGTTTTTCTTTGCTTTGTATTTGTAAACTAAAATCTTTTTAGCTTTACCATGTGCAACTACTTTTCCTTCAACCTTTACACCTTTAACATAAGGAGCTCCAACTTCTACTTTACCATCATTAGAAACTAAAACTACGTTATCAAATTTAACAGCTTTACCTTCTTCTGCGTCTAATTTTTCGAAGAATACTACATCTCCTTCTGAAACTTTGTATTGTCTTCCACAACTTTCGATTATTGCGTACATTTAAGTACACCTCCCTTTATATGTATACTCGCTAAGCATAAAATACTAGGTAGCTAAATAAAATTTAGCATTTTGGAACCCGACTCAGGCGGCTTACAGATACTTATTTTAACATATTTTCCAATCTCTGTCAATACTTTAATATATAAAATAGATATATATTTTTATTCCGTTCGCTTACTGGCGCTATAGTTTTCAAAAAGACATAAATTAACAGCGCCAAACTGCGCGCTCCACTTCATAATAATATATATCTATTTTTATAAATTCATCTTTACAAACCCCATCTTTTAATATAAAATAATAATATAAAAAATATAAAAAGGTGAAATTATGTATAAATATGTATCAAAAAGTGAAAACGACACAATAGATTTTGCATGTAATTTAGCAAAATATTTAGAAAAAGGTAATATTATAGTTTTAACAGGTGATTTAGGTTCAGGGAAAACAAAATTTACACAAGGAATTTTAAAACACTTCAACCTAGAAAATGAAATATCAAGCCCTACTTTCACAATTGTAAATGAATATAATACACAAAATGTCAACATATACCACTTTGATGTATATAGACTAGCTGATAGTGATGAATTCTATGCTATTGGTGGTGAAGAATACTTTAATAATGGTATTTGCATTATTGAATGGGGCGAAATAATAGAAGATATATTACCTAAAGATTATTTAAAAATTAATTTTACAAAAGATACAGAAAATGAAAATTATAGAATTTTAGAACTAATTCCACATGGCAATTTTCCACAGGAATTTCTTCAAAACTTAAAGGAGGAAAAATAAGTGAAAATTCTAGCAATAGATACATCATCAAAAATATGCTCAGTATCAGTTTTAGAAGATAAAAATGTATTAATTGAAAATCATAATGATGATGAAAAAACGCACTCACAAAAGTTAATGCCTATAATAGATGAGACATTAAAACACGCTAATCTAACATTAGATGATATAGATTTACTAGCTTGCTCACAAGGTCCTGGTTCTTTTACTGGAATAAGAATTGGAATTTCAACTGTAAAAGCATTTGCAGATGTTAAAAACATTCCAATAATTGGTGTAACATCATTAGAAGCTCTTGCCTATAATGTTAAATCTAACAATTTAGTTGCAAGTATTGTAGATGCTAAACATGATAATGTTTATTTTGCAATGTATGAATTTGATAATGGCTGCAAAATAATTGAAGAACCTATATCTTGTACTATAACAACAGTAGTTGAAATTTTGAAAAATCATTCTAATAAAAACATAATTCTTGTAGGTGATGGTTCAGCTGTTCATCATGAATTATTAAATGAAGAACTTTCAAATATAAAATTCGCATCTGATGAGCAAAACCTTCAAACAAGCATTAGTGTTGGACTTGCTGCATTAGATAAATACAATAATTCAAATTACTCCCCTACTTTTTCAGTTTCACCAATTTACTTAAAAAAATCTGAAGCCGAAATAAATCTTGAAAAGAAAAATATGATTAAAGGTGATTAAAATGAGTTATACTAATTTAGAATTTTCTCAAATGACAATATCAGATTTTGATGAAATTAAACCAAATTTGCTTAACGATTTTGATGATTTTTGGAACATTAATACTTTTGAAAGCGAGCTTTTATCTAGCAATTCCTACTATATTGTTGCAAAACAAAATAATGAAATAGTTGGCTTTGTACGGAATAAAATATGTTTTAAATGAAGCTGATATTATGAATATTGTTACCAAAAAAGATAAACGTAATTCAGGAATTGGAGCTCAACTATTAGAAGAACTATTTCGCGTTGCAATGCAAAAAAATATAACAACACTTACTCTTGAAGTAAATAAAAATAATCTTCCAGCAATCCACTTATATGAGAAACTTGGATTCATAAAAATTGCCGAGAGAAAAAAATATTATCAAAATACATATGATGCTTTTATTATGCAAAAGAATTTAAAATAATAAATTTAAGGAGGAACAAATGAAAAAACGTAATGAACTATCTTATAAGGAATTGAAAATGATTTGCAACCCAGACTTATTCAATTTTGAAACAACAGATGAACTCAATAATATGACATCTGGAATTGGTCAAGAAAGAGGAATTAAAGCTCTTCAATTTGGTGTAAATGTTGATATTAAAGGCTATAACCTATATTTAGAAGGTCCAACAGGAGTTGGAAAAACAGTTTATGCTAAAAATTATTTAGATGAAATATCTAAGAAAAAGAAAACTCCAAATGACTGGGTTTATGTTTATAATTTTGATGATCCTAATGAGCCTGTTGCAATTTCACTTTCAGCAGGTCAAGGTAAAGAATTTCAAGAAACAATGGATTCTTTCATAAAAGATATACAAGTTGATATTAAAAATACCTTCAATAATGATGATTTTGAAAAAGAAAAAGCATTAATTAAAAGTGAATATGAAGAAAAAAGAAATATTTTAATGGAGCAACTTAATAAAAAGTCTGAAAAATATGGTTTTCAAGTTAAGTCTGCAAAAAACGGTATATATATGATGCCTATGCTTGATGGTAAAACAATTGAGCAAGAAGATTTTGAAAAATTAGATGATGAATTAAAACAACAATTTGAAGAAAAATCTGTTATTGTTCAAGAACACATTATTCAAGCTATTGGTGAAATTAAAGAAATTGAAAAACAAACCGAAAAGAAAATTCAAGAATGGCAATCTAATATTGCTTTACTTACTGTTAACGGACACATTAACTATATTAAATCAAAATTTAAGAGAAATAAAAAGCTTACAAAATTCTTAGAAGATGTAAAAAAAGATATATTAAAAAATGTGGATTACTTCTTAGCTGAACCACAACCTGAGCAAGTTCCTCCACCTCCTGGTCCAAGGCCTGAAATGCCAAAACCATGGCTAAATTATAGAGTTAACTTATTTGTAGATAATAGTAAACAAGAAGGTGCTCCTGTTGTAATGGACTCTAACTACTCTTATCACAATATATTTGGAAAACTTGAATATGAAAATTACTATGGTTCATTAAAAACAGATTACACAATGTTAAAACCAGGTTTACTACATGAGGCAAATGGTGGTTATATTATATTCCAAGCAAGAGATTTAATTGCAAATGGAATTTGTTATGATGCTTTGAAAAAAGCTTTAAGAACTAAAGAATTATTGTTAGAAAATACTGCAGATCAACGTTCAAGTATGGTTATGGTTTCATTAAAACCTGAGCCTATTCCTCTTGATATTAAAGTTTTATTAGTAGGAAATGAACAAATATATCAAACATTACTTGCATTAGATGAGGATTTCAGAAAATTATTCAAAATAAAAGTAGAATTTGAAGATACTTCTGAAAACAATGTAGAAAACATGGTTAAAATAGCTGAATTTATTCACACATTCTGTGAACAAGAAGACCTTCCACCTCTTGATAAAACTGCTGTTGCAAAAGTTATGGAATATTCTTCAAGGCTTGCTGATAATCAGGAAAAACTATCAACAAGATTTAATGACTTATCTCAAATTGTTGCTGAAGCTGCAACTTGGACTAAAATGGATAAAGAAAAAGTTGTTACAGGAGATTATATAGATAAAGCTTTGCAAGAACGTGTTGAAAGAATTAAAAAATATGATACAAGATATTTGGAAATGATTAAAGATAATACCCTATTAATTAATACATCTGGTAGTGAAGTTGGTCAAATTAATGGTTTAACAATTATGAGTATTGGTGATTACTGTTTTGGAAAACCTGCAAAGATTACTGCAAATACTTACACAGGTAAGTCTGGTATTATAAATATTGAACGTGAAGTTGATTTATCTGGATCTACCCATTCAAAGGGTGTGTATATTCTAAGTGGATATTTAGGAGAAAAATTTGCACAAGATATTCCACTTTCCCTTACAGCTAGTATTTGTTTTGAACAATTATATAATGGTGTTGATGGTGATAGTGCTTCAAGTACTGAATTATATGCTATTTTATCTAGCTTGTCTGGAGTTCCTATTAATCAATCTATTGCTGTTACAGGATCTGTAAATCAAAAAGGTGAAATTCAACCTATTGGTGGTGTTAATGAAAAGATTGAAGGATTCTTCCAAATTTGCGAAACTCGTGGATTGGATGGTTCTCATGGTGTTATTATTCCTATTCAAAATGTTAAAAATTTGAATTTAAATAATAATGTTTTAGATGCAGTTAAAAATAAGAAGTTTCATATTTATGCTATTTCTAGCATTGATGAAGGAATTGAATTATTAACTGGAGTTCCTGCTGGTAAACGTGATAGTAATGGCAAATTCCCTGCTGGTAGTATAAATTATTTAGCTTATGAGAAGCTTAAGAAGTATGCAGAGATTAGTAGAAAACATAACTAATTTTGACTTTTTTATGTAAATTTGGTATAATTATTGTATAGCTATATGCTATAAATTTATTAAGCCTTAAGTGGCTGGAGGTACCAAATGTATAAGCAGATTTCATCACAGTATTTCGAGAACCAGACAGGAAGCACTCATCGGTTTGTTGAAGACGCATTGCAGCACTGCCTTGACGTAATCAACTATGAAAAAGGAACCATCGTTGGTTCTCCCCTTATGGAGTCATTCCACGATGCATCGTATGGTCGTTACGGCTCTGTCACCGTTATTTATATGGTTGATGCTAAGAACGACGATGTTCCTTCCAATGAGAACAAAAAAGCATTTATTGATACCTTAAATAACGCATTCAAATAAGAATGCAAAAAGCAATGGATTTTTTCCATTGCTTTTTATTTTTATATTTGAAATTATTCAGCGTCTGTTGTTTCTTCAGTTTTTTCTTCACTAGCTGGAGCTTCTTCTGCTGTTTCTTCAGCTACTTCTTCTGCAGCTTCTTCAACTGTTTCCTCAGCTTTAACTTCTTCAGCAGCTGGTGTTTCTGCAGCTTCTACAACAGCTTCTTCTACTGGTGCAGCTACTTCTTCTACAACTTCTTCAGCAGGAGCTTCTGCTAAATCTTCTTTAATAGTAATTTCTTTATCTTCAATTCTTGCTCCTATAGCTTCTTTAGTCTTAGCAGCTTTACCTACTCTATCTCTTAAATAGAATAATTTAGCTCTTCTTGCTTTACCAACTCTTACTAATTCAACTTTTTCAACCATTGGTGAATGTACTAAGAAAGTTTTTTCAACACCTACACCATAAGCAACTCTTCTTACTGTAAATGTAGCGTTAACTCCTCCACCTTGTTTTTTAATTATTATTCCTTCGAATACTTGGATTCTTTCTCTATTACCTTCCTTAATTCTTTGGTGAACTCTAACAGTATCTCCAACTTTTAAGGCAGGAATTTTATTTTTCATTTGCTCGTGTTCAATAGATTTTATAATATCCATCGATATTCTCCTCCTTATTTTTATTTTAATATATTAGGACTCTTATTTTCCTAGGGTATCCTTCTCCCTGATTTTATTTTTCCAGTAATTCTGGTCTTTTTTTCTTGGTTATTTGTAAAGCTTGTTCTTCTCTCCATTTGCGAATATTTTCATGATGTCCAGAAATTAATACCTCTGGAACCTTTACACCATTAAATACTTCTGGTCTTGTATATTGTGGATATTCCAATAAATTATTTCCATTTGAAAAAGATTCTTCTGAAGTTGATTCTTCACTTATAACTCCTTCAATATATCTACTAACAGAATCTATTAAAACCATTGCTGGAATTTCTCCTCCTGTTAATACATAATCACCTATTGATATTTCCTCATCTACAATTTCATCTAATACTCTTTGGTCTATTCCTTCATAGTGTCCGCAAAGTAGGATTAAATGCTTTTCTTTACTTAATTCAATAACCTTGTTTTGATTTAGTACCTTACCTTGTGGAGACATATATATAACTTTTGCTTCATCAGACTTAACTGAATTGTATGCATCATATACTAC
Organism: Lachnospiraceae bacterium Phil5; assembly: GCA_002633185.1. Classification (GTDB taxonomy): domain Bacteria; phylum Bacillota; class Clostridia; order TANB77; family CAG-508; genus CAG-492. Next base: position 495,682 of record NWBM01000002.1, read on the forward strand.
ATCTGGTCTTATAACCATTCCTGCTCCTCCACCATATGGAGTGTCATCAACATTTTTGTGTTTATCTTTTGAAAAATCTCTAATGTTTATTAAATTGATATTTATTAAATCTCTTTCAATTGCTTTTCCTATAATGCTTTCGTTTAATGAACTAAACATTTCTGGAAAAAGTGTTAAAACATCAAATTTCATTTTGCTACACTCCTTTCTTTTGGTAAGATGTTTTTTGGAGGTGTCCCCAAAAATCTATACTAAACCTTCTAATAAATGAACTGTAACTATTTGTTTTTCAACATCAATGTTTAAGATTACTTCTTCAATGTGTGGTAAAAGTATTTGTTTACCCATTTCATCTTTTACAACAAATATATCTTTAGCTCCAGTATTATAGATGTCATCTACAATTCCAAGAATTTTTCCGTCATCTGTAATTACTTGTGAACCTATTATATCTGCAATAAAATATGTACCTTCTGGAAGCTCTCTTGCATCTTTTCTGTGAATTCGAATATAGCATCCTTTTAGCTTTTCAGCAGTGTTCATATCATTAACATTTTTTAATTTTAGAATTATCATGTTTTTATGATATTTAATTTGCTCAATTTCGTATTCTATTAATTGTTTGTTTTTTACAACATAAATTGAATTTAATTCTTCAAATCGTTCAATATCATCTGTATAAGGAACTACTTTTAATTCTCCTTTTACACCAAATGTATTAACAATTTGTCCAATTTCGAAATATTCTTGCATAACGCGCTACCTCTTATTCTTCAACAAAATCTACATTAACTCTTTTGCCTTCTTTTCCAGCAACAGATTTCATAACAGTTCTAATTGATTTTGCAACTCGTCCTTGTTTTCCAATAACTTTACCCATATCTTCTGGAGCAACTTTAACTTTATAATCAATAGATCTTTCATTAATTGTTTCTTCAATAGATACTTGGTCTCTATTATCAACAAGACAAGCTATCATAATTTCTAATACTTCTTTCATAAAATACCCCTTTCTATAAAGGTACTACTATTATTTTGAAGCTTTTTCTATTAAAGCTTTAACAGTATCTGTTGGTTTTGCACCATTCTTTATCCATTTTTCTACTTTTTCGTTATCTAAAACTATTGTAGCAGGATTTGTCATTGGATCATAAGTACCAATTTTTTCTACTATTTTACCATCTCTTGGGCTTCTTGAATCAGCAACAACTATATGATAAAATGGAGCTTTTTTAGCACCTTGTCTTTGTAATCTTATCTTTACCATTTTTTTCACCTCCCGAAAAATTGAAAAATATTTAATTTCATATATAAAAATTAAAATTAAAAACTACATATTAAAGTCTTCTGGATTTAATCCTTTGAAGTTTTTCATCATCTTCTTCATACCTTTATCAGTATTCATTTGCTTCATCATTTTTTGTGTAACTTCAAAAGTCTCCATAAACTTGTTAATTTGCTGTACCGAAGTACCGCTACCTGCAGCTATACGTAATCTTCTACTTCCATTTAAAAGTTTAGGATTTCTTCTTTCTTTATCTGTCATAGAAGAAATTATAGCTTCTATTCTAACTAATTCTTTATCATCAACTTTAACATCTTTAAGCTTGCTTCCCATTCCAGGAATCATTTTTAAAATTGATGAAAAAGATCCCATTTTCTTAATTTGTTTTAATTGAGCTAAATAATCATTTAAATCAAATTCACCTTTACGTAGTTGTTTTTCTAATTTTGCAGCTTCTTCAACATCAAATGATTCTTCAGCTTTTTCTATAATTGAAAGAACATCACCCATTCCTAAAATTCTAGATGCCATTCTATCTGGATGGAATTCTTCAATATCACTTAGCTTTTCACCAGTTGCAGCAAACTTTATTGGCCTTCCTGTAACTTTTTTAACTGATAATGCAGCACCACCACGTGTATCACCATCAAGCTTTGTAAGTACAACACCATCAATTCCAACGTTTTCGTTGAATGTTGTTGCTACATTTACTGCATCTTGACCAGTCATTGAATCTACTACAAGTAGTATTTCATGTGGTTTAACTGCTAATTTCAAGTTTTTAAGTTCTTGCATTAATTCTTCATCTATATGAAGACGTCCTGCTGTATCTAAAATTATTACATCATTTAGCTTACTAATTGCTGTATTATATGCCTGTTTTGCAATTTGTACAACATCTTTAGTTGATTCATTTGCATATACAGGAATATTTAACTGATTTCCAACAACTTGTAATTGTTTAATAGCTGCGGGTCTATAAACATCACATGCAACTAGCAACGGCTTTTTACCTTGTTTTCTTAAAAGATTAGCAAGTTTTCCAGCAGTTGTTGTTTTACCAGAACCTTGTAAACCAACTAGCATAATTATTGTTGGAGGATTTGGAGTAAAATTAATTTTACTTTCTGTTCCACCTAATAATTCAACTAATTCATCTTTAACAATTTTTATAACTTGTTGACCTGGTGTTAATGATTTTAAAACATCTTGACCAAGCGCCTTTTCTTGAATTGTAGCAATAAATTCTTTTACTATTTTATAATTAACATCAGCCTCTAGTAATGCAAGTTTTACTTCTCTTAGCATTTCTTTTAAATCTGATTCTGTAATTCTTGCCTTTCCTTTTAGCTTTCTGGTAAATTCTTGTAATTTAGAAGATAGTCCTTCAAATGCCATGTGGTTTCCTCCTTATCAGTTAAAATTAATTATATAACATTAATTTTAACTCTTTTCTAATGTTCTCTAATGATTTGTCTATTTTTTTATTTTCAGCTATTTTTTCTATTTCATCTAATTGTTCTTGTATTTTCTGAATTGATTTTTTATCATCAAGCATTTTTTTCATAGCTGAAACCTGTTCTTCTAATTCATATAATTTGTTTTCACTTTTTTTAATAATATCTCTAACTGCTTGCCTAGTTATATTATTGTTTTCTGCAATTTCCGAAAGTGATAAATCATTGTTGTAATAATCATTTAATAACTCATATTGCTTTTCAGTTAATACTTTCCCATATACTTGGCATAGCATGCTTATTTCAACATTTTTTTCCATTTTTTTACCCTTTCATTTTGTAATGCTATTCTACTTTACACTATTTTTGTTAAAATGTCAAGTGTTTTTTGTATTTTTTATTGATTTTTCAATAAATTTTGGTAGAGTTTTTTTGAGTTATACCAAAAACTCTACTAAAAAAACAGTAATAATTTTCATATTACTGTTTTACTTTAATTATTTAATTACATTATTCCTAATTCTTTATATAATCTAGGCAATATTGTTATAACTAAAATTATATCAATAGCTCCTAATATAATACCAAATATAGCCATCCATTTATTTTTTTCTGTTTCTGCGTTGAATTTTGTTATTCCAAGTACACCTGTAATTATAGCAGCTATACCACATGGAATACCAGCAATTAAAATTCCAACTAAAGATAGTATGAAACTTGCTAATGCTTTTCCATTATTCTTTTTTCCTATTGATGTATTTCCTGGTTCTTTTATAACATCATTATTATTTTCTTCCATTTTTTTCACCCTTTCATTTTTATTATATTTCAATTTTATCATTAATTTATTATTTTGACAATAATTTCATTAAGATTTCTTTCTGCCAAAAACAATCTAAATTTTAGCTTCTGTTTCATCAGGTACATAATATTTAGTTCCAAGCATTTTGTCTGGTAAATACTGTTGTTCCACCCAGTGTCCTGGAAAATCGTGTGGATATTTGTATCCTACACTATAACCTTCACTTTTCATTCCTTCTGCTGGTGCATTTCTTATATGCATTGGAATTTCTCCAGTATCTTGATTTGCAACATCTGCCAACGCTTTATCAATTCCTAGATATGCTGCATTAGATTTTGGTGAACGTGCATTATACACTGCCGCTTCTGCTAAAATTATTCTAGCTTCGGGCATGCCTACCATATGCACAGCTTGCATCGCAGCATTTGCAACAACTAGTGCCTTTGGATTTGCCATCCCAACATCTTCAGCAGCAGCAATTACAATTCTTCTTGCTAAAAACATTGGATCTTCTCCACCATTTAAAGCCCTTGCTAAATAAAATAAAACAGCATCAGCATCACTTCCACGCATTGATTTTATAAAAGCGCTTATATTATCATAATGACTATCACCATTTTTATCAAAAATTGCTTTTCTATTTTGAACACTGTCTTTTGCAATTTCATTTGTAATATGAATAAATCCGTCTGAATCCATTTGAGTTGTTAAAACCGCAACTTCTAATCCATTTAAAGCTGTTCTTACATCACCATTTGCTGTTTCTGCAATTTTCATTAATGTTTCATCTTCAATTTTGATGTTATAATCTCCAAGTCCACGTTTATCTGTTAATGATTTTTTTAGAACTTTATAAATATCCTCTGTTGTTAATGGATACAATTTAAACACCATTGAACGAGATATTAAAGCCTTATTTACCTCAAAATATGGATTTTCTGTTGTTGCACCAATTAAAATAACTGTTCCATTTTCAACATACGGTAAAAGTGCGTCTTGTTGAAGCTTATTGAACCTATGAATCTCATCAATAAACAAAATACATTTCCCGCTTGGATTTAGCATTACATTTTGAGCTTCTTCAATAGCTGCTTTAATATCACTTACACCTGCTGAAACGGCATTTATTCTTTTAAATTTATATTTTGTTGTATTACTTATAACTTTTGCAAGTGAAGTTTTTCCACATCCAGGAGGCCCCCATAGAATAATGCTAGAAAGCCTATCTGCTTTTATAGTTCTGTATAAAATTTTGTCTTTTCCCAAAATATGTTCTTGTCCTACGTAATCATCTAAACTTTCAGGCTTCATTCTAAAAGCTAGCGGCTCATTGCTATTCATTCTGTACCTCCCCTTTCTTTTTGCTCTGCAAATATGCTATCTTGCCAAATTATTTAACGCTTTTCTTATTAAATCTTCAACACTTAAATTATCTTTTTCAACCTTCTCTAGTGCTTTTTCTACTTCTTTTCTACTATATCCCAATACTTGTAAAGCTGCTATTGCTTCTGAAACATTTTCCATATTAGCTTCTTTCTTATTTAGCATTGTTTCAAGTTCTTCTTTATTTGTATCATCAGCGGCTTTAACCTTATCTTTCAATTCCAAGATGATTCTTTGAGCTGTTTTTGCCCCTATTCCAGGCAAGCTTTTTATACTAGCTACATCATCTGTAATCACAGCTAAAGCGAAGCTTGATGGTGTTATATTAGATAAAATTGATATTGCAGATTTTGCACCTATTCCGCTTACTGAAAGCAATAATTCGAACATGTGTAATTCTTCATTTGTTATGAAGCCATATAAGCTCATTTCATCTTCTCTTACTCTTAGATATGTATATATTTTTACCTTTTCACCAACTTCTCCTAATCTGTCTATTGCAGATTCAGACATAAAAATTTTATATCCAACACCATTTGCTTCAACAACAACATATCCTAAAGATTTGGCTTCTAAGCTACCTTTTATATATGCATACATGTTTACTTCCTCCTTTGCCTTTGTAATTTATTAATGTGCCAAAAATAATTGACCTAATTATGGCATCTTTGGCACATTAAATTTATATATATCAAATTTCTTATTTTGTTTTTTTATTTTTTTGCGTTATATGCTATTTTATGTGATTCTTCTTGTTTATACATTATAGCACATACTAAAGATGTTAATGGAATTGTTGTTAATAAGCCAATGCTTCCAACTAATGCTTGTAATATTTCAACAACAATCATTTCTAAGTTAAATACACGTGTTAAAGAGTTGTTGCTTGCTGTTAATAATAAAACTTCTGATAAAGAACTTCCTATATATGCTAAAATAAGTGTGTTGGTCATAGTTCCCATTATATCTTTTCCAATGTTAAATCCTGATTTCATAATTGTTTTAAAATCTGGTTTTTCCATTTTATCTGCTACTTCAAATAATGATGATGAAATATCAATTGAAACATCCATTATTGCTCCTATAGCTCCTATTAGAATTCCACCAAATATTATTGCTTTTAAGTCTATTGATTCATTTAATTGAACCAAATACATTGCATTTTCATCAACATATCCTGTTAATTTTAATAATCCATTCATAATTAGAGTTAGTAATCCCGCAACTAAAACACCACCTATACATCCAAGTGCTGTTGTTAATGTTTTTTTGCTATATCCATATACAATCATTACGGTACTAAATGTTATAAATGCACATGTAATAATTGTCCATGCATAAATATTTTGTCCTCCCAAAATCGCAGGTATATATACAACAAAAATTGCTAAACATGTGATAAGAAGCGCAATTATTGTTTTAACACCTTTCATCTTTCCGAATAGTAATATTAAACCAATAAATATTATTCCTAACACTATTATTGCTGTTGTTCTTGAATATTCAACAAAATACCAATTTGTAGATATTCCATCACTTGTAACACCTTGATATAAAAGTATTTTATCTCCTTCTTTTACTTCATCTATTGTCCCTGTTATATATGGTGTAATATTTTGTGTTGCTATTACCAAGTTTCCTTTATCTTTTCCAGATAAAATTTTGGCTTCAAAAATTATATCAGTAGTATATTGTACTGAATCTCCCCCCATTTGGATAGGAGTTTCTTTTCTTTCAAGTAATCTTGTAATCTTAGCTTTTGGATAGTCAAGCTTCAATGCATTGTTTAAAAATTGATTATTCTTCATTGCTATTCTATTTCCTACAACTATGTAAATAATTGAAATTACTAGTGCTACTATAAATACTATTCGTTCTTTTTTCATTAATATCTTCCTTCTTTCATTTTTTATATGGTTATACTATATCATAGATTTAGTAATTTTGTATAGCATTTTGTCAAAATTTTGTTTTTATTTATAATGTGATTAAAATTTCAAAATTATGTTGCCATAAAAATATGTTAATAATTCGTTTGTTTGCTGGCGATTTGATTTTGGTGGAAGTTTTTTCTAAGGGAGCGCCAAACTGCGCACTTCACTGCGTATTAATATATTTTTATGGTACCATAATTTTGAAATTTTAATTTCCTTTTTATGAATATTTATTCAAAATTTTGCACAGAATAGTATAAATAATTATTTCTAATTTGAAAGGAGAAATTTATTTATGGAAATGGAGAAACATTTATTAATAACAGCTTCATCTAATATATCTTGGAAAGATGCTATTACAGCAGCTATTTCCGAAGCTTCTAAAACAATTGATTATTTATCTGGTGTTAAAATTTTAAGTAAATATGCTGATATTCAGGGAAATAAAATTTCTACTTATCATGTAGATTTAGATATTAGTTTTATTATTGATGGAAAAAGAGATTAATTTTTAAAGGTGGTGATTATAGATATGAAGCCTATTGAGACTAAGGAAGAATATAGTAAATATGTTGATAAAAAATCCCCTAACTCTCCAATAGTGAAAAATTGTTTTAATGCGTTCTGGGTTGGTGGATTAATTTGTACAATTGGACAACTTATTAAAGATTTTTGCGTTTTTAAAGGACTAGATGATGTTTCTAGTTCTACCGTTGTATCTATTGTTTTAATTGGTGTTGCTGCTATTTTAACTGGATTAAATATATTTAATAAAATTGGAAAATTTGCAGGAGCTGGTTCACTTGTTCCTATAACTGGATTTGCTAATTCTATTGTTTCACCTGCTATTGAATATAAATCTGAAGGATATGTTATGGGCGTTGGTGGAAAAATGTTTACTGTTGCAGGACCTGTGCTTGTATTTGGAATCAGCACTTCTGTGCTTATTGGTATTGTTGCAACTTTATTTAAGTAGAGTTTTTGGGACACCTCCCAAAAACATTCTCAAGATGTTTTTTGGAGGTGTCCCAAAAATCTTCCAAAAATTCACACTTACATATTTGACAATCTTTCTATTGTATTTTTTAGCATTTCTTCATATTTTGCTAGTTTTTCTTTTTCTTCATTAATCTTAGCTTCAGGAGCTTTATTTACAAAGCCTGGATTTGAAAGCATTTTCTTTGCTCTTTCAACTTCAGCTTCTAATTTTGTTTTTTCATTTTGAAGTCTTTCTTTTTCAGCTGCAATATCAACTAAATCTTCAAATGGAATATATAACTCTAAATCTTGATTCATTATTGAAATTGCATTTGTTGGAATGTTTTCTTTGTTAGCCTGAATTATAATTTCATCTCCAAATGCAAGTTTTTGTAAGAAGCTTTCACTTTGCTTGATTAAACTTACATATTTTTCTGTTACAAATATTAATTTTGATTTTTTAGCAGGGTGAACATCCATATTGTTACGTATGTTTCTAACTTCTGAAATAATAGATTTTAATAATTCTATTTCTTGTTCTTCTGCTTCAAAATTAAATTCTTCTTTGAATTCTGGCCATGTTGATGTTACTATTGTTTCATCATTGTTAAATAATTTTGTATAAATTTCTTCTGTTACAAATGGCATTATTGGATGTAACATTTTTAAGCTGTATTCTAATACTATATTTAATGTAAATTGAGCTTCTTTACGAGTTGCACATTCTTTATCATATAAACGAGGTTTTACAATTTCGATATACCAATCACAGAATTCATTCCAAATGAAATCATAGATTTTTTGTGTGGCAACACCTAAGTCGTAGTTATCAATGTTTCTAGACATTTCTTCTGCTAATCTGTTTACTTTTGATAAAATCCATTTATCTTCTTTGCATAATTTTGATAAATCATATTTTTCATCATAATCTTCTAAATTCATTAGGACAAATTTTGATGCATTCCATAATTTATTTGCAAAATTTGCACCTTGTTCAACTTTTGCTGGGATGTATCTTATATCATTTCCAAATGTAATTCCTAGTGTTAATGAAAATCTTAATGCATCTGCTCCATATTCAGCTATAACGTCTAATGGATCAACACCATTTCCAAGTGTTTTACTCATTTTTCTTCCTTGATCATCTCTAACCATTCCATGGATTATTATGTCTGAAAATGGCTTGCTACCTACATATTCTAGTCCTGAGAATATCATTCTTGAAATCCATAATGAAATTATTTCGTAACCAGTAACTATTGTGTTTGTAGGATAAAATGTTTTTAAATCTTCTGTTTCATTTGGCCAACCTAATGTTGAAAATGGCCATAATGCTGAACTGAACCATGTATCTAATGTGTCTGGATCTTCTGTTAAATCTGTGCAACCACATTTTTTACAAGCTTCTGGTTTTGTTCTTGCAACATGAATTTCGCCACATTTATCGCAGTAATATGCTGGAATTCTGTGTCCCCAGTATAATTGACGTGAAATACACCAATCTTGAAGATTTTCCATCCAGTTGAAATATGTTTTGTCATATTTATTAGGAATGAATCTAATATCTCCGCTTCTTACTGCTTCAATAGCAGGTTTTGCAAGTTCATCCATTTTAACAAACCATTGATCAGATATATATGGCTCAATTGTTGTTTTACATCTTTCACATTTTGCAACATTGTGAGTATAATCTTCAATCTTCATTAAGAAACCTTGTTCTTGAAGTAATTTTACTACAACTTCTCTTGCTTCATAGGCATTCATTCCTGCAACTTCTGGAATTAAATCATGCATTATTAAATTGCTGTCAAATACTTCAACAAATTCTAGATTATTTTTAATTCCTGCTTGATAATCATTTGGATCATGACATGGTGTTAATTTAACACATCCTGTTCCAAATTCCATATCAACAAATGGATCTGCTATAATTGGAATTTCTTTGTTCATTAATGGAAGTATACAAGTTTTTCCTATTAAATTCTTAAATCTATCATCTTTAGGATTTACTGCAACACCAGTATCTCCAAGCATTGTCTCTGGTCTTGTTGTTGCAACTACTAAATATTCTGGTTCTCCAGGTTTAGCATCTTTAATTGGATATTTAATGTGCCAAATGTGTGATGCTTCTTCTTTGTATTCAACTTCAGCATCAGATATTGATGTTTTACATCCAGGACACCAATTTATCATTCTTTTTCCTTTATAAATATATCCTTTATCATATAATCTGAAGAATACTTCTTCAACAGCATTTGATAAACCTTCATCCATTGTGAATCTGCTTCTTGACCAGTCACACGAACACCCTAGTTTACGTTGTTGCTTTTGAATTGTTCCACCATAAAGATATGTCCATTCCCATGCTTTTTTCAAGAATTCTTCACGTGTTAAGTCTGATTTTTTAATTCCTTGTTCACGTAAGCTTTGAACAACTTTCATTTCTGTTGAAATTGCAGCATGATCTGTTCCAGGAAGCCATAGAGTATTAAATCCTTTCATTCTTTTATATCTAATTAAGAAATCTTGGATTGCAGCATCTAATGCGTGCCCCATGTGTAACTTTCCGGTTACATTTGGTGGAGGCATCATAATACAGTAGCTTTCTGCATTTTTATCCATGCTTGGTTTAAAATAACCACTTTCCTCCCACTTTTCATACAATTTGTCTTCGAAATCATGTGGATTGTACTTTTCATTTAACTTGTGTTCCATTTTTTTATTCCTCCTTTAAATTCTGTGTGTCATTTTGGCAATCAAAAAAGCTTCGTCCTTGCAATAAGGGCGAAGCTTAGTTCACGGTACCACCTTAATTTATATTTATTCTAAATAAATATCTCTTAGTTAGCATTTAACGTTGCTTAAACGAATATACTTACTTTCTATATTGTATATTCACCATATAGTTTCAGCATATCAACTCAAAAGCTACCTTCAGTTTAACTTGCTATAAGAAGCTTTCAGCGGGTCACTTCTATTCTCTAAATAACTTATTAAACTTACTCCTCTTTTTCATAGTTTTTATTTTGTATATTTAAGATATTAACATAATTTTGGCATTATTGCAATACTTATTTAAAATATTTTATAATTTATCCCCAAATTATCATTGATGCACCTATTAAAAACACTATTGCACCAACTATTTTCATTGTTCTTGTTGCTGTATTTATGTCTGATGTTCCGAAAAATTTTTGTGTTAATTTTCTTGCATCATATATACATAACGCAGCAATGGCCATTATCAAGGCTCCTATGCATTTTAATATAACATGTAAAATTTCCATTTTTATCATTCCTTTATGCTATTCTTCCTCAAAAAACTCTACTGTATATTTGCAATCAAATTCTTCATTTGGTTTTAATATTATTATTGATGTTTTTTCTGTAAATATTCCACTGCTTTTTATTGTATCTGATAAACCATGCCATGGTTCTATACATATAAATGGTGCTCCTGGTTTTGACCAAATTGCTAAATATGGAAACTCTGAAAAATCCATTGTTAATAACGTTCTATCTGTAGATTTTTTTCTTAATGATATTTTAGATGATGTCATTCCCTTCATAATTATTGCATCATTTTTAAATGTATCTTTATTTAGCATAATTCTTTTTTTATCATACATGATGTTTTTTGCATACTCTGTTCCAATTAATCCATCAACTAAATATAAGAAGTGAATTTTGTCTTCATTTTCTTCGAATTCTAAATAATAATCCCCTTTTACTAAATCTTCATAATTAATTTGGAATGCTGGGTGACCACCTATGCAAAATGGCATATTTGATTTTCCTGTATTTATTACTTTATAAATTGTTGTTAATTTATTTTCATCTAATCTATAAGTTGTATATAACTCAAACTCAAAAGGATATCTAGTTAATGTATTCTTATTGCTTTTTAGTACATATGAATGAAAATTGTCTAGTTTTGTAATAGGCTCAAATTCCATATCTCTGGCAAAACCGTGTTGAAACATTTCATATGTTCTTGCATTTATAATAGTTTGATTTCTCTTTAGTTTACCTACTATTGGAAATAGTATTGGAGAATGTCTTTTCCAATAAACTTTTCCGTTTTCATCCACACAATCTTCACCTTGGTGAATTTTTTCCTTTCCATTCAACTTGAAACTAATTAATTCACCGCCGTACTTTGATGTTAAAATTTGAGTATGCATAACTTAGTCTCCTTTTTTATTACTTTTTTCACATTATATTACGGAATGATGCTAAAAGTCAAGGCTTTTTAGAATATTAGAATTAAACCTTTTGCAGCCCTAATAAGCATTATATTTGTTTTCTAGTCATTTCAAATAAATGAAGCTTTGTAAAGCCTATAACTTGAGTCTTTGCTCTGTCTTGTTTTAAGCATTCAAGCATTAATTTTTTTACTGATTCTTCATCTTCTTTGTTATCCATATCTATGTAGTCAACTACAACAATTCCTCCAATATTTCTAAGTCTTAGCTGTTTTGCAATTTCCTCTGTTGCTTCTAAATTAACTTTTAAAACTGTTTGTTCAATACTTTCTTTTCCTATAAATTTTCCTGTGTTTACATCAATTGCAGTTAATGCTTCTGTTTTATCTATTGTAATAAAACCTCCACATTTTAACCATATTTTTCTGTTTTCTATTTTTTCTAATTGCTTGTCTAACTCGTATAAGTCTAATATGTTTTCCTTTTCTATCAACTGTAATTCAACATTAAAATTATTTGATTGAATATCATCATTTATAATCTCAAAAGTCTTTTTATCATTTACAATAATTTTGTTTAAATCTTGATTCCCTAAATCTAATAACAATCTGCTAACCGTGTCCCCTTTATAAAATAATAAACTTGGAATTTCTTTCTTGCTTTTTACTATTTCATTAGCTTGTTTATTTAAATTTTGATGTAATTCTATTAAAGCTTTAATATCTTCAACAATTTGTTCTTCAGTAGCATTTATTGCTGATGTTCTTAATATAATTCCATAATTTTTTAATGACATACTTTTTACTATTTGCTTCAGTTCTTCTTCTTTTGATACATCTTCTATTTTTTGTGAAATAGTAATAAATTCGCTATTTGGAATTACGACAGTAAATTTTCCAGCCAAATTTAAATTTGTTGATACCTTTGCACCCTTTTTATCTGTTTTATCTTTCTTTACTTCAACAATTATTGGCATTCCTACTTTTACGTAATCTTTTATGTTATATTTGCTAAGATCTTCGTTTTTATTTCCAGTTTCATTGCTCATTTTAGGTAATAAATCTTTTATGTGTAGAAATGCGTTTTTTTCATCCCCTATATCAACAAAAGCTGCTTGCATTCCAGGCAATACATCTGTAACCTTTCCTAAATATATATTGCCTTCTAGTTTGTCTAACTTTTCACCTTCATCATATTTTTCTATTAATTCAGTATCCTCAACAACCAAAATTGTTTTGCCATTTTTCGATACATTTACTATTATTTCTTTCATATATTATACTTCCTTTTATTTTTCATTTTATATTTGAAATAAGAGATGTTTCATTTTCTTAATTATGAAGCATCTCTTTAGATTATATTAATTATATTTATTCATTGCTTTATCAATTCCATTTTTCAGGATTTCTTCTATAGCTTCAGTTGCAGTATTAACTCCTTGTTGTAATATTTCTAATTGAGATTCTGGAATATAACCAATAACATAATTCATTAAATCATTTTTATATTCTGGCATTCCAATTCCTACTCTTATTCTTGGAAAATCTTCTGTGCTTAAACATGAAACTACAGATTTCATTCCATTATGAGTACCTGGTCCCCCACTTTTTCTAATTCTAATTTTTCCTGGTTCTGTGTCTATATCATCATATATTACAATAACATTTTCCATGTCCACTTTATAGAAATTAACAAACTCTTGAATTGCTTCTCCGCTTAAATTCATATATGTTTGTGGTTTTACTAAAACAATTTTTTCATCATTTATTTTTCCTGTTCCATATAATGATTTAAATTTTGTTTTATTTACTTCTATATTAAATTTTTCTGATATTTTATTTATTACATTAAATCCCATATTATGTCTTGTTTTTGCATAATCTGTTTCTGGATTTCCTAAACCTATTATTAAATACATTTCTTTTCTCCTTTTTATACTCTACATAATGCATATAAAGTATACCATTTTAAGCAATTTGTGTCAATTTAATTAATTTTTTCATTTAGATAAACCTTGCTTACTAAGCTTATTTCACTAATCGCATCCTCTGGCAAATCAAACGAAAAAACTTTTTTTGCAGGTGCTATAACAATATATCTAATTGCATCTACTGTTGATTTTGAAATTTGAATTGCTGATTTATCTACTTTTCCACAATTTTTGCACTTAAATCCATTATCGGCAATGCTAAAATACTCTATTTCTTCTGTTTCATCACATCTTGTACATTTCTTTATATTTGGCATAAATCCGTAATAAGCATAACAGTCTAATTTTAAATACTGAAATAATCAGCTCTAAATTTTTATCTGTTTCAGAAATCATATATAGTGTATTTAAAAGCAATTGCAAAATTCTATATGTATTTTGATTTTCATAAGTTACACTATCTACTATTTTACATATATCAACTGCATATTTTAGTTTATCTAAATCTGTTCGCAAGTTATAAAAAACTTCTATTGTATCACATGAATTAATATTATAACTGTTGGCGCTTTTGAATATTAAGTATTCTCCAAAACAAAAATATTGAGTGCCTGCCATCAGTAAACTCTTCGGTTTTCTTGCACCTTTGGCAGCACACCCAATTTTTCCAGATGGAGTTAATATTGTAACCATTTTATCAAAATCGCCCATTTTACTTTCTGATAATATTATTCCCTTGGTCTTTATTATCCCCATATTCATTCACCTTTAAATTATTTTCTATGTTTTGTAGCTGCATTAATTCCATTATTGTGTTTATATCTCCTGTATTTTTAAAAGTATTCCAAGCTATTTGTTTTATCATATGCATCCTCTCCTTATTTGCGTAAAGTTTTTAAATAACTTTATTTTTATCTTTTGCATTTTGCATAGTTTTATACATTTAATCTATTGTAATTTAAATTTTTGGACTAAAGAATCGTTGTTTAACCAATCTTCTTTTACTTTTACCCATATTTTCAAATTCACTTTTGTATCTAGCATTTTTTCTAAATCTTGTCTTGTGTATGTACCTATTTTTTTAAGCATTGCTCCGTTTTTTCCAATGATTATTCCTTTATGTGATTCTCTTAGGCAATATATTGTAACATCTACATCATATATTAATTCTTTGTTTTGTGTTTTTCTTGTTTTCATTTTTTCTGTTTCTACATATATTCCGTGTGGTACTTCATCATCTAATAATTTTAATGCTTTTTCACGTATTGTTTCTTCAACTAATTGTCTCATTGTTTGGTCTGTATATTCTTCTATATCATAATATGCAGGTCCTGGTTTTAAGTGCTTTTCTATTTCATCTAATATTACATCTAGATTCTTATTTTTTGTTACTGATACTGGAATTACTGCTTCAAAATTATATTCATCTTTATATATATCAATTAATTGGGCTAGTTGTTCTTTTTTTACTAAATCAATTTTGTTTATTATTAAAATTGTTTTGGCTTTACTTTCTTTTATTTTGTCTAAAATAATTCTATCGCCTTTTCCTATATCTTCTGATGTTGCTTCTATTACAAATAATATAACATCAACTTCACTTATAACACCAAAAGCTGTTTCTATCATGGTATTTCCAAGTTTTGATTTTGGCTTATGAATTCCTGGTGTATCTATAAAAATTATTTGCGAATTTTCTCTATTTACAATTGCTCGAATTGCAGTTCTCGTTGTTTGTGGCTTGTTTGCTATTGCTGCTACCTTTTCTCCTACTAGGCTATTTATTATGCTTGATTTTCCAACATTAGTTCTTCCGACCATAGAAACAAAGCCAGATTTAAATTCCTTTTCCATTTTTATTCCTTGTATTTTTATTTAGGTTTTTACATGGATACCTATAAACCTTTTATTTCTATCTAATTAGAGTTAAACCACAGATTAACAAGACTATTAATACTCCCATAAAAGATCCAAATATTACTTCTGCAAGAGTATGAGTTTTATGCTCTAATCTGTTTTCAAAAATTATAATTGATAACATTAAAGCTAGCGCAAATACTAATACATTTTGTGAATTTATCCATATTGATGTTAAAATTGCAAATGCTAATGCAGTTTGTCCACTTGGGATAAATTTTTTTACAGGTACCTTTTTGTTGTATGAACTGCTTATTGCCCTAAATACTAAAGTAGCTATAACCACTAATATTAAAGAAACAAATATTAAATGTTTTGGCGAATTTACAACACTTTCGAAAATAGTCTTATTTAATTCTCCTATTTTTGTTTCATTTAAAAATATGAAATATGCTACAATTACTGAATTTATTGCCATAAGCAATACTGCTCCAGCTCCAACATCTTTTGCAATTTTTGCTTTTGGATGATATTTATCAGTGTATAAATCTACAACTGTTTCTATTGCTGTGTTTACCATTTCAGCAAATATAACTAAAAAGATTGCAAATGTTAAACACAAGAATTGAGTTGTTTCTAGCTTATAAAATAAGCTTAAAATTAATACTCCAACACCCATAACCAATTGCTTTTTTATACTTGATTGAGTCGTTGTTGCATAAATCAATCCATTTACCGCATTGTGACATGCTTCTATAAAATTACTATTTTTTAACTTTTCATTATCTTTTTTCATATGCATATTTCCTATCATAAATATTTCTATCTGCTAATTTCTAGCAAATTCAACACATTTTCCTCTTTAGCTCTCATTACTTTTTTGTCATCTTCTACCATATGATCATATCCCATAAGATGATAAAATCCATGTACTACCATATATGCTAATTCTCTTTCAAAACTATGTCCATATTCTATAGCTTGTTCTTTTACTCTATCTATTGAAATTACTATATCACCAATTGTTTCTGGTATTTGATTATCTTGTTTTGAAACTAATTCATCTAATTCTATTTTTTCAAACATTGGAAAAGATAACACATCTGTTTCTTTGTCTATGTTTCTATATTGACTATTAATTTTTCTAATTTCCTGTGGAGTTGTTAAAGTTATGCTTATATACAAGTTCAAATTTTCTAATTTCTCTGTTTTAAAGCACATTTCAACAACATTTTTTATTAAGCTTTCATATTTTGAATCTTCATCAATATCTTTAAAATATAATTCTAAAAATTCTTTTTCCATATTAACCTTTCTAATTACTTAAATTTATGCAGCTATTTTCTTTTTCTTAAATGTTCCTTCTCTACTTACGCATTTATTAGGCATTTTTTTCATAACACCTAGTTCAACTAATTTATCTTTGTATAAAGATATTATTTTGCAATATTTGTTTTCATTTTTGCTTACTTGTTTTAAATCACTTGCTATAAATAGAATTTCTTTTTGTTTTTCAAATTCGTTTTCATCTGATTTTTTTAATTCAGCAATTTCAGTATATTTTTTCCAAAATTCTTTATATTCTTTTCTTGATTCAGGTTTGTCCCAATATACTTTTGTTGAAAGTACTTTTAAATTAAACTCATCTATTAAGTTTAATAATAACTCATAAGCTTTTTCTTTTTTCTTTACAATTCTTGTATCTACCAACAATGCTCTTGTGTCTTTTAATAATTTAATATAACATTGTTCAGCTACAACCAATGGCAAACTATGTGTAAATAATTTTCTGCTTATTCCAAGCAAAATCATATTTTTTTCTATTACTTCAGCTTGATCTAATTTACCAATTGAATATTTCTCATATTGTTCATACTCATCTGATAATTCTTTATAAATTTTAGAATCATTATTAACTATTTTTAGTGGGAATATATTTGTTATATACTCATCTAATGTACTAAAAATTTTATCATATATTTCTGCTTTTTCAGCAGATGTAAGATTCTCTGTTAATTTAACTGAATAATGTTTTATTATACCCTTATATAATGTTTCCATTTTTGAACAATAAAAACTCTTATATTTTTCTAAGACTTTATTTTTTTCATTAAATCTGATGTTGTCATAGTCTAATTCAAGTAAGTATTTTTGTTTTCTGTATTTATATTCAGCAAATTCTGAATCTTTTAATCCTGTTATTAAATAATATTTTGATAATGCAGTTTTTTCGAATTCTGTTGCAGTATCATTTTTAACCTTTTTATATACAGAATCCATTATGTTTTTATCAATTGCTTCTAGGTATAAAGTAAATGTATCTTCATATTTTTTCATTGCAATAGCTTTTTTCTCTTCATTTTCATTTCTTATATTAGCATTATAATTTTCATATGCTTTTAACATATTATTTCTTTTCATTGTTATTATAAAGCTATTTATTCCAACTTTTGTTGGTATTAATAATTTTGATAATTTGTTTGTTACTTTATGCATAAAAGTTTTTTCTGAGTCATAAATTCTTAAACTTTTTTCCTGCATTTTTTCTCAACCCTTTCTTTTAAAGTTTCTCCTTAGTTCCAATTTGTTCAAGGACTTCGTATATAACTTCGACTTCAACATATTCATCTGTTTCGTTTGTATGTATATATATATTTGATATTTCACTTTCTGTTTGTATTGTTTCATTTAGCTTTGATTTTGCTAGTTCTGTTCCTATTTCAATAGCCTCTTCTTTCGAGTGTGAAATTGATACATTTTGTTTTTCATAATTTTCATTTATTACAAATTCAACTGGTAAATAAAAATTTGAAGTTATCTTTAATTTTTTTATTGTCCTTATTGTATCATAATTTTCAAATTTTGAAAGGGTTTTGAACAAATTTATTTGAAAATTATTTATATTTATTGAATATTTCCTTTCATGATTGCCTGTTTGATTTGCAATAATCTGATTATAGTAAACTTTTTCTGTCTCTTTGTACCAAACCTTTGCATAAACATCACCATCACTATGAACAAATCTATTTTCTGTATACTTACCTTCTATTTCACCTTTTATTAAAATATCACCTTTTTTTACTGTATCTCCTTCTTTGACTACAGGTGTTCCATTTTGAGCTTCAACCTTTGAAATTACGCCATCTTTTGTGGCTATTATATTGCAAAAATCTTCTTTATCTATAATTTCTGGCTTTTTATCCGCTAAAACAAACTCCATAATTAGATTTGTTCCTTTTATTTTCATTCCTACCCATGCTATATCATCTCTTTCAATTCTTATTTTATTTATTAAATTTTGTAAATCTATTTTATTTTTATATTTACCTATAGATACACCTTCATGGTTAATAAGTTCTATAATTTCAGATTTTATTTCTTCGTCCTCTAATCCTACAATTTCAATATTCCATATAAAATTTGAAATTATTATTATAACTGCAATAAAACCAATTAAACTAAGCGCAAAGAATTTTCTTTTCCTATATCTGTTTAGTAAAAAAGGAAGGCCTTTTTTATTATTTAATTTAATTTTACATTTACAGCTTTTGGCGATTTTTGCAACGTCTTTGAAATTTTTCACACCAATATTGGCTGAAAACACTGTCGATTTATCTCTTTTAGTATTCCAAAAAAAGATTTTTTTACTAATACAAGTATTTATAAATCTTTCAATAAAAAAACCTTCAACTGTAATATTTACATATCCTAATATGAAATAAATTAGAATTTTAATATACAAAATTATTCCTCCCTATCATCTACAATGCTTTCAAAATCAATACTTTCAATTTTTCCATTTACAATAATATCATCAGTAGTCATCTCTTCTAATGATAAATTAAATCCATTTACATTTATAATTCCAATATTTGTTTTTACTCTTATAAAAAAATCCTGATATTCTAGAATTCCTTTATAATTTTCAATAAGCATTTGCTCAAATTTTAATATTGTTACTTTTGGTACATTTAAAGCAATTTCGTCTGGGAACTCTAGCATTCTATCTATTTTATTTCTTACATTTTTCTTTTTTTTCATTTTAAATTAAATCCTTTCTAAAAAACCGAAAAAGGAAACCCTCTTTTTCATTTGAGATATTTTTTGGAGGTGTCCCAAAAACTCTACTCAAAATTATCTAAAGAATCAAATTCATACCCCATTCCTCTAATTTCTTTAATTACACTATCTAAAATATTACTATTATCTTTTGATGTTGAATGTAATAAAATGATTGCCCCATTATGAATGTTTTCTAATATTTTCTTTTTTCCATATTCTTCTCTTCCTTGTTTAGATTCCTCCCAGTCGTCATAAGCTAAACTCCACATTACAGTTTTGTATCCTAATGAATTTGTAAATTCTAGAGTTCTTTCACTACACTCACCTTTAGGTGGTCTTATATATTTCATTTCATATCCAAACTTATCGTATATTGCTGTATGTAGTTTCATCACATCTTCTTTTATTTCATCATTTGAAATTTCTGGCATACTTTTGTGGTTTGCAGTATGATTACCTATTGTATGTCCTTCATCTATCATTCTTTTTACCAAATCTGGTCTAGAATTTGCATAATGGCCTGTAATGAAAAAACATGCTTTAACATTATTTTCTTTTAGAACTTCTAATATTTTTTCTGTATAACCACCTTCATAACCAGCATCAAAAGTTAGATATACTTTCTTGCTTTCTGAATTTCCCATACAAATTCCATTATGCGCTTCTAAAATTTTTTTATATTCTGCTCCTACATCAGGTTGCTGATGATCTGGAACACGCTTTATTCCCCAGCATATTTTTTTATTGCTTAAGCTTCCAGCATTTGTTGAAATTGTATTTGAAAACAAATCTATATCTTTTGTCTTAATTACACAGAACACAAACATCATAACTAGTACACTTGCTATACATATTTTTGTTTTTTTATCAAACATTTTTACTCCTCCTATTTTTTATTTAATATTATGATTAAAAGTAAAAAAAATGACTGTTTAACAATAATTACTTTGCGTTATTTTATGTATACATCTTTTTTGTTTGAAAATATCGCTTTAGGTTAATTTTATTCATAAGTTTATTTTATCAAAATTTGTTGATTTTTCGACATTTTTTTGCTTCAAAAACGTTGACAAATCTTGAATTCCCCATTATTATTTTTATGGATTTTTATGTGATGTTGCATATATTATGTAGACATCATTATATTTTTTTAAGCTAAAGATTAAAATATAGGAGATGTTCATATGATGAATTTTGTGTTATGTGATGATAATGTTGGAATCCTAAGAAAACTAGAAAAAATGCTAGATTCAATTTTTATTAGAAACAATCTTTCTGGTCAAATTGTACTTTCTACACCACATCCACAAAACGTAATGAATTATATTGAAAACGGTCAGTTTGATGCTGTAATTCTAGATATTGATTTAAAAAATGAATTCTCTGGTTTATATTTAGCTAATCAAATTAGGCAAAAAAATAAGAAGGCTTATATTATTTTCACAACAGCCCATCTTGAATATTCTATGGTTGCCTATAAATATAAAACTTTTGACTTCATTGCCAAACCTCTAACATTGGAAAGATTAGAAGAAACTATATTAAGATTATATGATGACATTTGCATTGATTCTTCAGGCTACATTAAGCTTAATAAAAAGAATAGTTTTCTAAAAAATGAGGATATTTTTTTCATTCAGAAAAATGGTAAAAAAGCGATTTTTAAAACCAAGAACCATGATTATGAAATCACCTCTTCCTTTTCAGATATTTTGGACACTTTACCAAATAATTTTGTTAGATGTCATAAATCTTATATTGTAAATCTAGATAAAATTTCCAGCATTCAAGCTAATAATACTATTATTTTTAAAGATTCTACGGCGGATCAATGTTGTTATATTGGTCCTAAATATGAGGATTTATTTATGGAGGTTGTTAAAAATGGAAATGCTACAAAACATTTGGAATGCATTGACCACAGAAGATGAAGTTTTGATGAAAATTGTTTGTTTTCCGTTTGCTTTTATTGAAGTTTATGTAATAATGAATTTTTTTACTACAGCACTAGATATTAATTATACTAAGAAGCAAAAAAATATTTATTTTGGAATAATGTCTGTATTTTCTCTATTATGTCTATACGTCATTCCTAAAAATGTTTCAGTATATATTGATTTAATTTTATTACCTATTACCGTAAAATTAATTTTTAAACAATCTATTTTTAAAAGTATAATTGCAGAAATAATAAGTCTTTTAGTTCTAACATTAATGGAATTGTTCTATGTTAGACTTTGTATTGTATTGTTAAAAATCAATCCTCAAGATTGTATTAATATTCCAATATTTAGAGTAACATTTATATCTATCGATTATTTTACAATCTTCATGTTGACTAAATTAATAACTTTCATTAAATTTGACTTTAATATTTTTGATGAAATGTCTTCAAACCATAAGAAATTAATGTTGTTAAATTTGGTATTTATCATTATTTCAATAGGATCACAATTTTATATATTTTTATTTAGTAATAGTACTCTACCTATTTATATAACATTAACAAGCTTAGTTAGCTTAATAATTTATTCAGTTATAAGTATATATAGTATATTAAAAACTATACATTTAGAAACAACCAAACGTGATTTAGAACAATCAGAGCTCCATAATAAAACATTAGAGTTATTATATAATAATATTTCAGCATTTAAGCATGATTTTATGAATATTATTACAGCTATTGGTGGATATGTATATTCAAGAGATATGGATGGAATGACAAAATATTACGAAAAGATACTTGATGAATGTCATATGACAAGTAATTTATCAACTCTTAATCCACAATTAATAAATAACCCTGCAATTTATAATATTCTAGCTTCAAAATATTATAAAGCAGATGAACTAGGAATTGATATCAGATTACAAATTTTTATGAATTTAAATACATTAAAAATGGACATCTATGAATTCACAAGAATGCTTGCAATTTTATTAGATAATGCTATTGAAGCCGCATCACAATGTGATGAAAAAATAATTAAGATTGATTTACATGATATAAAACAAGGTCATCATCAGGTCCTAACAATTGAGAATACTTATAATAACAAAGATATAGATTTAAGCAAATTATCAGAAAAAGGATATACTACAAAAACAGAAGAAAAAGGCTCACATGGCATTGGTTTGTGGCAGGTCGATAGAATTGTTAAAAAACATAGAAATCTATTTTTACATACTGACAAAAATGATGAATTCTTTATTCAAGAACTAAAAATATATTATTAAAAAAAATGAAGTGATTTTTCACTTCATTTTTTTATTAGTCTTCTTTTATCATAGATTTTGGCATTTTTGGTTGATGAAAAAATGTTAAAAATATACATGCGCTATTTGTAGATTTAGCATATTTCTCAGCAATTTTAGATAAGAATTTTAACATAATAATTCCCCCCTATCTAATTAAACTATTTTATATAACTAAATGCGTAACCGGTATTTGCATTTAATTTATAACAGCATTTTTTTGTTTCAAGTATTCTTCATAGCCAAACTTATTATTTGTAAGCTTATACGCTAATCTTGTAATTGTTAAGGTTTGTAGCAACGTCCCTAGCAACATCATATTTGAAACAAGTTCAAATTTTATAACACATACACAAATTAACATTATAGTAACAATTATGTATGAAATATTTCTTCTCTTTTTTCTTTCTTTTTTTGAAACAATAGGAACAGCTTCTGTATCTGCAGGTGCATATTTGTATATCATTGCCATTGCAAATATCCATAATAAAATACATACAATAATTTTATATGTTAATTCTATGTGGATAAATTGACTTATATATGCATTTCCTATATATAAAGCTGATGTTCCAATTATACATCCTATATGTGTTTTCATGTGAAATCCACCCGAATACATTCTATATGGAAGCAATAATAGAAAACATAACAAAGTGTACTTCAAACATCCTAGAGCCCATGCTATAGCTATCATTACAAATATTTTAGGAATTTCTCCTATTATTATTTGTAAACCGTATTTTATAACTTCAGCTCTTTCGTCATCCACTTCTGGCATTTTCTTTCTTATTTTATTTGTTAGGTATTCACAAAATTTATCTATCATCTTTTGTTCACCTCTTCTGTAATCATTGTATTGTAATATTTTGATAACATTTTATTTTGGCTATATAAACAAATAAAAACGGAATGAAAATTTGAAATATTTTTTTCATTCCGTTTTTTGCTATTTTTGTTACTACATTTTTTTCTGAACACTCTGATTATAATACTGTAAATACCTTTTTTCAAGAAAATTCGTACGTCAAGCTTCTGCTTTAATCGACATTTTTCTTGGTTTATAAATTTTCAATTCCTTCTAATATCTTCCATGTTCCATTTATTTCTGGCAATACTTTAAACTCCATTCTCTCTTTTGTAACAGGATGTAAAAAGCTTAAACTATATGCCCAAAGTGCAATTTGCTTTCCATGTCCCCTGCCTCCGTATTTCTGGTCACCATAAATGCTGTGGTCTCTTGAAGAAAATTGAACTCTAATTTGATGATGTCTTCCCGTATGCAAATTTACTTTTACAACTGATAAATTTATTTCTTCATTATATTTTAAAACCTCATAATCAAGACTTGCAAATTTTGCATTTTTTGTTTTTTCATCTACAACTCTACTCATGTTAGCTTTTTCATTTTTTAATAAATAATCTTCAAAAGTTCCCTTTTCATTTTCTAATTTTCCATTTACAACAACCAAGTATTTCTTTTGAAAGTCTTTTACTCTAACTTGTTCACTTAGTCTTGCAGCAGCTTTAGATGTTTTTGCAAATACCATAACACCACCAACTGGTCTATCTAATCTATGAACCAATCCTAAATATACATTTCCTGGTTTGTTATATTTTTCTTTTAGATAATCTTTTATAATAGTTAGCATATCAATATCGCCTGTTTTATCACCTTGAGATGGAATATTAACCATTTTTTCAACTACTATTACATGATTGTCTTCAAATAATACATTTAATTTTTGCATTTATTACTCCTTTTCCCATCTTCCATAAATACCGCAAGGAAGAATTAATTTAGAATTTGTCATTGGTAATCCAATTTCACCATTGCTAAAGCTTCCTTTATTTTTGATATTTAATTTTAAAATATTTTCTAGTACTGTACTTGAAATTCCTGTTGTGTATGAATTAATTAAGAAAAATAATGGATTATCTGATAAAACTTTTGTGCATAATTCTACTAAATCATATATATTTTCTTCAAACTTCCAAACCTCGCCATTTGCGCCTCTTCCATATGATGGTGGATCCATTATTATTGCATCATATTTATTTCCTCTACGTATTTCTCTGTTAACAAATTTAACAACATCATCAATTATGTATCTAACTGGTCTGTCTTGTAATCCAGATGAAATAACATTTTCTTTTGCCCATGCGACCATTCCTTTTGAGCTATCAACATGGCAAACAGAAGCACCTGCAGATAGACATGCTACTGTAGCTCCTCCTGTATAAGCAAATAGATTTAATACTTTAATTTCTCTTTTTTCACCTTTGATTTTGTCAATCATCCAATCCCAGTTAACAGCTTGTTCTGGAAATAAACCAGTGTGTTTGAATCCCATTGGTTTTATATTAAATGTTAAATTTTTATATTTTATTTCCCATGATGCTGGCATTTTTTTATTGTATTCCCAACTTCCTCCACCAGTATTACTACGATTGTATTTTGCATTTATTTTATTCCATTTTTCTGGAAAAGACTTGTCCTTCCATATTATTTGTGGATCAGGTCTTACTAAATATACGTCTTTCCATCTTTCTAATTTCTCGCCATTTGCCATATCTATTATTTCATAATCTTTCCAATTATTTGCTACTTTCATTAAATTTTCTCCTTTTATATTATTGTTATTAAATTTATAAATTGTTTTACAATATAAAAATCCATGCTAAGTGCTAAAACACTTACTATTATTGTACTATATAAATACATGTTTTCTTTAGTTAAATGCATATAATATTCTCTCCTTCTTTTGTGTTGTTAATATTAATTATATGCACTATGTGAAATGTTTATGATTACTTTTATTGTAAATATTGAATTATATTTTGTGCTAATTCTTCATTTATTCCTTTTATTTCTGAAATTTCTTCAGCACTTGCTTTTGCAATGTTTTCAATGCTTCCAAACTTTTTAAGTAACATCGCTTTTTTCATTGTGCCAACCCCTGGAATTTCATCTAAAACTGATTTTGTTATTGATTGGTCTCTTAATTTTCTATGATATCCTATTGCAGTATCATGAACAGAGTCTTGAAATAGTGTTATTGTTTTCATCAATTTTTCTGAAATTTCAAATTCTTTTCTTTCGTCATTTATTAATGCTCTTGTTTGATGCTTATCGTTTTTTACCATTCCATATATAGGAAGTTTTATTCCAAGTGATTTAACCGCTTCTTGTGCTGCACGAATTTGGGTAATTCCACCATCAACTAGTATTAAATCTGGCAATTTGCCAAATCCTTTATCATTTGTATTATTGATAGAATGTTTTAACCTTCTTGTAATTACCTCATTCATACATCTTGGATCATCTTGACCGAATACTGTTTTTATTTTGAAACGTCTTGCCATGTTTTTTCTTATAATTCCATCTAGCATAACACTCATTCCGGCCACCATGAATTCTCCTGAAATGTTTGAAATATCAAATGTTTCAACCTTTCTAGGAGGCTTGTTTAGGTTAAGTACTTGTTGTAATTCGTTAACTACACTATAGCCATCATTTTCTTTATTGTTCAATGTTACTAATGCGTTATTTTCTGCCATTTCAACCAATCTTAATTTTTCGCCTTTTTGTGGTGTTTTTATTTCAACTTTTTTCTCAGATTGTTGTGTTAATAAAAGTTCTATTAAATCTTTATCCTCAATATCATATTTCACCATTATTTTGCTTGGTAAAAATTCTCTCCCAATATAATATTGTTTTATAAAACCTGAAATTATTTCTTCATTTGACTCATCTAATAATTCTTTATAGAAATAATGCTCTCTTCCTATCATTTTGCTTTTTCTAACGAAAAATACTTCTACACAAATTTCGAAATTATTTCTTGCAATTCCTATTACATCTATATCGTTTTCGTTTATGTTAGAAACTTTTTGTTTCTCAGAAATTCTATTTATTGCATTTATTTTATCACGAATATATGCTGCTTTTTCAAAGTTCATTTTACTTGATTCTTCTTGCATTTCCTGTTCTAAATCTTTTATAAGTTTATCAGTTTTTCCTTCTAAAATATTTATTATTTCATCAATTTGTTTTCTATAATCTTCCTTACTTATGTAACCCATACATGGTGCAAAACATTTTTTTATTTGATAATTTAGACATGGTCTATCTTTATATTTAAAGCTTCTACATTGTCTTATTTTAAATTTTTCCTTTATAAAATCAACCATTTCTTTTGCTGCGCCTGAATTTGCATATGGTCCAAAATATTTTGCTCCATCATTTAAAATTCTTCTTGTTATATATACATCAGGATACTCTGCTTGAATATTTACTTTTATATAAGGATATGTTTTATCATCTTTTAAAAGCACGTTAAATTTTGGCATATTCTTTTTTATTAGATTACACTCTAATATTAAAGCTTCAGCCTCGTTCTCTGTTACTATGTATTCAAAATGGTCTATTAACGAAACCATGTTTTGAATTCTTTGAGTTTTATTATTTTTTCTAAAATATTGCCTTACTCTATTTTTCAATGAAATAGCTTTTCCAACATATATAATTTTATCATCTTTATCATGCATTATATATACACCTGGTTTTGCTGGCAATTTTTTTAATTCTGCCTCTATATCAAACATTTTACCCTCCTAACTTTGCATCAGTTTTTATTTTTCTTACGTTAACTATTATATCAAAATTTGGCTTGTTTTTCAATCTAATGTAGTAATTTTATTTGCATTGTATTATTGAAGATTCAGGCTGTCACATTGTGTCGAAAAATATCATAATATATATTAGTACTGGAGGTGCTTATAATTATGGAACAAAATTTAGATATTTATTGTAAAATAGATAAATGCAAAGGAAAAAATTGTTGTTGTATATGGATTATAACAGCAATAATAGCAGTAGTTTTGGCGTTCTTTTTCGGGTTATTAATTGGTGCTGTAACAGGCATTATAGCCGCTTTAGGAATACCTGTTCTTATAGCTCTTGTAGTAATATTAGCAATTTTATTAATTATATCAATAATCGCACTTGTTTGTTGTAAAAACGGCGGTAAGAAAACTATTTGCTGCTAATTAGATTTTTTGTGAATTTTTTGGGACACCTCCAAAAAATTCACAAAAAATTCACTTGCACATTTTTTATACTTAGTGTAATATAATATCGTAATTATAAAATGCAAAATTTTACATAGAAAGGAGATATTGGAAGTAAAGCATTTTACGCAAGCGCCTGGACAATGCATAATCACATTAAAAAGCATTGTTGACGAGGATGGGATTTATCGAAAGACTCGGCGGATGATTCCATGGCATTCTTACTGTCAAAGATAGTATACAAAACCTAACAGTAATGTTAGAACAGAAGTGCTATTATGTAAGGTTTATTTGTGTTGCCTTTTATAATTATGAAAATAATTTTAGGAGGTATTTTTTTATGTGTGGAATTATTGGTTATGTTGGCAACGAAAAAGCTAACAATATATTGATTGATGGGCTACTGGCCTTAGAATACAGAGGATATGATTCAGCGGGAATTGCTACTTTAGAAAACGGTATTATTTCTGTTATGAAAGACAAAGGAAGAGTTAAAAATATATTAGATTTAGATGGTTTTGATGATTTAGAATCAACTTATGGTATTGCTCATACAAGATGGGCAACTCACGGAAAGCCTTGTAAAGAGAACTCTCACCCACATTGTGATAATTCAAAGACATTTTCTGTTGTTCACAATGGAATTATTGAAAACTACAATGAATTAAGAAATTTCTTAACAGACAATGGGTATACATTCTATTCTGAAACTGATACTGAAGTTATACCAAACTTAATTCATTACTATTACAATCAAAATAAAAATGAAAATTTAAGTGTCGAAGATAAAATTTTAAAAGCTACAATTTCAGCAACAAAGGATTTAAAAGGAAGCTACGCAATAGAGGTTATCTCTCCCCTAATTCCTAATACAATTATAGTTGCTAGAAAAGATAGCCCACTAGTTATTGGAACTAAAGAAGGTGCAAATCATGTTGCATCTGATATTCCAGCTTTATTAAGATATACAAGGGATTTTTATCTATTAGATGATAATGAATTTGCTGTTATAACTAAAGATGATATAAAATTCTATAATCAAAATATGGAAAATTATAAAAAAGATATTAAAAATATTGAATGGGATGCTGCAGCTGCTGAAAAAAATGGATTTGAAGACTTTATGCTTAAAGAAATTTATGAACAACCAAATTCAATTAGAGAAACTATTGGTTCAAGATTAAAATTAAATGAAAAATGTAGCTTTGATAGTTTAAACTTGAGTAAAGAATATCTATCAACAATAAATAAAATATACATAGTAGCTTGTGGAACTGCAATGCATGCTGGTTTAGTAGGAAAAAATATAATTGAAAAATTATGCAATATTCCTACAATAGTTGACATCGCATCAGAATTTAGATATAGAGACCCTATTATAGACGAAAAAACTCTATGCATTTATGTAAGTCAATCTGGAGAAACTGCAGATACAATTGCAGCGTTAAAACTTGCTAAATCTAAAGGAGCAAAAACAATTGCAATTTCTAATGTAATAGGAAGTTCTATTACTCGTGAAGCTGATTACACTGTTTATACACATGCAGGTCCTGAAATTGCTGTTGCATCAACGAAAGCATATACTTCACAAGTTGTGTTATTTGCTATTCTTGGACTTTATTTTGCAGAAATATTAGGCTCAAGTGATATATCAACATTAGAAAACTTGAAAAAAGACATTTTAGATTTACCTTCAAAAATAAATGAGTTACTAGAAGATACAAGTTTAATAAAAGAATTTGCAGATAAATTTTATAAAGAAAAAGATATGTTCTTCTTAGGCCGTGGAGTTGACTATACTGTAGCATTAGAAGGCTCTTTAAAACTAAAAGAGATATCATATATTCATTCAGAAGCATATGCATCAGGCGAGTTAAAACATGGTCCTATTGCATTAATAGAAGATGGAATTGCAGTAATTAGCATTTTAACAGATGAAGATTTAGTAAAAAAATCAATTAGCAACATTCAAGAGGTAATAACAAGAGGAGCTAAAACCTTAGTAATAACAAATCAAAATTTAGATTATAACAATTTTGATTATATTATTAACATTCCATCAACAAACCCACTTATTTCACCTATTTTATCTGTTGTACCATTACAATTACTTGCATATTATATTTCGAAAGATAAAGGACTAGATGTAGATAAACCACGTAATTTAGCTAAATCTGTTACTGTTGAATAATTTTTAGTAGAGTTTTTTGAGAGATTTTTTGGGACACCTCCAAAAAATCTCCCAAAAAATCTCCCAAAAAATCTATAGTAACAATTTAGTAATTATTAAAACAACGACCCCGTGGGACCCCAAGAAGCCCCGTAAATATTGCTGTTACATAATTTAATCCTATATGAAAATTATATGAACTACCTATAATATTAACTATGTAAATTAAAAATCCCCCTAAAACTGTATTAAGTAGTAATTTTAATATATGTTTTAATGGGACATAAAAAACTCTTCCAATTATAAACAAAACTATCAAACATGCTAAATATATAATAACAGTGTTTCCATCCATTATTTAGACCACCCTTTTCCCTTTGAACATTAAAGATTTTACGCTATCCCCTTGTATTCCATTCTCTTTAGCAGTTTTAATTAAGTAATCTAATTTAGATTGATTTGCTTTTATTTCATAAAGATAATAATCTATCAAATTTCCTTCTGCATATTCATAATTTCTGTTTGCATTTTCTAAATCATTTTTTGCATTTATTATACTTAATAATAATTCTATTTCTTTTTCTTTTTGATTTTTTTCCTTTAACTCTTTTCCTTCTTTTATATAACCATAATCCATAAATTCTCCACCATGTCCTTTTTTATAGTACTATTGTATGTAAAAACTAGAATATTATTCTAATTAAAATAATTGTTTTATTATTTTTTTCAAAACTATTGATAATATTCCCAAAACGTGGTAAAATAATAAACATAATAATGAAACAGGCAATAATAAGAGACTAGTAGTAAATTTAATTTTATTCAGAGAGGTTATGGTTGGTGAAAATAATCTAAAATAATTTATGAATCTACTCTTTAGCTTTTAGTGAAAACTAAACCTAGTAATGCAAGGTTATAAGCATTGTTGAGATATATATGTTGCTATTTACATTTTAGCAATTTTATATAAATTAAGGTGGCACCGCGATATATTCGTCCTTATGAAGAAATTCATAAGGACGTTTTTGATTGCAAAAATGATTATATCAAGAGCTTTGTGCCCTTTAAAAGGAAGGAAGATGTTATATGGAAGAAGTTAAAATTGGAAGAGTTTACAGACACTTCAAGGGAAACTATTATTTTGTTGAAAATGTTGCATATGACAGTGAAACAAAAGAAAGAATGGTTGTGTACAAACCTCTATACTCCCGTGAAGATGGAAGACAAATTTGGGTAAGACCAGAGAAAATGTTTCTGTCCGAAATTCCAGTTGATAGACCTGATAATCTTACTAAACAATCGCAAAGATTTCAATTATGTGAAGAAATCGAGAAAAATTATTTAAATTAAATTATATATTGAGTAGTGTCACCTTAATTAAACTATGATGTTTTTTGGAGGTGTCCCCAAAACTCTACAGGAGGTATTATTATGATAGATATTAAATTTTTAAGAGAAAACCCTGATGTTGTTAAGGAAAACATCAAGAAAAAGTTTCAAGACCATAAGTTGGTTTTAGTTGATGAAGTTATTGATTTAGATATAAAAAATCGCCAAGCTATGCAAAATGGAGATAATTTAAGAGCTAAAAGAAAACAATTAAGTAATGAAATTGGAAACTTAATGAAACAAGGTCAAAAAGATGAGGCTGAAAAAATAAAGGCTGAAGTTCAAAAAATTAATGATGAACTTGTAGAAAATGAAAAATTAGAGGCTGAATATGCTGAAGCTATAAAAGAAAGAATGATGAAAATTCCAAACATAATTGATCCATCTGTTCCTATTGGTAAAGATGATAGCGAAAATGTTGAGGTTCAAAAGTTTGGAGACCCTGTTGTACCAAGCTATGAAATACCACATCATGCTGATATTATAGCTAGATTTAACGGTTTAGATAAAGAATCTGCTGGGCGTACAAGTGGTGTTGGATTTTATTATTTAATTGGTGATATTGCAAGACTTCATGAAGCAATGCTTGCCTATGCAAGAGATTATATGATAAATGCTGGATTTACTTATGCTATTCCCCCATTTATGATTCGTAGCAATGTTGTTACAGGTGTTATGAGTTTTGAGGAAATGGATGCTATGATGTATAAAATTGAGAATGAAGATTTATATTTAATTGGAACATCTGAACACTCAATGATAGGTAAATTTATAGATCAAATGGTTAAAAAAGATGAGCTTCCAATTCATATGACTTCTTATTCTCCATGTTTTAGAAAAGAAATTGGATCTCATGGATTAGAAGAAAGAGGTTTATATCGTGTACATCAATTTGAAAAACAAGAAATGATTGTTATTTGTGAGCCTGAAGATTCTATGGAATGGTATAATAAAATGTGGAAATTGACTGTTGATTTATTTAGAAGTTGGAATGTTCCAGTTAGACAATTAGATTGTTGTTCTGGTGATATGGCTGATTTAAAGGTTAAATCTTGTGATGTTGAGGCTTGGAGTCCTCGTCAACAAAAATATTTTGAGGTTGGAAGCTGCTCTACTTTAGGAGATGCTCAGGCTAGACGTTTGGGAATTCGTGTTAAGAGTGAGAATGGTAATTATTATCCACATACTTTGAATAATACTGTTGTTGCTACTCCTAGAGGTTTAATTGCTGTGTTGGAGAATAATTATAATGAAGATGGTAGTGTTACTGTGCCTGAGGTTTTGAGACCTTATATGGGTGGATTGGAGAAGATTGTACCTGTGAATTAATAAAAAACCTCCGTTCCCTTGCTGGGCGGCTGAGGATTTAAATTTATGTGTTACTTTGTTAGTTTTGTGTTGTTAGTTTGATTTTAGTACAGGCTTTGGAGCCTTCCAAACTGCGCGGGCACTGCGGTTTAATATATTTTTTTCTTTAATGCCTATATTTTGATAAGGAGGTATGTAAATATGTTGATTAAGAATCCTAAAATTGAGATTTCGGCTACTTCGCCTAAGCAGTATCCTACTTCTGGTTTACCTGAAATAGTTTTGGTTGGTAAATCTAATGTTGGTAAATCTTCTTTTATTAATACTATGATTAATAGAAAAAGTTTGGCTAGAACTAGTAGCCAGCCTGGTAAAACTAGACAGATTAATTTTTATAATATGGATGATAAATTTTATTTTGTTGATTTGCCTGGGTATGGTTTTAGCAAAATGTCTAAAGCTGAACAAGAAAAGGTTAATGGTTTTATTGATGAGTATTTGCATGTTAGAAAAAATATTTCTTTAATTGTGCTTTTAATTGATATTAGACATGATGTTGGGGCTAATGATAGATTGATGTATGATTATATTATTAGATCTGAACTTCCTTTTGTTGTGCTTTGTAATAAGGCTGATAAGATTGCTATTACCAAGGTTAGCAATAGAGTTAAAGAGATTCAGGCAGATTTGAATCCTATTGGAGATTTTAAGTTTATGCCATTTTCTGCTGAGAGGAAGATTTATTCTGAGGATGTTTGGAAGGTTTTGGAAGAGTATATTTAATATATAAAAAGTTGGAAGTTTTAAACATTCTTCCAACTTTTTCACATTTAATTCATAATTTAATAGTTTGAAATATTTATACCAAATGCACACACCTATACTTTTCATAACCATAACTTGAAACTTTTCTACGGAAAGTATCAAAAGTATGTGCAGCTATTAATGTTTCTTCTACACTTTTTCCATTTTGAACAACAACTAAACCATGTGAAAACCTAATTCCATCAAAACTTAATTGAATAACATCTCCAATTTCTAATTTATCAATTGTGGTATCTTCTCCTTTTGGACCTACTCCCCTATTTGAAATTAAAAAATTATATAAAAATTCCACACCTGTCCATGAAGGTGATTTATTATTTGCATTTATGTAATACCATCCATTTTGTTTATTATAATTCATTTGTCTACATCCTGCATAAATGCATTGTGACACAAAATTTGTACAATCTCCACCTACATTGTCAAAATTATAATATACAGGATTTCTTGAATATGCCCATATTTCTGCATATTCATATATTTTTTGTCTGTTATATTTTGACATAGAATCACCTTGTTAAATATATTCGAAATAAAAAAAAACATACAAGAAATTAATAATTTCTTGTATGTTTTTTAATACTAATCTATTCAGTCTATTGTCTTACTAAATACGAAGCTTCTCCATCTATTTAATTAATTCTGAACCCACACTGCTTCTAAAGTATGATTATCTTCTGTACTTACAGATGTAGATGAAGTTACAATTTCACCTCTATCACTACTATTAAATGTTCCTGTTCCATCATTAGTGTAAAATACATTATTAACAGTATCGTATAAACCTATTACGTTATCACTTTTTCTATGACATGGAATCATATTTCTAACTAATTGTCCAGTTGATTTGTCAGTAATTTTGAAATAATAAATTTTACCTGCTAAAGAAAACTGTCCATTAGTGTTTTGTGCTCCAATAAGTATATTCGATAAACTTGATAATTCTGTTCCTTGTCCTAATGTTGTTTCATCTAGTACAATAGAATTGTTTGATCCATTATATACTAATGTGTGAATACCTGAACTTGATGTACCATTGTTTATTTGACCACCACTTGGTCCATATGTTCCCCACCAATATTCATTATTAGAGTTAAGGAAACTATAATAATAAATTCCTGTTGTGGTTCCAAATAAAAACTCTGTTTCCAATGTTTCAAAATCAAATTTTGCCTCTATTTTATGATTGCTTGGAATAATACCTGTATCTACATATTGAGTACCTGTTAATTGTATATATTCAACTTCTCTATATGCCTCAGGGAGATTATTATCATTTATTTTAGTATCACTATTACTCAACCACCAGCCTAAGAATGTGTATCCTGCCCTTGTTGGCGTTGGTAATTCACCATATGTCGAACCTAATGTTACCTCTTTACTTGGTATACTAACTGTTCCTCCATTTGCATCAAATGTAACAGTAATATTTTTCTTCCATTTAGCATATATTGCATGATTACTATTGCTAATTAACTGTGTTGATGATGTTATTAGTTGATTATTTAGATCGTTGCCTTTGTTAAAAGTACCGGTTCCACTATTAGTATAAAAATTTCTGTTAATAAGATCATATAAACCTATTACGTTATCACTTTTTCTATAACAAGGAATCATATTTCTAACTATTTGTCCAGTCGAGTTATCAATAATTATGAAATAATAAATTTTACCTGATAAATAATACTGTTGTTCTTCATATCTTCTTCCAATAAGCAAACTAGTTGGACTTTCTAATCTTGTTCCTGATCCTAAAGTTGTTCCATCTAACACTATAGAATGGTTTTCTCCGTTATATACTAATGTATGAATACCTGTACTCCATGTTCCATTACTTGTTTGTCCACCATTAGGTCCATATGTTCCCCACCAATATTGATTATTATATGGAGTAAAACTATAATAGTACATTCCACTTAAAGTTCCAAACAAAACTTCAGTTTCTAATGTATCGAAATCAAATTTTACCTCTGTTTTATGATCACTTGGAATAACTCCTGTATCTATATATTGAGTTCCTGTAAATTGTATATATTCTACTTTTTGATATTCTGATGGAATATCGTAATCACTTTCTTGTTCTTCAAACCAACCTAAAAATTCATATCCTTCTCTTACAGGTGTAGGAATGTTGCCATATTCATCATCATAATCTATATTTTTGGTTGTCATACCCGAATTACCGTACCCTTGTAATGTTCCTCCATTTGCATTAAACGTTACTGCACATTGTGTTGGATCTGTATTCATAACTTGAGTTCCTTTTACTCGAATTCCTGCTGTTATTGATTCTCCCATCCAAGCAGTATCTAAATTATCGTTTTGTTGTACTCTTGTTGTATTACCAGTTCCTGTTTCATATGCCCAATTCCAATAAAGAGTTTTTTCCTCTGTTTTATCAACGTCATTTACATCAAAATATCCATCCAAATGTATCATGTTATTCTCTTTATATATGGCATTAGTCATTTGCGAGTCTAGATAAAATATTAAATTTTCTGGTATATTAGTTAAATCTATATCAATGTCATATTTTAATGAAACCTCTGTTCCAGTAGCATCTATATTTATCGCCAAAGCTCCTTTTGTTCCTGGTGCAACCTCTGTACTATTTACCCATGCGGTATCATTTTGAAGTCTGGTTTCAGCTAAATCTATTGATAAATTTTGCTCACTTCCAACAGTTGCTGTAAAATTCCATCTAGCAATTTGAGCATTTGCACCTTCACTATGTACAGATAAAAATCTTGAATATGCAAATCTTGTAACTAATGCAATTACAAATATGAAAACTAGTAATATTATTGCTTTTATATAGTTCTTATAATTTTTTTTCATAAACAACCTCCATTATGTATTCTTCTTTAGAAAAAGTATTTATTTTATTATCTTATAGTTTAATTA
This sequence comes from Lachnospiraceae bacterium Phil5, assembly GCA_002633185.1. GTDB lineage: Bacteria > Bacillota > Clostridia > TANB77 > CAG-508 > CAG-492. The sequence continues at coordinate 532,502 of NWBM01000002.1, forward strand.
TAATATTCTTTATAAATAATTTCAATACATTTTTAGTGAGATTTTTTGGGAGATTTTTTGGAGGTGTCCCAAAAAGTCTCCCAAAAAAATCTATTAAAAAAAATCCAAAATAAATTTGGATTTTTTTCGTAAAATTATATTAATTTTAATATTGCAACCTCTGCCGCATCTCCTCTACGTGGTCCTTTTTTGATTATACGTGTATAACCACCAACTCTACCTTCGTATTTTGGAGCTATTTCATTGAATAATTTAGCTGTTAAATCAACTTTATTTCCCTCGCTATCAACAACTTTGTTAATTATTCTCATCATTTTTCTTCTAGCATTTAATCTAGTTGGCATATCTTTTTGTCTTTTTTCAGTAGTTGTTTCTTTAACTACTTTTAGATATTCTTTACCATTTTTGCTAGTAACTTTTTCTGTAACTTTTTTACCTGTTCCGTCAAGTTTAGCTTTTGTTACTTTAACATCAACAGTTTCAAAGTTATCTTTTTCTTTTATTGCTAATGCAATTATGCTATCTGCCATAGATTTTACTTCTTTAGCTCTAGCTTCAGTTGTTTCAATTTTACCGTGTAAAATTAAATCTGTTAAAGCTGTTTTAAGCATTGCATTTCTTATATCTGTAGTTCTACCTAACTTTCTATTAGTTGCCACTTTTTTTCACCCTTTCTTCTATATATTAATACGCAAAAATATTATTCATCTTCCTTAGCAAAATCTAATCCTAATGAATGTAATTTATTTGTTACTTCATCTAAAGATTTCTTTCCTAAGTTTCTAACTTTCATCATATCAGCTTCAGTTTTATTTGTTAAATCTTCAACTGTAGAGATATTAGCTCTTTTTAAGCAGTTGAATGATCTTACAGATAATTCTAAATCTTCAATAGACATTTCTAATACTTTTTCTTTCTTGAATTCTTCTTTTTCAATCATTACTTGAGTATTTTTTGTAGCTTCTGATAAGTCTATGAATAAATCTAAGTGTCCAGTCATAACCTTAGCAGCTAAACTTAAAGCTTCATATGGTTTTAAGCTACCATCTGTCCAAACTTCTATTGTTAATTTATCATAGTCTACCATTTGCCCAACTCTAGTATTTTCAACTGAATAATTAACTTTTTTTACTGGTGTATAGATAGAATCTATTGGAAGTACACCTAGTGGTTGATTTTCTTTTTTATTTTTCTCAGCTGTATTATATCCTCTACCCATTTCAGCTGTTAGTTCCATTACTAATGAACCACCTTCTGAAATTGTAGCAATATGTAGGTCAGGATTTAATATTTCAACTGTTCCATCTGTCATTATATCCCCAGCTGTAACTTCTCCTTCTCCTTTAAAGTTAATTCTTAATGTTTTCTCTTCATTTTTATCTAACTTTAATCTTACATTTTTTAAGTTAACAATTATCTCTGGTACATCTTCTACCACATTTGGAATAGTAGAAAATTCATGTAATACACCTTCTATTTTTACACTTGTAATAGCACTTCCTGGAAGTGAAGAAAGTAATATTCTTCTTAAAGAATTTCCTATAGTGATACCATATCCTCTTTCTAATGGTTCACATACAAATTTGGCGTAATTCTTCTCATTGTCTATCTCTAAGCATTTAATATTTGGCTTTTCGAATTCTATCATTTTTACCTCCTAATAATTAATTATTTTATTAAATTCAGTTTTAAAGCATAACATATATAATCTCTTTAAAACTATTTCAATCATTATTTTGAGTAAAGCTCTACTATTAAATGTTCTTCTACTGGGTAGTCAATTTCATCTCTAGCTGGTTCTTTAACTACTTTACCTGATAGATTGTCTAAATCTTTTTCTAACCATGTTGGAATTAATCTTGAAGCTGTTTCTTCAACACTAGCTTTGATTGTTCCATTGTCTTTTCTGATTTCTCTAACAGCTATTACATCTCCAGGTTTAACTTGGTATGATGGAATATCAACCTTTTGACCATTTACTTCGAATGCTCCGTGTGTTACTTGCATTCTAGCTTCTGCTCTTGTTCTTGCATATCCTAATCTAAATACAACATTATCTAATCTTGTCTCTAAGATTCTTAATAATAATTCACCTGTATTTCCTTTTTTACTTAATGCAATTTTAAAATAATTTCTGAATTGTTTTTCTCCAACTCCATATATAAATTTCAATTTTTGCTTTTCTTTTAATTGAATTGCGTATTCTGAAACTTTTTTGTGCTTGTTACCTGCTGGCTTACGATTAGATTCTTTATCAATTCCGATAACTGTTGGACTGATACCTAAATATCTACATCTCTTTAAAACAGGTTCTCTATATCTTGCCATTAATTTTCACCTTCCTTATAAAATTTTGATACATAATTATAAATTTGTGATACTTATATCATAAATTAAACTCTACGTCTTTTTGGTGGTCTACAACCATTGTGTGGTATTGGTGTTACATCTTTAATACTGCTAATTTCTAACCCTGCAGCTTGTAATGATCTAATAGCTGCTTCACGACCAGAACCTGGTCCTTTTACAAATACTTCAACTGTTTTTAATCCATGTTCCATAGCTGCTTTTGCTGCAGTTTCTGCTGCTTCTCCAGCTGCAAATGGTGTGCTTTTTCTAGAACCTTTGAATCCTAATTGTCCAGCACTTGCCCAAGATAAAACATTACCTTGAACATCAGATATTGTAACTATTGTATTATTAAAACTAGAATGAATATGAGCCATACCTTTTTCAATATTTTTTCTGTCTCTTCTTCTAGTAACTCTTTTTGTTACATTTTTAGTAGCCATTTATGTTTTACCTCCCTAAATTATTTTTTACTTTTACTTACTAATTTTCTAGGACCTTTTCTTGTACGAGCGTTAGTTTTAGTTCTTTGTCCTCTTACAGGTAATCCTCTTCTATGTCTTAACCCTCTGTAGCATCCTATTTCTGTTAATCTTTTAATGTTAAGAGCAACTTCTCTACGTAAGTCACCTTCAACTACATAACCATCCATAGCATTTCTTATTGCTTGTACTTGGTCATCAGTTAAATCTTTAACTCTTGTATCTGGGTTAACACCTGCTTGTTTTAATATTTTTTGTGAACTTGGTAAACCAATTCCATAAATATATGTTAATCCAATTTCTACTCTTTTTTCTCTAGGTAAATCTACTCCTGATATACGAGCCATTATTTTAGCACCTCCAAAATATTTTTGTTTTTATAAATTTTGTTTAATTATTTTATATTAGATTAAAGGTGAAATGCATTAATATAACTAAACTCGGATTCTTTAGAAATATTAATCTTTAACGAAATATAAAATTTATATATTAACACAAGCTAAATAAATTTTCAGCCGCTTATCAAACTTGTGTTGATACCGAAAATTTTTAATTTTTGTGAATTATCCTTGTCTTTGTTTGTGTTTTGGATTTTCACATATAACTCTAATAACACCTTTTCTTTTGATTACTTTGCATTTATCACACATTTTCTTAACTGATGGTCTTACTTTCATTTCACTACACCTCCTGAGAATATTTTACAATAACCTGCATAATAGTGTTTTAATAAATTTTATGATGCGTGAGGTCAGACGTATGTAAATAACAGGCTAAATGCAATTTAATACATCTCACATCGCACCTCATAATTTAATTAAAACACTATTTGCTTTTGTATATATTAATTTAAATTTTATTGTATTCGTTAGTAATTATTTTGCTCTCCAAGTAATTCTTCCTCTTGTTAAATCATATGGAGAAAGCTCTACTTTAACTTTATCTCCAGGAAGTATTTTAATGTAATTCATTCTTAACTTTCCTGAGATATGAGCTAATATCTGATGTCCATTTTCAAGTTCAACCTTGAAATTTGTATTTGGTAAAGTTTCAACAACTGTACCCTCTAATTCAATTACATCTTCTTTTGCCATTTTAACCTCCGTTTTTCCATTACAAAATCCTCGTTTTACTTGATTTTGCAATTGAATTTTGAATTTAACATTTATAATTTAATCCAAAATATTCCATAATAGCTTTTATATTATATAATAAAATTATAATAAAGTCAATATTTCTGGCTCATTTTCTGTAATTAAAATTGTATTTTCATAATGAGCAGATAAACTTGCATCTTCAGTTACAATTGTCCATCCATCATCCAACTCTAAAATATCTGATTTTCCAGCAATAACCATGGGTTCAATTGCTAGAGTCATGCCAGGTTCAAGTCTTATTCCTCTACCAGCTTTTCCATAATTTGGTATACCTGGATCTTCATGCATTTGTCTTCCAATTCCATGACCTTGAAATTCTCTTACAACAGAATAACCATTTTTTTCAACAAATTCACCAATCGCATGACAAACATCACCAATTCTATTACCTTTTTTAGCAAATTTAATTCCTTCAAAAAACGCTTGCTGAGTAACATTTAGCAAATCATATGCCTCTTTAGAACCTTTACCAACAACATAAGTCCTTGCCGCATCCCCATTAAAACCATCTTTTAAGACAACCAAATCAATACTAACTACATCCCCTTCTTTCAAAATAACTTTACTAGAAGGAATTCCATGAATAACTTCATCATTAATAGACGTACATATTGAAGAAGGAAAAGGAGGCACACCCTTTATTCCAGGATTATACCCTTTCTGTGCAGGAAATCCCCCATTTTCCCTCATAACTCTTTCAGCAATTTTATCCAATTCCAAAGTTGAAATTCCAGGTTTTATATTCTTCGCAATCTCCTCATGAACCAAAGCAGTCACTCTACACGCTTCCCTCATTAATTCAATTTCCTTTTTAGATTTAATCGTTACCACAAAAAACACATCCTCTTTCTACACACTCTAACTACAAAAATATATTGTTATGAAGATTTCGCGCGCAGTTTGGCGCACAAAAAAAATGTCTTCCTATAAAAATCCAATCGCCAGTAAGCAAATCGGAATAACAATATATTTTTGTTTTGCGACACTCCAAACGCGCAGTATGGCGCCACCGAAAATAAATATCTTCCATAACCCCAAAGCGCCAACAAGCAAAACAAAATAATAATATACTGAGATTAAACTATTTGTTATTTAAAAACTTCTCCGCCGTATCCACACTATCCTGCAAAACAGTAGGCGAATAAATATCAGGTCTAACCGTAAACAACAACCCTCTATCCCTATAAAACTTCAAAATAACCTCCGCCTGTTTATGATAAACTTCCAATCTATTTTTAACAGACTCCTCATTATCATCCGCTCTTCTATACAAATCACTACCACATTTATCACACTTACCCTCAACTTTAGGAGGCATAAACACAGTATTAAACGACTCCCCACACTCTTTATTTGAGCAAACAACTCTATTCACAATTCGAGTCGCAATATCCTCATCAGACAAATCCAATTCAACAGCCGCGTCAATCTTTCTATTATTTGCTTCTAAGAATTTCTCTAAAGCAATAGCCTGAGCCTCTGTTCTTGGGAATCCATCTAAAACAACACCATTTTCACAATCTGACTCTAACAATCTATTTTCAACTATCTTAATAGTTAACTCATCAGAAACTAATTGCCCATTAGCAATTAATTCCTTAATTTGTAACCCTAATTCAGTTTCATTTTTTATTTCATTTCTAAAAATATCACCTGTGGAAATATGTGGAATTTTGTAGTCATTAGCTAAAATTCCTCCAACACTTCCTTTACCAGATCCTGGTCCTCCTAGCATTATAATAAACATAATAAACCTCCATTTTATATTTTTCTATAAAAATTATATAGCTTTTTAAATAACTACTTCATCTTTTGTAACTATTTAAAAAACCGTATATTAAAAAGCTCAAAAACAACCTAAAGTTGGAAGCATGGAAAAAGTTTCCCACTCCCAACCTTTATAGTTATTTTTTATTTTAATTTCTATTTAAGAAATCCTTTATAATGTCTCATTACTAATTGAGATTCTAATTGTTGAATTGTTTCTAACGCTACACCTACAACAATTAATATTGATGTTCCACCAAAAGCTAAATCTAAACTTGTAAATCTAACCATCATTGGGATTATAGCAATAATTGCTAAGAATAATCCACCAAACCATGTTAACTTAGAAATTACAGATGATAAATATTGAGTTGTTGGCTTACCAGCTCTTATTCCTGGTATAAATCCACCATTTTTCTTAATATTACTTGATACTTCTGCTGGGTTAAATGTTGCATATGTATAGAAGAATGTAAATCCTACAATTAATAACAAATATATTACAGCATTAGCTATTGAATAACCTATTGGTAATTGAGTTGCTGTACCATCAGGTAACTGTAATGTAGATGTTGATGTTGCAATTGACAATTTATATATAGCAGCCCAGAATCCATGTTGTCCTGGAACATTGCTATTTATTAATTGAATTATCATTGCAGGGAATGTCATAAATGAAGATGCAAAAATTATTGGCATTACACCAGCCATTGCTAGTTTTAATGGAATATGTGTATTTTGTGCACCTACCATTCTTCTTCCTACAACTTTCTTTGAGTATTGTACAGGAATTCTTCTTTCAGCTTCTTGAACAAATATAACGCCTGCTACTAATAATATTGATCCTATTATTATTCCTAATGCAATTATTAAGTTTGTTGTGCTAAATGTTCCTGTAAACACTAAGTTATAAATCATTTTTGCAGCACCTGGTAAACCTGAAACTATACCAACAAAGATTAGAATAGATATACCATTTCCAATTCCTTTGTTAGATATTTGTTCACCTAACCACATTAAGAATGCAGTACCTGCCATAAAAGATAATACAACTATAGCTCCTGTTAAGAATCTTTCAAATGGAACTTGTGAATATGCTCCAATGAATATACCTCTGTAAGATAGATATAATCCTAATCCTTCAACCAATGCTAATACAATTGTTAAAATCTTAGTATATCTATTTACTTTGTTTCTTCCTTCTTCTCCACCTTCTTTAGTTAACTTTTCTAAAGATGGAATAATCATAGCTAACAATTGTATAACAATTGATGCTGTGATGTATGGTGTAATTGACATAGCAAAAATAGAAAATCTTGAAAAAGCTCCACCAGAAATTGTATTTATTAACTGTGCAATTCCACCTTGGTTAATGCTTGCTAGTGCCGCACTATCTACTGTTGGCACTGAAATATAGCATCCTAATCTAAATATTACTATTAAAAGTAATGTATAATATATTCTTTTCCTTACATCTGGAGTTTTTAATGCGTTTTTTATGGTGTTGAACAATTATATCACCTCTGTCTTTCCTCCTAAAGCTTCTATCTTCTCTTTTGCAGCTTTAGTAAATCTTTTAGCTTTTACAGCTAGTTTTTTCTCTAAGTTTCCTGTAGCTAATACTACAATACCATCATTTGCCTTACTAATAATTCCGTCTGCTATTAAGCTTTCAGCTGTAACTTCTTCAGTTGTAGCTTTGTTAAGCATTGTTAAAGTTACTTCTGTATAGTTTTTAGCATGAATATTTGTAAATCCTCTTTTTGGTAATCTTCTATATAATGGTGTTTGACCACCTTCAAAACCTCTTCTTACTCCGCCACCTGTTCTGGCTTTTTGACCTTTATGTCCTCTTCCTGAAGTTTTTCCAAGTCCTGAACCTACACCACGTCCAACTCTTGTTCTCTTTTTAGCGTCTTGTGCTGGGCTTAATTCGTCTAATTTCATCTTGCGGTTACACCTCCTTAACTCTTCTATAATCTTAAATCGTTTTTAGTATATACTATAAAATTTTATATTTCAATAAAAATTTCAAATAATATATAAATTTAGAATATTTCTTCTACTTTTTTTCCTCTTTTTGCAGCAACTTTTTCAGCTGTTTGCATAGATTTTAAACCTGCTATTGTAGCATAAACAACGTTTCTTGGATTGTTTGTTCCAATAACTTTTGTTCTTATGTTTTTGTAACCAGCAAGTTCTAGAACTGGTCTAACGCTACCACCAGCAATAAGTCCAGTACCTTCTGGAGCTGGTTTTAACATTACTCTAGCACTTCCGAAAGATCCTAAAAATTCGTGTGGAACTGTTGTATCAACTATTGGCACTTCTACTAAATTCTTTTTAGCTTCTTCTATAGCTTTTTTGATAGCATCTGGAACTTCAGCAGCTTTACCATTTCCAACACCAACATGACCATTTTCGTCTCCAACTACAACTACTGCACTAAATCTAAAAGTTCTACCACCTTTAACAACTTTAGCAACTCTGTTTATAGCAACAACTTTTTCTTTTAATTCTGTTGTATTTTCCATTAATTAATTTCTCCCTTCTTTAAATTTATAGGTAATAAATTTTTTGAATAAAATTAGAATTCTAAACCTGCTTCTCTTGCAGCTTCAGCTAATTCTTTAACAACACCATGATAAATATATCCACTTCTATCATATACTATTGTTTTTATTTTTTTATCTAAAGCTCTTTTTGCTATTAAAGCTCCTACTTCTTTTGCAGCTTCAATGTTTGAGTGTTTAGTTTTAACTTCTTTATCTAAAGTTGAAGCTGAAACTAATGTAACTCCATTAACATCATCAATAATTTGTGCAAATAAGTTTTTGTTACTTCTATATACACATAATCTTGGGCATTCTGGTGTTCCACTTACTTTTCTACGAACTCTAGCATGTCTTCTTCTAACTTCAAATTTTCTATCTGTTTTAGAAACCATTTTTTTCTCCTTTCTAACTAATGTAACAGCATTAGTTTTTTCGATTGGCTTATTAAAAATAAGTTTATATTAGTAATCAATTTAAATAATTCTTTTACGGAATTAATTTTATTTCTTACCTGCTTTACCTTCTTTTCTTCTGATATGCTCTTCAGCATATTTAATACCTTTACCTCTATATACTTCAGGTGGTCTTTTTGTTCTTATAACAGCTGCTGTTTGACCAACAACTTCTTTATCTATACCTTTAACTATAATTTGGTTAGGGTTTGGAACTTCAAAAGTAATTCCTTCTGGGGCATCCATCTCTACTGGATGTGAATATCCTAAATTCATTACTAATTTTTTCCCTCTTAATTGTGCTCTATATCCAACACCATTAACTTCTAATACTCTTGAATATTGATTTGTAACTCCTTCAATCATATTGTTAATTAATGTTCTAGTTAATCCATGTAAACTTCTATTTAAAGCTTCATCATCTGGTCTTTTTACTGTAATTTCTGTTCCTTCAACTTTAACTTTCATATTTTTATGTAATTCTTTTGTTAAAGTTCCTTTAGGTCCTTTTACAGTTATAACACTACCGTCTAATGTAACTTCAACACCTGCTGGTATTGTTATAGGTTTATTTCCTATTCTTGACATGGTTCTTCCTCCTTCTTTCAATCTTTATTTCTTATTACTTGTGAAAACAGTATTACCATACGTAAGCTAATACTTCTCCACCTAGACCTTCAGCTCTTGCCTCTTTGTCTGTTTTAATTCCTTTAGATGTAGAAATAAGTGCTATTCCTAAACCATTTAATACTTTTGGTAATTGGTCTTTAGAAGCATACACTCTTAAACCTGGTTTACTTATTCTTTTTAATCCATCTATTACTCTATTACCTTTTTCATCATATTTTAAAGTAATTCTGATAATTCCTTGATTATTTTCACTTTTAATTTCTTCTAATGCTTTTATATAACCTTCATTTAATAATATATTAGCTATAGCTAATTTCATATTTGAACAAGGTATATCTACAGTTTTATGTTTTGAACTGTTAGCATTTCTTATTCTTGTTAGCATATCTGCTATTGGATCAGTAGTAATCAATTTCTATACCTCCTTTTTATCTTTTTCATATTTAAATATTACCAACTTGCTTTTTTAACACCTGGAATTTCACCTTTGTGTGCTAATTCTCTAAAACATACACGGCAAATTCCATATTTTCTAATATATGCGTGTGGACGTCCACATAATTTACATCTATTATACTCACGTGTGCTAAATTTTTGAGTTCTTTGTTGTTTAACTTTTAAAGATTTCTTAGCCATATTTTAGCTTTTCCTCCTTTTTACAATTTCTTAAAATTAATTAAAAGTAGTAAGATGTGCATTTTTGCGAGTTAGTCAAGACGAAGGTGTACGAATGTACATCGAGGTTTGACTAGTGAAGCGAAAATGTGCAGATTGCTGCTTTTAATTAATTTTTGAATGGCATTCCTAATAATGTAAGTAACTCTTTAGCTTCCTCGTCTGTCTTAGCTGTAGTTACAAATATTATATCCATACCTCTAATTTTATCAATTTTATCATATTCAATTTCAGGGAATATTAATTGTTCTTTAATACCCATTGAATAGTTTCCTCTTCCATCAAAAGAGTTAGCTGAAACTCCTCTAAAATCTCTTACTCTTGGAAGTGCTACATTGAATAATTTTTGTGCGAAATCGTACATTTTACCTTTTCTTAAAGTAACTTTACATCCAATGTTAACTCCTTCTCTTAATTTGAATGCAGCTATAGCTTTTTTAGATTTTGTTATAATTGGTTTTTGACCTGTAATTATACTTAAATCGTTTACTGCATTTTCTAATGATTTAGGATTTTCTTTTGTATCTCCTAAACCTATATTTATAACTATTTTATCAAGTTTTGGAACTTGCATAACTGATGTATAATTAAATTTTTTCATCATTGCTGGTATAACTTCTTTTTCATATTGTTCTCTTAATGTTTCCATAAGTCTTCAATAGACCTCCTTTCTTATTTTATTTTTGCACCACATTTTTTACATACACGTACTTTGTTTTCTCCATCTACTTCAAAACCTATTCTTGTAGCCTTTCCGCATTTTGGACAAACAACTGCTAATTTACTTGTGTGAATTGGGAATTCTTTTGGAATAATTCCTCCTTCTTCACCTTGTCTTCTAGGTTTAACATGTTTCTTTTTGATGTTGATACCTTTAACAATTACTTTTTCTGTTTTTGGTATAACTTCTAAAACTTCACCTGTTTTACCTTTATCATTTCCTGATAATACTTTTACTGTATCACCTTTTTTAATTTTTAACATTCTTATATTCACCTCTTTATTTCAAGATTTTGATTTATTATCTCGACTCCTATAGTACCTCTGGAGCTAGTGAAAGAATTTTCATATATCCTTTTTCTCTTAATTCTCTAGCTATTGGCCCAAATATACGAGTTCCTTTTGGAGTACCATCTTCTTTTATAATAACTGCAGCATTTTCATCAAATCTAATGTATGAACCATCTGCTCTTCTTGTAGGTTTAACAGTTCTAACTACAACAGCTTTAACTACTTCACCTTTTTTGCAAACGCCACCAGGTGTTGCTGTTTTAACAGAAGCAACTATAATATCTCCTACTTTAGCATACTTTCTGTAAGAACCACCTAAACATCTAATAACCATTATTTCTTTAGCACCTGTGTTATCAGCTACTTTTAATATTGATTGTTGTTGTACCATTTGAGTTAATTCCCTCCTTTTAATTTCGTTTATTTTATAAATTATTTTATTATAGCCTTTTCAACAATTTCAACTACTCTCCATCTTTTATCTTTAGATAGAGGTCTTGTTTCCATTACTTTAACTTTGTCTCCAACTTGGCATTCATTGTTTTCATCATGAGCTTTTAATTTGTATGTTTTCTTTTGGATTTTGCTGTATATTTTGTGTTTAACGTTTGTTTCAACAGCTACTACAACAGTTTTATCCATTTTATCTGAAACAACTGTACCAATCATTACTTTACGAAGATTTCTTTCTTCCATGTTACAATCTCCTTTCTTAGACTTGTTTTACAATTATTTATTTTCTGCTATTTCTCTACTTCTTAATTCAGTTTTTACTCTAGCAATGTCTCTTCTAACTTCTCTAATTCTCATAGGATTCTCTAAACCGTTTGTTTTTGATGAAAATCTTAATTTGAATAATTCAGTTTTTAATTCTCCTAATTCTTTTTCTAGATCAGATGAAGACATTTCTCTTATTTTATTTATTTTCATCATTATCACCACCTAATTCAGATTCCTTTTTTACAAATTTAGTTTTGATAGATAGTTTGTTTCCAGCAAGTCTTAAAGCTTCTCTAGCTGTTTCTTCTGGTACACCTGCTATTTCAAACATAACTCTACCTGGTTTTACAACTGCTACCCAATATGTAACAGCACCTTTACCTTTACCCATACGAGTACCAATACCTTTATTTGTTATTGGTTTGTCTGGGAAGATTTTGATCCAAACTTTACCACCTCTTTTAATATAACGAGTCATGGCAACACGGGCTGCTTCTATTTGATTAGAAGTAATTAACCCTGCTTCTACAGCTTGAATTCCATATTCACCTTCATTAACAGTATTTCCTCTTGTTGCTTTACCTCTCATTCTACCTTTTTGTAGTTTTCTATATTTTGTTCTTTTTGGCATTAATGGCATTATTTGTCTCCTCCTTCCACTTTTGCTTTTTTAGCTGGAAGAACTTCTCCTTTATAAATCCAAACTTTAACACCGATTTTTCCGTATGTTGTATCTGCTTCAGCAAATCCATAGTCAATATCAGCTCTTAATGTTTGAAGTGGAATAGTACCTTCTTTATAGAATTCAGTTCTAGCCATGTCTGCTCCACCTAATCTTCCAGATACTGCAGTTTTAATACCTAAAGCACCTGCTTTCATAGTTTTTTGCATACATTGTTTCATAGCTCTTCTGAATGAAATTCTTCTTTCTAGTTGTCCTGCAATGTTTTCAGCAACTAATTGTGCATCAACATCAACATTCTTAACCTCAACAATATTTAAATTTACTTCTTTACCAATCATTTTTTCTAATTCAGCTTTTAATATTTCAGCATAGTTTCCACCTTTACCAATTACTAAACCTGGTTTAGCTGTGAAAACGTTAACTTTAACAAATTTAGCAGTTCTTTCTATTTCAATTTTAGAAATTCCACTAATATATAATTTTTTCTTAACATATTTACGTATTTTATTGTCTTCTACTAAATAGTCTGCAAAATCTTTAGAATCTGCATACCATTTTGAGCTCCAATCTTTAATAACGCCAACTCTTAATCCATGTGGATCCATTTTTTGTCCCATAGTAATTAATTCCTCCTTTCTTACGCTCTTTCTCTTAATACTATTGTAATATGAGATGTTCTTTTTCTTATTCTAACTGCTGAACCTTTTGCAGCTGGTCTAATTCTCTTCATTGTTGGACCTTGGTTTGCATAAATTTCAGCAACATATAAATCTTTAGATGACATACCGTGGTTATTTTCAGCATTTGCAATAGCTGATTTTAATAATTTTTCTATAATTTCAGATGCAGCTTTTGGTGTAAATTTAACTATAGCTAAAGCTTCTTTTACATCTTTTCCTCTTATTAAGTCTGCTACTATTTTAGCTTTTCTAGCTGAAATTCTAGCATTCTTTAGAGTTGCTACTGCTCCTGGAACGATAACTTCTTCTTCCATTTATTTACCTCCTTATTTATTTAAGAAATTTTATTTGCTTGTTGTTTTATCTCCTGAATGTCCTTTAAATGTTCTTGTAGGAGCAAATTCTCCTAATTTATGTCCTATCATTTCTTCAGATATATAAACAGGTACATGTTTTCTACCATCATGAACAGCTATTGTGTGTCCAACCATTTGTGGGTATATAGTAGAAGCTCTTGACCATGTTTTTAATACTGTTTTTTCTCCAGATTCGTTCATTGCTTCAATTCTCTTTAATAATTCTGGAGCAATGTATGGCATTTTTTTGCTTGATCTTGACATATTCTTTCTCCCTTCCTAAAATTATTTTCTTCTCTTAACAATAAACTTATCAGTTCTATGATTTTTCTTTCTTGTCTTATATCCAAGTGCTGGTTTACCCCAAGGAGTCATTGGTCCTGCGTGTCCTACTGGAGCTCTACCTTCACCACCACCATGAGGGTGATCGTTAGGGTTCATTACAGATCCTCTTACTTCTGGTCTCTTACCTAAGTGTCTTGTTCTACCAGCTTTTCCTAATTTAACATTTTCATGGTCTGAGTTTCCTATAGTTCCTATAGTAGCTCTACAAATAGCCATTACTAATCTCATTTCTCCAGATGGTAATCTTACGTGAGCATATTTACCTTCTTTAGCCATTAATTGAGCTTCTTGACCAGCTGCTCTAACTAATTTTCCACCTTGACCTGGATTTAATTCTATATTATGAATCATAGTACCTACTGGAATGCTTTCAATCTTCATGCAGTTTCCTGGTTTGATATCAGCTTTGTCTCCAGATATTACTTTATCTCCATCTTTTAATCCGATTGGAGCTAAAATATAAGATTTTGTTCCATCTTCATATTCTATTAAAGCTATGTTTGCACTTCTGTTTGGATCGTATTCGATTCCTATAACTGTTGCATACATATTATCTTTTCTTCTTTTGAAATCTACTAATCTGTATTTTTGTCTGTTTCCTCCACCTTGGTGTCTAACAGTTATTCTACCATATGAGTTTCTTCCTGCATTTTTCTTTTTTGTTGTTAATAAAGATTTTTCAGGAGTTTTCTTTGTAATTTCATCAAATGTAGAAACTGTCATGTTTCTTAGTGATGGAGTTGTTGGTCTAAAATGTTTCATTCCCATTTTTAATTCTCTCCTTTTATTTTTTTATAATGGATTTTTTCCTGCTCCATTTGCAGATATTTTTTATTATCCGAGTTATCTCTCGATATTATTTTTGAGCAATTAAGCACCCATGAATTCATCAATTGAGTCTTTATATTTCTTAGAAATTTTCTTAGCTTTTCCACCTTCAGCAAGATATGTTTTGTCAGTTGGGTTTGTATCTATAGTAACTATAGCTTTTTTCCAATCTGATGTTCTTCCAACATTTCTTCCTACTCTTTTTGTTTTTCCGCTAACATTTATTGTGTTAACTTTTAATACTTTAACTTCAAATAATTTTTCAACAGCTTTTGCTATTTCTGGTTTTGTAGCTTTTTTGTTTACTTTGAAAGTGTATTTTCCTTCATTAATTCCATCATTACTTTTTTCAGTAACTATTGGAGCAATTATGATATCTTCTGCCATCATTATGCATACACCTCCTCTAATTTCTTAACTGTATCTAAAGTGATAACTAAGTTTTTGTATTTTAATAAATCATATACGTTTATTGTGTTTACTTGTAAAGTTTTAACATTTTTAATATTTCTAGCTGATTTTTGAACGTTTTCGTTCTTTTCAGGTAATACTATTAATGTTTTTCCTTCAACTTTTAAGTTTGTTAATGCATTAACCATTTGTTTTGTTTTGATTTCATCAAATTTAAATGTATCAACAACTGTTAATTCGTTCTCTAATACTTTAGAGCTTAATAAAGATTTTATAGCTAATCTTCTTTCTTTCTTATTAACTGTGTATTTGTATGAACGAGGTTTTGGACCTAAAGCTATACCACCTTTAATCCATTGTGGAGCTCTTATACTTCCTTGTCTTGCTCTACCTGTTCCTTTTTGTCTCCAAGGTTTTCTACCACCACCACGAACTTCTGCTCTTGTTTTAGTGCTTTGAGTACCTTGTCTTTGATTAGCTAAGTAATTAACTAATACACTGTGTACAACTGCTTCATTTGGTTCAATTCCAAAGATTTCTTCTTTTAAATCTACAGTTGAAACTTTTTTACCTTCAACATTATATACATCTATACTTGGCATTTTCTAATCCTCCTTCCTTATGCTTTTACACTTGTTCTTAATTTTAATATTGCACCTTTAGCTCCTGGTACACTACCTTTAATTAAGATAACATTTTTGTCCATGTCTACTTTTACAACATCTAAGTTTTGAATTGTAACTGTAACTCTTCCCATGTGTCCTGGTAATTTTTTACCTTTGAAAACTCTACCTGGAGTTGATGTTGGTCCCATTGAACCTGGTCTTCTGTGATACATTGAACCATGTCCCATTGGTCCTCTTGATTGTCCGTGTCTTTTAATAACACCTTGGAATCCTTTTCCTTTTGTTGTTCCTTGAACATCAATTCTGTCTCCAACTTCGAATGTGTCAGCTTTAACTTCTGTTCCAACTGTAACACCTTCTTCAATTTCGTCAACTCTGAATTCTCTTAAATGTTTTTTAGGAGCGATATTTGCTTTTGCAAAATGTCCTTTTTCTGGTTTGTTTATTTTAGATTCTTTTACATCTCCGAATCCTAATTGGATAGCATTATATCCATCTGTTTCTACTGTTTTAACTTGTGCTACTACACAAGGTCCAGCTTCGATAACTGTTACTGGAATAACTTTTCCTTTTTCATCAAATATTTGAGTCATTCCAACTTTCTTTCCTATAATTGTTTTCATTTTTAAAATTCCTCCTAACTATTGGCTGACTACTTTTATGGTCAGCTTGGTTTTGATAATTATAATTTAATTTCAATATCAACACCTGCAGGTAATTCAACTTTCATTAAAGTATCTACAGTTTTTTGTGTTGGGTAAAGAATATCTATAACTCTTTTATGTGTTCTCATTTCGAATTGTTCTCTTGAATCTTTGTGTTTGTGTGGAGAACGTAAAATTGTTATAATCTCCTTTTCTGTTGGTAGTGGAATAGGACCTGAAACTTTTGCTCCTGTTTTCTTAGCAGTATCTACTATTTTTTCAGCAGACTGTTCTAATACTACATGATCATAAGCCTTTAATCTTATTCTGATTTTTTCGCTTGCTACCGCATTTCCTTTTTCTGTTGCCATGTAAATTTCCCTCCTTAAAAATTTTTATTTTTGGTCGGAAGTTATAAACGCACCCTGGTGTTTTGTTAAATTCTAATATTTAAACCCAAGTTTCGCATGATTATATCTTGGGATAAGTGCTTGCAACAAGTCCGCAATAAAATACGCTTATCCAGCTTTCAAAATTTCTTTTGTAACTGGGCTAAGCTATTTTAAATTACGTATTGTTTATTAATTTAAATAACTTACCGCCTTGGTCTAAGCCACGACATACTCCATAAGAGTTCCCTCCAACCCTGTTATTTCAAAGGTTGTAGCCACATCTTACTTCATCGCAAATCTTACATGCCCCACTATTATATAATAGTTTTTCAGTAAAGTCAACAAGTTTGTGAAATTTTTTTGTTTTTTTATATTGTTCTTGACATATACATATTATTGTGATATACTATATAGTATATTTTTTGAAAGGAGGACATTCTTATGTCCAAAAAGAATTGCACACTGCTCATTTCGACCCCTGCTTCCAATAGCACGAAGCTTCTTGATGCCATCAGCGGCATGCAGATTACCAACAAAAAGGTTCTGCCTTCGTTAGTTGATGGCATTACCGAGATTCTGTACATTACCGTACAGAATGATGGCATTAAGCCTTCTATCCTCGGTAATCTTGAGTTTCCTGTAAGGGTTAATCAGGCTTAATAGCTGAGTATTGCAATTTTATTACCCTGAAGTATTTCTTCAGGGTTTTTTCTTATTAATGTGAATTTATTATAAAAACAAAAAAAGATGCTTAATTTTATATAAGCATCTTTTTATTTATTATTCAGCTACTTCATCAGAATCTTCAGCTGCTGCTGTTTCTTCTGGCTCTGGAGCATTTTCATATGCTTCGAATATAGCCTTTTCTATTTTTTCTCTTGTCTCTGGATTGATTGGGTGAGCTATATCTTTGTGTTCACCATTTAATCTTTTCTTGCTAGGCATAGCAATGAATAATCCTTTTTGACTTTCGATAACTTTGATTTCATGAACTACGAATTCATTATCAAATGTAACTGAAGCAACTGCTTTCATTCTGCTTCCTGAATTTACTTTCTTTAAACGCACGTCTGTAATTTGCATTTAGAGCACCGCCTTCCACTGTATTTTGTTTTTTTCATATGTGTTGATAGTATGTACCAATACACATACTAATATATTATTCATCAAAAAGATTATTTTTCCTTCTTTTTTTTACAATATTTTTTGGAGGTGTCCCAAAAAATATTGTAAAAACAATCATCAATAAAATTGTATAAAACACTTGAAAAAAGTACATCATTTATATATAATGTAACCAAATATTACTTATTGAATATATTTAACAATAAAAGGAGGATGTTTATTTTGGCTAATTTAGAAGAATTGGAAAAATATAAAAAAATACATATGATAGGTATTGGTGGAGTTAGTATGAGTGGAATTGCCGAGATACTAAATCATTTTGGTTTTAGTGTTACAGGTTCAGATGCAGCAAGTTCAGAATATACAGATAGTCTAATAGAACATGGCATTCCAGTTGTTATTGGTCATGAATTAGATTTAGTTTCTAAAGCTGATTTGGTTGTATACACAGCTGCTATTCCTCCAGATGATCCAGAACTAATTCAAGCTAAAAAATTATTTATTCCAACAATTGAAAGAGCAGATTTTCTTGGATTACTTACAAAAGCTTTTAATGATACAATTTGTATTTCTGGTACACATGGTAAAACAACTACAACATCAATGATTTCAAGTTGTTTTCTTGAAGGAAAATTAGACCCTACTATTCAAGTTGGTGCATTTTTAAAACAAATAAATGGAAATTATAGATTAGGTAATAGCGAATACTTCATCATTGAAGCTTGTGAATATGTTGAAAGCTTTTTAAAATTCTATCCAAAAACAGAAGTAATTTTAAATATAGATAATGATCATCTTGATTATTTTAAAGATATGGAACATGTTAATTTAGCATTCAAAAAATATGTTAAATTATTGCCTGCTAATGGATTACTTGTTGTAAATATTGATGATGAAAATTGTGCTGCTTTAGCAAAATATACTGAAGCAAAAACTATTACATTTGGTATTGAAAATCAAAAAGCTAATTTTGTTGCAAGAAATATAACCTTTAATAAAAATGGTTATGCAACATTTGATGCATATTACAATAATAACTTTTATAAAACAATTACTTTGTCTGTTACAGGATATCACAATGTATATAACGCCTTAGCTTGTATAAGTGTTTGCCATATATATGGATTAAATAAAGAACAAATAAAAAATGGTTTATCTAAATTTACAGGTGCACATCGTCGTTTTGAATTTGTCGGAAAATTCGGTAATAATGTTGAAGTATATGATGACTACGCTCATCACCCAACAGAAATAAAAGCTACTGCAGCTGCTGTTAAAAATAAAACTTATAATAAATCTTGGGTTATTTTTCAACCACATACTTATAGCAGAACTAAAACTTTATTATCTGATTTTGCAAAATCATTATCACTTTTTGATAATATTATAATTACAGATATTTATGCAGCTCGCGAAAAAAATACTTATGGAATTAGCTCTCAAGACTTGGTTGATGAAATATCTAAACTTGGAAGAAAAGCATATTATATACAAGATTTCGAAGAAATTGCAAATTTTGTTAAATCTCATGCATTGAATAATGACTTAGTTGTAACTTTAGGCGCAGGTACTGTAACACAAATTTCAAAAATGATTGCAGAACCTAATGAAGAATAAATATTACTTATAAAAAAATACATCACTAATTTAAAGTGATGTATTTTTTATTTAAAAATCTTCAACTGCTAGTTCTGGAAATTTAAATTCCATTCCTTCTTGAGTGATTTGTCCTGAAGTTGTATGATCTTTACTCATAGTTTTAGACCCTTTTAAGAAATATTTGTATTTTATATTTTCAGAAGTTCTTCCATTGCCTATAATTATTGGATCATCCCATGTTGTATCTATTGCATACCAATTATTATTTATATATACATAATTCCATGCATGTCTTTCCGTTTTTCCATTTTCATCTTGTGCTTCTCCACATACCAATACACATGGTATATTTAATTTATCCATAAAGTACTTAAATGCTCTTGCGTAACCTTCGCAAATTGCACTATTATTTACAATACAACCATACGCATTTTCTGTGTTTGCTAATTTTTTATTTTCATATTCTGTATTTTCTATTATCCAATCATGTATGTATAATATTTTATCATAATTATTCCCAGTAGCTGATTTTACTATCTTACCAGCTTCTTCGTCCAGTGTTTTCTTAGCAAATTCAACATCTTCTTTATTT
This sequence comes from Lachnospiraceae bacterium Phil5, assembly GCA_002633185.1. Taxonomy (GTDB): domain Bacteria; phylum Bacillota; class Clostridia; order TANB77; family CAG-508; genus CAG-492. The sequence goes on from NWBM01000002.1 coordinate 552,583, forward strand.
TTAAATTCATCTGTTAAATATGTCTTATTATCACCTTTTCCAATATAAAATTGATAATTTGTAGAATTGCCTCTCGTTGTAATTTTAGTTATTAAACAAACTTTGCTACTATCTATATAAAAATACTCAGATTTATCTGTTATAAATGCATCCCAAGCGCTTTGGAATTCTTTTGCTATATATTCTTTTCCTTGTTTTTTTGCATCATCATTTAAAGATGCTGGTAATTCAATATTATCTTCCTGTTCCAACATTTTATCCACATTTTTTTCTATTGTTACATATATAACTTTTGCTGTTTCACTTAACTGTTGAAAATAATAATAGTTTTGAGCTTCTGCTAATGATTCCTTTTCTGGTAATTCAACCGTTCTTTTGGCAACATTAGTACCATACATTTTATCTGTTAGTTGTGTCACTTCATTATATAAATTATCTATTTTTGCGGATAACCCCTCTGGGCTTTTATTATATTCTATCAGTATATATGCACTATATATTGCAACTATAATAAGTACTATCAAAGCTATTCTTTTTAACTTTTTGATAATTCTTTCTTTCATATTATCTCATCTCCATATATTTATTTTACCATTACATCTTTTTTCTGTCTATAATTTTTTCTTAATTTTAGTTGGTTAAATTTTCTATATAAATCAAAAAGAACAAATTCAATTTTATTTTGAATCTGCTCTTTTTTATAATTTAATTGCTATTTATTATTGTAATTTTTCTCCACATTCTCCGCAGAATTTTGCTCCTGGTTGAACTGGTGCTCCACATTTAGGGCAAACTTTTCCATCTTCTGGTTTCTTAGTTCCACATTCTCCGCAGAATTTTCCTGTAGCTGTTGAATTACATTGTGGACAAACCCATGTGTCTCCAGCTGGTTGTACTGGTTCACTTGCTGGTTGTTGTACAGGTTGTTGTACTGGTGTTGAAGCATCTTGGAATGCACTTTGCATTGCTCCTGTGAACATTCCTCCAGATGTTTGGTTCATCATGTTAATACCCATAACACCTCCGAAACCGCCACCATTTTCTCCAGCCCCTTTAACTCCGGCGCCGAAATCTCTAACAGCTTGACCTCTAAGTCTACGAGCATTAGCATCAATTTCGTATTCATCAATTTTCTTTTGAGATGCTTCATCTAATGAAACTGATTTAAATGCTATTGATTTAATTGCAATTCCTCTTTCACGAATTGGTGTATCGAATTCTCTTTCAGCCATTAATTGTTTAATTTCATCTGTTTTATTTGGTAAGTCTAATGGTGATACCTTATTTGTTTCGCTTCCTAATTCATTGATTAAGTTTTGAACAACTTCTAAAATTTCACTCTTCATTTGACCTTCAACTAAATCAGCTTTTGTATATGTTTCGCTCATTCCAGCTATTTCTTGCATAAATAATGCAGGATTTACTATTTTGAATGTATATTGTCCATGGCATCTAATACTGATGCTTAATGGTGTTAATGTTCCATTGATTTCATTCATATATGAATGTAACCAGTCTGCATACATAATTGGTGTTTGTGTTCCGAAATTATTGTTTATAATTTCTTTTGTGTTAAAGAAGAATACAGCTTGTTGTTTTGCTGTTTGTCCATTATATGTAAATCTTTGCCACATCTCTTTGAATACTGGTCCAAAATCTCCAGCGAAAAATGATGGTGTTGATGAATCATCAAAAACATAATTTCCTTCTTCTGCTGTAGCATCAATAACTCTACCATTATCATATATAACAGCACATTGTCCTGGTCCTACTATAATTGTACTTTTATTTGAAATAACCCCTGTAGGTGTTGTTTTCTTTTTCATTAGAATATCATTTCCTAAATCTTCACATCTAATGGCCTCTTTCCATTGATCATGAAGTGTTCCTCCAATTGCATTTTTTGCTGCTTTAATTAATCCCATAATTTAACCTCCTAAAATTAATTATTTAAATTTATATAATATATATTTCTATATATTAGTCGATATTAATAATCTTCTTTGTATGAAACTATAAACCAGTTCTTTAAGTTGATTGGCTCTATATAAGAACCACAGTATTTACAATTTCCTGCTCCAAAGAATTCTAGTGCTGCCCCACAGTTTGGACATGTTATTGAAAATGTTGTTGCATTATAATCAAATGCACTTTCATCATAAACATATACATATTTTGTTGTATATCTTGTTTGTTTTTTTACATCTTTGAAAAATGTTTTATTTATTTTTTTATCATTATTATCATAATAATATTCGACTGTGCTTGCAACTGTAATTGTAGCTCTTCCTTTAGATTTATTATATGCTTTTATTGCATGATTATGAAATTTTACATCATCATATTTAACGCTTCTTCCTGTTCCTCTCATATCATTTATTTGTTCTTCCAAAGTCGAAGTCATATATAATAAATCTTTATCATTTCTTATATTGCTTAGTGTTTTATTTTCTAAAGCTGAAAAAATTGAAATTAAATTTCTTTCTACTTTTGAAAATAAGAGATCTTTGTTAAAATCGCCAAAATCTCTAATTATTTCTGGCTCAATTAAGTTTGTTATTCCTCCAATGCTCTTTGGTCTTGCATATTCTTGTTGTTCGAAATCTTTTGCTTGTTTTGCTGCAGATACCAATTCTTTCATTTCTTCTTTCCCAATAACTCTTCTTACTTTCATATATATAAACCATGCTATTATTGCAACTCCTGCTACAATTCCTAAGCATGCTCCTAGAAAACCAAATACAAATCCCATATTTTTCAAGAAAAAACTTCTTGAGTCCTCCTCTCTAAAAACATGTTTTACAGCTTATATAGTATCGTTTTTTTTCATTTTTGTCAATTGTTTCTTAAAACGTTTTGTACTGGATCATATTTATTTGATCCAGTACAAATTAAAATATATATTTTATTGTTCTTTTTTGTATTTAATTAACCCAATAACACCAATAATTGAGAATAGAATTATTCCAGCTATTACAAAACTATCATTGCTTCCTGTTTGAGGAATTACTGTATTATTTGAAACTGTTGTTGTGTCTTGTTTTGTTGATGTAGTTGTTAGAGTTTTGGTTTCTTGTTTTGCTGATGTAGTTGTTTTAGTTTTGGTTTCTTGTTTTGCTGGTGTAGTTGCTTGAGCTTTATTATCTTGATTTGCTGGTATTTCTGTTTTTACTTCTTGTTTTTCCTGTGTTTTTGCTACTTCCTTGGCTTTTTCTTCATTTTCTAACTGTTTTTTTTGCTTTTCTATTTCTTTTTCTGCTTCTTCTTTTTCTCTTCCAGCAATTTCAAGTATTTGTCCAATACTGTTTATTGTTTTTGGTTCATTATTATCTTCATTATTATCTTTATCATCAACCTGTTCTTCTTGCTTCGTTTCTTCTTTCTTTTCTTCTTGTTTTGTTTCTTCCTTAACTGTTGATTCATTTGCTTTTTCTTGATTATCTGTTTCATCTTCTTTTATTTCATCAGGAATTTCAATTATATCCCATGGAGAACATTCAGTTTTTTCTAAATCACTTACTTTTCCCAAAGGATAATAAAAATAAAATGTTTCACTACCTTCTGTTCTTTCTACTAGTGTTTCCACATATAAAGTAATATATTTTTCATCTTTAACTTCATCATCACTTTTTGATATTTGTTCATTTTTCTTTTCTCCGCTAACAGACATTGGAGTTCCTGAAGTTTTTATTGTATTTTTAGTTTCTTCATTATCTTTTAATTCAATATTTTCATCAGAAATATAATATTTAATTGCTTTTATTATACCTAGCTTGCTATTAACATCAATTGCAATATCTCCATAATTTTTATCTGTTATTCTATATACTTTATAATCTATACTATCTTTTTCTGTTTGTTCATTCTTAGTATCTTTTACTGGTTCAGATGTCTTTTCAGCTGAAAGACTTAACCAGTTGTATCTTGTACTGTCTGATGAATGAACAATACATAAAACTGAATATGATTTTTCACGTGAATATTCTACTTTATCATTAATAGATGAAGAATTATTTATTTTAACACAATCTTTTATTTTATTTTCATCATTTTTAAACCAATTCTCAGTTTCTACTAAAAATTTCTTTTTTTCTTCTACTGATGCATCAGCATCCGGTTTTGGATTTGTGTATTCTTTGTTTGCCCAATATAATTCGTAGCTATCTACACTTCCTTGAATTGTTCCATTTACAATTATAAAGCCTTTTTCTGTTTCAGTATCAAAACCAATTTCAACATTAGTATTGCCTTCCTCATTATCTTCTGCATTAGTAAAAACTGGTACAATTAAGTTAATTACTAACATTAAGACTATTGTAAACGAAATTATAGACATATATTTATATGTTTTCTTTTTTATTTCCATATTGATTCCTCCGTTCATAATGTAAAAACCTTTATATGGCTATCATTATAACAGATTTTTCCTTTTAATTCAAGAATAAATTACCATAAATTCTTTGTTTTTCTTGATTTTTCATAAAAAAACTAGATAAAACATTACATTTTATCTAGTTTTTATATTAATCTTCTTTATTTAAAAATTTATATGTAAATGCTGCTATTGCTGAACCTATAAATGGTGCAACTATAAATACCCATACTTGTTTTAATGCTTCCCCACCCAAAAATATTGCTGGTGCTAAGCTTCTTGCTGGGTTTACAGATGTTCCTGTTAATGGAATACCTATAATATGTACAAATGCTAATGTTAAACCTATTACAATTCCTGCAACTGAACCTTTTTTCTCATCTGATGTAACACCTAAAATTGTATATATAAATACGAATGTTAATATTATTTCAACTAATATTGCTCCACCCATATTTAATCCAACTGCTGATGCTGCTCCAAATCCATTTGCTCCTAGTGATTCAACACCCAAGTTTGAATTTGAACCAATTGCATATAAAAGTCCAATTCCTGCTATTGCTCCTAAAACTTGTGCTACTACATATAATATAAAATCTTTTACTTCCATCTTTTTGTTAATAAGCATTGCTAATGATACTGCAGGATTTATGTGACATCCTGAAATATTTCCAATTACATATGCCATTGCTACAATTGATAATCCAAATGCCATTGCTATTGTTAAAACTCCAAATGTTCCAATTCCTGTACCTGCTGTTAATCCTCCTGTTACAACAGCTGTCCCGCATCCGAATAAAACTAATACAGCTGTTCCAATAAATTCACTTAAATATTTTTTCATAAAAAACCTCCTTTGTTTTTTGTTAATTTTATTATATTGGTTGTTTATTTATGTGTCAAGAAATATATTAATTTTTAAACATAAAAAACGAGTTACCTGTTAAGTAACTCGCTTTTTTGGAGGCGACACCCGGATTCGAACCGGGGATCAGAGTTTTGCAGACTCGTGCCTTACCACTTGGCTATGTCGCCATATATTGGAGCGGGAAACGGGGCTCAAACCCGCGACCTCTGCCTTGGCAAGGCAGCGCTCTATCAACTGAGCTATTCCCGCATAAGTTAACAATATCTATATTAGCAAAAAAAACAATAAAAGTCAATAGCAAATTATTGAAAATTTGATACAAAACTAGATTTTTGGGGACACCTTCAAAAAACATCTTTGAAAACATGATGTGTCCCATATTGTACCTTTTAGTACAATATGGACACGTCCCCAATTGTACCTATGTAATATCTAATCTTTAATTCTAAAAACTAATTTTACAAATCCTCTTAAAAATTTCGGAACTTTTTTTACAACTATAGTCATGACTAACACTCTCCTTTTTTATTATATTAACAGGCTAACCAAATAAGACCTACTATACAAATTGTTATACCTATTAGAAAAAGCCATCCTGTGAGTGGAAGTAATAATACCAACAATATTCCAAGACCTATTCCTATTAAACACACTGCTAAAGTCTTTTTGAAAATTTTTAACATACATATTACCTCCTTTTTTTATATATAATATTATTTTTTTTATTAAATGTTACATAAATTTTTTGTCGCATAATTTCAGCAAAATTGCACATATTAATTTTATAAATAATTGACATTTGAGGTGATTTAATTTGACTAATATTAATTGCTCATCAAATTGCATTTATCAAAAAGATGGAAAATGTAATTTAAACAAAACGAAAATTTTAACATTTACTGCAAACAAAGAATGTGCCTATTTTAAGGAAAAAAGGAATTGAAAAAAGTCTATTTCTTTAAAATAGACCCTTATATTGTATTAGTTATTATCATTATCTACTATTACATCAGATTGCTCTTCATTTTCTCCTTCTGATTCATCAATTTCTGATTTTTCTTTTTCTTCAATATACTCTTCTAATATTATTTGTTGATTTTCATCTAACTTATATCTTGGAAGTTCTGGTAATTCTTCCAAACTTTCTAATCCAAACATTTTGAAAAACTTAGGTGATACCTTATACATTGTTGGTCTTCCTGGTGCATCCATTCTTCCTGCTTCTTCTATTAGTTCATATTCTAATAACTTATAAATACTTCCATCTGAATTAACACCACGAATTGCTTCTATTTCAGCTCTTGTAATTTGTGGATTATATGCGATTATTGAAATTGTTTCAAGTGCTGCAACAGATAGATTTGGTTTACTTCTTTTGTCAAAAATTGGATATATATAATCATAAAATTTAGTTTTAGTACATAATTGATAAGAATTTTCTACTCTAATCAATTCAATTCCACTATTATCTTTACTATATTTTTCTTTTAATTCATCTAATATTGCTATTGTTTCTTCTTCATCTATTTCAAGTGCAGCCATTAATTCCTTAATTTCAACTTGTCTTCCAGCTGCAAATAATATTGCTTCAATTATTGCTTGTTTTTCGAGATTTTCCATAATTACACACTCCTTTTTTATACTGAATTATTAAATCATTTATTTCAAATTCTGTCAAGAAATGTATTGAACATTTATGTATATTATGGTACTATAATTTTAACAATAAATATAAGAGAGGTTGATAATTATGACAGATAAAAAGAATAAAAAAATTGAAGTTGTACAAGGTAAAGGAAACCTAGATATTTCACCAGTAAAAAGCCACTTAGATGTTGAAAAGCCAAAGAAAAAAGTTGACAAGGGAAATATTATAATACCTAAAGTAAAAAAATAAATACTTGTTTTAGTGGATGTTTTTGGGAGGTGTCCCAAAAAATACAAAAAAAATATCTTAAACAAATAAAAAATAGACTGTTATTTTTCTCTTAAAATAACAGTCTATTTTTATTATTACATAGCTTCTTCTTCGTTAACACTTTCACTATTATCATTATTTTCTTGATCAACTATTTCTAAACTTGAAACTGAAACTTCATAAGCAACTTTTGTTTGAACTGTTCCATCTTCATATTTCTTTTCGTATGTTCTAGATTGAACTCTACCTACTATTCTTACTTCAGTTCCTACTGGAATATTTTCACAAAATCTAGCATTTCTTCCCCATGCTATACATGGAATATAATCTGATTTATTATAAGCTCTGTTTACTGCTAATAGTAAATCTGATATTTCTCTTCCAAATGGTGTTTGTCTGTAAATTGGTTTTTTACAAATATAACCATTTAAAATAACTTCATTTGATACAACATCTTTACTTACTTCAATTTCTTCAGATTGATCTTCTATAAATTTAATGTCTTTAGCAAATACTGTAAGAACTAATCTATTTTTTTCATTTTCATAACTGTTGTATGATCTAAATTGTCCTTCTACAGTAATTTTAGAATCAATTGCTAAATCATTAATTGATAATAATCTTTCTGAAACTGTAATTGGTATAATGTCTGCATTTCCGCTTAAACGTGGAACTGCTAAATCAAATATGTAAAATTTCTCACCATATATTTCATGGCTAAATCTTTTATCGCTTGTAACCTTTCCCACTAAAACTAAGTGGTTATTTTCTAAATAATTGGTATTCAACTTAATTTCCTCCCCTTATTTGTTTATTATTGTATTTAATCATAATGTAAAATCTAATTTAATCATTTTTTATTATACCACCTTTTTTTGGTTTTGTCTACATAAAGAGTTATTTTTTTCAATATTTTTTATTTTGTACTATTTATGTGAATTTCTTCCAAGTTAGATGAATACATAAGAAACATTAATACTACTATAATTAAATCATAAATATTATAACTATTATCATTCTCAATTTTTATTTCCTGAACCTCTATAACACCAGTATTACTGCATATATTTCTTTGTATGCAAATTAAAGCATCATCATCTGTAACACTTGAAACCGTTACACTAGATTTTGAATTAAATCCATATGTTATCAAATTTAAATTGCAAACATTTGCATCTTCAAAATCAATTTTTTCATCCATATTTATTAATATATTTTTTGCGTTTGCTAATAGACTTGTAAGCTCATCCATCTTATTAAATTTCGAATTAATAACTATAGTATCAAAATGTACATTTTTAATATTATCTATATTCGATTCTTTAATAAATATTACATTATTGTCTTTTAAAAATTTATTATTACTCAATAAATTAAATATATCTTCTTCACTTTTTGAATTAGTAACAATGCCTATAAATACCATAATAAAATCTCCTTAATTTGTATTATACTTTATTCCTTAAAAATTATTCATTTGCTTTTAATCATCTATTTCAAGTATTTCATGTCCATAATTTGCAATTTGATTTACAGAGGCATTGTGCTTGCTTTTCCATTCCTTTGTTAGATAGAATTTCATATTAATATTATATTTTTTTAATAATGAAAGCAGTTCATTAATATCATTATCCTTCCAGTCACCAGTTATTACTATTGAATTATTTTTTTCATAGTTATTTTCTTTTGTAATTTCAGCTTTTTTCTGAATATTTTCTTCTCTTGCTTTTGAAAATGTTTCAATTATTTCAGCTGATTTGTTTGTATAAATTTTTGCCATTCCCAGTAAGACAACAACTGTTGTAAATGCTATAAAATAAGAAAAAAGCTTTTGCTTGTTAATTACCAAAAACATAAATAAAAAACCTCCATAAATAAACTATTTAATCTTATGCAGGATTACATCTTTTTATGTTACTAAATAATATTTAAAATAATTGTTGTAAAATGTTCCTTTAAATGATAAAATTTATTTAGATATAAATGGGAGGTGATTTTTATGTCAGAAAATCAAGAAAATAATACAAATGTACAAGTGCAACCAAAACCAGCACCACAGCCAGCGCCACAACCACAACCACAACCACAACCAAATTACAATTATACAAATCCACAAAATAATATTCCAAAAGAATACAAACCACTTTCAGCTTGGGCTTATGTTGGATATAATTTATTATTTAGTCTTCCACTTGTTGGTTTTATAATGCTAATAGTATACTCTTTAGATAATTCTAACATAAACAGAAGAAATTATGCTCGTTCATTCTTCTGCGCAATGTTACTTGGATTTATTATTGCAATTATATTACTAGTTATTTTGTTTGTTATTTTAGGTGTAAGCTTTTCAACACTTGAAACCAATTCTTTTAATTTCTCTATGTAATAAACACTAAGTCACAATTTGACAAAATATGCATTATATAGTATATTTTATGTATATTTGAAATAAAGGGGGAATTCACATGTTTAAAGAATTTAGAGATTTTATTGCCAAAGGTAATGTAATGGATTTAGCAATTGGTGTTATAATTGGTGCTGCCTTTGCAGATATAGTTGCAGCTTTAACAAGTTGTTTTATTCAACCATTACTTGCATTAATTGGAGGAGCTGAAGTTCATGGTACTATTCCTTTAGGAAATAGCGGTCAAGCTTTAGATTATGGAACATTTTTAACAGCTGTTATTAATTTTCTAATCGTTGCATTAATTCTATTTATAATAGTAAAAGCTATCAACACAGCAAATAAAAAGAGCAAAGAAAGATTAGAAAAATTAGCTGCAAAAGCTAAAAAAGGAAAAGCTCCAGTTGAAGAAGGAGAAAAAGAACCAGAAACAAAATTATGTCCTTATTGCTATACAGAAATTGCATATAAAGCAACAAGATGTCCACACTGCACATCTGTAATCGATGACAATAAAGAAGATTAATTTATATAAAAAAGAAAATGTAAATTTACGAATTTACATTTTCTTTTTTTATTTCTTTATATTGTTTATTTAATATTTCATAAACCTTTAATCTTTCGTTATAAACAATATTCTGCTTAATTACTAAATACCACAAATAAAAAATTATAAATAAAATCGCAATATTTTTGAAATATATAATTCCAATGCTTGAAAGCATTGTTAATATTATTATACTAACATTGGATATTGTAATTATATATGTACGCGAATCCTCTAACCCTTTAATAATATGTATAACATTCTTTAGTATTCTTCCACCATCAAGTGGATATATTGGGATTAAGTTAAATACTCCTATCAATATATTTGAATACACTATTATGTCATTTTTTATTCCCCATAAATCAATTTTATTTATTAAAAATAGAATTGCAATTATAAAATTAACAGCTGGCCCAGCAAATGCAATTATTATTTTTTTTAATGCAAGTTTATTAGCTTTATTTATTTTATGGTTATAATCATCTATATTTATTTTAAACTTTATAGATATTCCAAGTGGATTAATACTTAAAGCTTGTGGCTTAAACTTTAGCATGAGCCCTACAACTAAGTGCCCTAGTTCATGTAAAAAAGCAAATAGCATTAATAAACTATATATTTCTATTTGTCTAGTCAGAAGAAATATGATAATAAAAATGAATATTTTTAAATTAATTTTTATTTGCATGTAACTTTATATAAAAACTCCTTTCTTATTAATTAAAATCTAAAATCAGACACGGATCAACATATCTTCCTTCTCTTCTTATTTCAAAATGTAAATGTGGACCAGTTACTTTTCCGCGTAGCACCAGTTTTTCCTATAACTTGATTTTGAACTATAGAATCCCCAACTGAAACGTCAATCTCACTACAATGTGCGTACACTGTTATAACGTCCCCATTTTGAATTTTAATATGATTCCCATAATCTCCAGCATATGAGGCTGCAATTACAGTTCCTTCCATCGCAGCACATATTGGAGTTCCTTGAACTGCTCTTATATCAACTCCTTGGTGAAATGCAGATATTATTTCTGTTGGTTCTCTATCTCCAAAACCTGAAGTAATTCCACCATTTACAGGCTTTATAATGTTATAATTTTGTTTAATATATTCAGCATCAATTTCCATTTGAGTTTTACTTTGTTCAGATACTTGTTCTTGTGGGATTTCTGCTCCGCCTGCTCCTTCAGTATTTTCATTTACAGCATTTTCAACTTCAGTATTACTACTATTATCATTTTTTTCTTCTAAATTTTCTTGTGTACTTTTTTCTGATGTTTCCTCAGAAACCGCTTCTTCTTTGTTTTCTACTAATTCATTTTCCTTTAATTTTGGAAATTTAGTATTTCTAAAATACTCTACACACTTGTTATATGCATCATATAAATTAATATCATAATTAAGTACATTTGATAATGTTTCTATTGTTTGCTTACTAAAATAATTGTCTTTATCCTTTATTAAAAATATTAATCCATAAATGCATGAACAAATTAATAATTGAATTATCATTCTTTTACCTAAAGACACTTTATTTCTTTTTCCAATATTAACTGAAGTTGTTGAAACTCTTACACCATTTTGATTCTTGCGTCTATAATATATTTCTTCTGCCCTTTTAATTCTCTCTTCTGGAGACATTATTCTTTCCATATAAATTCACTCCAAATCTTAAACATTAGTTTTAAACTTGTCTTTTTTAATTTATATGATGTTTGTACATTTTTATTCACACATTTTTTATAATAAAATATATATAATCGCAAAGAACAAACAACAAGCTAATACAGTAGCAATTCGTTTTAATCTTTTGTATTTTTTATTTAATTTATAATTCTGATTTTCTTTTGGTACATTGTTATTACTCTCCACATAATTTTGTATTAATAATTCAGCCTCTCTTACAATAAATTCATTTTCATCTTCCCCATTTTTTTCACAGCTGAAATTATTTTTATTGTCTATATGTTCCAATTTTTTTGCTTTTTGATTCTTTTTTAATACCACAAAAGCCTCTTCTATTACATTTGATGGCAAATCCCTCAATATAACGATGTTTCTTAATCTATCCATATTTGTATCCCTCCCGATTACAGTAGTTTATACAAATATTTTTCACAAAAATTATGAAGATTATACCACTTTGGATTCTATAACTTGAATAATACCCTCAGATATAAATTGGGCTAAATTAGTAACATCTGAATATGCAGCATTTTTTAAATTTTGAAAATTTTTAAATCTATTATTAAAATTAATTCCAGTAACAGCTTTTATGCTAATATCTCCAATTGTTTTATTAGACTTTTTCAAACCTTCACCATATTTCAATCCCTTATTCTCAACAAATATTTTTCCAATATTTTCTTTACTTGATAATGCAGAATCTATAATAATAAGTGAGTTTTCAGGATATAATTTATTTATAATTTGAACTTTTTTATTTATATCTTTATAACAAATATTATTTTTGCAATCTCCTAAAACTTTAATTTTATTATTTAATTTTACATTTCTTTTTAATATACTACCAACAATTGGTCCAACTGAATCCCCAATAACCCTATTTGTCCCAATACAAACAAAAACAAATTTATCTGTTTCTTTTTTTATTAGATTTGAAAGTTCTAGCACAAATCTTTTATACTCTGCATTCTGTTTCAACATATTCCCTCCATTTTTTATAGAATATGCCAATTTTACTTTTTTATGTATTTATAGATAATATTGTAGATAATAAAAAACAAGAGTAAAAAATCTTACTCTTGCCTGAATATTAGTTTTTTATATTAATTATGCAGTTTTTAATTCAAGTCTTAATTTATCTGCAATCATTGCAATAAATTCTGAATTAGTAGGCTTACCCTTACTATTTGAAACTGTATAACCAAAAATACTTTCAACAGTTTCAACTTGACCTCTTCCCCATGCAACTTCTATTGCGTGGCGAATTGCTCTTTCAACACGTGAAGGTGTTGTGTGATATTTTGCTGCTATTTCAGGATATAGCTGTTTTGTGATCTGATTTATAACATCAATATCATTTACAACCATCATAATTGCTTCACGTAAATACTGATATCCTTTAATATGTGCTGGAACACCTACCTCATGAATAATGTTTGTTACTAACGCCTCTAAATTATCTGATGTTTTTTTATTATTCTGTTGTATCTCTATGTAAGGTGCTCTTATTTCTTTACTGATGTAATTAACTTTAGCGCCAGTTGATTGAAATGTTTTTATTTCTCTTATTCTTTTAATTAGTACATCAATTTCAAACGGTTTTATTATATAATATTGTGCGCCCAATAGCATTGCTTTTTGTGTAATTTTGTCTTGTCCTACAGCTGATAACATTATGCATAATGGTTTTTTATCCATATTTGATTCATTTATTTTTTCCAAAACTCCTAGTCCATCTAAATGAGGCATTATAACATCTAATATTGCAACATCTGGTTTCATAACTGATATTAATTCTACGGCTTCTACTCCATCTTTCGCTACACCTACCACTTCCATATCACTTTCTTCCTTCAAATACTTTAATAATGTCATGGTAAATTCATTGTTGTCATCTGCTATTAATACTGTTATTTTTTTATCCACCTTTTTCATCCTCCTGTTTAAAATTTTGTAAAATTGGAAAAATTTTACAATCACATTATAATATCATAAAAAATATTTTGCAATAGTTTTTTGGAATTTTTTTCCATTTTTGGTAAATTTTTACAATAAATAAAATTAAAGTCTGTTTTATTGTATAATTTACTTATTATTGTACAGGAATAGAGTAGCAAATAAACTTATGAAATCGTAAAACTTATATATTACAACCTGAGTCCAAGGCGCGCCAGTTTGACAAGGTTTGAATAAAGAAAGCAAAAGGACTCAAAAATAGAACCATCAACTATTCTCCAATCCTTTTGCCTTTATTCAAATCCGAGTCAGCAAGCCAAAGCGAAGGTTGTAATATATAAGTTTTACGATTTCATAAGTTTATTTGCTGACAACAATATTAACATCTCCAACAACACTATATCTTATTACGTTATTTTCACTCAAAAACCTTTCCAAAATTTCTTTTGGCATTTCAATATAACATTTAATAGTATCTTGATAATCAACATCCACAATTCGTATACCATTTTTTTCAACAAAATACTTTAATTTTTCCAACTCTGCATATTCAAGCTCAACTTCAACTTGAATACCAATTATCTCATTAGTAATAGTAGCTTTTCCAATAGCATCCATCGCCGCATCTGAATATGCTCTTACTAATCCTCCGGTTCCAAGTAGAATTCCTCCAAAATATCTTGTTACAATTACAAGCACATTACACAAATTATTTTTTGAAAGAATATTTAATAATGGTGCTCCAGCTGTTCCACTTGGTTCACCATCATCACTTTGCCTTTCAATTATAGTATTGTTTTCAGTCATAATTCTATAGGCATAACAATTATGACGTGCATCAAAGTATTGCTTTTTTATTGCCTTTATTACTTCTTGTGCTTGTTCTTCATTTTTCACATAAAACAAATTAGCAATAAATTTCGACTTTTTTTCTACTATTTCGCCTGTAACTTTATCTTCTCCGAATTGTTTTAAACATTTAATTTTTCTCCTTATTTTTGGTATTTATAAACCAGCTACATATCCTGTAGAATATGCTATTTGTAAATTGAACCCCCCTGTGTATGCATCTACATCAATTATTTCACCTGCAAAATATAAACCTTGTATTAATTTCGATTCCATTGTTTTAGGATTTATTTCATTTATTGCAATTCCTCCAGATGTAATAATTGCTTCATCAATTGGTCTAAATCCATTAATACTTATTTTGAAATTTTTTAATAATTTTACTAATCGCTGTCTTTCAATTTTAGTAATTTCATTTACTTGTTTGTTTGGATTTATTTCGGATAATTCAATTATTGGCTCAATTAACTTTTGTGGTAATAATTCATCTAAGCTATTCTTAAATAATTTATTTTTAAATTTATCAAAATCGCGTAATATTCTTGAATCGAGTTTTTCCTCTGTTAACGCAGGTTTCAAATCAATTTTTAATATTATTTTTTCTTTAATAAATAATTCTTCTACATTTTTATATCTTAATAAATGTGCTGAACCACTTAATATTGTTGGACCTGAAACTCCAAAATGAGTGAAAATCATTTCACCAAAATCTTCATATATTACTTTATTTTTTTCTTCATCTTCAAAAGAAATTTTAACATTTTTCAAGCTTAATCCTTGTAACTTTTTGCATAATCTTAGTGAATTGTTTGCTGCTGTAACTGGAACCAAAGATGCACATATTTTTGTTATTGTATGTCCAAGTTTTTCTGCTATAGCATAACCATCACCTGTTGAACCTGTTAAAGGATAACTTTTTCCACCTGTTGCTAATATTACTTTATCTGCTTTTTCAATTTTATTATCTGAATATTGTACTCCTATAACTTTTTGATTTTCTATTAAAATATCATTTACTCTTGCACTTGTAATAATTTTAACATTTAAATTTTTCATTTCATCTAAAAAACAATTTAAAACATCAACTGATTTATCACTAACAGGAAAAATTCTATTTCCTCTTTCTTCTTTAACTTCTACATGATGTTTTTTTAGTAAATCAATAATATCTTCATTCGTAAATTGCTGGAAACTGCTATATAAAAATCTTCCATTACCTGGAATATTAGGTATAAATTCAGAAATATCAAGTGAACTTGTAATATTGCATCTTCCTTTACCTGTAATTAAAAGTTTTTTTCCAAGCATATTCATTTTTTCTAATAATACAACCTCATTTCCACTTCTTGCAGCGGAAATTGCAGCCATCATTCCAGCTGGTCCTCCACCTATTACTACAACTTTCATTATTAACTCCTTTTTATGGGACACGTTCCAAATTGTCCCTAAATTATTCTGCTTATTGCCTTTAGTACGCCTAGCTTGCCGTATTCGTAAGTTAAGCCACCTTGCATGAAGGCTATGTATGGTGGGCGTATTGGACCATCACATGATAGTTCTATTGATGAACCTTGTGTAAATGCTCCTGCTGCCATTATTACTTTGTCTGTGTAACCTGGCATATCCCATGGTTCTGGTATTGAGTTTGAATCTACTGGTGATCCCATTTGTATTCCTTGGCAATATTTTATTAATTTTTCTTCATTTCCAAATTCTATTGTTTGAACTATGTCTGCTCTTTTTTCGTTGAAACGTGGTTGTACTTTATACCCTAATTCTTCTAGCATTTTACTTGCTAAAACTGCTGTTTTTAAGCTACTTGCTACAACACTTGGTGCCATAAATAGTCCTTGTAAGAATTGTTTATTTGCACCTAAACTTGGTCCTACTTCTTTTCCTTCTCCTGGAAGTGTTAATCTTTCTGCTGCTAATTCAACTAATTCTTTCTTTCCTGCTATATATGCTCCGTTTGATGCAATTCCTCCTCCAAGATTTTTAATTAGTGATCCTACTATAATATCTGCTCCAAAGCTTGTTGGCTCATATTTTCCAACGAATTCACCATAGCAGTTATCTATCATAATTATTACATCTTTATCTATATTTTTTATGAATGTAACAACTTTTTCTATTTTATCTAATGTTAAGCTTTTGCGAGTTGCATATCCTCTTGAACGTTGAATTTCTATAAGTTTTACTTTTGATTGTTTTAATCTTGTTTCAATTGCTTCATAATCAAAATCATTTTCATTTAAGTCAATTTGTTCATATTTTATTCCAAATGATTTTAGTGAACTTGGATTATCAACAATGCCAATTACTTCATCTAAAGTATCATAAGGTTTTCCACATATACTTAACATTACATCTCCAGGTCTTAAAAATGCGAACAATGCAACTGTTAAAGCATGACTTCCTGAAATAAATTGATTTCTAAGTAAACAATCTTCTGCGCCTAAAACTTGTGCAAATACTTTTTCTGCTGTATCTCTTCCAACATCTCCATAACCATAACCTGTTGTTGTACCAAAATGCATATCTGAAATATTATTATCTTGAAATGCTTTTAGAACTTTTAAAGAATTATATTCACATACTTCTTCAATCTCTTTAAATATAGGTTTTATTTCGTCTTCACTTTTTTTCATTAGATTAACAATTTTTTCGTCAATTCCAAATTGTTCGTACATTTTTATCCCCTCTCAAAAAATAATTTATTTTTTTATGTAATAAAGTTGTCCATATCCTAAATCCAATTTCTTGTAATCTCCTATTTCATCAAGATATAAACTATTATTATCTGAATAATTTATTTCTTTACCAGCATAATCAAAATACTTAATATTTGATGTTTTTCCATCTTTATATATAGCTCTTATAATTTTATCATTTTGAATTTTCTGCATATCATCATATTTGAAATCTATAATTAGATTTTCTGTTTCACTAATTGCTCCAAAACGTCCTTCTTTGTAAGCTATAAACACATTTTCACCAATATATTCAAGATAATCATATTCATTACTGCTTTCTGACATATTATCTGTAACATTTATAATCTTGTATTTTTCATTACTTGAAATAGCTATTATATATTTATCATTTTCTAAAGTTTCATTTAGTCCTATAATATTTTTAATGTCAACTTTACTCATATCTGTATAATCAAAAACTTCAACATCCTCTTCTTTACGAGTATTTACATATCTTCCAGACATAAATATATTGTCATATTCTATTGGTAATATCATTTCCCCATTTACTTTAAATACACCTTGTTTTCCATCTTTTTCAATAATTAGACAATTATTATATTCATTATAAATAATGTTATCATATAGATTCTTTAAAATGTTGTATTTGTTATTATAAAAACCTGCTTTGCCATCTTTGAATGCAATAAAATATGTGCTCACTTCTTCGTTTTTGTTAACTATTTCAATTTGATCATATTCAATGTTTAAAACCTTTTGATTTTTATAGTTAACATATCCATATTTATATCCATCTGATGTTAAATTTCCAACAATAAATCCTATATTATCTATTTGTTTTGATGCTTGGTAATTTTCATTAGGCTTTATTATATCATACCTTTCCTTTAAAATATAGTCCCCTTTGATATTTATTACACCATATTTATCATTTTTCTTTACTAATAACAGTCCCTCTTGAAAATCTAAAGACTTAATTTCATCATATTTTGCCTTTGTTATAGCTTTTCCATTGAAATCAATTATTCCATATTTTCCTTTTTGTTTATATTTTAAAACAGATTTTTCAAATGGAACTTCACTATTATCCCAGTCTAATTTAATTGCTTCAACTATAAAATATTGATATAAAATAGTTTCATTTTTTTCATTTAAAACCTTTATGTTATATTCTTGTTTTTCAACATTATAATCATATTTACATATAAATACAGGCTTCATTGGATTTGGTATATCTATCTCATCATATACAGCATCAACCAATATTTTTCCGCTTCTATCTATTACACCATATTTGTTATCATTCTGAAAAACTACATATTCTACATTTGTAATGTCTTCTATACTATAACTTTTACTATGATTGCTTTTTCCTAAAACTATTGATGTTATAAGAATTATAATTAAAATTACAACAAATATTATTACATTTCTTTTATTCTTCATACACATCCTACCTTTTTTCATTTGTTATTGTTTATATTCATCTAAATCAAAGAAAAACTCTATTCCATTCTCTTTGTTAACAGCACCATATTCATTTTTATAATTGTTCATTACCGCCTTTACTAATGCTAATCCAATACCTGTTCCGCCATTTTTTCTATTTCTTGACGAATCCGTTTTATAAAATCTTCCCCATATACGCTGTAGTTCACTTTCATTTATGTTATCTCCAGTGTTAAACACCTTAACTCTTATTTTATTTGTTACATCATTTTTATTAATATTAATTATTATCTTTCTTTCATTATTTATCTCTTTTGAATACTTAATTGCATTTGTTAAATAATTTGTTACAACTTGCTCTATATAGAAACTATCAGCATACGCAAGAATCTCTTTATTCTCATCAAATTCAACTTCAATATTGTTTTCTTGTATCATTACATTTGTTTTTCTAATTACTTCTTTTATTAAAGAAACTATATCAAAACTATGGTTATTGAACTCTCTTTTTCCATATTCCAATTTCATTAATTCTAATAATTGTTTAACCAAAATATCCATTTTATTTGCTTCGTCTAAAATAACTTCAGCATAATATTCTCTTGATTCATCATCTGTATTAACATTTTCAACCAATCCCTCTGCATAACCTTGAATCAATGCAATTGGTGTTTTAAGTTCATGTGATACATCAGATATAAACTGTTTTCTCATTTCATCTATTTTTGATTTTTTTTCAACATCTTTTTCAAGTTCAGAATTATTCTTTTCTAATTCTTTTATTGTAGTTTCTAGCTTGTCTGACATTGTATTAATACTTCTACCAAGTGCATTTATTTCATCATCATTTTCTTCATTTACTATATATTTTTTTGAAAAATTCAAATTACACATACTATTTGCAATATCATTTAATTCTACTATTGGCTTTGTGAACCTTCTAGAAACAAAAGATGATGCAACTCCAGATATTAATATTGCTGCTACACCTATTGTTAATAGCAAATTGTTTGAAATCCTAGCATTCTCTTTTAATCCAGTAATAGGTGTTTTTATATAAAGTTCCCATCCATTTTGCATTTTATATGTTGATAAAATATAATTAGCCGTTGTATCTTTTTCTTTTATTGATTTTATCTCATAAGATTTTTCAGAATATAACACATTTATATTCTCATAATTTATATAATTATAAAAATCAATTTCTGTAGCTATTCTATTAATGTTTCCATTTGAAATATAAATATTTTCATTTGTACCTGATTTAAGTAATATATCCATATTATGTT
Source organism: Lachnospiraceae bacterium Phil5 (assembly GCA_002633185.1). GTDB lineage: Bacteria > Bacillota > Clostridia > TANB77 > CAG-508 > CAG-492. The sequence goes on from NWBM01000002.1 coordinate 572,644, forward strand.
TTATAGATAGAATTTTTAAATTTCGATCTATTTCTTCAACCGATAAATGATTTATATAATATGAATCAATCTGGTTGCACAAATCTATCATTATTTTAGCTTGATTATACATATAAAACTTTTCCAAAACAGCACTGTTTATTACAATAAGCATTGTAATAACTATTGCAATTGTTATTGAAATTGTTAAAAATAACTTTACCCTTACTGTTTTTACATGTTTTTTTAAGTTATTCGTTTTTTCCTTTAACTTCAAATTTATAACCCACACCTCTCATTGTTTCAATATATTTTCCTTTTTTGCCTAATTTGTGTCTTAATTTTTTTATGTGACTATCTATAGTTCTTGAATCTCCATAATAATCATAATTCCATACATTGTTTAATATTTTATCTCTTGATAATGCAATTCCTTTATTATCTATTAAATATTTCAATAATTCATATTCTCTTAAACTAAGCTCTATATTCTTCGAATCAACTTTTACTGTTCTTCCATTTGTGTCTAATTCAATTCCACCAACATTATATATATTCTCATCGTGAGGAATAGTACGTTTTAATAATGCTTCAACTCTTGCAACTAAAATCTTAGGGCTAAATGGTTTAGAAATATATTCATCAACCCCTAACTCAAACCCAAATAATTCATCTTGCTCTTCACCTCTTGCTGTTAACATTATAATTGGGACTTTTGATTTTAATCGTACTTGTCTTAAAACTGACCAGCCATCAAGCTTTGGCATCATAACATCTAATAAAATCAAATCTATTTTTGATTGATTTTTTTCAAATTTTTCTAATGCATCTTCCCCATCTTCAGCTTCAATTATTTTGTAATCTTTTTTAGCTAAGAAATCTTTTATTAATTTTCTCATTCTTGATTCATCATCAATTATTAAAACAGTAATATCTTTCATACATTTTCCGTCCTTTTCTACAAATATATTATATATTATAACAAGAGTTTATGTCCATAGTGTGAACTAATTTTGAAAGTATTATTTTTTACTTGCAAAATTGCACTTTATGTTTTATTATAAATAAAAAACAGGAGATGATATATTTGGCAAATTCAAGAAGACGAAAGAAAAGAAAATATAAGTCATTATTAGCATTACTACTATTTATTCTAGCTGTTGTACTAATAATTTTATTTATACATAATAAAGGAAAACAAGATAATAAAACTGTTAAAATAAACAAAATAGTTGTTGAACCAATAACATCAAACAACTCTGATGAAAACAATAATAAAACAGAAGAAAAAAAGCCTTCTGTAGTTGAAAGTTTATCAAATGAAGAAATTGAACAATCTAAAAAACGTGGTCTACCAGTTTTAATGTACCACTTTTTCTATGATGAGCAAGCAGGTGAAACTGGAAAAGATGCAAACTTTATGGAAATTCACGCTTTTGAAGAACAAATAAAATATTTATCTGAAAACAATTATTATGTTCCAACTTGGGAAGAAATTTTAGGATATGTTGAAGGGAAAAATGGACTTCCATTAAAAAGCATAGTTTTAACTGTTGATGATGGAGATGAATCTTTTTTCAGGCTTGCTGTTCCTGTACTTCAAAAATATAATTTTACAGCAACATCGTTTTTAATAACTTCATGGTATACAAGTCCTATCGCTCAAGAAAACTTCAAAAACGTAGATTTTCAATCACATTCACATAATATGCATAAAGCTGGTTCAGATGGTAAAGGTGCATTTTTAACTATAAGCTATGAAAATGGTTGTAAAGATTTAGAAACTTGTCGTACTATAATTCCAAATAATTGTAGAGTATTCTGCTATCCTTTTGGACATTTTAATGATAATTGCAAAAAAATTCTTAAAGATTGTAATTATATTTTATCTTTTACTACTCAAGGTGGCAGAGTTTTTCCTGGAGATGATCCTTACGAATTACCAAGAGTTAGAATGAGTAAAGGTGATTCTTTGAATGCATTTATTTCAAAAGTAAAATAAAAACAATAAAGTAAGGATTTAGAATTAAATACCTTACTTTTTATTTATTATTTTATATTCCTACTACAACATATGATTTATCTGATAAAGTTAAATTTTGTGATGCATATTTTGTAATTAAAACTGTATCTTCTATTCTAACGCCAAATCTTCCTGCAATATATATCCCTGGTTCATCAGTTAGTACCATATTTTCTTTTAGTACATAATCATATTTTGAACTTATAAATGGATATTCATGAATCTCAAGTCCAAGCCCATGTCCTAAACTATGTATCATTGTTACACCATTTAATTTAAAATCACTTTCTACTCCTTGTGCAATTGTTTTTAAATTTGCGCCTTCTTTATATTCCTCTAACACCCTAATTTGAGTTTTTAACACAAGATCATATACTGGTCTCATAAATTGTGGTACATGCCCTGCAAATATGGTTCTTGTCATATCTGAGCAATACCCTTTATATTTGCATCCCATATCTATTGTTATTGGATCGCCATCTTCAATTTTTTTATCTGTTGGTATCGCGTGAGGCATTGAAGAATTTATTCCAGATGCAACTATTGTATCAAAAGCCAGTCCATCTGCTCCATGCTCTATAAAAAATCTCTCTATTTCATAAGCCACTTCTTTTTCTGTCATGCCAATTTTGATAAATTCTTTTAGATGTTCAAAACACTCATCTGTAATTAAACATGCTTTTTTTATACAATCTATTTCATCTTCTTTTTTGATAATTCTAAATCTTTCTATTAATCCTTCAGTCTCTTCAAAATTATTGATTTTATATTTATGCATATACTCTTTATATTTTGCATATGTTAAATGACCTTCTTCAAAGCCAACATTTTCACAAAAAGTAAAGAAATTTTCATAATCTTCTCTTATTAATTCTTTCACATCATATACAATTACCTCATCATCAATTGTTAATGTGTTATTAACTGTTTCTATGTATCTTCCATCTGTTATAAAAACATTTTCTCTTCTTGTTATTAGCAATACACCTTCTGCATTTATTTTTGTTAGATATCTAATACTTACAGGGTTTGTAATAATCATACCTTGCATGTTCATGATTTTTAATTTTTCTCTTAACCCTTCAATTTTTTCATTCAAATAAATCACCCGCTTTATTTTATAATACATTTTATTTTATTATTCCAAATGTAAATATGTAAAATGGAATATTTAATAAAACATTAAATGGAACAAACATAACAATAAAACTTGCTATTACTATGAATGGTCCAAAAGGAATAAACTCTTCCATTTTTTCTTTTTTTATCTTTTTTACAATAATCATTACTATACTGTAGATTGCAGCTATGAAAAATGATAATATAGTAACTGCCAATACACTTCTCCATCCTAAAAATAGGCCGAAGAGCTCCCATTAATTTTACATCTCCAAATCCCATTGTTTCTTTCTTGAAAATTATATTTCCTAAGAATGTTAATAAGAAAAATATTCCTGCACCAAGTACCATTCCTATCCACATTTCCACAGCAGCATTTAGATTATTTATTCCCCTTATAAATGAGAAGATAATCCCGGCTTCCCACATTGTTAATGTTAATCTATTGGGAATAATTTGCAATTTATAATCAATAGCAAATGCAGAAACAAGCATTGGCGAGAGAATTAAGTATTCAGCTAGTCTTACCCAATCACTTATACCTACAAAATATAAAATAACTAAATATAACACGCATGTTATTATGTTCAAAATATAATTTGACTTCGTCATATGTATATAATTTTTTATCATATCCATTGAAAATACTTTTTTATGCTCTGGTAAACAGTAATTTACTACCCCAAGAAAGTTTCCAACTAGAAAACCAAGTATTCCAATACCTACATACCAAAAAATATTTATATCATTTATAAACATTTTATACCTTCACTTTCTTTATTTATTATTTATCCTTTTTAAATAACTTTTTATTATCCAATTCTCTAAAGGCCTTTTTATTCTTGTAATAAAAATATCCTTTTCTTTAATTGGTTTAACTAATATGGAAAACATTTTGCATCTATTAGCACCAACAACATCTGTCATAATTTGATCACCAATTGCGGCAATGTTTTGTGCTTCTAATCCCATTTGTTTTTTTGCTTTCAAAAAACCAATTTTAAAAGGTTTTTTAGCAAAATGAAAATATGGAACATCTAGTTGTTCAGCAACATTTCTAACTTTGTCGTGTTTGTTACTATTTGAAACTATGCAAAGTTTAATTTCTGCTTTTTTTAATCCCTGAACCCACTCAATAGTACCATTTTCAAACTGTCTATAATAGTCAATTAACGTGTTATCTACATCTAAAATAACACCCTTTATATTATTTTGCTTTAAAAATTCTAATTTTACATCCCTTACATTATCACAATAAAAATCTGGGTAAAATAGCATAGTTTTCCTCCTTATTCTCCACAATTATATTATCAGTGAGGAGGTGATTTGTCAAGGGACAATTGGGGACAAAAATGAAACGTCCCCAATTGTCCTTTATTTACAAAACCTATGCTTTCCTATAGTAATAACATACGGTCTAGACCAAATCCATTTACTTTTAGCTGTAGCTGGATTGAAATAATATATACAGCCCGATGTTGGATCCCAACCATTCAACGCATCTCTTGCCGCATTTATAGCTGTAGTATTTGGACTTAAATTTATTTGACCATCATCTACAACGCTAAAAGCACCTCTTTGATATATTACCCCTGCAACAGAATTTGGAAAGCTACTACTTTTTACACGATTTAATACTACCGCTCCCACAGCCACTTGTCCTTTATATGGTTCTCCTCTTGCTTCCGCATATATTAAATGAGCTAGTAAATTTAAGTCACTATTATTAGCAGTTCCTCCACCACTAGATGATGAAATTCCCATAGCTGCTAAAGTAGCTGGTCCAGCAATTCCATCTGATGTTAATCCATTTTTAGATTGAAACCATTTAACCGCGGCAACAGTTTTACTTCCATAAATTCCATCTATACTACCATTATAATATCCCCATCTTTTTAACTTTGTTTGTATCTGAGTTACTTCACTTCCAGATGAGCCATATCTTGATAATGCAATACTTTCATCATTTCTTAAATTGAAATTATAAAAAATAAATATAAAAAAAATAAATCCAACAAAAAATATCGCTATTTTTCTTTGTCTTTTAGCATAATTTTTCATTATAACCTCCTAAAATATGTAGACACAATTTACACTTTTATCCAACTATGCCCTACAATAAAAAACTTCATTTAGGAGTATCTTCCCCTAAATGAAGTCAAATTATACTAAAATTAACAAATATTAAAAAATACCTACTATGTTTCCTTCTTCATTAACATCAACTTTTTCAGCAGCTGGAACTCTTGGTAATCCAGGCATAGTCATTATCTTTCCTGTAATAACAACTATAAATCCAGCTCCAGATTTAAGAATAATGTCTTCTGCATGAATGTTAAAAGGTCCATCGCATTCTAGATTTTTTGGATCATCTGAAAATGAATATTGTGTTTTTGCAATACATACTGGCAAATTGGCATATCCTAAATCTGTAATTTTCTTTATACTTTCTTTTGCTTTTTCACTATATTCTACACCTTCTGCACCATAAACTTTTTTTGCAACATCTTCTATTTTTTCTTCAATTGTTTCATTTAAATCATACATATAATTTAAAGATGATTCTTTTTCACATAAATCAACAACTTTTTCAGCTAAATCTGTTATTCCAGCTCCACCTTTTCCCCAGTTTTCACACAAACTAAGCTCTACGCCATGCTCTTTTAATATATCTGATAGTGTTTCAATTTCTTTTTCTGTGTCTGAAATATATCTGTTAATTGCAACTACAACATTTAATCCGTATTTATTCTTTAAGTTATCAATATGTTGTAAAATATTTTTTGAACCTCTTTTTAATGCTTCAATACTTTCATTTTGAATTTCATCTTTTGGCATTCCACCATGATATTTTAAAGCTTTAATTGTAGCAACACAAACAACACAATCTGGTTTTAAATTTGCTTTTCTACATTTTATATCTAAGAATTTTTCTGCACCTAAATCTGCCCCAAATCCTGCTTCTGTAACAATGTAATCACTAAGTTTTAATGATAATTTTGTTGCTATTATACTATTACATCCATGCGCTATATTTGCAAATGGTCCACCATGAATTATAACTGGATTATTCTCTAATGTTTGAACTAAGTTTGGTTTTATAGCATCTTTTAACAATGCAGTCATAGCACCTTGTGCATTTAACTTACTAGCTTTTATTGGTTCTCCAGCTTCATTATATCCAACTATAATATTTGCAATTTTATTTTTTAAATCTTCAATGTCTTCTGCTAAGCACAAAATTGCCATTATTTCAGATGCAACTGTTATATCAAAGCCATCTTCTCTTGGTACAATTGTTTTTTCACCTGAAAGACCTGTATTTATTTTTCTTAATTGTCTATCATTTAAATCTAAACAACGTTTCCATGTTACAGTTTTGAATTTTAATTCATTTCCATAATAAATATGATTATCTATCATAGCTGATAATAGATTGTTTGCAGCTGTTATTGCATGTAAGTCTCCTGTAAAATGAAGGTTTATTTCTTCCATTGGTGCAACTTGAGAATAACCTCCACCAGTTGCTCCACCTTTTATTCCAAAAACTGGTCCTAATGATGGCTCTCTTAATGCTGCCATGGCATTTTTTCCTATTTTATTTAAACCATCAACTAAACCAATTGAGACTGTTGTTTTTCCTTCACCCAAAGGAGTAGGATTTATGGATGTTACCAAAATTAATTTTCCATTGTTTTTTTCTTTTAAATCTTTCAAAATGTCTAAGTTTATTTTTGCTTTATTTTTTCCATATTGTTCTAAATAATCCTCATTAATTTTTAATTTTTCTGCAATTTCATTAATGTTTTTTAATTTTGCATTTCTTGCTATTTCAATATCTTCCATAATCTAAACCCCTTTCTTTTGCATCTTAAAATATTGCGTTCTAAAATACTAAACCTACTGCAATCCCTATTAAAGCACCAACTATAACTTGTATTGGAGTATGCCCTAAAACCTCTGCAAGTCTTTCACTTACTTCAACTCCAGTTAAGCCTGGTGTTTCAACTATTTTATTTAATAATTGTGCTTGTTTTCCTGCCGCTCTTCTAATTCCTGCTGCATCATACATTACAACACATGCTAAAATAAATGCAATTCCAAATTGTGCAGTATCTATTCCTTCATGTTTTGCAATAAGAGTTGCAAGTGTTGTAACAACAGCACTGTGAGAACTTGGCATTCCCCCTGCACCCATTATTCGTTTAAAATTAAATTTCTTTGTTTTTATTAAATCATATACAACTTTAAATACTTGTATTGCAAACCACACTATAACTGGTAAAATTATATATCTATATTCATTTATAAAGTCCATTTTTTCTCCTATTCGAAATCTTCTTCTGTGATTGTATCTCCATCTTTAATTAATATACTTATCTTCTTTTCTGCTTCTTCAAGCATCTTACTACACTCTTTTGATAATTTCATTCCCTCTTCAAATTTAGTTACAGATGTATCTAAGTCTAAATCATTTTTTTCTAATTCAGTTGCTATTTCTTCTAACTTTTTCATAGCATCTTCAAAATTTAATTCTTTTTTCATGTCATCCTCCTAGTTTACAGCACCAGTTTTAGCATTTACAGTATACCATGCTAATGCACTTGTTGTTTCAGTATCTCTAACAGAAATAATATACACTCCATCACCTTCAACTTGTTCAATTTTGAAAGATACACCATCACTTGAACCATAAGCTTTTTGAGCTAATTCTTTTGCTTTGTCTTCATCTGATGTTTTTACTTCTTCTACTTGATTTTGTGTTGTATTAGTTGTATTGTTCTCTGTTGTATTCGTTGTGTTTGCTGTATTTGTTGTATTATCTTTACTTTCAGTTTCATTTTTTGTTTCATTAGTGCTATTAACAACGTTATTTGAAGTTTTATTTGCATTATTACTTGTATTATTAGATGTATTATTCTTTCCTGTAATTACATTTGAATTTGTTGCAGTATTAGTTTTATTTCCATTTGTAATGCTACTTAAATCCATCTCTTTTCCAATATAACCTAAAAATACAATTACACCAATTACACATACTACTATTAAAAATTTCTTCATCCTTCGCTACCTCCATTTATATAACTTTTACATTTGCGCTGCCATCTTTAAATCTTAATTCTAGTTCATCATCTTTTTTTATTTTTGTGACGGAATTAACAATCCTACCATATTTTTCTGTTAAACAATATCCTCTAGCTAATGTCTTTAAGGGACTTAATGTGTCTAATTTTGTTATAAGTTCAACCATTTGTGTTTTATTATCTTTTAATTTGTTATTAATAGAATTTTGTATTTGTTTTACCTTCATATCTATTAATATATATCTTTCGTTTATCTTTTGTAAAGGCTCTTTAAATACCCTATTTGTCATGCATTTCTCATATCTTAATCTCATTAATTCAATCTTCTTTTTTAATGAATTTTTGAATCTATTATTATATTTTTCAAGTTCTAACATAATATCCGCAATATTAGGAACTGCAAGTTCTGCTGCAGCTGATGGAGTTGGTGCTCTTAAATCTGCTACAAAATCCGCAATTGTGAAATCCGTTTCATGTCCTACAGCTGAAATAATCGGCAATTCAGAATTAAATATTGCATGTGCAACAATTTCTTCATTAAATGGCCATAAATCTTCAAGTGAGCCACCTCCACGTGCTAAAATTATTACATCTACCAACTTATTTTTATTCATTATTTCTATAGCCTCAACTATTTTTTCTGCTGCACCTTTGCCTTGTACAGGCACAGGTAATAATTTTATATAACAATTCGGATTTCTTCTTGTAGAAACATTTATTATATCTCTTATTACAGAGCCAGTATTAGAAGTAAGAACTCCAATGCATCTAGGCATTTTAGGAATTTGCTTTTTATATTTAACATCAAATAAACCTTCTTTTTCAAGCTTATTTTTCAATTCTTCATATGCAGTATATAAGCTTCCCATTCCGTCTTCTTGCATTGCTTTACAGTATATTTGGTATATTCCATCTCTTTCAAAAACAGAAACCGTACCTAATATCATTACTTTCATCCCGATCTTTTGGAACAAACTTTAAATTTGCTGTATATGTTTTAAACATTATACATTTTATTAAAGAATTTTCATCCTTCAGCGTAAAATACATATGACCTGTATAATGATGTTTAAAATTAGAAATTTCTCCTTTAACTAAAACATTATTTAAGTATTCATCATTATCCACTTTGTTTTTTATGTATCTATTTAAATCTGTAACTGTAATTGGATTATACTCCATTTTTTCCTCCGCTTTTTGCTAATTTTATATGTGTTTTTTATTGACAATTATTTTTCTTAACAACTGTTGCTAAAACACCATTAATAAATGAACTTGATGTGTCTTCCCCATATTTTTTTGCAAGCTCTACAACTTCATTAATTACAACTTTATAAGGAATCTTTTTGTACAATATTTCATAAATTGCAATTTTTAATAAAGCAAGATTAATTTTAGAAATTCTTTCTACATTCCAATCTGATTTTAAGTTTTCAGAAATTTGTTTTAATATTTCTCCTTCATTTTCTTTTATTTCATTAATCTCTTTTACAATTTCTTCTTTAACTTTATTTTCTTCTATTTCTGTGTCTTCAAAAAATATGTCCATTTCTTCTGTGTCAAATTCCTTTTGAACTTCTAAGCTATATAATAGTTTAAAAGTCTCCTCTCTTATTGCAGATTTGTTCATCTTTTTCACCTTTCTAATTTTCGTATTAATACTATAATTTATCTATAAAATTTTTACTTTTTTCTTTTAGTTCTTCTTTATTATATTGAACATATTTTCCAAAACGAGCTCCAATATATACAGCAATAATAAATATCATCACTCTATATAAACCTGTACATGCTAAAATTGCTCCTATTATAATGCCAATTATTGCACCTAAATTCTTACTAAAAAAATTACTATTATCTCCCATAATCTACCTCCTGTATAAATTCAAAATATAATTTTTTAAACATTGCTTTCTTCTTTGTTTTCCTCTTTTAGTTCTTCTTTTGGTTGTTCAATAGCCACTTCTGGTTTTGACTTAATTTTCACTTCTGGAATTATTTCCTTTTTTTCTTCTGTAAATTGAACATTTTCCATATTAATTTTAGCTATACTATTTTCTCTTTTGGCAGATTCTTTTTTATTTTTTTCATTTTCAATATTTTTAACATTTATATTTACTTGCTTCACATCTAAATCTGTATTTCTCTTAACTGTTTCTTTAATTTTGTTTTGAATTGATGCAGATAATTGCTTAATTATAGCCTCTTCTTTAACAAGTAATGTTACAAAAACAGTTATATTGTTTTCAACATCAAGAAATATTTTAGTTTGTGTATCAATTGCATCTGGAAAACTTTGTACTACACTATTTACTAAATTTTCAATTGTATCTTTTGATATTAATAATCTTCCATCCTGATTTTCAAGCAAAACTCCAGATTTTAATTCTTCTCTTTTTTTATTTTTTGCTGGGAAAAACAATGATTTTATTGCTAATAAAATACAAATAATAGATACAACAACAACTGTTCTAGCAACAATTTCATTTTCTAAATATTCAGCTATAAAACCTGTTACATCAGCTATTTCTATAACTTGAAATACCACTAAACAACTTACCACAGCTAGTACTAAAATAATTATTGAAAAAATAATTAACGCAATTTTTTCTAAAAATTTCATATAACATCCCTCCTACAAAGATATACATCTTTTGTGCTATTTTTCTATAAAAAAAGCACGGTTAATATTGATTCCGTGCTTTATACATCCTAAAGCATATATTAATTTATTATGCTTAAACTTTTTACTTTTTATTGTGCATTATTTTTGTTATCCTCAATATTAGTATTATTAATATTTACACCTTGCACATGAACATTAACCTCTATAACTTTTAAACCTGTCATTGTTTCAACTGCTTTTTTTACTTTAGTTTGAATTTCATATGCAACTTCTGGAATTCTTGTTCCATATTCAACTATAATATTTACATCTATTCTAGTTTCTTTTTCTCCAACATCGACTTTTATACCTTTTGCGAAATTCTTTTTACCACTTAATACTTCAGAAATTCCTCCAGCAAATCCTCCTGCCATATTAGCAACGCCTTGAACTTCTGAAACTGCCATTCCTGCTATAACAGCAACAACATCATCTGCTATTTTTATATTATTAGTTCCTAATGTTATTTCGTCTGTATTTTGTATTGCATTAACTGTTACTTCTCCACCATCTTGTGTTTCTGTTAAATTATTCTCTTCCATAATTTATACCTCCTAATTTACACAGTTTTGTCTGTTGTACAAACTTTTACTCTATTAGTATACCAATGTTTTATCTTTTTTACAACCTTTTTTCAGCATTTTCTTTTGATTTTTAATAATATAAAAAACGGAAAAGAATATTACTCTATCTTTTCCGTTTTATTATTAACCTCCAATAGCATATCTATATGCCATATTATCACATATAATTATAAACTCTCCGCTTTCACCTTCAACTATTTCATAGAAAAGAATTGGCATTCTAACTTCTTCTTCAATATCTAATAATTGATCAAAGTTTTTTACTTCAATAATATTTAAATTATCAATTTCAATTGGGCTTACAATTTCAGCGACTATATCTCCATAGTTTTTCAAAATTCTATTTAATGCAATTGCATAATCAGATTTATGGCTGAATTTAATTGATTTTCTTATTGCATCTAACATTATCATTATTGCTGCTACAACTAAAATTATACCTGCAATAAACAATGGTTTATTAACATGTTTTTTCTGTTCTTTAATATCAACAATTGATTTTGTATCTGTTGGTTTGAAGTTTTTATCAACTGTAAATACCGACTCATTTAAATTCATTTTTACATTCATTACTGAATATTCGTTTACAGTATCAGGTATTCCTTCAATATTTGATTCACTTATTATTATTAATTTTACTTCTAATTGTGCATCAACTGGAACTCTATATAATTTTGCAAAATCCGCAATTTTATTATTGTATTCAGCAAAATTTAATTCAACAGATTCATTAATATTATAATTGGTTTGATTAACCTCTACTTCTTTAGGATCTAACAAAAATTCTTGATTATCCCATATCATTTTTCCATTTACATCATCATTTGAAGAATAGCTCATTTTGGTATCTGCAACAATTTGATATCTGTATTTTATATGTCCACTTTTCGTTCCATTTAATGAATATGAAAAATCCATTTTTATTTTATCAACTAAATCTGTTACATAGGCCCTATCCATTCCAAGCTCTTGTGTTGTAAATAGATTATTTTCTTTAAGTTGAACAGTATAATTTACATTTTGAAATAAATTATATGAATATAAAAAATTCTTAACTTCTTTTTCAACTACAAATGACTTAAAAATCATAATAATTCCAACAAACAGAATTACAGTGCTAATACAAAAATTTCTTATTAAATTTTTTGTTTTAGATTTATAACGATCTTTATCCATTTTTTCACCTCTTCTTTTGTTTCTATATAGTAATTGAAGATTTTCTTCCTAATATCTTTTCTCCAAACCATACTGAAGGATATCCTAAATATGGTATATATATTTTTACTTTTCCTAAGATTTGTTCTTTTTCTACCAATTTTGAATCTGGTGAGCCATTATTATCTCCTTTTGTTTGAAACACTATTTCACCATTTTCATCTTCTTTTTTATTTATAATTCTATGTATTATATCTCCATTTTCAGACCTATAATGTAATATATCCCCAACCTGAAGTTTAGAAGGATCTTTAACTTTAACTGAAATTACTGCAGCCCCCCTACTAAAAGTTGGAACCATACTATTTGACATTACAGCTATTGGTTTTGCTGGCAAAAATCCTGCTATAAACGAGACCGCAATTAGTAAAATTGCCATACTTGGAATAAGTTTTATTGGGCTCATTTTCTTTCTTTCTTTTCTTGTTAACCTATTCGTTTTTACAGTATGTTCATAATTGTTATATAAAAATATTATTACTGATATAAGTATATCAAATACTGATGTTAAAAACCAGTCCAAGTTTGGAAAAATTGGTAATAATACTTTTATTAATGCCATTGGAATTGAATATGCATATACTAATAAAGTTCCACCTGTAAATGCTAAGTACGAGCATACACATCCTTTTGCTATTTCAGGAATTATTACAGAACAAATATATTCAAAAATTTTTTCACCTGAAGCAAACACTGCAATTCCTTCTGAATAATCTAGTCTCATAAGAACAAAAATTATTGTAAATATTACATAATTTATTTTTCTTCTTACATTATTTATAACCTTTGAACGTACATAATCTTGAAGTGCTATTACTCCAACTATAAATATCAAATTCTTTATAATTGAGAAAAACTTCATTGATAACGGGTTTCTTGCATATCCTAGTGGAATTCCCAGCAAAAAGTATAGCATATTGTATATAATAACTATAATTAATGTTGTCTTTATTTTTTCTTTTTTTCCTTTAAAACGAGTATGATCATTTTCTATTGGAATTGAAATTATTGCAAGCGCAATCCATAAAATTGTATTTGCAATTCTTGTAGAACTTTCAAAAAACTCAGGAATTATAAACAATGTAAGCAATGAACAACCTATTAATATTAATATTAAAATTATTATATATAATATTACCTTCTTGTTTTCTTTTGTCATTCTTTTATAAAACTCCTTATTTTATCTATAATGCATTTAAATCTGTAAGTAATCCATTTAATGCAAGATTTTTAATAGTAAAATTAACATCTTTCTTTACATCTATTTTAAAATTGATTGTTTGTGTACTTCCTTTTGAAAAAGTTACATTTTCAGATTTATAGTTTATTGTAACTCTTCCATTGTTTTGGCTGTAATTGTAGTTACACCATATATTTTTTGATGATTCAGGCACTGAAAAATCAATTTTCCAAAGATTTACTTCTTCATCATTATTTACAACGTTTAGTGTAACATTATATGTTGTATATTCCGAATTATTTTGAGAAGAATCTTTTTCAAATTTATATGTACAAGTGCTACTTCCTTTTGGATAAGAAACACTTTTTTCTTGATAAGTAATTGTTGCTTTACCTTGTATTTTTAATTGTGTTTGTAAATAAGAATAACCAATACTTATTCCAATTAGGAAAAGTGCTATTATAATTATTGTTATTAATTTGTAATTAATATTCATTTTTCTTCTAATTTTTCTCATGGTTACTCCTTTTTCAGGCTAACGTTCAAAAAAAGTACTATTGAATTTTAGCAAATAGTACTTTTTATTATTGTTTATTAATCAGCTTGTTGATAATTCAATGTAATTGTTGCAACTTTAGATTTCGTTGTTGGCACTTGTGTTGAACTTGATGGCCATGTTACAGTTACAATATAATCTTTTGTGCTTCCTGCAGTAAGTTTATCATTTGCTACTGCATTTATAGAATAAACTATGTCTTTTGGTTCTGCTGCATTTGCTGTATCAATTCCATCAACACTAACAAGTACTGCATCTATATTTCCTTTGTTTGCAACAGATAATTTGTATTCTGCTGTTGCTCCTGGGTATAATAAATTCACATTAAAAGTAGCTGTTGTAGCTGTATAACTTGGATTTGTTGCTGTTTCAGCTCCTATCATTTTTCCTTCAGTAATATTTGAAAATTCTATGTTCCATTGAGTTGTTATTGTTGCTGTTCCATTAATCACTAGTGCTTGTGATAATGCAGCATAACCCACTGCCATTCCTACTATTAACAATAATAATATAATTAAAAGAATAGATTTATTATTTTCTCTTTTGCTCATAAATATTACCTCCTCATGGTTATATGCTTTTATTTTATCATATTTTTTGGAAATAACAAGAGAATTTTCTAAAATGTAACATAGTTGTAATTTTTTGGTAATATTTCTGTAATATATAAGCAATAAAACTTTCAAATTGTGTAAAAATAAAGATATATCAATACGCAGTGAAGTGCGCAGTTTGGCGCTCCACAACTCCGTCTTCCAACCAAATTAAATCGCCAGTAAACGAACGAAGTATTGATATATCTTTATTTTCACATAATTTAAAAGTTTTTATTCAAAAACAGATGCAGCATATAGCTTGTTTCCACGTAGGAAATCTCTAGCCGACATTTTTTTTGCATTTTCTCCTTGTAGTTCCAATATTTCCAAGGCACCATCTATTGTTTTTATATATAATCCTATTTTGTCATCACAGAATAAAATCGTTCCTGGAAATAGTTCAAAATACCTATCTTTATAATTTATTAATTCAGGAGACATTTGAAATATTTCATCGTCAGTTACACTTCTTGCTTTCCAGAATTTTATTTTTTTATCTTCTAATGTTGAATATGCTCCCATTATTGGGTTCAAACCTCTTATTAGATTTTTTATTTGAGCTGTTGTTTGATTTTCCCAATCGATTTTTGCCATTTCTTTATTTAGCATTGGTGCCATTGTAAAGTCATCACCTTGTTTTTCTCTTTTAGCTGTCCCATCTTCAACTTGCTTCAATGTTTTTACTAGTAACTCTGCACCTATTTTTGAAAGTCTTTCCCATAATTCTCCAGTTGTTTCATCATCACCTATTGATACTTTTTCTTTTAAAATCATATCTCCAGTGTCCATTCCTGCACCCATATACATTGTTGTAACTCCTGTTTCTTTATCTCCATTTAAAACAGCCCATTGTATTGGTGCGGCTCCTCTATATTTTGGAAGTAATGAGCCATGTACATTTATTGAACCCAGTTTTGGAATGTCTAGAATTTCTTGTGGCAATATTTTTCCATAAGCAACTACACATATTACATCTGGATTTAATTCTTTTATTTTGTTTATGAATTCTTCATTATTTTTTACTTTTTCAGGTTGATATATTTCTAGATTTTTTTCTAACGCAAATTCTTTTACAGGTGAATATATCATTTTCATTCCTCTGCCCTTTGGCTTATCTATATTGGTTACAACTCCAATTATGTTGTGTCCTGCGTTGTATATAGCTTCTAATGATTCTTTTGCAAAATCTGGTGTACCCATGAATAAAATATTTAACATGTCTAGCTCATCCCCTTTCTATTTTGTAATTTTATTTCTTTTTGTTTTTAGATTCCTCTTCTTTTTCGTCTGTGTTAGTAATAACTTCTAATGTACCAGGTATAATTTTGTCTACAAACAATATTCCCTCTAAGTGATCAACTTCGTGAGATATTGCTTGTGCTAGTAGTTCTTTTGCTTTTAATTTAATTTCTTTTCCATCAACATCTTGATATTTAACAGTAACTTCAGCTGGTCTTATTATTTTAGCAAATTGATTTGGGAAACTTAAGCATCCTTCATCAACTTCTTGCTCTCCCTTTTCTTTTAAAATTTCTGGATTAATTAAAACTAGTGGTCCATTATTGTCGTATAAATCAATAACAACAACCCTTTTTAAAATTCCAACTTGAGGAGCTGCAAGACCTACTCCATTGTATTTGTACATTGTTTCTAACATATCATCTACTAATGTTTTTATTTTATCATCTATTACTTCAACTTTCCTAGATTTTTTTCTAAGAATTTCATCTCCATCTTCTCTTATAATTCTTATTGCCATTTTTTACCCCCCATTTTAAATAATTAATATGTCCTACAGCATATTGTTAGGATTAACGTCAACAATCAAGCTTATCCCTTTGTTATTCCTACTAAATACTGTATTTATACATTCATTTATAATCTCAATAATATCATCACCAAATTTACATTTAATTATAATTCTCCACCTATATTTGTTTTTTATTTTATCAATTGGTGAAGGAACTGGTTTGTATAATATTATTGGAATATTGTCTGTTTTTATTTTATTTTTTAAATATGTATGTACTTCATTTGCAACTTTTTGAATGTTTGTTTCGCTTTCCGAAGTAAATCCGAGCATTATTATATCACAAAATGGCGGATATTTCAACTGTTTTCTTATTGTTGATTCAAGATTGTAAAATAATTTGTAGTCCTGTTTTTTAGAAAATTCTATACTGAAATTATCAGGGTTATATGTTTGAATTATAACCTTTCCTCTTTCTTTTTCTCTTCCTGCTCTTCCTGCTACTTGTGTAAGTATTTGGAAGGTTCGCTCGCTTGCCATGTAATCACCTATATTTAGGTTTGTATCTGCTGCTATTACCCCAACTAATGTAACATTTGGGAAGTGATGGCCTTTTACTACCATTTGGGTTCCAATTAATATATCTATGTTTTCATTTTTGAATTTATTTAAAATATCTTCATGTGAATTTTTAGCTGATACTGTATCTACATCCATTCTTATTGTTGTAGCATTAGGAAACATTTTGTTTATTTCTGCTTCTAGCTTTTGTGTTCCTGTTCCAAAATATCTAATATTATTGCTTTTGCAGTCTGGACAAATAGTTAAAGCTGAACATTCATAACCACAATAATGGCATTTAAGTTTATTTTGCTTTAAATGATATGTCATTGTTATGTTACAATTCTTACATTTAGCAGTAAATCCACAATCTCTACACATTATAAATGTTGAATACCCTCTTCTATTTAAAAATAAAATTGTTTGTTTTTTATTTTTTAAATTATCTTGAATTGCTTCATACAATTTCATGCTTATCATACTTCTGTTGCCATTAGCTAATTCTTGTTTTAAGTCTACTACTTCAACTTTAGGAAGCTCTGCATCATTTGCTCTTTTTGTTAATTCAAGTAATTCAATTTCACCATTAATTGCCCTATGATATGTTGTCATATCTGGTGTTGCGCTTCCATAAACAATTGGAACATCATATTTTTTTCCTAAATATCTTGCTAAATCTTTCACATTATATCTTGGTGTCATTTCAGATTTGTATGAATTGTCATGTTCTTCATCAATTATTATTAGTCCTAAATTTTCTACTGGAGCAAATATTGCAGACCTTGCCCCTATTACTATTTTGGCTTTTCCTGTTTTTATTTTATACCATTGATCATATCTTTCACCAACAGATAATTTACTATGTAAAACTGCTATATTATCTTGACCAAATCTTGCTATAAATCTATCTACTGTTTGTGGTGTTAGTGATATTTCAGGAACTAGCATTATGCTTGATTTTCCTTCATTTAACACCTTTTGAATTAATTGAAGATATACTTCTGTTTTTCCCGAGCCTGTTACACCGAATAGTAGAAATTCTGAATTCATGTAATCATCTATTGCATTTTCCACCATCTCATAGGCGTGCTTTTGCTCTTTTGTTAATTTTAAATTGTGTGTTTGCTCAACAACTTTGTGCAAAAACGGATTTCTTTCTATTTGCTTCTCATATATTTCTACATATCCATTTTTTTGTAATGTTTTTACTATAGCTGTTGAAACATCTGTTAATACTGGAATATCTGTTAATAATACATCATCATTTTCTGATAAAAATTTTAGTAGTTTTATTTGCTTTTCAGATTTTAAAATTTTATTTTCAATATCGTCTTTTATTTCATCATTTGTTTTCACAAGTTTTACACTGTTTAGTGATTTTTCTTTGACTCTTTTAGATACTTCTTTTGTACCTGTACCTGGTGGTAGCATTAGTTTTATGCAGTCTGATACATTGCAAAAATATCTATTTGCCATCCATTTTGCCATTTCAACTTTTGGTTCATCTATAAAGTCTTTTTCCTCTACTGCAGAAATATCTTTTAAGTTTTCCCATTCGCTTAAATCTTTTATATTAACTACAAAACCTTCTTCTAGCTTTTTTATGTTTCCGAATTTTACTAGAACTCTACTCCCTATTGTTATTTTTTCTTCCATTTCGAACGGAATATTGTAGTCGAATGTTTTGTTTAAGTTTTTTACGTTACTGTTTATTATTACTTCAGCTATCACGTAAGTTTTTTCTCCTTTATTTTTAATCTTTTTACATTATAGCAAGTTAATTTATTATTTACAATAAAAAAAGCACAAATTTAAAATTTGTGTTTTTTTAGAATTAAAATTCAGTTTCTTTGTTCATAGATTCATGTTTAATTATATCCATAATAATATCAACAGTTTTTTCTAAATCGTTGTTTTTAAGAACATAATCATATAAATCCATTTTAGATTCTTCAAATTCTAGTCTATTTAATCTCATAGTTATTTCTTTTTCAGAAGGTTTATCTATTCTATTTTCAAGTCTTTTACGTAAAATTTCTTTAGGCACTCTTAAAAATATAGTAATAACCTTTGTATCTTTTCTTAGAATGTCAATCAATTTCTCTGTTCCATTTACATCTAAATCTTTAACTATTATTTTACCACTTTGAATTTTTTCATTCATAAGTTTTCTTGAAGTTCCATAATAGTGTTCATGACATACGTTGTATTCATATAATTCATTATCTTTTATCATTCTTTCAAATTCTTCTGTTGTTACAAAATTGTAAACAACTCCAGGTACATCTCCTGGTCTTGGTTGTCTATCAGTATATGATGGTAATGATTCTACGTTTTCCATTCTTTTTATTAGTTCTTTTTTTATTGTATCTTTTCCTGCTCCTGATACTCCAGATAATATTATTAACATATTTTCACCTTACCTTCTGCTATTTCGTCTGCTGCTAGTGATACTTTAGATACATCATCACTATCAGTTAATACTTCGTCCCCATCAGCAAGTTGTCTTGCTCTTTTTGAAGTTGCTATTACTAGTTCAAATCTGTTTTTAGATTTTGTTAATAATTCAGCTACAGTTGGTTTGACTATCATTTTATTACACCTCTTTCATTTTATTTTTTTACTCTACGTTTTGAATTTGTTCTCTTATGTCTTCTAGTACTGTTTTTACATCTATTGCTAAATTAGTTATTTCTAATTTAACAGATTTAGATGCTATTGTATTGGTTTCTCTGTTCATTTCTTGAACAAGGAAATCTAATTTTTTTCCAATAGGTTCTTTTGTTTCTAATAAATTTCTAAATTGTGATACATGGCTTCTTAAACGTGTTAATTCTTCTTCTATTGAGCATTTATCTGCGTATATTACAATTTCTTGTGCTAATCTTGTTTCATCAACTGCTGGCACGTCTAAAATTTCTTTTATTCTTTCCCTTAATTTTACTACATAATCTTCAATAAGTCCAGTACTATTGGCAAAAATTGTTTCTACATTTGTTTCAACCTTGTTTAATCTTTGCTCTAAATCTTGTTTTATTTTTTTTCCTTCTGTTTCTCTCATTTGAGTAAAGTTATCTATTGCTTCATTTACACAAGTTTCAAGTTCTTTGCATATTATTTCTGATTCATCATCTTCAATTTTTAATTGCATAACATCTGGTAATTTTATAACTTCTGTTGGTGAAATTCTGTTGTTAATACCTGTTTCTTCAGCAAGCTCAGATAATTGTGTTATATAATTTTTTGCTAATTCTTTATTAATTATAATGTTTTTGCCTTCTTCACTGTAATTGTTATAAGTTATAAAAACATCAATTTTTCCTCTTGATACCTTTCCTGAAATTATTTTTTTAATGTTTTCTTCGTAGCTACTAAGCGTACGTGGCATTTTTATTGAAATATCGCTATATTTGTGATTTACTGATTTTATTTCAACAATATATTCTCTAGAATTTACTTCTAATTTGCTTCTACCGAAGCCTGTCATACTTTTCATATTATTACCCCTATTTTTTTATTATTTCTTTTATATCATTATTATCTTTTTTATATTTGTTCATGCTTTTTACTGATAATATTACAACTTTTGTTAAATAATATACTGCAACTACTGCAGAGATATAAGTAGTTATATTTAATAAGTCTGTAGGATGTAATTTTACAACATACATTAGACATAAATTTATTGCTCCAAATATTAATATTTCTCCACCACTAATTGCAATTTTTGAATTGTCTTTTTTATATGCTACTTCAAGTATAACTAAACCTATAACTGCAAAGCTTAGAGAGAATACTTTTAAATCTGTTTCTAATAAATCTACACTTAAGTTTTTGCTTCCAAAGAATACTATAATTAAATATAAAACTATAACAATTGCAAGAAGAATGTTGATTATGTTTTCTTTTACAATTTGATGTTTTTGATTTTCATTTACTTTACTTGTAAGTGCTTCTCTTATTTCTTTTAAACTTACTGTATCATCTTTGTCTTTTTTTGTTTCTTCTTTTTCCTCTAGTTTTTCTACTGGTTTTACTTCTTCTTTTTTTGTTTTAGTTGTGTCTTCCTGCTTTTTTTCGACAGGTTTAACAATCTTTTTCTCAACAGCTTGTGACTTTGGAGCATTTTTTTGATTTGATGAATTTTCTTTCTTTTGAGTCTCATTGCTTGTTTTTGAAGCTGTACTTTTTGCTTTATTTTGATTGTTACCATCTTTCGATTTAAGTGCTGCTTTTAAGTTTGATTTTGCACCCGCTTCTATCTTTTTCGTATCTTGATTTTTTTCTGATGAGGCTTTGGATGTTGTTTTAGCTGTTGTTTTCTTCTCATCTTTTAACTCTGTTGTTTTCACTGTTTTATTTGTCTTTTTTGCTGTTGAAGCTGATTCATTCTCTTTTGATGTAGCAGATTTCTTACTGCTATTTTTAACATCCTTTTTAATTTCAGTTTCTGCCATTATTAATCTTTCCTTTCAAATTCATACATAACAATACTTAATACATTTAAGCTAACTGTTTCTGTTCTTAAAATTCTATTACCAAGACTTACAACTTTTGCATTATTTTTTTCCATATATTCAACTTCTGAAATATCAATACCACCTTCAGGACCAATAATAATTGCAATATTTAATTCGTCTTTTGAATTATAATTTGAATTTATTTGTTTCAAAACATCTTTTAAATATGTATCTTTCTCATTTTCATAACATAATAATACAACATTATATTTTTCAAATTCATTGCATATTTCTTTAACGTTTTTCAAAGAGCAAATTTCTGGAATTATATCTCTACCACATTGTTTAGCAGCCACTTCAGAAATTTTTTGCCATCTTTCAATTTTCTTTGTTCTATCTTTACCATCAAGTTTAACAACACATCTTTTCATTTCAACTGGTGTTATTTTATTAACTCCAAGCTCAACAGATTTTTGAATAATAAGCTCCATTTTATCCGATTTTGGTAGTCCTTGATATATATGTATTTTTACGTTTGATTCAGTATTATTAGCCACTTTTTCTATAATTTTGCAATCAATTTTTTCTTTATTAAATTCCTTAATTTCAACCAAATAATTATCTGAATTAGATTCATTACAAACATTAAATGTATCGCCAATTTTCATTCGCAATACATTTATTATATGATTAACATCCTCACCTGTGATGTGAATTTCATCATTATTTATTTGATTTTCTTTCACAAAAAATTTTGGCATATAATCGCTCTCTTTCCTTAATATGGCTTTATTATATCATATAAGGTCTTTTTTGTCCATTCTTTTCAAAACAAAATAAATATGATATAATAATTCAAAAATAAATATAAGGAGATTATAATAATGAATTCTAACTTACAAAAATTAGAATATAAAAAAATAATAGAAATTTTATCAACATATTGTAAAACATATGTTGGTAAATCTTTGGCTGATAATTTGCAACCTTCAAACCATTCAAATATAGTATCTCATAATCTTATTCAAACTACTCAAACATTGAATTTATTATATAGATATGGAAATCTTCCAATTGATGAATTTGAAGATTTAACTTCATACATCAAGAATTTGGAAAGCTATATGCCTTTATCACCTAAAGGATTATTGCAAATTTCAAAAATATTAAAAACATCTGCAGACTTAAAAGAATATTTTGAGAAAGCACTTGATAATTCTAATTCCGTTAAAGATGAAAACGAAGTATTTGAATTTGCTGAATTAACTGGTGAATTCAAATTACTATACACTAATCCAGCAATTTATCAAAATATAACCAAATCAATTTTAGATGAAAATACTATATCTGATGATGCCTCTAAAACACTTGCATCTCTAAGAAGAAATAGAAGAAAATTTGAAAGTGACATAAAAGATAAATTAAACACTTTTATCCATTCATCAACATATTCAAAATTTATAATGGAGCCAATAATTACAATTAGAAATGATAGATATGTTATTCCTGTAAAAATTGAATATAAAGAAAACATAAAAGGATTTGTGCATGATATATCATCAAGTGGCTCTACTGTATACATTGAGCCAACTTCAGTTTTTGATTTGAATAACAAAATTAATAACAATAAATTAGAAGAAAATATAGAAATTGAAAAAATACTTGAAGAACTATCAAAACAACTATATCCATTAATTGATAATTTAAAAACAACAATTAATGCAATTGGGAAAATTGATTTTTTATCTGCAAAAGCTAAATATTCTAAAGAAATTAATGGTGTAGAACCTGTTATAAATGCCGAAAAATTTATAAATTTAATTAAAGCTCGTCATCCTTTAATTGATAAAAATAAAGTTGTTCCCATAGATATAAATCTTGGAAAAACATTTAAATCTTTATTAATTACAGGACCTAATACTGGTGGAAAAACTGTTACTTTAAAAACCGTTGGATTGCTATGTTTGATGGCACAAAGCGGATTACATATTCCAGCTTCTGAAAAAAGTAGTATCTATGTTTTTGATAACATTTTTGCAGATATTGGTGATGAACAAAGTATTCAAGAATCTCTAAGTACTTTTTCATCTCATATGACAAATATTATAGATATTATAAATTCGTCAACATCAAATAGTTTAATTTTAATTGATGAATTAGGCTCTGGAACAGATCCTTTGCAAGGTGCTAATTTAGCAATAAGTATATTAGAATATTTTTATAACAAAGGAGCTCTAACGCTTTCAACCACACACTATTCAGAATTGAAACAATATGCTTTAGTTACAGAAGGCTTTGAAAATGCAAGTTCTGAATTTGATATTGAACACCTACTCCCTACTTATAAAATTTTAATTGGTGTTCCAGGAAAAAGTAATGCATTTGCAATTAGTAAAAAACTTGGCTTACCAACCGATATTTTAGAAAGAGCTGAATCTTTATTAAGCAGTGATAACATTAGTTTCGAGGAATTAATTAAAAACATTTATGATGATAAATTGTTAATTGAAAATGAGAAAGAGAAAATTTTAAAGAATGCTAATCAAGTTGAATTACTTAGAAAGAAACTTGAAACTGATGTTTCAGATGTTGATGAAAAGAGAAATGAAATTATTAATAAAGCTAAATCTGAAGCCAGAAAGATTCTACTTTCTGCTAAAGAAGAAGCTAATGAAATTATTAAAGAATTAAATGATTTATATTCTTCAGCAGATACATCAGATAGTTTAAAAAAAGCTAATAAATTACGTGATAAATTAAATAAAGGAATAAAAGATAATTTAGAAATTGAAAACTCTGGTAGTGCTGATATTATTGGTGAATTAAATGTTTCTGATATTTCAATTGGAAAAGAATTTTTAGTAAAACCATTTAATATGATTGGAACTGTGCTTACTTTGCCAAATAAAAATAATGAAGTTATTGTTCAATTTGGAAATACGAAGACTAATATTAAGATTAGTAATTTGGAATTGCCTTCTAAAAATGCAATTACTGGATTAAATAGTTCAAAAAATTCAAGTAATTCTAAAAATACTGGAAACTCAAAATCACATTCTAAATTAAATAACTTCAATAAAGCACAATCTGTTTCTACAGAAATAAATGTAATTGGTCAAACTGTTGAAGAAGCAATTTTTGTTGTAGATAAATATTTAGATGATTGTTATTTAGCAGGACTTCCAACAGCAAGAATCGTTCACGGAAAAGGAACAGGAAAATTGCGAAAAGGAATACATGATTTTCTAAAAACTCACCCTCATGTTAAATCATACAGAATAGGGACTTATGGCGAAGGTGAAATGGGTGTAACTGTTGTAGAATTTAAATAAAAATGAAACACTTGGGGACAGGGACAAAATGTGTCATTTTGACACATTTTATCCCCGTCCCCAGATGTATTCTATTTTGCAAAATACACATTATACCAAACTAAGAAAATATAAATGTTATACAATTTTCTACCATGATTTTCTACTCCTGCATAATGGTCATCTAGCATTTTATTAATCTTGTCTTTGTCGAAAAATTCACTTACCCAGTCTTTCATGAATAGTTCTTTTACTTTATTAAAGTATTTTTCTTCTTTTATCCACATAAAGAATGGTACTGGGAATCCTAATTTTCTTCTTTTGGCCCATTCTTCTGGAATTACTTCTGCTGCAACATCTCTAAATACTTTTTTGGTTTCACCATCTTTTATTAAATATTTGCTTGGAATTTTTCTTGCCACATTCCATACTTCTTTATCTAAGAATGGTACTCGAAGCTCAACTGAGTGTGCCATACTCATTTTATCGGCTTTTAAAAGCATGTCTTTTGCAAGCCAGAAATGCATGTTAATATACATCATTTGAGTAATTTCATCCATTCCTTTTACATCTTCGTAATATGGCTTTATTATATCTGCAAATTTAATTCCATTTCCTTTTAATTCATCACATAAAATATCTTCTGTTTCATTGTCATCCATTATAAATGCATTTCCAATAAATCTTTCAGATAATGGTCTATCATATTGGCAAATTATTCTTTTACCAGTAAACTTTTTCTTATCTCTAACTTTATTTGCTAAACATTTTCTAAATGCTAATGGAAGCAAGCAATATGCTTTAATCCATTTACTAACATTTAATTCATTATATCCTCCATACATTTCATCTGCCCCTTCACCAGAAAGAACAACTTTGACCTTCTCTCTTGCAAGTTCAGATAAGAAGAATAATGGTACTGTTGATAAATTAGCATGTGGTTCATCAGTATGATATTGAACCATTGGTAAAGCATCAAAGAAATCATCACCAGTTAATACTCTATTATAATTGTTTGTATTAAATATTTTAGATAAATCTTTTGCAAATCCAGATTCATCAAATCCAGTTTTATCAAACCCTACAGTGAAGGTTTTGTCTGGCTTTGCCATACTTACAATATAAGATGAATCAACACCTCCAGATAAGTATGAACCAACCTCTACATCACTTATTTGATGCGCTTTTACTGAATCTTCTAATGATTCTTTTACTTGTTTTTTATAACTTTCATATGTATCTTTTTGCTTCATATATTCAGCTTTGAAATATTGTTTTATTTCAATTTTTCCATCTTTAAATTTGAAATAATTTCCTGGTTTTAATCTATATGTATTTTTGAAAAATGTTTCATCTAATACTGAATATTGGAATGTTAAATATGGCTTTAAAGCTTGTTTATTGACTTCTTTTACAAAATTTGGATGATCTAAAAAGCTCTTTATTTCTGAACCAAAAATGAAAGTTTTTCCATCATCATAATAATAGAAAGGCTTAATTCCAAAGTAATCTCTAACACCTATTAATTCCTTATTTTTAATATCATAAATTACAAATCCAAACATTCCTCTTAATTTGTTGAATAATTCTTCTTTGTATTCTTCATATCCATGAACTAAAACTTCAGTATCTGCATTTGTTTTGAAAACATGTCCTTTATTTATTAATTCAGCACGAATTTCTTGATAATTATAAATTTCACCATTGAACACAACAACCACACTACCATCTTCATTAAACATTGGTTGTTGACCACTACTTAAATCTATAATAGATAATCTTCTATGTCCTAAAGCAACATCATCATCCACATAATATCCTTCTTCATCTGGACCTCTGTGAATAATTCTATCTGCCATTAATTTTATACTTTTTTGTTTTTCCTCTTGATTAAGCTTATCCATGAAGCCTACAAATCCACACATTGTTTGTTTTCCCCTCTCTACTTTAATCTCTTTCATAATCTTGTTGTTGAATATTATTTTTAATTTCGTTGTCTTCCCTATTTGATGTTTTATTTTTATATTCTTCTATTGATTTTGACATATTACTTAAAAATGTTCCTTCATGACCTTTAAATGTTCCATCTAAAATAGCATTGTATGTATCTGTTGGACATACACTTATATCTATTACTTGGGTTGGAATTTTCATTCCATAATGATTGTTATAATTTATATTTCCCATGCACTGCATGATATCTGCTTCTTTAATATTTTCGTGTGACATATAGAACGGTTCAGAATATGCTTTTGTCGAATACATGCTATTTAATAAATTCTGTGGTTCTAAATTATCTTTATATTCTTTGCTATTAGCCCCAGTATTTAACATCCCATTTACATATGATGCCCCAACATTTATTAATGTGTAATCTGGTGTCCCTTCTTGAATATCTTCAATACATGTAATTTGACTACCTTTACTAATATCAGATTTTTTAGCAACAACACCTGCTGGCATAGTATAAAACATATATTGATTACTAATAACATCTAAATTACCTAATTTATTAATAAAATCAATTGCTGTTTGAGTTCTTGCCTCTCTATCTTTATCTTCGCCAGTTTCAATATCAATCATCATTGGGAATTTTTTTGCATTTTCATATTGATTTATATCCTTACTTAATTGATTTTCTGTCTCATATACAATATTAGCTAATGCTTCAGCTTTATCACTTTCTATAGTATCTACATAAACATAAAATCCAACTGGACACATATCCATTGTTTCTTCAACAAAAGTTTTAAATTGATTATAATCTCCCATTGAATATGATGTCATATTTTTTGTATTATTTTTTATTTCATTATTTTTTTCATCTAATTCAGCATTTCCAGTCATGCATCCAACTTTAAAAGAACCATCAGTGTTGCTTCTTGCAATTTCCATAATTACTCCACCAAGCACACCTTTTGATTGTAATGTTGTAAGTGTATCTTTATAATCTTGCATACATTTAGGCGAGTAAGAAGAAATATCTACTATGTATTTTACTCCTTTTTCTGAATCATCTTTTTCATATTCAAAAACATCACCTTTTAATTCCGGGCTGCTCCTTACAGCCGTTTTTTGCGTTACAACTCCAAGTGAAAAATCTTTATCTGATTTTTCAACTTGAGACATACCTGCATATCCAACTGAATATTTATAAGCTACTCCGTTTTTATTATCAATTTTATCTTGAACTAATACTTTGTAATACTCGTATCCTTCATCACTAGTAAATTTCTTGGTATCATCAATATATACAATACTTCCTGCAGCACACTCTATTTTTCCATCACATGGATTGTTCAATTTTGTTCTATAAAAAAGACCATCATCTTTTGCTAAATATGGTTTGAATTCTTCAAGTGAATCTGTTGAAACATAACCATAATTTCCATTTTCTCTATGCATTGCAAAACACCATTTCGTATCATTAGAATTTTCGTTTTCCGAAGCAACAGTCCATGTTCCTCCATATTCATTGCTATACTCATATTTTCCAACATAAGCACGTTCAAATTCCACAACATCACCTGGTTCTAATACTTCTGTAATATTAGTTTTCTTTATTTGTTCTGCTGCTTGATTAATATCTATTTTTACATTTGAATTTATTTCATTATCTGCTTTCGATTCAATAGCTGGAACTGATATATTGCTATTAACTCCTGAAGAAGTTATAGTTGAATCAATTTCTTGTTTGATAACATTAGAATTTGTTGCAGCATTAACTTCATCTGTGTGCAAAATTCTTGTTCCTATACCAGCCAAAACTGATATAGCACCCAAAGTTAAAAGTGCTCCTTTATATTTAGAATCAGCTTTTCTTTTAGCTATAACTCTTTCTCTTCTTGCAATCTCTTTTCGCATTATTTCGCGATTTTCAGGATTGCTTGTATATGCTATTACATCAGTCATTTTATACACCTCTTTTTCTTTTGTTTATTAATTATTTTTCTATACAAATGTTATGTAAATTTTTTGAGAAATCAAATGATTATTCTTCAAAAAATTGTTTATACCAAATTAAGAAAACATAAATTGTCCAAATTTTTCTACTATTATCTTTCTTTAATTTGATGTGTTCATCTAATAATTTAACAATTTCTTCTGTAACAAAATATTTCTTAGCTATTTCAGATTCAAATTCTTTCTTTACAATGTTGTAATATTTTTCTTGTTTTAGCCATTCTCTTGTTGGAACTGGAAATCCTAATTTCTTTCTAGATGCAACTTTTTCCGGCATATTTTTTAATGCAGCTTTTCTCATTGCAACTTTAGTTTGTCCGTCTTTGGTTACTTTGTATTTTGTTGGAATTGTACGTGCTAAATTCCATACTTCTTTGTCTAAAAATGGAACTCTTAATTCAAGTGAATTTGCCATACTCATTCTATCTGCTTTTAATAAAATATCTCCTATCATCCAGAAATTGATATCTATATATTGCATTCTTGTAACATCATCCATTTCCTTTGTATCTTCGTAAAATGGTTTTGTAATTTCTTCAGGTTTTTTCATTCCTTCAACATTTTTTAATATTTTACGTTTTTCTTTATCAGTAAATAAGTTTGCATTTCCAATAAATCTTTCTTCTAATTTTTTACTTGCTCTATTTGCATAGCTTTTACCTGGGAATTCTACTGGAATTGCATTTAAAACTCCTGCTATTCCTTTCCACATAAAGCGTGGTAATATCTTGCTATAGCGTAAGCTATATGGCTCATGATAAATTCTATATCCTCCAAATAACTCATCAGCACCTTCACCTGAAAGCACAACCTTTACATGCTCACTTGCAATTTTACATACATAATATAATGCAACACAAGATGGGTCAGCATGTGGTTGATCCATGTAATATTGAACTTTTGGAACAATTTCCCAGAATTCATCGTCTTCAATTCTTTTAAAATAATGGTCTTGTCCAATTTCTTCTGCTAATTCTTTTGCATAATCTATTTCATTATATTTGTTGTAATTAAATCCAACTGTGAAGCTCTTTTGGCCCTTAAATTGTGTAGCAACATAACTTGAATCTACACCACTAGATAAGAAACATCCAACTTCAACATCACTTATTTTATGTGCTTCAACTGAATTTTTAAAGGTTTTATCTATTTCTTCTACTAATTTATCTTCTTCCCATGACTCATCAATTTTGAAATCTGGTGACCAATATCTTGTTATTTCAAGCTTTCCTTCTTTGAATTTCAAATAATGACCTGGTTGTAAACAATAAATATCTTTGAAAAATGTATCATTTGGCACACCATACTGGAATGATAGATAATTTTGCAGTGCTGATTCGTTTAGCTCTTTTTTTACATTTGGATGTGTTAATATACATTTAATTTCTGAACCAAAAATTAAATTGTTTTCAACTTGTGTGTAATACATTGGCTTAATTCCAAAGAAGTCTCTTGCAATAAATAATTCTTTATCTACTAAATCCCAAATTGCAATTCCAAACATCCCGCGGAATTTGTTTAAAACATCTGGTCCGTATTCTTCATATCCATGCAAAATAACTTCTGTATCTGTTTTCGTTTTGAATATATGTCCTTTTGAAATTAAATCTTCTCTTATAGTTTGGTAATTATAAATTTCTCCGTTAAATACTATAACTTTAGTACCATCTTCATTATAAATTGGTTGAGCTCCATCAGCTAAGTCTATAATTGAAAGTCTTCTAAAACCTAAAGCTATGTCTTCATCTATATGAGTTCCATCACTATCTGGACCTCTATAAACTATTTTTTCCATCATATTTTTTATAACTTGTTCTTTATTTTCTACGTTTCCTGTGAATCCACAAAAACCACACATATTTGCACTCTCCTTTTGTATAATTCTACAGTTTATATTTAATCATTAATAGGGAATTTTTTCAAGTTTTTTTCGCATATTTTTACAATTGAGCCAAAAAGAAACGTCCATAATTGTTAAGGGCGTTTCTTTTTTTATTATTGAAATACTGATTCATAATCGTTTCCAAAATATTGTCTACATATTGTGTTTACTTTTTCTAAGCTTTCTTCATAATTGCTGTATTCTGGATTTTTATAATCAACTCCAAATGTGTCTACTGAAATTGATTTTATTATTATTGTATTTTTGTTTTCGTCTTCGTTTTCTTCTGCTGTTGTAGTTTCTGTGGTTGCTTCTGTTTTATCTTCAACTCTTGTTGCTGAAATTGCTTCTAATACATCCATTCCTTCAATAACTTTTCCAAATCCAGCATACATTTGATTATACTCGTCCATATCACCTGTTAAGATACCAAATGTACTGTTTGCTGAATTGTATCCTTCTTCTGCATATCCGAAGTATGAATATTCATTTCTGTGCATTGTTATTACACCTTTTTTGTGTTTAATTAGATTATCTACTTTGTTAGCAATAATATCACCTTTTATACCATATATATAATCATTTTGTGGGTTACTTATAAGTTGTGATAGTCTTGCTTTTTCATTACTTTTGTCACTTACAATTTCATTTTCATCTATAGTCATTTTGTAATCATTATAAAATCCACTATTAGCAAGTTTTATGAAATTTGCAACTGCATTAGGTGCAGATTTTGGATCTAATTCTATTTTTACTTCTTTATCATATCCTTCAAATTTTATTGTGGCAACAGGATTCTTTGGATTATATGTTTTAGTTCTTATCAAACCTGCTCCTACACATATAATTGCTGTTGCTACTATTACTATTCCAATCCATAAACAAATTTTTTTCATCTCTCTAAATTCCTCCAATTCCTATTATCTGTATTTTTATAACCTTTATCATTATAAACTTAGTTTTTATAAAATTTCAATAGTTTTTTTGAATTTTGTCTTATAACATTAAATTATCAAATACAAATTGTTCTTGCATTCTTCTTAATGATTGTCTAATTGCTCTTGCTCTTACTTCACCAATTCCTTCAACTGCATCTAAAGATGGTATATCTGCTGCCAAAATATGTTGGAAGGATTTAAATGTTTTTACCAAATTTTCTACTATATTACTTGGCATTCTCGGTATTTTATTAAGTACTCTGTAGCCTTTTGTGAATACTCCAACCTCATCATAATTATCAAAATCCTCATAACCAAGCATTTTGGCTATATTTTGAGATTTAGCCAACTCTTCATGTGATAACATTCTTATTTCTTCTAACACATCTTCTGCATCTTTTCTTTTGTTTGGAACCATATAATCTTTTATAATTAAAGTTTCTTCTTGTTCTAAATCTCCAATCAATTCATCTAATTGAAGTTGTAATAACCTACCTTCTTCACCTAGCTCGAAAATTGCTTTTTTTACTTCATCAGCTACCATTGTTACCATTTCTGCTCTCTGAAGTGCAACTATTACGTTTTCAAGTGTAACAATATCATTAAATTCATATTCATTTAGTAAACTTAATTTGCTATCGAATACTTTTTTATATTTTTCAACAGTTTGTAGAGCTTGATTTGCTTTAGTTATAACCTTTGATGTGTCTTCTAAAACATATCTTGAATCTCCTTTAAATATTGTAATTATATTTCTTCTTTGTGATATGCTTATTACAAGCTCTCCTGTTTGTTTTGCTGTTCTTTCTGCTGTTCTATGTCTTGTTCCTGTTTCATTTGTTGGTATTTCAGGTGATGGAATTATTTGTGCATTTGCATATAATATTTTTTTCATGTCACTGCTTAAAATCATAGCCCCATCCATTTTTGCAAGTTCATATAATCTTGACGGAGTATATTCTACATCAATTTTGAAGCCTCCATCAACAATATTCATAACTTCTTCACTATCGCTAATAACAATTAATCCACCTGTTTTAGCCTTCAAAATATTTTCTAATCCTTCGCGTATTTTTGTACCTGGTGCAATCATTTTAAGAATTTCTAAAATTTCATTTTCATCTTTTAAATTATTCACTTAAAACCTCCTAAAATCACCTAAAAATATATGTAATTAAAGTCCTAATTTGCTAATTGCCTCATTAATGTTTTTTACGCCTATTATATCTAATTTATATTTTTCTTTCAATAGTTTTTTATTACTTTCTGGAATTATACATGTTTTGAATCCTAACTTTTCCGCTTCTTTTAATCTCTTATCCATCATGTTTACGGTTCTAATTTCCCCAGTTAATCCGCACTTCTCCAATAACTACAACATCTTTTGAAATGCTTAGATTTTTAAAGCTTGATGCAACTGCTACAACCACTCCTAAATCTACTGCTGGTTCCATTATTTTCATTCCACTTACTACATTTACATATGCATCTTGATTTCCTAAATTAAATCCTGCTTTTTTCTCTAAAACTGCCATTAATAATGTTAATCTATTGTAATCTATTCCATTTGCATTTCGCCTTGGCATTCCAAAAATGCTTGGAGTTGTAAGTGCTTGCAATTCTATAAGAAGTGGTCTTGTTCCTTCCATACTTGCAACAATTACTGAACCTGCTGGATTGTCTTCTCTTTCAGACATCAATATAGCTGATGGGTTTGTTACTTCAACCATTCCTTCATTCATCATTTCAAACATACCAACTTCATTTGTAGATCCAAATCTATTTTTTACACCGCGCAAAATTCTATATGAAAAATATCTTTCTCCTTCAAGATAAAGAACAGTATCAACCATGTGTTCCAAAACTCTTGGACCTGCTATATTTCCTTCTTTTGTAACATGTCCAATAATTATAGTTGTTATACCATTTGTTTTGCATAATTTCATAATTCTTGCAGTAATTTCTCTAACCTGGCTAACCGTTCCAGGAGCTGAAGTTATGTCATCAGAATACATTGTTTGAATTGAGTCTATTATGACTAATTTGGGATTAATTTCTATAATGTTTGATTGGATTATGTCCATATCTGTTTCTCCTAGGAACATTATTGAATCGTTGTTAATTCCTAGTCTGTCAGCTCTTAGCTTAATTTGTTCTGCTGACTCTTCTCCAGAAACATATAAAACATTGCCTTCTCCTTTTACTTTGTCACATAGTTGTAGAATTAGGGTTGATTTTCCAATACCAGGTTCACCACCAATTAAAACTAGTGAGCCATTTACCAATCCTCCACCTAGAACTCTGTCTAATTCATTGAAGCCTGTTGAAACTCTTGTATCTTCTTTTCCTACAACACTATTTAGTAACATTGGTTTACTGCTCTTTTTTTCAATGCCATTTATTGTTAGTTTATCATTATTTTTATTTATTTTTTCTTCGTAGAATGTATTCCATTCATTACAGCTTGGGCATTTTCCTAGCCATTTGGTTGATTCGTATCCACAATTGCTGCACACGAATACGGTTTTTATTTTGTTTGACATTGGTGATTACCTCCTTTGCATTATCTATAATATATTTTACTTGCTCATCTGTCAACTTATTAACTAACTCATATAAAAATTTAGAATAAAAATGATGTTGAATGATAAATATAATTCTTCTCATTCAACATCATAAACTTGAATAAATTATTATATTTACAAGAACTTAATTAATAATTGAAATAAGTAAATTATCAATATAAAATGATTTAGACAAAACATTTTTTATTTATGTTCTAAAATTATGTCGAGCGTCATTCTATTACAATTAAATTTGTTTGTCAATAATTTTTGGTAATTTTTTCCATTTTCAGAAATTTAAAATCCAACATTCATTACTTTACTCTTTAATGAATGTTGGATTTTAAAAATTTTATTATACTTAACCTGTCCAAAATTATCCCTATCCTTCTACTATTCTTACAATTTGTTGTTCCAGGTCTTTTATCTTTTGATTAATTGATTCAATTTCTTGATCTGTGTTATCTCCTGTTAGTAAATCTTCTTTTACTATCTCTTCCATGTCTTGTATTTCTTCTTTTAGTGTTTCCATTCTTTCTAGCACTTGAAGTTTTAAGTATTTCTTTGTTCCTTTTCTTTCTATTTTGTCTGTTAATTTAATATCATGATTTAAATCATATGTTTCTCCATATTCAGGAATTGTTACTGGTATATTCGTATTCTGTATTATCATTTCTTTTAGCACTTTTTGTCCTTCTGGTTCCCCATGTACTAGGAATATATGACTTGGTTGTTTTACAAATGAGTATACAAAGTTTAACAGACCTTCTTGGTCTGCGTGTCCTGAATACCCTTCTATATATTCAACTCTTGCATTTACAGCAATTTCTTCTCCAAATATTTTTACTGTTTTTGCTCCATCTACTATTTTTCTTCCTAATGTTCCAGGAGCTTGATATCCTACAAACAATATTGTGTTTTTAGGATTCCATAAGTTGTGTTTTAAGTGATGTTTTATTCTTCCAACTTCGCACATTCCACTTGCCGAAATTATTATTGCTGATTCATCATTTTCATTTAACGCCTTCGATTCATCTGATGTTCTTGTGAATCTCAATCCAGGAAATTCTAATGGATTATCTCCACTTTTTATTAAATTTCGTGTGTTTTCATCAAATAAATCCATATTTTCTTTAAACACTTCTGTTGCTGATATTGCTAACGGACTGTCAACGTATACTGGCGTATGCATTAATATTTCATATTTTTTCTGAAAGTCATTATCCATTCTTTTTTCTTTTAATTTGTTTAATTCATACAATATTTCTTGTGTTCTTCCAACAGCAAACGAAGGAATAATAACGTTTCCACCATTTCTTATTGTGTCTGTAACTATATCTATAAATAACTGTGCTTTTTCATCATTTCTCATGTGATGTCGGTTACCATAAGTTGATTCCATAACAACATAATCTGCATCTTCAATCATAGTTGGTTCTGCTAATAATGGAATATCATTATTACCTAAATCTCCTGAAAAAACAATTTTCTTATTTGAACCTTCTTCTTTTATCCATACTTCAACTGTAGCTGAACCTAACATATGTCCAGCATCATTAAATCTTATGTGTATGTTATCATCAACCTCAATTAATTGATCATATTTAACTGGCTCAAATACCTCTAATGACATTAAAGCTGTTTCAACATCATATATAGGCTCTTTTGCTGTTTCACCTTTTCTCTCTCTTTTTCTATTTTTCCATTCAGCTTCCATTTCTTGTATATGTCCACTATCTGGAAGCATTATTGCGCACAAGTCACATGTTGCTTTTGTTGCATATATTCTATTTCTGTAACCATCTTTATATAATTTAGGAATTCTTCCTGAATGATCTATATGCGCATGTGTTAATATCATAAAATCAATATCTTTTACATCATACGCAAAGTCTTGTTCATTTTGTGCTTCATCAGATGCTTGACCTTGAAACATTCCACAATCAACCAAAAACTTTTTTCCAGCACCTTCTACAAGAAAATTTGAACCAGTAACAGTTTTTGTTGCACCAAGAAAAGTTATTTTCATATAACACATCTCTCCTTACTTTTTTGAATCAACTATTTTATATTAAAACAATTTCACTTTTCTATTTTTTGTACTTGTTATTTCTTCATCAAATGGAAGACTAAATACTTCTTGATGATCTAAAACATTACCATCAAAGTATTCAACTTCAATTTGACTTTGATTTTTAAATTTGATTTTTAACACCATATTATCTAATCTCATAATTTTGGTATCATAGATATATTTTAGGATGTTATAGCATAAATCTTTGTTCCTAAATCCAATATCTGCAATTCTTTCTTTAACTAATTCATAAATTAATAACCTACTTATCTCTTCAAATTTAGAATCTATTCCATCTTGTAATGTTATTCTTTTTGATTTTTCATATGGCAAATTATTGTAATATCTCATTTCCGAAACAATTTTTAACATATCTTTTTTAGTTTCATCTTTAGAAATTTCACTTTTTTTACATTCCAAGAACAATTTTTGAAAATCTAAAATTTTATTTTGAATATTTACTTTATTTTTTTCTTTTATAATTTGATCATATAGTTTTAACCTTTTGTGATAATTATCTTGAATTTCTAAATATCTTTTTGGACTAATTAATTCATTATTTTCTTCAACGTTTTTTATTAACTTGTTTCTTTCTAATTCATATTTATCAACAACATCACTTATGCAAAAGTATTTACCATCATTATTTAATACACTAGTTGAAAACTCTTTTTTAATTAAATCATAATCACTTAATATCATATCAATTTTTTCAATTTTCTTAATAAGTGCATTATTGTTTTTAGATACATAATTAATATGTCCTTTTCTATTTTTCAATGTTTCTATTTTAGCTTCAACATTTTCCTTGCTATTAACACATTCTTTATGTGTTTCTATTGATTTATTATTATATAAACCTAGTGCAATTTGGCTGATGCAATTAATTATTTGTTCTGCTTTTGAATCAGAAAATTTTTTTGCTGCCTCTTTTTTTATCATTTCATATGGATTGTTTGATTTCATTGCAATATTCACAAATTCATATCCAAACAATATCAATAAGTTTTGAAAAATTAAATTATAATTCATATTATTTGGATTATTTATTTCAACATTCCAAGACCAGCCATTAAAATCCCTAACAGGTTCTGTATTATTGATTGTATTTGCTTTATTTAACATATCTAATATACATTTATTTATAAACTCTAATTCATCATCTTTAAGCTTTCTTTCTGATAATTCGAAAAGTGCAAAAAGCAAAATCATTTCATTTGGAAAACATGTTATTGTTCCCATATCCTTATCTATATCATATTTATGATTATCATTGAAATCCTTAGGAGACAATATTTTTATCTCGTTACAATTATCTTTAATAGTTTTAATGTAATTTTCTATAAAATCATTTTTAGTTTGCGCATTAATTTTAACATCAAGATAATCTTTATAAAAATTATCTATTTTATAAAAAACGCTAAGAAGGAGACTTTTAGCCTCCTCATCATAATTTTTATCTTCTAGCACAAGTTCTAAATCGTTTCTATAGTCTTTTATATTTAATTTAGATAATATTGTATCCTTTTCTCCCAATATAATCTCCCCTTTTAATCATTTGTTTCTGAATGTGCTGCCATTTTTAATTCATTTAATCTCTCTAGTGTCATTAACACCTGTCTTGGTTTACTTCCTTGATATCCAGAAATCACTCCTCTTTCCTCAAGTTGATCTATAATTCTTCCTGCTCTAGCATATCCAACTTTAAATCTTCTTTGAATAAATGAAGTAGATGCTTGACCTGTTTCAACAACAGTGTCCATTGCTTCCATTAATAATGGATCTGTGTCATCTCCATCTGTCTCTTCAGCAATTTCTTTATCAGATTTATTACTGTTTTCAATACTTTCAAGAATATCTTCATTATAATTTGCAGTTCCATTTGCTTTAATAAATCCAACTATTTTTTCAACTTCGCCATCTGATACGAAAGCTCCTTGAATTCTTGCTGGTTTTGATGCACCAGCTGGATAGAATAACATATCACCTTTTCCAAGCAATTTTTCTGCCCCCACCATATCTAGTATAGTTCTTGAATCAACTTGTGATGATACAGCAAATGCAATTCTTGATGGAACATTTGCTTTAATTAAACCAGTTATAACATCAACAGAAGGTCTTTGTGTTGCAATAACTAAGTGCATTCCAGCAGCTCTTGCCTTTTGAGCAAGTCTACATATAGAATCTTCAACATCTTTTGCAGCAACCATCATTAAATCTGCAAGCTCGTCTATAATAATTATAATTTGTGGGAGTTTTCCTGCACCTTCTTCTTCCATTGCAACATTATAACCTTTTAAGTCTCTTACACCCTTCATTGCAAATTTATTGTATCTATCGTCCATTTCTTGAACTGCCCATGCTAACGCTCCTGCAGCTTTTTTTGGATCTGTTACAACTGGAATTAATAAATGTGGAATCCCATTATAAACTGATAATTCAACAACTTTTGGATCAACCATAACCATTTTTACTTCACTTGGTTTTGCATTATAAACAATACTTGTAATAATTGTGTTTATACAAACACTCTTACCAGATCCAGTTGAACCAGCAATTAATACGTGTGGCATTTTTGCTATATCAGCAACAACTGCTTGTCCTGCTACATCTTTACCCAAAGCAACACTTAATTTAGATTTATTATTATCAAATTCGTCACTCTCTATAACTTCTCTTAGATGAACTGCTTCTCTTTCTTTATTTGGGACTTCAATTCCAACTGCTTGTTTACCAGGAATAGGAGCTTCAATCCTTAAAGTTTCAGCTGCCAAATTTAATGCAATATCATCAGCTAAATTTGCAATTTTGCTAACTCTTACACCCTCTGCTGGTTTTAATTCATATCTTGTAATTGCAGGTCCAACAGTTACATTTTCTACTTTTGCAGATACACCAAAACTATATAAAGTTTTTTGTAATTTTGCTGCAGTATCTGTTAAAGCTTTTGCACCTGCTTTTGTTGGTTTCTTAGTGTTTCTACTCAATAAATTTAATGGAGGATATTCATAATTTTCATCTTCAACAATCATAGAGTGTTCTAATTGTAAAACTTCTTTTGTAT
This sequence comes from Lachnospiraceae bacterium Phil5, assembly GCA_002633185.1. Lineage (GTDB taxonomy): Bacteria > Bacillota > Clostridia > TANB77 > CAG-508 > CAG-492. Next base: position 612,212 of record NWBM01000002.1, read on the forward strand.
TATCTTCTTTTTTCTGTTCTTCTTGTTTAAATAGATTTCCTTCTATAAATTCAGGATCTTGTTGTTTATTTTTAACACCTAAAGGCATTAATTCGCTATCATCATGTTTATATTTTCTCAAATCATTTGCTAGAGTACTATTTCCATCAAGATTGATTTGTAATTGTGATGTTTCTAATGCACGTAAACGAGCTTCTTCTTTTTCTCTAAGCTTTCTTTCTCTTTTAGTTTCAACTGGCTTTTGTTGTGTTAAATCTTCTCCATCTTCTATTTCTTCAGCATTTTTTCTATCACGCATATTTTGTACCCAATCTGCTAGCAATTCTGCTGGTCTGAATCCAAACATGAAAACTACAAATATAATTATTAAACCGATAGCTATTATTATAGTACCTGCCACGCCAAATAATTTTATTAATGGAAATGCAAGAAGAACGCCAAGAATTCCTCCGCCTTTATTCATTGAACCTAAATAAAATGCCTTTTCAGTAACATTTGAAAAACCAAGATTTACATTCATTGATTGTGAGACAGAGATTTCATAAATAGTAAATAATGTGCATACGCTACATATTATTACTGCATATTGAATTAATTTTGATGGCAAATAGTCTCTGTCATCAAATATTAAATTAATTGCAATTGCAAAACAGCCAATTGGAATTATATATTTTGCAAGTCCAAATATTCCGCCTGTTATATTGCTTAATCCTTGTCCTATAGCTCCTGATTCAAAATATATTAAAACAGCACTTAACAAGCTTATTACAAACATTATTATAACTTCAGTATCTAGGTTCATCTTCTTTCTATTTCTTGCATTTGATGCTCTTTTATTAGATGCTGCTACTTTTCTTTTCTTTTTTCTACCCAAGGTGTATTCCTCCTTTTGTATTTTTATTTTCCTCTATTATATTTTATATCATTATAAGAAATAAATCAAAGTAATTTGAAAAATTTTCTAATTTTTTCAACACAAATTTTCTACAACTTCAAAATTATTTTCTGTAATTAATTTTAAAGAAAAAACAAAAAACAGCAATCGGAATCAATAATAAATTGATTATTAATTTCCCGATTACTGAATTCCTTATTATTTAAGTTCTTTTCTGTTATTTTGAATAATTTTTAAAGCATCTTCTAGAGCAACTTCAAGTCCTTGTAAAATATTATCAGCATAATCTTTTGTTCCTTTTGATATTTCTCTAGACATTTCATTAGCTGTTTCAATAATTTCAGCCTTCTTTTCATAAGCTTTTTTAGTTATTTCATTTTCATTAATCATTGAAATAATTCTGTTTTCAGCTTCTTTTACTATATCATCAGCTTCTTTTTGTGCTTCAACTAATATACGTTGTCTTTCTTCTTTTATCCACTTAGCTTGTTTTAATTCCTCTGGTAATTTTAATCTTACCTCTTTAATAATTTCAAGGATTTCGTCCTTATCAACAACACTTTTTCCAGAAAAAGGTACTGATTTACTATTTTCTAGTATGTCTTCTAATTCCTCTAATAAAGTAAATATTTCCATAATTAAGCCCCTTTCAATTTAAAAATATGAGATTCGCTCTACCATATTTTCTACAATCTTTAATTTGAATATCTAAATTTTCTAGTTCTTTAATATCCCTGTCTTTTTCGTCTGTCTCTATTATTATCAAACCTTTTTCTTTCAGTAATCCTAAAGATAATATTAGCTCAACTGATTTAACAGCAATATCATCTTTGTACGGTGGATCTATGTAGATAATATCGAAATCGATTTTATTATCATGTAAATCTTGTAAACATTTTTTAAAATCTGTGTTATATACAACAGCCTTTTCTTTTAATCTGGTTTTTTCAAGATTTTGATTGATAATGTTAACTGCTTTTTTTGATATTTCACATAAATATGCTTTTTTACATCCTCTGCTAAGGAATTCAATTCCTATAGCTCCACTTCCTGAAAACAAATCTAAAATAATAGCATCTTCTATTCTATTTTGCACTATATTAAATATTGCTTCCTTTACTCTATCTAATGTAGGCCTTGTTGAAAGCTCATCAATTGTATTCAATTTAGTTCCTCGTGCTTGTCCACTAATAACTCTCATAAGCCTCCTTTTTATTATATATAATTTATATTACGTTTTTATAAAGATGTCAATAATATTAACAAAATTGTAACATACTCTTAATATTTCTGTAACATTTCTGTTTTTACTGTAAAAAAAAATTAAAACAGCGAAAAAAGAAATTTAAGGAAATATCCCCCAAATTTCTTTCTATATATTTTATCTTAAGTGTTATTTGTTTTCTTTCTTCATATCTTTAATTAATTCTAATTGTGAAATTAAAAGAGATTCCATTTTTGCTTTATATATATCAAATTGTTTTTCCATTTCATCTATCTCTCTTTTTTTCATAACTATAGATTGATTCAATGACTCTACTGATTGTTTAGCACTACCTTCAGCCTCTTTAACTATTTGTTCTGCTTGTTGTTTAGCATTGTTTTTAACTTCTTCAGCTGCAGATTGTGCAATAACCAAAGTATTTTGAAGAGTACTTTCAATTGTTTTATAGTGTAAAAGATCTTTCTCTAATTGAGCTATTTGTCTGTCTTTTTCAGAAATATCCTTACATTTTTGTTCATATTCTACTGTAAGTTCATCTAAAAATTCATCCACTTCTTCTACATTATAACCGTTAACCATCTGTTTGGAAAATTTTTTGTTTTCTATATCTAGTGGTGTAATCATATCAATTCCCCCCATTTTTTAATGATTAATTATTAATCATTTATATTATTATTCTTTAACCAAGAAACAGAAAGTTTGTTTTTAATTTCTTCTCTTGCCATTTCATTTGTGATATCGTAGTTATAAGGTGCGATTAAGAATATTGAATTTGATACTTTTTGAATATGTCCATCTAACGCATGTACTGCTCCGCTTATTACATCTATAATTCTTCTTGCTACGTCTTTATTAACATATTCTAAGTTAACAATTACAGATTTTTTTTCTTTTAATAAGTCGCAAATACTTTCTGATTGTTCGAAAGATGTAGGTTGAGAAATAACCATTTTAATTTGTTGAATTTGTGGCATATTAACAACTTTGTTGTTTTTCTTTCCACCAAAAAGTCTTTTTTCCTCTACTTCTTCAACTTCATTATCATATTCTTCTACATCATATTCATTTTCATCATCAATATCGCCTTGTGGATCTACTCCAAATAAATCCCAAACCTTATTCATTATTGCTCCTGCCATAACATAACCTCCTAAATTTATTACTCTTCATTCGTTAGCTGTACTTAGTATCTAACTTTTTTTAAATAATGTCAATAGTTTTTCTTTTTTGTAACACAAAAATAATATTATTGTAATATTATTGTAATATTTGTAATTTACTTTTTCTTTTTAACATAAATTTCATCATAAATACCTATAGATTTTTTTGTTCCTAATGTACTTAAGTCATATCCAGCCTCTTCTAGCTCTGCTGTTGAATAATTTTCTACTATTGAATAGCTATCATTTTGTCTTAATATTTTAACCAAAATCTTTTCCTCGTATCCAGCTTTATTTCTTATGACATAAGCAAAATCACCTTCATACTGTATTGCTGAATTTGGTATTTTTATTCCTGAATAACTCCACCAAATAACGTCAAAATTAATTTTTCTATAATCCACTAATTTTTCAACTTCATCTTCTATTTCAACAACGATTAAAACTTCTTTATCACTTTCATTTGATTTATGTACAATTTTTGCTTTAACTTCACTATTGTTAGGCAATCTTAATTTTATTGAATCACCAACATTAGCATTATGTGCTTCATCTGTTTTTGAAATAAATGTAATATAACATTTGAAGTTGTCTATTATTTTTGCCTCTGTGCTACTTCCTGCTATAATTTTACTGCTTTTTAGTTTTAATGAATCTAGAAACTTCTTATTTAAATAACTAAAATCGCCAACTACTAATGTATTTTCCAATCCATCAACCTTATAAGATATAATTCCGCTTCTATTAGCATATACATACTGAGAACCCGAATTTACTTGGTTTTCAAGATTGCTTCTTTGTGCTATTAATTGCTGAATATATGAATTCTTTGGAGATAACTCCCCTGCTATTCTTGCTTTTTTTGTAGTCAAAGTACTAATGCTTTTTTTATAGTGTTCTAATTCTTTTAAATCTGTATTTTCGTTTAAATTCTCTAATTGGCTTTCTATTTGTGATTCAATAAGCTTAATATCAGTTGAAAAAAATGATGTTTCTTCTTTCAAAGCCTGTTGAATTTGACTATCTAAATCTTTTATTTGTGCATTTAACTCATCCTCGTTTGCTAATGCATATCTATAAATTGTCTCACCTTTAGCAACTTTATCACATTCATCTTTTTGGTGAATTATAGTTGATGTAGCATCACCTTTATCAACTACTGTTTCATCTCTTATAATGTATCCTTCAACAGTTTCTTCTTTATATATTTTTCCTTGCTCAACAATAACAGTATCTGTTGGATTTGCTAACAGTTTTATTAATATAACCACACAATATATCATAAAGATAATTGCTAAGAAAATAGCAATTTTTGTTTTCTTGCCATTTAGTGGTTTTTTCTTTAGATCTTCCATAACATTATTTATATTGTTATTTTCCTTCACTATTAACTCCCTTCAAAATAATATCTATATTATTTTGCATTTTATCTAATCCGTTAATCCATGTAATTTCTTTGTTTTTTCTAAACCATGTTAATTGTCTTTTTGCGTAATGTCTTGTTTCTATTTTGATTTTTTCAACCATTTCGTCATAGGTCAAATTGCCATTTAAATATTCCATAACTTCTTTATAACCTAAACCTTGAATTGCAGTTGGAAGATTTTTATACTTTTCAGCTACTTGTTTCACTTCTTCAACCAAACCCTTTTCAAGCATAATATCTACTCTTTTGTTAATTCTTTCATATAGTTTTTCTCTATCCATATCAATCGCAAAAACATAATAATCATATGGATTATCTTTTTGTCTTGATTCTATTTCTTGTTCTGTTTTAGTTTTTCCTGTAGCCTTATATATTTCCAAAACCCTGAATATTCTTTTTCTATCATTTGGACTAATTTTTTTCATTGCTTTTTCATCAATTTTTTTTGCTTCATTATATAAATAATCAAGTCCTTTTTCATCTGCAATATTTTCTAGATTTTCTCTATATTCTATGTCAACTTCTACATCATCATATTCTATTCCATATACTAATGAATCAACATATAGTCCTGTACCACCTACAACAATTGGAGTTTTGCCTTTTTTTATAATTTCTTCTATAGCATTTAATGCTGCTTTCTTGTAGTCAGCCACACTATATCTAACAGTAGGAGATATTTCTCCTACTAAATAGTGCTTTATTCCATTCATTTCTTCAATTGTTGGTTTTGCAGTTCCTATGTCCATATCTTCATAAATTTGCATAGAATCAGCTGAAACAATTTCTCCATCAATTTGTTTTGCAAGTTCAATTGATAATGATGTTTTTCCTGATGCAGTAGGTCCGCAAATTACTATAACTTTTGGTTTGTTCATAAATTTATCTCCTTGAAAATTTCTTTTCAATATCTGCTTTACTCATTCTAATTGCAGCTTGATTTCCACCAGCACATGTAAATGGATTATCTAATACTAGTAAATTTTGTAATAAATTATTTACTTCTGCTTCTGTATTAGCAACTGGTGCTTTTTCTGCAGTTTTTCTTGCAATCGTTTCAATGAATTTTTCTTCAATTTCTTTTGTAGCTGTTCTTGCAACAGTATTTATTTCTTCAAGTGTATCTATAAATAATTGTCTTGTATCTAAGTCTATGCACATACTTGGAACACCTGTTAACTTAATTGTGTTTTCTCCAAATACCTCTAAATCAAATCCGGCTTTTTTGAATAAATTCAAATTGTCTTTTGCTATGCCCATTTGTTTATGAGATAACTCAATTATATCTGGTAATAACATTAATTGTGAATCTTTCTCACCTTCACTATAATAATTCTTCTTTATTTTTTCGAACATTATTCTTTCATTAGCAACTCGTTGATCTATTATATACATTTCATTTTCGTATTCTATTATTATATTTGAATCAAATACTAGTCCAATATATTTGTACACTGGAACACTGAATGTTTCTTTATTGTTAAATAATGATATATTTTTAGCAGTTTTTAATTCTTCATCTGTTAATTTATATCCGCCTTTATCTTCTTCAACTTTTGGTTCTTCTTCTTTGCTTTTAGAAATTGATGTTCCAAACATTTTCTCATACATTTCTTCAAAACTTGATTCAGATTTTTTCTCCGTTAAACTTATTGTTGGCTGTTTAATTAGACCCATTTTCTCTGTCGATCTCTCAATTGGTTTTATTTCATCTATTTTACTTTCAACTTTGTCTGTGTCTGATAGGTCGTTTTCAATTTTGTTTTCAATTTTACCTTCTGTTAAAGGTGTAGAGCTATAATCAGTTCCACTAGTTAATGCATTTATTTGTTCTTTTAATGCTTCAATTTTTGCATCTGTCCAATTAAAATTAACTAATGTATCATCGGTAACTGAACCTGTCTTTGTGTTTAAGAAATTTAATGATTTATCAAATACTATTGTTTCATCTGTTACGCCTTTTTTCTCTTCAGTGTTGTCTACAGTATTTATTTCAGTTTTTTCTTCAGTATCTGATTTTTCAATTTTAATATCTTTAATCTTTTCTGTTTCATTTGATGGCAATTTGCTTTCCTCATTTTTTAATTGAATTCCACCATCAGGCTTAATTATAATGTTATCATAGTTCTCGGGTGTTGTTTTTACAGCAGTTCCAAAATCATAGCTATCATCAAATTTTGCTGGTTCTGTGCTTGAAATTGAATTAAATTTATAATCAACCCCAGTACTAGCTGTTTCATAAACTTCATTTTTGATTTCATGATTTTCATGTTTAATTTTATCATTATATAATTCTTCAACTAAATTAAAATCATTTGTTCCAAAATCGTTTTTATTTCTCTTGTTTTTAAAAAATCCTGAAATTCCTTTATTTTCATTAACCTTTTCATGTGTTTTACTTTCGTTTTCTAATTCATCTAAATAATTATTCCTAAAATTATCTTCTACCATGGTATTATTATCTCCTACAACATTTCCTTTCATTAAAGCTTCTTTAATTGCGTGGTATACTAGCTTGAATACCTTGTTATCCTCTTGGAAACGAACCTCCAATTTGGCTGGATGAACATTTACATCTAATTTATGTGGATCAATTTCGATATTTAAAACTAAAAATCCATATTTACCAATTGGCAATGTTCCCTTAAAAGCTTGTTCTGCACTACTTGTTAATGTTTTATCTTTTACATATCTTTTATTTACGAAAAATAACTGATTTGCTCTATTCGAACGAGCAATACTTGGTTTTCCAATTATACCTTTTACTGCCATATCTTCAAAATAATATTCAACATTTATAATGTTTTCAGCAACTTCTTTTCCATAAATTCCATATACAACATCTTTTATTTCTCCATTTCCAGATGTTTGGATTACAGTTTTTCCTGTGTTTACAAATTTTATGGCAATATTGGGATTAACAAGTGCAATTCTTGTTATCGCATCTTCTATATATCCAGATTCTGTGAAATCCTTCTTTAAAAATTTATATCTAACAGGTGTGTTGTAAAATAAATTTTCAATAGTTATTGATGTTCCTTTAGGACATCCAACTTCTTCTTTTGAAATTATTTTTCCACCCTCAATTACTATTTTATAGCCAATATTGCTATCAGCTGTTTTTGAAACCATTTCAACTCTTGCAATTGCAGCAATACTTGCTAAGGCTTCACCTCTAAATCCCATAGAAGTAACACTTTCTATATCTTCCGCTTTTCTAATTTTACTAGTGGCATGTCTTTCAAATGCAATTTCCATATCATCTGGCTCAATACCTTTTCCATTGTCTGTTATACGAATATAAGAAATTCCACCATTTTTTATTTCAATCGAAATGTTATCTGCACCAGCATCAATTGAATTTTCTACTACTTCTTTTACAACTGAAGCAGGTCTTTCAATTACTTCTCCTGCAGCTATTTTATTGATTGTTAAGTCATCTAATAAAACTATATTTCCCATTTAACTTCCCCCAAAATCATTTGTTTATTTTTTTACAAAGATGATTATATCACTATTAATTTAATTTTGTATAGACATTTTTGTAATTTTATTAACACTTTTTTTATTTTTATTAACACTTTTTGCAAATTTGAATAGTATATACCATACAAAAGAACAATAAAAGTTCTTTAAATAGGAGGTTAAACTATGGGAAATTGTTGTTCAAATAATAATAGTGAAATTTTATGGTTCATTATTTTATTCTTACTTCTTTTCTGCTGCTGTGGAAACAACTCTGGTTCAAACTGTGGTTGTGGATGTGGCTGTAATTAACTAATTTACATCTTTTAAAATTTTACTTTATTAAAGCATTGCTATGAAAGGAGGCGAGTATTTATGCCAGAAAACAGAGGAGGCTGCGGATGCGGTTTATTTGGAGGAAACGATTGCGATTGCATTTGGATAATTATATTAATCATTTTAATATTCTGCTGTTGCGGAAACAACGGTGGTAGATGCTGCTAAATAAAAATGGACAATTGGGTACGTGTCCCAATTGTCCTCTACTTAAATTTTCTTGGCACTCTTGCTCCTATCGTGCATAAAATTTCATAATTAATTGTATTACATTTTTCAGCTAATTGCTCTAATGTAATATTTTTGTTGTCCCAAATTACTACTTCATCGCCTACTTTTACGTCTCCTATATCTGTAACGTCAACCATAAAACTGTCCATGCAAACTTTTCCAATTATTGGTGCTTTTTTTCCGTTTATTAACACTTCCCAACCATTTGAAAAATCTCTTCTAAATCCGTCAGCATAGCCTATTGGTACATTGGCTACTTTTGTTTCTCTAGTTGTTATATAACTTCTACTGTAACCTATACTTGTGCCTTGTGGAACTTCTTTTAAGAATGTAACTTTTGCTTTAAATTCTGCTATTGGTTTTAAGTCTATTTTTTCGAAGGTATCTTCTTCGCCTTCATATCCATATAAAATTATTCCTGGTCTTACCAAATTGAATCTTGCATTTGGATAATTTAATAATGCATTTGACGCTGCTGCATGTATGTATTTTATTTCTCCTAGAATTTCTTTTGCCGTATTTACTGCAACGTTAAATGATTGTAATTGTTTTTTTGAATATTCATCATCTATATCTGCTGATGAAAAATGTGTGTAGATTCCTTCTACTTTTATATTGTTAGCCAAGGCTTTTAGATATTTTTCTATTTTATATGGATGTACTCCTGTTCTTCCCATTCCAGTTCCAATTTCTACATGGACAGCTACTTCTTTTCCTTGTACTGATGCTTTTTCTGCAAGTTTTTCTGCAAATCCATATGAACTAATTCCTACTACTATATTATATTCTAATATTTTTTCAATTTCACTTTCAAATGGTTGATTTAAAACAAATATTTCTTTTTCATAGCCTAATTCGCGCATTTCAACTGCTTCATCCACGTTTGCTACTGCTACTATGTCAAATTGATTTATTATATCTAGTCTGCGGTTTATATATGTTCCATAACCACTTGCTTTTATTACTGGCATTAGCTTGACATCTTTTCCTACTTTGTTTTGAATTTGATCTATATTGAATTGTAAATTGTCTAGATTTATCTCTAAATATGCTGGTCTTGTAATTTCCATGATGGATACCTCCTAATTATATAAGTATGTTTACTTTTATAACTTATCACTTTTCTTTAATGTTTTCAATTGAATTTCATTATTTTTTGGATTGAATTAAAAAAACGTATAGTTCACTATACGTTTTCTTGGTTCCGTTGTTGTAGTTGTTTACAACTTGGAATTCGTAACGACTGATACAAATATCAATCAGTTTTATATTTATAATTTAGCATATGTTTTTGGATTTGGCAAGATGGAGTTTTGAATTATTTATTTTTCTTTAGGCTTTTGTTGTTTTCTTTTTCTAGTTGTTTTAGGCTCTTTTTAGGAGTTGGTAGGTCTTCTGGCATTGTTCCGTCCCGCTTCTTTAATCGCTTTTCTAACAATTTTTCCGATTTTATTATGAGTTTTACAAGCTTCTTTTTCAGTGTTTATATTATCTTTTTTCAATCTTTCTTCTGTTTGAGATATTCTAAATAAATTTGCGATTAATTCTGTACTTCCCATATTATCTAAAATGTCTTCTCTATATCTTAATCCTTTTCTTTTTGCTATATCATCAGCTGTTTCTCCGTTATATAATCCTTTATAACCTGCATTATGAAATTTATCAAAATTTTTAACACCAGACTTTTTTGCTGTTTGATTTAGTGAATAATTGCCTTTTCTTGTTAAGTCTCTTTGATAAAATCTCTTTTCATCTTCAGTAAGGGAACTGTATTCTTTTTCACTTATTTCTTGTTTTCTGGTTTGAATTGCGAAATATGTTTGAGCAAGTGCGATTACTTTTTTTCTAGAGTCTCCGTTTTGAGCAATTAAGTAACAAGCATAACGAGTTAGCTTATAATCCTTAATTTCAATTTCCGCATTATTAGCACGTTTTGACAACTTCCTGACGTCAGGAAAATGTTCAAGCACGCTAATACCGCTATTTTCGCAAGCATCTTTTGCCTTATTGATTACTTTTTCAAAATTTTCCCATTTATTATACTCTAAAATACTCATAAGTTCTCTAGCGTACCAAAATTCTGAACCATTTTCATCAATGTGCTTGATATCCTCAAAAGTTTTATTGTTGTTTTTTTCTAATTTATTCATATTATATCGTCTCCCTTCTAAGTATGTAATGAAATTATTATACTATAATTCGAAGTGATTTTCAACATTTTTGCAAACATTTGTTTAAACTTTTTTTGTGTTTCTTGTAAAAATTAACATAATATGATATAATTAGTGTATGAATGGGGATTTCCCTTCATACACTCTTCAGAGTGTCCACATTGAAAACCTAACAGGAGGTTATATTTATGAGCGTACAAGAAAGAATTGCACAGCTGAGAGAAGAACAGAGAGCCATAGAAGGAAAGTATCCTAAGTTTCGAAAGGGCGTTAGCAATACCGTTGCTGGCTTACCTAAGGAATATACTCGTTCCAAAGAAATTGATGCTGAAATTCAGACTCTTAAATCACAGCGAATCACCGAACTGACTGCCGAGCTGGAAGCTCTCAAGGGAAAGCATCCGAAGTTTATCTCTGCTATTACAGGAGCGAAAAAGAGACAGAACGAAATCCTTTCCGAAATCAGAACTATCCAGCAGTACTAAACCTCCTGTCGTACACAGGGGTTTTCAAAGACGCACCTTCCATTATGGTGCGTCTTTACACTTTTAATAACAATCAAAATTCCATAATACTTTATCAAAATTCAAATTCTTTAAATCTTTGGAATTAATGAATATATTTACTTGTCCATTATCTCCCCAAGTAAACTCTTTACAACTATCAATCTGTAACAATAAAGTATTATAATTTGGAATATCTTTCTCTTTAGCCTTTTCTTCGTTTAACTTATTCATGTCATTTGCTGAAGGAAACCAAGACATTGTCTTATTTCCGTTTTCATTTACTGAAGTGGCAAGTTTTACATCACTTTGATTTTGAGTTGCATTAGATATAATTGCACTTCTTGGATCTTCTTGGCAGAAATGAGGAAATCCTAATAATTTATGTCCTGCTCCATCTGAAAATTTATCATATATTACATCAAATTCTGTCCACTTCTCCCACATCTCATCAAAATCATTTGTATCATATAATTTGTTATATGCCTTTTCCAATACCTCGTAAAATCTATAATCGTTAAAACTAATTTCTTCTTTTACCTTTTTAAATGCTAATTTGTATTCATCTCTTATAGTAATATCAATTTCAGAATCAAATGTTGTTGGTATATTTAATTTTTTAATATCATCTTCTGTAACATTTCTATCAATATTCTCGTGATATATTACCTTATTAACTTCTTGGTCAACACAATCAAATTCATTTTGCACAAAGAATTGTAGCATACCTTTATTCGTTAATTTATCGCTCTCAAAATTTTCTTGTTCTAAATTTATTTGAGCTAATAATATTAATTTGTTTCCGTTTTTATCTACTGGATATTCTTTAGACAAATCCCAGTATGGTATTCCTCCAAACTTACTATCAAATAAAGTTGCTTTTTCTTTTAATAATTCAATACTATAGCTTTCTCTTGCTGTGTGTCTTTTGACTTCTTTAACCAAAGCCTCTAGTTTGTCCATATTATAACTTGAATCTGGTTCAACAATTCTGTATTGACAATTTGGACAAATTCTCACACCTTTGCCTATTGGATTATCACAGTTAGGACATTTTATGGTATTCGGTATTGCACTTGTTGCTTTTGAAACAGGAACTCCTATCATATTCAATAAATTCTTTGCATCATTTTGTGCTGTTTCAACATTAAATTGTGTATTTTTACTGAATGTTCCGTTATCACTTACTATTCCCAACATCCATTTACTATTGGTATTAAATTTGTATTTTAAGATTATACAAGTACAAGTATCATTCTTATATGTGAAACCACCTGTTGTTTGTACTGATACTGGTTTTATTTTATTTTCATTTTGTAACCAATTTGAAAGTTCTTCTTCTGCTGTTTTTTGTAATTTATTTAATAATCTTTGCTTTCCTTCTTCAAATTTATTTTTTTGTTTTAAATAATTGGGTAAAAATATAGCTAATACAATTCCTATGAGAATTACTAAAATTATTACTATTGGCATATTGTTTCCTCCTACTCCTTTTATAAAAGTTTATACTCAAACTTATCTTTAATTATATTATAAATAATTGAATAATCTTGATTTCCGCTATCTTCCCAAGAGCCCCATAATTCTACCGTTTCCTCATCATAAAGGTTAATTAGACTAAATTTAAATTTTTCTCTTAAAAAATCTTCTGTAATTTCAATTAAGTTATCTTCCTCATCAAAATTATCATTATCTTTTAAGCATTCAGCAAGTTCTGGATATATTCTATCTTTCATCAACACTGCTTTATTACAGAAACTCTTTAGATTTCCTATTATTTTATCCACATTTACAGTATCATCACTAGATAAACTAGCGTCTAATAATTCTCCATCAAAGTTTACATTTTTAATTTCTCCATTATATTGATGTTTCAATTTATCGTGTTTTATTATAATTCTTCCAAATCTTTCATCATTTATTTCTATATTAGAAATATTTTGTTCATTATACTTTTGTTGTTCTTTTTGTTGTTTTTTATCATCTTTATTTTGCTTAAGAGATACAATCGCTATAATTTGCCAAAAGATAAATGCTAATGCACTAATAAATATTAAAAATCCAATGCTATTTTTTAGTCCTAACCAAAGTAATGCAATTATAACTAATGTTCCTACAAGCCATACTATAAAATCTTTTAATTTATTCATTTCTTTCTCCTTTTTTCTTAAACTTTTACTTCGTGAGTTATTACAATCTTTTTACTATTATTTTCTAACCTTTTATTATATTCAGTTATTGTATCTAAATACCACTTCTCTGGTTGAAATTGCGTAACAACACGAATTTCATAGCTATATTCATTTATTGAATCCTTTATTTCTGGAAAATTATTTATTAAACCATTGTTATTAATATAATTTATATAATTTTCAATTTTTTTGCATAAATAGATATAATGTTCTCGCATCTTATTGCTTTCAGCATTTCCTTTAAATAATCCTTTTATACCTTTCTTTTCCTCTGCTTTCCATATATCAGCAGGATCTACAATTAACATTAATATGTTTTTTTGTTCTTCAAACAATATAGTATGATCTAGTTTGTCTAACTCTATTATCATATAATTACTCCTCTCCTTTACTCTTTATATCTTTAAGTCTTTCTAATAATTTTAGTAAAGTTCCATCTTTCACTTTTGAATATATTAGCCCACTGCAAAATCTATCTCCTCTAATAATTGCTGTCAGCATTGTACCGATTTCTTTATATGTTAGATTGTTAATGTCTTTTTCTTGAATTAATTTCTCGTTTTCCATATATTCTTTGTCAAATAAATCACTTGTACCAAAATATCTAATAAATGTTTTTAACTTTTCTCCTAAATTTGACTCTTGTATAACTATTTTCCTATCTTCTGTATGCATTCCATCATATAATGTACACGCTTCTGGATTATTTTTTAAATCATATATTGTTTCTTCAATTATTTCATCAAAGTTTATATTGCCCTCTTTTTTCTTTTTCAATTTATCAAAAAGCCCCATAAAAAAACCTCCTTAACTATAACTATTTTAAATCATTTAAGCCTTTTGATTATCTACTCAATTTTATACCAGAAAAATCACTTCTTAATTGTCCATTTCTCATAATATTAGTTTCTGCTATTTTATCTTTAATCTCTGTAAGCCATTGCTCATATTCATCATTATTCTTTACTGTTACATTGCCATTATCACTTTGTGTATTTTTTTCTAGTGTATTATATCCACTAATATCAGCTATTTTATATAGATCACATAGTGCAACAATCATTGCACTATTTAAATCTAGTTCTTCAGAGCAACTTTTACAAAAGAATGTCCAATCACCATTTGCATCGTGTGATACATATTCAATAGGACTTTGTTTATTCATTATATGTCTACAAGTAAATGTAGCTTTATCCTTTCCATCACTATATTGAAAATTATCTTCTTTTTTGAATTTATCAAATAACCCCATAAATATCCTCCTTAATAAATTATTTAATCTTTGTATTTTTATATTTTCTATATTCTAAATAACTAAATACTGATATAATTACAATTATAAAGGTTAAAACTGATGTACTTCCATATTGTCCAAATCCTTTTTTGGAAGCAGTACCATCGATTTTCTTTTCTTCAATTTTATTTTCAGTTTTGTTTTCTTCTTTTTTATCATCAGTTTTATTTTCTGTTTCTTTTGTATCTTCTTTTTTAGAATTTTCATTTTCTTCTTTTTTTTCAGCTATTGTAACAGTTATTTCTTTACTTGCAATATTTCCTAATCTATCTTTTACATAGACTATATATTTTCCACTTTTATCTATTGCAATTTTATTGTTTGTTGTCCAGTTTTCTCTATCTAATGAATATGCTTCTTTAACTAATCCAACACCATCATCTGTTGCTGTTACAATTATATTTTTACCTTGTTGTTCTAAACTTATTGTTGGTGCTGTATCATCTACTACTAAATATTGCTCTATCCCCTCTGCTGTAAAATTTTCTTCTATATATTCTTTTGCTTTACTATCAGATTTACAATATATCTTTGCTTTTTCACAATCTTGGAATACTGCACCTTTTATTTCTATTACAGAATTAGGAATTACTATTTTTTCTAAATTCTGACTTCCATCAAAAGCCCCCCAACCAAGTTTAGTTACATAAGTTGGTACATCAAATTCTTTATCTGTCTTTCCAATTGGATATGCAACTAATTCTGTTTTATCTTTACTATATAAAATTCCATCTACACTGGTATATTTTGTATTTCCTTGTTCTACAAGTATTTCCGTTAAAGAAGTACATCCTACAAAAGAATTAGCTCCAGAATCAGTAAGGTTCTTTGGTAATGTGACAGTTGTTAAACTTGTACAACCTGCAAATGAAGCCCAAGTTAATCTTTCTAAATTTTTAGGCAATGATATATTTTTTAGGCTTGTACATCCACTAAAACAATAATATCCTATTTCATTTAAACTATTTGGAAATTCAATATCTTCTAAATTTGCTAAACCATAAAATACTGACTTTTCTACTCCTATACTTTCAATACCTTCTTCAATTTTTATATGCTTAACATCATTTCTTGATACTTGAGAAAAACAATTATCCGTTATTTCTCCTGTTCCTATAAAAGTTAAAGTTCCTGTTTCTGTATTAAAACTCCAGGTATTGTTTTCTGTACTTCCTGTTAATGTTTCTGCATTTACCTTTGAAGTGCAAATAGATAGTATTATTGTAATTATTATCCCTACTATAAATAAACTTTTCTTTTTCATTTGTTACTCCTCCCTGTTTTTTAGATTTTCCTTTGTATTGTCTAATTCATTATTTTTTATTATTGTTAAATAAATTGTACCATAACTATCTCAACAAAAACAATGCTTTAAACAAATTTTATCTAACATATTTTTTACTCTTTCCTTTGCTTTTACCAAACACTTTCAATACATCTGTCTGCATCTTTTTTAATCATTTGTAAATAGGGATTTTCATTTGTAAGCTTTTTGTAATATCCTTTTCTATTTCAGACGATTTCTAGAAAATAAAAAAATCAACCATTTTACTGATTGATTTTTTCGAATATATTCATTATTGGTTGGGCTGGCTAGATTCGAACTAGCGCATGTCAGAGTCAAAGTCTGATGCCTTACCGCTTGGCTACAGCCCAATATATTAAATTATTTAGATGGGGTGGAAGATGGGTCTCGAACCCACGACCTCTGGGACCACAATCCAGCGCTCTAACCAACTGAGCTACATCCACCATAAGTACGAACTCAAATCGCACTTTCTATTTTACCTCATCTAAATATTTTTGTCAATAGTTTAAAATAGTTTTAATCAAAATTTTTATTTTTCCGCTAAATTATTGCGCTTCAGCCCTTGCACAAATAATAAGTCTATTTTTACCTGTTGCATCACAAGTATACAAAGTTACTTCAATAGCACCATTAGTATCTCTTGATACATAACTGTAATCATCACCTGGAGTATAATACTTCTTATAAATAGTATACTCAAGTTTTTTACCTTTCATATCAGTAATATAAATTTTATCACCTATTTGTAGATTTTTATTTCTTCCAAAGAACATCCAATTGTTGTTATTATGTCCTGCAATTACAACATTTCCCGGTTGATTAACTTCTGGTCCATAAATTTTTACAATAGAAAGTTCAATTGCACGTGCACTTGTTGTTTCTTGTAAAATTGGATATTTAATTCCTGTTTTAAGAATTTCTAATTTACCAGCAACTGGAAAGCCCTTGTATGTTAGTGGAACTGCATTATTATTTGAATTACCATTATTGCTTGGTGGCACATAATTAGTATTTGGATTAGTATTCTCTGTAGGTGTTTCTGGTACCTCTTCTTCACTTACATCAACAATTAACTTATCAAATTCTTCATCAAGAAATTTCTCCGCATCAGATACTTTTTTATATGAAGTGTAATAAGTATAAATTAGATATCCACCTGCTACAATAACTGCTATTACTAATATAATTAAAATTGTATTTAATACTTTTTTATACATTTAATAATATCCTCCGAATTCTATATAATAAACTATATACCTTTGTTGATATTTTAAAAATGCCTACTTACTCTTTAGTTTTTATTCAGCAACTTTTGTACCTAATTTTTTTCCAGCTAATATATGATAATGTAAATGTTTAACCTCTTGTCCCCCATTTTCTCCACAGTTTGCTACAACTCTGAATCCTTCTTCATCAATATTTAGCTTTTTAGCAATTTCGTTTATTGCTTTGTGAATGCTTTTTACATATTCGTAATCTTCTTCACTTTCAAGTTTTACAATTGATTCAATATGCTTTTTAGGAATTACTAATACATGAATTGGTGTAACTGGATGTATGTCATAAAAAGCTAATACTTTTTCGTCTTCATATACTTTATTTGATGGAATTTCTCCATTTATTATTTTACAAAAAATACAATTATCCATAATTTTTTTATCTCCTTTTCGTCTTGTCTGTGTCCTGTCTGTGGACGGGGACAAAAGTGGACAAAATGTCCGATTTTGTCCCCGTCCCCAAATAGGACATTTTTTATTCTAGAACAGCCTTAATTCTTCTAACTCCAGCCGAACTAGCTTCTTCCTTTTTAATTTTGAAAGTTCCAAGTTCAGACGTATTAGAAACATGAGGTCCCCCGCATATTTCAAGTGATACATCACCAATTTTATAAACTGAAACTATGTCTGGGTATCTTTCTATAAATTGACATTCAGCTCCCATCTTTACTGCTTCTTCTTTTGGCATTTCTAATCTTTCAACTGGAATTGCCATTTTTATATATTCATTAACTAAGTCTTCAGCTTGTTTCTTTTGCTCATCTGTCATTTTTTCATCTTGAGTAAAGTCAAATCTCATTCTTTCTGCTGTGATGTTGCTTCCTCTTTGATGAACATGTGCTCCTAAAACTACTTTTAATGCTGCATTTAGAAGATGTGTTGCTGTATGATATTTAGTTTCCATTTCTCCTGATGAAGCTAAACCACCTTTGAATTTTTGTTCTGAACCTGCTCTTGATTTTGCTTGATGTTCTTCAAATTTTGCTTTGAATCCAGCCATATCAACTTTTAAGCCTTGTTCTTTTGCAAGTTCTTCAGTTAATTCAATTGGAAATCCATAAGTATCATATAATCTGAATGCTGTATCTTTATCAATTTCATTATTTTGAATGTTTTTGCTTATTTTTTCAAATTCTCTTAAACCTTTTTCAAGAGTTCTGTTGAATTTTATTTTTTCATTTTTTAAAGCATCTAAAATGAAATCTTTGTTTCTGTCTAATTCTAAGTAATATTGCTTATACTCGTTTATTACAATATTTGCTAATTCTTGCTCCCAATTTGATTCAATATTTATATCGATTTGACGAGCATATCTTATCATTCTTCTAATTAATCTTCTTAATATATAACCTTGATCTTTATTAGAAGGCATTATTTTTGCGTCATCACCTAGAATCATTACGACAGCTCTAATGTGATCTGCAATAATTCTCATGAATTTTGTGTATTTTTCATCATCATATTTTTTATTTGATACTTCTTCAATTTTTGAAATTATATTTTTCCAAATTGATGATTTGTAATTATCTGTTTGTCCTTCTAGAATTGCAGTTACTCTTTCTACACCCATTCCAGTATCAACATTTTTGTTTTTTAACTGAGTAAATGTTCCATCTGGATTGTGCATATATTGCATAAATACGTTGTTCCAAATTTCTACCCAATTGTCGTTCTCTGGATCGAATTTTTCTGGAATAGCTTCAGTGCTTCTCCAGTAGAAAATTTCTGTATCTGAACCACATGGTCCTGTTGATTCCATGTTTGGCCACCAGTTGTCATCTTCACCTAAATATGCAATTCTTTCTTCTGGAATACCTTGTTCCATCCATATTTTTGCAGCTTCTGTATCAGCTGGAATCATATCATTTCCTTTAAACACAGTTACAGCAAGTCTTTCAACTGGAATATTTAAATGTTTTGTTAATAATTCAAAACTCCATTTTATAGATTCTTCTTTAAAATAATCTCCTAAAGACCAGTTTCCAAGCATTTCGAAAAATGTGTGGTGTGTTGTATCTCCAACCTCGTCTAAATCGTTTGTTCTAAAACATTTTTGAACATCTGTTAATCGTGTTCCTTCAGGATGTGGTTCACCTTTTAAATAAGGTACCAATGGTTGCATTCCAGCCACATTAAATAAAACTGTTGGATCATTTTCCGGAATAATTGGCGCACTTGGAATTATTTTGTGACCTTTACTTTCAAAAAAATTTAAATATGTATCTTTTAAATTTATAGTTTCCATTATATTCCCTTCTTTTTGCTAATTTCTAATAATACAAAATCTTTTCAAATTATATAATAAAGTTAATTAATTTGCAATAAAATTTCCTATCAATCTATTTTTTTCTGCATATGTAATATTAACTCTTGCTATACAATTTTCTAAATGTTCATTTTCCGCTTCTGCCCATACTTCTATATAATTTGTTGTATGGCCTTTGAAATATTTGCCATCTTTTTCTTCAAATAATACTTCTACATTTTTTCCAATATATTTTGAATTATACCATTCTTCATTTTCATCTGATAACTCTAATAATTTTTTACTTCTTTGCTCTTTTATTGTTCCATCTATTTGATTTGGCATTACATCTGCTTTTGTGCCTTTTCTTTGTGAATATTTGAAAATATGCATTTTGTAAAATTCGATTCTTTTTAAGAATTCATATGTTTCGTTAAATTCTTCTTCAGTTTCACCTGGGAATCCCACTATTACATCTGTTGTTAATGCTGCATTTGGGAACTTTTCTCTTAATAGTTTAGTTCCTTCTTCAAACTCCTTAGTTGTATATCTTCTATTCATTCTTTTTAATGTTTCATCACATCCACTTTGTAATGATAAATGAAAATGATCACATATTTTATCTAATTTTGATAGTCTGTTTACAAATTCTTCTGTAATAATTTTAGGCTCTATTGATCCCAAACGGATTCGTTTTAATCCTTCAATTTCGTTTAATTTTTCTAGTAAATCTATCAAACCAATGTCTTCTTTAAAATCTTTTCCATAAGATGCAATATGTATACCTGTAATTACGACTTCTTGTAAGCCATTTTCCACAATTTGTTTTACTTCTGTTATAACATTTTCCATCTTTCTACTTCTAACTCTTCCACGAGCATATGGAATTATACAATATGAGCAAAATCTGTCGCATCCATCTTGAACTTTTATAACAGCTCTTGTTTTTTCAGTGTATGTTGTTGGGCCAAATTCAACGAAATCTTTTTGATGCATTACATCTGAAATATAAGTGTATGAATTTATTTCTGCAACTGCATTTTCTCTATCATTAATATATTTTTCAACAATTTCAACAATATCTTTTTTCTCATTGTTTCCAATAATTAAATCTATTTCTTGCATTTTATTTAATTCATCTTTTCCAACTTGAACATAACATCCACATGCAACAAGAATTGATGCTGGATTTATATCTTTTACTCTTCTTAACATTTGTCTAGACTTTCTATCTGCAATATTAGTAACAGTACAAGTGTTAACAACATAAACATCAGCTTTATCTTCATGATTTACCACTTCATATCTACATTTCATAAACTCTTGCGCCATTGCATTTGTTTCATATTGATTAACTTTACATCCAAGTGAAATAAAAGCGACTTTTCTTGCCATTTTTGAATAATTCACTCCCTTTTTATATAATAAAATATACTTGCAATATTATATCACAAAATATAATTAATAGCAAGGGACAATTGGGGACAGATTAGTATTACCTAACCTGTCCCCAAAATCTATTTAATTTGATGTAGTTGTATTTGAAGCAGAATTTGTTTGTGCTTCAGTAACTGTACCATATGCAGGAACTGCATACATTGTACTGTCTAATTTTTGTATAACTTTCTTATATGTTTCATACACACTCTTGTAATTTCCTAAATATTCTCCAATATGTTCATTACTAAATGGTATTACTTTAAAGTTTCTCCATGTGTTTTTGTTGTAATATGTAAATATAAGTTCATTTTTTACATCACTTATTTTAATTTTTACATCACTACCTTTAGTAGTTTTTGTAATTTTTAATGAACTCATTAATCCTACCATTTTGTTGTAATTCTGGTCTTGTAATTGTGCTGATACAAAGTTTCCTAATGAATAGAAAACTATTGTATCCCCTATCCATTCAACTGGTTGAATTACGTGTGGATGCGCTCCAATTACTATATTTACTCCATTTTCAGCTAAGAATTTAGCCATGTCTTTTTCGTATGCTGTTGGTGTATGTGTGTATTCAACTCCCCAGTGCATTGCAACCATTAATACATCAACTTGGTCTCTTACTGCTTCAATATCTTTCTTAACTTGTTCTTTATATTTTTGATAATTTGTATCTTTTGCTGGATCATTTAAACTTAAATCTGTTGGCCATACATTACATAAATATTCTTTTCCTTTTGGAACAGGAATTCCATTTGTTCCATATGTATAGCTAAGCATCGAATACGATATTCCATTTATAGATTTTATTCTAACTTTATTTTTTTCTTCAAATGATGAATAACTTCCTACAGCTAGTGCTTCATCTTCATGTTTCTTCCAGTATTCAGCTGAATTTAATACTGCTTTTTCTCCTCTATCCATTGTATGATTTGTAGCTAAACTTACCAAATTGAAGCCAGCATCTAGCATTGCATCTCCAACTTCTTGTGGTGAATTAAATGTTGGGTAATCTGATACTCCCATTTCACTTCCACCTAAGATTGTTTCCTGATTATAATATTTTAAATCATATCCTGAAACTGCTTGTTTAATGTACTCAATTATTGGTTTGAAATCATATCCGTTTCCACCTGCTAGTCTGTTTGCATCTTTGTAAATACTACTGTGAATTAAATTATCTCCTACCATTACTAATGTAGCTGAAGTAGTGGTTTCCTGTTCTTCAACTTTTGCACTTTGTGATGATTGTGCTTTTCCTCCATTTGTTGTATTTGCATTCTTACCAGATATTTTATCTGCAAAAATTTTTATTGCAAATACTAACGCAATTATCAATAAAATAAGTGTTAATAACTTCAAGCGAGCTTGTTGTCTTCTTCTCTTTTTTGATATTTTCGCCATTTTTTCATCCCCCATTTTCCCCTTTTTTATTCGCAGTTCTATATTATCATAATTTGTCGAAAAATGGCAATAGGATTTTAGAATAGTTTTTTAGTTCTTGCATAAGCTTTACAAATTGGAGGTGTTATATGAACTTCATAAAAAATAACAAGAAAAAATTAATTATTTTTTTATCTATTTTAAGTTGCTTTGTTTTAATTTTTGTTTGCACTAAATCATTTGGTATGCAGCATTATTATAATTTAAATTTTTCCACTGGGTTGGTTACAGCTAGTAAATTAAATGTTAGAAGTGGACCTGGTACTGCTTATTCTGTTGTTACAACCGTTAATAAAGGTGAATATGTTAGAGTTTTTGCCGGTGTTGGTAGCTGGTATATTGTTCAGGTTGAAGGCGATTATGTTGGGGCTGTTAGTCAAAAATATATTAAGCCTATTTATCCTAATACTGGTTCAAGTGGTGGTACAGGTGGCAGTAGTGGTTCAGGCTCATCTTCATCAGGTGAATCTGGTAGTAATTCATCAAACACAGCGTCTCTTACAGCTGATGAATTAGAAACTTTCAATTTAATTAATCAAGAACGTAATAAAAATGGTTTAGCAAGTTTGAAAATTGATGCAGAAGTTCAACGTGTTGCAAGAATTAAAGCTCAAGATTTGGTTAATAATAATTATTTTGCTCATGAATCTCCTACTTATGGTACGCCTTTTAATATGCTTAAGAATTTTGGTATTTCATATAAATCTGCTGGGGAAAATTTAGCAGGCAATTCTAGTAATTCTGGTGCTGTAAATGCATGGATGAATTCTTCTGGGCACAGGGCTAATATTTTGAATAGTAGTTATAATTATACTGGACTCGCTGTTGTTAGTAGTCCTAAGTATGGGAAAATTTATGTTCAGATGTTTATTGGAAGATAAAAAGTAATTTTGTCTAGACTTTGAAATCTAGATAAAATTACTTTTTTATTTTAAGATTTCATAATCTATATTAGCTTTTACAAATTTTCAATTGACATTCCTCGCATTTAGCCATATACTAAACATGTAAATCTATTTAAGGAGGTAATATTACATGAATGATTTAATCGAAATCAGATGGCATGGTAGAGGTGGTCAAGGTGCTAAAACAGCTTCACTTTTACTAGCAGACGCAGCTTTCAACACTGGTAAATACATTCAAGGTTTCCCTGAATATGGACCAGAAAGAATGGGAGCTCCAATTACAGCATACAACCGTATTAGCAGTACACCTATTACTATTCACAGTAATATTTATGAACCAGATTATGTTGTTGTTGTTGATGATGGCTTATTAGATGTTGTTGACGTTACAGCAGGTCTAAAAGAATCTGGAGCAATTGTTATTAACACAACTAAAACTGGAGATGAACTAAAATCTAAACTAAAAGATTACAAAGGAAGCATTTACACAATAGATGCTAGAAAAGTTTCTATTGAAGCACTTGGTAAGTATTTTCCAAATACACCAATGCTTGCAGCTATTGTTAAAGTAAGTGGAATTATGAACGAAGATGATTTTGTTAAAGATATGGAAGGTTCTTTCAAGCACAAGTTTGCTAAAAAACCTGAAGTTATAGAAGGAAATATGAAAGCAATAAAACTTGCGTTAGAGCAAGTAACTAAAATAAATTAAAATTTTTTAGGCAACCATCCAATAAACTATGATGATGTTTTTTGGAGGTGTCCAAAAAAATCTGGAAAGGAGAATTAAAATGACAAATATAGATAAAAATACACCAGCTAGTGAATTAACTATTGGTGGTACAATTTATGAAGCTGGTAATGCTCGTGAGTTTAAAACTGGTGACTGGAGAAGTGTTAGACCAGTTTTCTACAGCGATAAGTGTAAACAATGTGGATTATGCTTCCCTGTTTGCCCTGATGATGCTATTCCAGTAAATTGCGAGCAAAAAAGAGAAGATTTTAATTTTGATTATTGTAAAGGTTGCGGTATATGTGCTAAAGTATGCCCTTTCGGTGCAATAGAGATGAAGGAGGAAAATGAATAATGGGAATTAGAGAACGTTTAAGTGGTAATGAAGCTGCTGCTATTGCAATGAAACAAATTAATCCTGATGTTGTTGCAGCTTTT
Source organism: Lachnospiraceae bacterium Phil5 (assembly GCA_002633185.1). GTDB lineage: Bacteria > Bacillota > Clostridia > TANB77 > CAG-508 > CAG-492. Next base: position 636,903 of record NWBM01000002.1, read on the forward strand.
CCTATAACTCCATCTACTGAAATACCTCAATATTTTTCAACTTTTGTTAGTAATGGAGAAGTTGATACTGAATTTGTTGCAGTTGAAAGTGAACATAGTGCTATGACAGCATGTATTGGTGCTGAAGCTGCTGGAGCAAGAGCTATGACAGCAACATCTGCAAATGGTCTTTCATTTATGTGGGAGCAAATCTATATTGCCTCTTCCCTACGTTTACCAATTGTTATGTCTTTGGTAAACCGTGCTGTATCTGGACCTTTAAATATTAATAATGATCATTCAGATGCAATGGGTGTTAGAGATGCTGGATGGATTATGCTATTTAGTGAAAGCAACCAAGAGGCTTATGATAACTTACTTATGGCACATAGAATTGCTGAGCACAAAGATGTTCAATTACCTTTAATGGTATGCCAAGATGGATTTATTACATCTCACTCAATTGAAAATATTGAATTACTTGAAGATGATAAAGTAAAATCATTTATTGGTGAATATAAACCAGAACACTACTTGTTAAATAGAGATGAGCCAATTGCTGTTGGTCCATTAGATGTACAAGCATATTTATTTGAACATAAATATCAACAAGCTGAAGCTATGAGAAATGCTAAAAAAGTTATAGCTGAAGTTTCAAAAGATTTTGAAGAATTAACAGGAAGAAAATACTCTTTCTTTGAAGAATATAAACTAGATGACGCAGAAATTGCTATAGTTTGTATGAACTCTACTGCAGGTACAACTAAATTTGTTGTAGATGAACTTCGTAGCAAAGGTATTAAAGCAGGATTATTAAAAATTCGTATGTTTAGACCTTTCCCTTCTGAAGAAATTGCAAAAGCATTATCACATTTAAAAGCTGTTGCAGTACTTGATAAATCAGACTCTTTAAATGGAGCTGGTGGAGCATTATTCGAAGATATTACATCTGCAATGTACACAAATAAAGCACAAGTACCTGTTATAAACTATGTTTATGGTATTGGTGGACGTGATACTACATCTACAGATATTGAAAGTGTATATACAGATTTAGCTGAAATTGCAACAAATGGTGGAACAAACGATTTCTACAGATATTTAGGACTTAGAAAATAATAGATTTTAAGGAAGGAGATTTTTTAAAATGGCATATAATTTAAAAGAAATAATGGCTACAAAACCAGCAAGATTTACAGCTGGACACAGAATGTGTGCTGGATGTGGTGCTCCTGTGATTGGAAGAACAGTTTTAAGAGCATTAAAAAATGAAGACCACGCAGTTGTATCTTGTGCAACAGGATGTATGGAGGTTTCAACTTTCATCTATCCATATACATCATGGACAGATTCATTTATACATACAGCATTTGAGTGTGCTGCAGCTAATACATCTGGTGTTGAAGCAGCTTACAAATCACTTAAAAAACAAGGGAAACTTTCTAGCAAAGGTGAAACAAAATTCATCACTTTCGGTGGAGATGGTGGAACTTATGATATAGGACTTCAAAGTTTATCTGGTGCTATGGAAAGAGGCACAGACATGGTATATGTATGTTATGATAATGGTGCATACATGAACACAGGAACACAACGTTCTAGTGCTACACCAAAATTTGCAGATACAACAACAAGTCCTGCAGGAAAAGTAATTCCTGGAAAAATGCAATCTAGAAAAGACTTAACAAAAATAATGGTTGGACATCATATTCCATATGTTGCACAAAGTATTGCAATAAATAATTTTAAAGATTTATATGAAAAATCTGAAAAAGCAATTTATACAGAAGGACCTGCATTCTTAAATGTCTTATCACCATGTCCAAGAGGATGGGGTTACCCTTCAGAAGATATGATGGAATTAAATAAACTTGCTGTTGAAACATGTTACTGGCCTTTATATGAAGTAATAGATGGTAGATATGTTATAAACTATAAACCAGCTAACAAGAAACCAATTGAAGAATTCCTACGCCCACAAAGACGTTTTAAACACATGTTTAAACCAGGAAATGAATGGATGATTCAAGAATTCCAAGCTGAAGTTGATAAAAGATGGCAAGAATTATTGGATTTAGAGGAACTTACTAATAAGTAGATTTTGGAAGAGTTTTTTGGGGACACCTCCAAAAAACATCTAGATTAAAAATCGAAAAAAGCAGGATTGTTAACCTGCTTTTTTACTTTTTATTATTTAAGATGTTTTTTGGAGGTGTCCCAAAAAATCTTTTCCATCTACCATTCTACCTACTAGCATACTTGATGCTGTGTTTCCAGTAACATTTAACATTGTTGCTGGTGAATCTATTATTGTTGCTATTATTGTTAATATTGGAAGTGCTGCAACTGGGTAGCCTAGCATTGTTATAATCATCATTTCTGAAATTGTTCCTCCGCCTATTGGCACTGCACTTACTAATAATGTTGCAAGTAATCCTACTATTATAATCTGTGCAATTCCTGATGGGCTTGCAATATTTGTTCCGAATAAACATACTAAAAACATTATTTTAAATACTGTTCCTATTATTGAACCATCTTTATGGAAGCTTGTTCCTAGTGGGATAACTGTTTCCGCTATATCATCACTTACTCCCATTTTTCTACTTGCTTCTGTATTTCCTGGAATACATGCTGCTGATGAACATGTTGCAATTGATGTTACTGTTGGATCTATTATATTTCTCCAAAATACTTTTATACCTTTTTTTCCTCCTGCAATAAATGCATATAGTGTATATATAACTATATAAAATGCGACTGCAACGGCTAAATAAATTACAAAAGTTTTTACATATCCTATTGCTATGCTCTCTCCAAAAGTTCCCACTAATACTGCAAAATAGCATCCAAGTCCTATTGGTGCATAATATGTTATTAATTGAAGTACTTTCATTACTACTTCATTTGCTGAAATTAACACTCTTTCAAATGGCTTAGCAGACTCCCCTGCCATACGCATTGCAATTCCAAACAGAATTGAGAAAATCATTACTGCTAATAAATTTTGTCTTGAAAATAATCCTGAAAAATCTGTAACAGTTATTGCCTCAACTGTTCTATCTAAAATAGTTTTCTCTTCTTCAGAACTTTTTTCAGATTCTTCTTCACTGCTTTCTTCAGCAAAACTAGACTTTATTGCCTCTGTATCTTTTGGTTCAACTAATTTTATAAAATATGTACTTGCTATTCCCACTAAAACTGCAATAATTGATGTTATTATTATTACAAAAATTGTTGATCCCATAATTTTACCTAATCTTTTAGGTGATTTCATTTTTGAAATTGATGTTGAAATTGTTAAAAATACTAGTGGTATTATAATTACAAACATTAAATTGATAAATATATCTCCTAATGGTTTTACTACTTTTGTTTGCTCCTTATAAATTAATCCAAAAATTGCTCCTATAATTATAGATGCCAATAGTATTATAGTTTGTCTATAATTCTTCCAAAAAATCTTCATACACAACTCCCCTTTCTCATTTGTGTATATATGCTTTATTTCTTAGACACTCATAAAATTCAAAACGCGCTTAACCTGTACATTATGCACAGTTCAAACGCGTCCTTTATTTTATATTATTCGTCTTCAACTGGAGCAGAAACAGGACAAACTCCCGCGCATGTACCACATCCTATGCATGCATCTTTATTAATAACAAATCTTTCATCACCTTGAGATATACATCCTACTGGGCATTCAGCAGCACAAGCTCCACATGAAATACAATTTTCTGTAATTTTATATGCCATTACAAATCACCACCTTTCAGTTTTATTTCAATATTATAACTGTTCAAATATTATCATTACAAATTAAATATCTTCACTACTATTCTTAGTATCCATTTTTTCAAGTTTTTCTAATTCTTGAAGTTCTTTCATATTTTCTGCTTCTTCAGGATCAATTTGTTTGCTAGCAATATTTTTAATTATTTTTACCTCTGAAGCTGGATATTTTTTATAATAGAATTCGTCACCATCTTTGAATTTTATTTTAACAATTTCTTTAAGAATTTCCACGTTGTCTACAACGCCTTCTCCTTCATCAGTTTTAACAATTGCCCCTACTTTTGGAAGATGATTTAATTTATCTTCATATGCTTCTTGTTCATATTTCAAACAACACATTAATCTTCCACAGTTTCCTGAGATTTTTGATGGATTTAGTGCAATATTTTGTTCTTTTGCCATTTTTATAGAAACTGTTTCAAAGTTTCCTAAAAACGAACAACAACATAATTCTCTACCGCAAACTCCGTTTCCACCAATTCTTCTAACTTCATCTCGTACGCCTATTTGTCGTAATTCAATTCTTGTTTTAAAAATACTTGCTAGTTCTTTAACTAACTCTCTAAAATCTATTCTACCATCTGCTGTGAAATAAAATAATATTTTGCTTCCATCAAATTTATATTCAACACCTGTTAGCTTCATATCTAAATTATTTTTTTGAATTTTTTCTTCACATATTTTTAATGCTTCAGCCTCTTTTGATTTATAGTAATCTCTATTTTTTAAATCTAATGATGTAGCAATTCTTACAACTTTTTTTAATGGAGTTGTTATTTTTTCGTCTGGTAATTCCCTGTTTGGAACTACTACTTCTCCAAGTTCATCCCCCATTGCAGTTTCAACAACTACCATATCATTCATTTTTATTTGTAAATTTTTCGGATCAAAAAAATATATTTTTCCTGGTTTCTTAAATCTGACTCCAATTATTTTTTTCATTAATCTCCTCCCACATATTAAAAAGCAATCTGTCTATTGTCATATCATAATTTGCATTTGCATTTAAACGTTGCTTTGTTTCTTCTACTAATTTTATAGAATTTATATACTTTAAATTATTAACATTTTCTTTTGCAAAATTATATAATATAACATTCATATATTCTAAATAATCCATTATATTATCTTTATTTTTATACATAATTTCAGATTGCTTTAGCATTGCAGTTAGTGTATTATTCATATTTTTCATTATATTTTCTACTTTATTATATTCATCATTTTTTTCATTCACTTGAATACATTTTCCAATGCTTCCATCGCATAATTTTAAAATATTTTTGCTTACATTTTCCATTGAGCAATTATTTTTTAAATATTTTCCTATTTCATTATCTGAAATTTTTTGGAATTGAAGTTTCATACATCTTGATTTTATTGTTGTTAGCATTTTACTTTCATTACTAACAATTAATATAATTACAATGTATTCTGGTGGCTCTTCTAAAGTTTTTAATAAACAGTTTTGAGCCTCTTTTGTCATTAAATCTGCATCATTTATTACATAAACTTTTTTATGTGAGATAATAGGTTTTTCAATTATTTTATTTTGCATTTCTCTTATTTGTTCTATTTTTAATGTTCTACCATCTGGCTCAATGTATTTGTAATCTGGATTATTATTTTCTCCTTCAAATTCTATACACGATTTGCATTTTCCACATTCTCTTGAATTATGTATATCAAAATTCTCACACAAAATCATTTTGGCAAATTGTTCTGCAATTATTTTTTTTCCGATACCTTCATTTCCAATAAACATATAGCTATGTAAAATTGTTTTATTTCTTAAAGATTTTAATAAAATTTCTTTAGCTTTTTTATTTCCAATTATATCTTTAAATTCCACAATTTCACCACCATTTTATTTTGCTTGTAATTTTATTTTTCTTACAATTTTTATTTAGCTACCAAACCGCCTATTTTATTTAATGGCCAAAATCTACATACAGCAACACTTTCAATTTTTTTAACTGGAATACATCCAAAAAATCTACTATCTTTTGAACCTGGTCTATTGTCTCCTAGAACATATACACAATTTTCTGGTACTACAATATCTGTGTATAAACCTCCCATAGACTCTGTAATTACTGTATCTTGTAAGTAATCTTCTTGTAATTTTTCACCATTTATATAAACTGCGCCTTCTTTTATTTCAACATGTTCACCTGGAAGACCTATTACTCTTTTTATATAACTTACTTTTCCTATTTCCAAAACATTGTATATAAATTTAGTAATAATATTTCCTGGTTCATATTCATATGGTGCAACTGGGTTTGATAAATCAACATGATTTAAATCTAATGCTGTTGTTCCTTTTGCTGTGTTTGGAGCTTCAAATGTAATAACTTCTCCTCTTTTTGGTAATTTATTAAAATTTGCTTCCCATTTATTTAACCATAATCTTTCATTTTGTTTTAATGTTGGATACATTGATTCTTGTTTTACTACTGTTGGAACTCCAATAAATGTTTTTATTAAAAGAACGATTATTACTGCAATTACAATACAATATACCCATTCCATAATTTCTTTTGTCTTGCTTTTATTCTCCATTTTAATTAGAACTTCCCTTCTATTATTTTTTATATTATTATCTTCAGTAACATTTTATTTTTTCGTTGGAACTCTAATAACAACTTCTGTTCCTTTTCCAAGTTCACTCTTAATATCTATGCTTCCATTGTTTTGATCTAGTATTTCTTTTGCAATTGATAATCCTAAACCAGTTCCTCCAAGTTCACGGCTACGAGCTTTATCTACTCTGTAAAATCTTTCGAATATTCTAGATAAATCTTCTTCAGGAATTCCAATTCCATTATCAATTATTTTTATGTATGCATCATTATAAACAAATCCAACATAGATTTTTATTATTCCACCTTCTTTAGTATATTTTATACTGTTTGTAAGAATGTTTAAAACAACTCTTTCAATTCCAGATTTATCTGCATATACTAGTGGAACATTTGCTGTAACTAGGTTTTCGACTTTATGATGTTTTTTATTAATTTCAATTTCAAGTTTTTCTTGACATTTTTTAACAAGGTCACCTAAATCAAATTCAGTTTTTTCTTGTTTAACAGTATTGTTATCATATCTAGAAAGTGCTAATAAATCTGTTACTAATTTAGCCATTCTTCTTGCTTCTGATGCTATAACACCTAGAAATTTATTTTTTGTTACATCATCATATTCACCCTCTAATAATGTGTCTGCATAACCCATTATTGATGTAATTGGTGTTTTCAATTCGTGTGATACATCTGCAACAAATTCTTTTCTCATGTTGTCTAATTTAACATGTTCTGTTATATCTTGAATAACTGCAATAACACCTGCTGGTTTTTGATTATTATCTTTATATGGAACAAATAATAAATTTATGTATTTATCACCAACATTTATTTTTCTGTCTGATGATGTCCAATCCTCTAAGTATATTATTTTTTCTAAATTGATTCCTACATCAAATTTATCAAATACTTTTTCAAATGTGTCATCATCTTTTGATAAATCTAATAATCTTTCTGCAGCAATGTTTTTGTGTGTTACTTGTCCTTCTAAATTGAAAGCAACAATACCATCTGTCATGTGTAATAATATTGCTTCTATTTGCATTTTTTGTTTATCAACATCTTTTAAATGCTCTTTTAATTCTAGTGTTGCATCATTTAACGCTGTTGTTAATTCATCGCTTTGTTTTCCATTCGGCAATATTTTTTCTTTGTCATTACCTTCTGTAACCATTTTTCCAGCATCTTTTACAATACTAATCATTGCTTGTTTTGTTTTATTTTTTAATATTGTGCTAAATATAATAAATATTGCTATAAATAATGCAATTGTAATTAATAAATATCTTTTTGTAATATCTACAATTTGTGCTGTCTCTTGTATTACTGAAATATTTTTAATGTAAATAAATCCTACTAGTCCTATTACTATTATTCCTAATAAAATAAAAATAACTGTTAATTTGTTTTGAATTGATTTCATGTCTAAAGTACCTTCCCCTATTAATTTTTTCATTTGAATTTTATATTTTTTGTATTTTCTGTATATGTTGCCTATTTGCTTTTTTGTGTAGAAATATAATATCCTACGCTTCTTTTGGTCATAAGTATTCTTGGTGTTGATGTGTCTTTTTCAATTTTTTCTCTTATTCTTCTTACTGTAACATCAACAGTTCTTATATCACCATAATATTCATAACCCCATACTTTTTCAAGCAGAATTTCTCTTGTTATTACTTGACCTGGTTGTTTTGCAAGATATTTTAAAACTTCAAATTCTCTTAAAGTTAAATCAACAACTTCACCTCTAACCTTTACTTCGAACTTATCTAGATTCAATGATAAGTCTCCAACTGAAATTACATTACCTTCTTGAACTTCCTGTTCTTGTTTTACTTCACCATAGTTTTCTGCATTCATATCTACTTTTCTTAAATTTGCTTTTACTCTAGCCATAAGTTCCCTAACACTGAAAGGTTTTGTTACATAGTCGTCTGCTCCTAATTCTAGACCTAGTATTTTATCTATTTCTTCATCTTTGGCAGATAGCATAAGAATAGGCACATTTAAGCTTTGTCTTATCCTTTTGCAAACAGATAATCCATCTATCTTAGGAAGCATTATGTCCAATAAAACTAAGTCCGGTTTTTTATCTAAAGCTAGTTGAATTCCTTCTTCACCATCATTTGCTTCTATTGTTTCATATCCTTCTTTTTGTAGGTTGTATACCAAGATGTCAACTATTGGTTGTTCATCATCTACTATTAATATTGTTCTCTTTGGTTTAGCCTTAATCAAATTTTCCATCAAAAAAGCACTCCTTTTTTTAGGTTTTTATACATTTATTTATATCATATTATTTAGTAATAAACAAGCTTTTTGTTGCATTTTGTGTAGTTTTTTTGAGTATGGTTTTTGCCACAATTGGGGGACTGGGTAGATTTGTGTAAAAATGAAACATTTTAACCCTGTCCCCCAACGTAGCAAACTACAAGAAAACCTCTACCTCGTTTACATTTCCGTCGTCAATAAGCTTTATTTTACATGCCTCAATAACACTTCCATTTATTACAACCTTTTGCACTCCATTATTTTTCCCATATAAATTGTAAACCTTAATATTGTATATGCTTTCTCCTATTTTGTATTTTATACTGTATTCTTTCCAATTACTTGCTATTGCTGGATTAAAAGTCATATATCCGTTTTCTATATTTATTCCCAAAATATATTTTATTCCTGCTATATACATCCAGCTGCTTGAACCGGTGTACCATGTCCAGCCTCCACGGCCGGATAGGTTGTCTTTTCCGTACACGTCTGCAGGGATAACATATGGCTCTACTTTGTATTTCATTACTTCTTCTTTTGTCCTTGTGTGTTCTATTGGATTTATCATTCTAAAGTATTCTACTGCTTTGTTTCCAAATCCTAGAATTGCTTCTGCTATAATTACCCAGACCGCTGCGTGGGTATATTGTCCACCGTTTTCTCGTGTTCCTGGGAGATAAGCTTTTATATAGCCAGGTTCTAGTGTTCCGTTTTCAAATGGAGGATCTAATAATTTTATTATTCCGTTTTCTGAATCAACTAGATGATTTTCTAAGCTTTCCATTGAAATGTATTTTTTGTCATTGTCCCCCATATTTGAAATTACAGACCAGCTTTGTGCTATGCTGTCTATTTTGCATTCATCATTTTGTAAACTTCCTAGTTCGTCTCCATTGTCCATAAATGCCCTTTTGAACCATCTTCCGTCCCATGCATTTTGATTTATTGATTTTTTTATTTGTTCAACTATTTGCTTGTATTTTTCAGATTTGCTATCCCCAACATATTCACAAATTTGGATGAATTTATTTAACACTGCACATAAGAAAAATGCAAGCCATACACTTTCTCCCTTTCCTTTATTTCCTACTGTACTGAAGCCATCATTCCAGTCCCCCGAGCCTATTTTAGGTAATCCATGTTCTCCTATATTAATTGATTTTTCTATAGCTTTTATACAGTGCTCATAGATTGTTCCCTTTTTATCTGATTGAATATATAAATCATATTTTTCATCTATTCCATCTTCTAATACATTTCCATCTAAATAATTGGTCTCTATATTTAAAATACTATAATCTCCTGTAAATTCTATATAATCGGCTACTGTGTATGGAAGCCATAATAGGTCATCTGAAAATTTAGTTCTTATTCCTCTTTTTGTTTCTTCATGCCACCAGTGTTCAACATCTCCTTCTATAAACTGATGCTCGCTGTGTTTTATTATTTGATCTTTTGTTATTTCAGGATTTAGATATTTTGCACTTAAGCTATCTTGAAGCTGGTCTCTAAATCCATAGGCTCCCCCAGACTGATAAAATCCAGTTCTTCCAATTAATCTGCTTACTATAGTTTGATACATTAGCCATCCGTTTAATAAAATATTCATTGATTCCATTGGGGTATTTACTTGAATTTTATTTAATAAATTATTCCAATATTTTTTTACTAATTCATTTTCTTGATTGCAATTATTTAAATTGCTGTATTTATATGCTAAATCTTGACATTCAATTACACTATCTGAAGCGCCTAAAACAATTGATAATTCCTTGTTTTCAAGTGATTCAAGTTCTATTTCAAGTTCCACTGCAATAATTTCACTAATTTTATCATTCAATTTATTACTAAAATTATATAATTTTAATCCATCTGGATTTGACATTCCTCCGTTTCCTAAGAATTCTTTTTTTAGTCCGGTATATGATTTTATTTTTTCACTACTTGAAATAAAAATATTATTTTTATAATCAGTATTTTTTAAATTTTTTGCTATTATTGTGTTGCTATTTTTATCAAATTTTATATTGAAAAATTGACTTGTTTGTGTTTCATCTTCTCCTATTACTGGTTTAATATAATAAATTAATTTTATTTTTCTTTTTCTTGGAGTTTCATTTTTTAATTTAATTATTTGTATTTTTGCACTATCTTCTTGTGGAACAAAAATTTCTAATTCTTGCTTTATTCCGCAACTTGTGTGAATATATTTTGCGTAACCGAATCCATATATTGCATAATATTCGTTATCATCTGGCATTGGGTTTAGACCAAGTGACCAGGCTTTTTTAGTATCATCATCTTTAATATAAATTACTTCTGAAGGGATGTCTAAAATTGGGTTATTTGACCATGCAGTTATTCTATTTAATCTACTATTTTTAGACCACGAATAACCTCCCATTGAGTCTGTAATTAATGTTCCGAAATTTTTATTTGCTAAAATATGACTCCATGGCATTGGAACATTTTCATGTTTGTTTAATTTTATAAAATATTCTTTTCCATCTTCTGAAAATCCGCCATACCCATTAAAATATTTAAAATTATCAAATGAAATATTATTATCTTGTTCATCTTGAAATAATTCTATTGTTTCATTAATATCATTTTTATTTATTTGTGGAGTTTCCTCCTCTATTTCTTTTAATTGCATATTTAAGTTTCCATTTTGCGCATCTAATATTAATTTTGAATATTTTTCAATTAAATTTTTATCCTGTTTTTTTATATTATTTAAAATAAATATTCCACCTTTTATATTCAACATATATGAAATATTTCTGTTTAAAATAACATTGTGAATTGCTTCTTTTACATAGCTGTCGTAATTTTCTTTTTCTTCATTTAATATAACTAAATCAATTTCTAAATTTTTTGTTTTAAAATATTCGAATGCTTTTACTAATTCTTCAATTACATCTATGTCATTAATATTTTTTATTTTAATAAAAATAATTGGTACATCGCCTGAAATTCCGAACTTCCATAATTCTGTTATTGGATATAATTCGCTATTTTCCGAATTATTTTTTTCTGCTGAAATATTAGAAATATTTGAATTATTTCCTATAATATAGGTTAATATTTTTTGATAATTATCTATATCTTTCCCACTTAATCCTAAATATCTATTTTCTGCTTCTATTCTTGCTTTTGATAATTCAAAAATTCTTTTGTTACTTTCACTATTTAAATATTTTTTTATATTTTCTAATACCTCTTTCCTATTTTCTGAAACACAAATAATTAAATCTAAATTAATATTTTCTTTTGCTTTAATATTAATTGTTTTTTTCATTGCAATAATTGGATCTGTTGTTAATTCTATTTTTTTACTAAATGGCTTAGAGTTTTCAATTAATTTAGGAATTCCAAAATTATTTCTCCCAATGAATTTTTCTTTATTTATTTCATATTCAATTTCGCCTAAACCTTTGTCTTCAGAGTAAAAATTAACAGCCATATATATTGCTTGTTTTGAGTTTGAACGATTTTTTCTTTTTACTAAAATTGTATTTGTTTCAGGAATAAATTCATAATTTAAAAATAAATTATTAAATGCTGTATGTGCGTAATCCTGCTCTTTTGTTGATAATACTGGTTCTAAATATGAACTAATTTCTAATGTTTCATCTGTGTTTCCTAAATTTTCTATTTCTAATCTTCTAATTTCTACAGAGTCATTTGGACTTACAGTAATTTTTGTTTTGGTTTCTATATTTCCATCAATTCTATCAATTTTTGTTTTATCAGGTGCAAATGTAACTGTGTATTTATCAGGTTTATCAGCCACTTGATTATAACCATTTGTCCATATTTTTTTATTTTTTATATTTTTTATATAAAAATAAATTCCCTCATTTACATCAGATGTTTGCTTGTATCTATTTATTAAAATATTTTTATATTTGCTATATCCATTACCTTTTTCATCTGTAATTATTGAATAATTTTTATTAGAAATTAAATTGTATTTTTCTAAATTTTCGCTAATTTTATTTAACGTTTTTTCTGAATAAAAATCATAATTACTATATTTTATTTTTTCAACTTTTTCCTTTTTCTCTTTTGCAATAATTACATTTTCTGGCATTCTTTCTTCTAACAAAATATTTATAGCTTGCATTTCCGGATTTTTCATAAATCTTTTTTGAAAAATATTATTATTAAATAAATTATTTATACTAAGCAAAATTAGTGCTTGATGGTGTGCCATATATGTTTTTACATTTTCATATTTTTTATTTTTATTTAATCTACTTGGAGTGAAATCTATAGATTCATAAAATCCATATTTATTTAACATTCCTTGATTCTCTAGTATTTTTAAATTTTGAATTACTCCTTTTGGATCTTCTGTTATAGCAAGTATTGATCCATAAGAAGAAACCACCATTTCATCTGCTAGTCCTCTTTTTAATCCAAGCCATGGTATTCCAAATGCCTTATATTGATAATTATTGTTTAAGTCTTTTAAATTAAATGCAGATTCAGAAATTCCCCATGGAATACCTAATTTTTTAGCATATTCTTTTTGACTCATAATCATAAATTTGCAAGATTCATCTAATAAACTTCCTGGATATTTAGGAATATTTATATTTGGCATTAAATATTCAAACGCTGTTCCAGACCACGAAATTAACCCTTTATATTTATTTAAAACTGTTAAAGTTCTACTTAAATTGTACCAATTTTTTACATCAATGTCTTTTTTAGCAATTGCAATTAAACTTGCTTGTCTTGCTTCAGAAGCTAATAAATCATAATATGAATCTACTAATTTATTTGCCTCAACATCAAAACCAATTGAAAATAAATTATTTTTATAATCAAATAATTTTGAAAAATCTGTGTTTTTAATTAAATCTGAAATTTGTATTTTCATTAATTTTATTTTTTCTATAAAAAAAGACTTCTCTTCTTCTGCAATTTTTTCTGAATTTTCTACTTCATTTAAAAATTGCAAAACAACATAAAAATATCCAACCAAATTTCCACTATCAACTGATGAAATAAATCTTGGTGTTAGCGGTTCTAAATTCTCTAAATTATACCAGTTATATAAATGCCCATTCCATTTTTGAAGGCTTGCTACCGTGTTTATCATTTTTTCTAATAAATTAATTGTGTCTTCTAAATTTTCAAATTTTAAATCATAACTTGCAATCACTGAAAGCATTGCAAGTCCTATATTGGTAGATGAAGTTCGCAACATTACTTTTGGTTTTCTATCTTCCTGATAATTATCTGGTGGTAAATAATTTGTGTTTTCATTTATATAATTTTTAAAATATTGCCAAGTTTTTTCAGCAATATTTTTTACATATTCTTTTTCATTTTTATTTAATAATTCTATTTTGTTTATTTCTTTTATTGGCTTACCTATTAAATAAATAATTGCTGGTGAAATAAGCCATATTACTGAAATTGTTGCTACAAAAATACCTTCTATTAATTCTAGATCTCCAAAAATAAATAAAATAATTCCTAAAATCCCAAATATTAAATTAGGCATCATATTTATATAATAATTTTGCAAATTATTTTTAGAATTTTTTTCTGCCTCTTCTGCTGTAACCCATTCAAGTAAATGTTTTTTACTATAAATCATTCTATATAAACTTTTACATTCTGCGTTTAATGTCATATACGCTTTATCTGGTAATGTTGCAATAGCAAGACCAATTTTTATAAAACTATTAATTATTGTTGTTTGCTTCTTTTCAAATGTTTTTTGTAAAGTTTCTCCATCTTTTTTAAAAATAATTTTATTTAAAATTTCTAAAATATATGGAATAATTAAACTAAAAATTAAAAATAAAATTATTGGAAAAATAGTTATTCCATCTACATATTTTTCAAATAATAAAATTAAAATTGATACTAAAATACTTGTTTCTAATTTGCTTCTAAGAATATTATCTATAATTTTATATTTTGATAAAATATTAATTTTTTTATTTTTAATCCATTTTAAAATTTGATAATCTCCCCTAATCCATCTGTGGAGCCTTTTCTTAAATGCTAAATAATTAGTTGGAAATCCATCCATAAGCATAACATCTGAAACCATACCACATCTTAAATATGAGCCTTCTAGCAAATCATGGCTAAGAACTGTATTTTCTGGAATTTCATTTTTTAATACTTGAGAAAAAACATTTAAATCATAAATTCCTTTCCCTGTAAAAATTCCCTCGTCAAAATTATCTTGGTAAACATCAAAAATAGCATTAACATACGAATCTGTTCCACCTAGTCCAGAATAAATTTTAGTAAATTGACTACGTCTAACTTCTAATAAACCAACACCTACTCTAGGCTGTAACAAAGCATGACCAGCCACAACAACATTTTTATTTTTATCAATTTCAGGCTTATTCAAAATATGAGACATTGCACCAATTAGCTCTAACCCCGAATTCAAGGTTAAATCAGTGTCACTGTCTAGGGTAATTATATATTTTATTTGTAGGATGTTTTTTGGAGGTGTCCCAGAAAAAATATTTTTTGGGACACCTCCAAAAAACATCTCTTCATTTTCAAAGCTATTAAATAAAAATGGATTTTTTATATTTCCTAATAAATATTCATTAAATTGATTTATTGCTCCCCTTTTTCTTTCCCAGCCTAAATAGCAGTTTTCTCCACTGTTCCATGTTCTTTTTCTGTATATAAAATTAAATTTATTGTATTTTTCATCTGGATATTTTTCATTTAATTTTTTTATTTCTTCAATACCTGCTTTAATTATTTCATCATCAAAATTTTCTTTTTCATTTTTTCCGCTTGAACAATCTCCTAATAAAGTGAAATATAAATTATCACTTTTATTTGCAATATAATACACTTCTAATTTAGAAAATAATTCATGTACTTTTTCTGCATTTTTCACAATTGTTGGTATTATTACCATTGTTGCATATTCAGCTGGCACTCCATATTTAAAATCTAATTTAGGTAATATTTTAGGCTTTATTAATTTGCTTAAAAAATACTGAATTATTTGCACTATAATTGTCTGACTTGGAACTAATGTAGCAATAAAAATAATTACAGAAATTATTAAATTTTGAGACTCTCTATACACATATATTCCACTTAACAAGCTTGTCAAAATTGATAATACTACAATTCCTAAAATATATAATTTCATTTTTGTTTTATTTGATGAAAACTTTATTTTTTTATTTAATAATTCTGATAATAAAATACTCTTCCCACTTGAAATTAAATAATAACCAATATGTGTTTCTTTCTCATTTTTCAAATCATTTCTTTGCGCTAATTCCAAGCATTTTTTTGCAATATACATTTCAGAAATTTTGGTTTTCTTTGCAATTTTTTCAATTTCCTGTCTATAATATGCTCTTGTTTTATAATCCATTTTGCTATAAACATCTGCAGGATCTTTTTTTAATATTTCCTCTACCCCATTTATTTGTTCAAAAATCTCTAAAAAATTCACCCTAATTATTGTATTAATACTTGTTATTGAATTTCCCATTGAAACTTTTTTTAAAGCAATATCAAAATGCTCTTTTTGAATAACCTCTGAAATTGTTAATCCCATTTTATCAACTTGCTCTTCTAAAATTTTTAAAAAAGCATATGCTTGCTTACCATACTGCTTCAGTCTGTATGACATATACTCAATAAAAGGATATTTCATTTCACCATATCCATACGTTCTATTTGATGAAATACTTTTAAATTTTAAATTATTTTTATTTTCTATTAATCTTTCAATAATATTTTCAACTTTATATTTTTGCATTTGAGATGAATATATTTTTTCACAAATTCCTCGAATATTTTCAATTAACGCAATTTGCAAAAAAATTCCGATATTCCAAATTTCATCCATGCTCAAGCTTTTCTTAGACTGATATGCTTGAAGTAAATTACTTAAATTATTTCTATCTATTACTCCATCTGTATAAGCTACAATTTCACTTGCTAAAACATAAACACGAGCAAAACCTTTATAATTTCCATTATCTATACCAATAAAATTTTTATATTTTTTTAGTGGCATATCTTTTATAATTGTTTTAACCGTTTTTTCAATTATATAATAATTATCTAAAAGCCACTCCCCTGCTGGATGAATTGGTATTCCCAATTTTAAATGTTCTGTTAAAACATTATAAACATTTGTTATATATTCAAAATTTTCTTTTACTCTTGGTATTGGAAAAGTATTTTTTTCTGATTTATTTTTTAAAATATTATCTGATGCAAGTTTTGCTAAATAATTCTCTAATTGATTTTTATCTAATAGCACACCTTTTATATTCAAAACTCTGTAATCTTCCAAATTTGACACCTCTTATATTTTTTTATTTTTAGATGTATTTTCTCCAAATTTGGAATTATTTATGCAAAAAAAGATACAAATGGAGACGGGATAAAAATGTGTCAAAATAAAACATTTTTCCCCACCCCCATTACGTCATTTATGTCGAATTTTATTCTAAAACTTCCAACAATAGCGCCATTCTCACCCACATTCCATTGTGAGCCTGTTCAAAATAAATTGCTCTTTTATCATTGTCAATATCAGTTGAAATTTCATCAACTCTTGGCAATGGATGCATAACTAATGTATTATCTGAAAATTTATCCAGAACTTCTTTATTAATAATAAACTGCTCTTTTCCTAAATCTTCATCACTTCTCTCTGCCTGTATTCTGGTATGATACATTATATCTACGTCTTTTGGAATATCATCAAATGAATAGCATCTATAATATTTATTTCCTGTATCTTCAATTATTTTTATATATTTTTCAGGCAAAGCCAAATTTTCTTTTGATAAAGCATAAAATTCAATATTCTCATATAGTCCAAATAATTTTATTAGTGAATGAATTGTTCTTCCATTTACCAAATCCCCTAAAATTGCAATTTTTAAGTTGTCTAATCTTCCCTTTTTATTTCTAATTGTATATGCATCTAACAAACTTTGTGTAGGATGTTCACCTTTACCACTTCCTGCATTTATTATTGGAATATTAGAAACTCGTGCTGCTCTTTCAGCTGCATCATTAAATGAATGGCGCATTACAATTGCATCTGAATATCCACTTACAACACTTATTGTATCTTCCAAAATTTCACCTTTTGTTGAAGATGAATTTTCTCTAGCATTTTCTGTTGAAATTAATTTTCCACCTAAACGTTCAATTGCAGTTTCAAATGACAATCTTGTTCTAGTACTTGGCTCAAAAAAAAGAGTAGTAACAACTTTTCCATCTAAAGCATTTGAATACTTTTTCGGATTAGCTCTTACTACATCTGCTAAATCAAATAATTCTTTTAAATCTTGTTTTGATAGTTGCTCACAACTAATTAAATTTTTCATATGTTTTTCCTCCTAACATCCTTTGTTATCTTTCGACACTTTTCATTATTTTCTGACTCATTATATAGATAATTATTTGGGATGTCAAGGAAATTTTTTTAGTTACATACGAGGTCTTCTTCTGCTACTCATTCCATATAGCCAATCTTCTTCCTCTTGTTGTTTTTCTTCTTTTTCTTCCTCGATTTCTATTTCATCATCTTCCTCAGTTTTTTCAAACTCTTCAACTTCATTTTTTACTTTTTCATCTAAAATATTTTCAGTTGGATTTTCTTTTTTAGCATATTCAATAACTTCATCTCTAATAGAATTCATTTCGTCAGCATCTTTTTGTTTTTTAGAATATTCTAAAATTTTAGGATCAACTTCTTTTTCAACTTCTTCTAAAGTCATTACAGCATTTGGATTATACGTTCCATCTTGCTCAACCTTGGCGCGATTTAATTCTTCTTCAGTTGGATGCATATAATCAGTTCTTATTGGTAATGCTTTATTATCATTTCCAGGTGATGTGTCTATTTGTTGTAAATCAATTCTCCCTGTAGATGTTTTATTTATAATTATTTCCTTATTTTCTATCATTGGAATTCTAATAGTACAATGTCTACCCGTTTCTTCTTCAGCATTTTTGTCCATAGTTTCAACTTTTGATTTAAATGTATTATACTCTCTTGCATCCTCTGTCAAATCTACAATTTCGTTTGTTCCAAGTGTTTTAGCTAAAATTTTAAATTTACCATCAACCTCTGCAACAATAATACTATTTTTATCAATTTGAGTACCATCTTTTGTTGATGGATTAATTGCTTCTATAAATTTACTATCATCAATTCTTGTCCAGGATGTAACATTTTTGTACTTAGGATTTTCCATTAAATCTTGATGCATTATTCTTGTTGATGTTGAACGCTCTAACCTTGCTTTTTCTTCTCTTTGTTTATTTTGTTCTTCATTAATTTTTTGTTGTTCACGTTCTTGCATATTTCTTTCATGTTGAATATCACGTTCATGTCTTTGTTGTTCTTTAATATTTTCAGCATCTTCAATTACAATCTCTTTAGAATCTAAGCTTATTCCTTCTACTTGCTCAATTTTCTTTTTATATTCAGGAAATATTGTTATTTTATTTTCTGGAGTAATAATACCAATTTTTTGATTATTTTTTCCATACATAACATACCCATCTTTTGTCATTTCGTAACGGTCAACCCAAACTTTATAAACACCTTTATTTTCTTTATTGTTTACACGTTCAAATTCACTTTTTTTAATTTCATTTCTATTATTTTTATATGGCATAAAATCACCTCTTTTTAAATTATAAATACCTATAAATATTATACCACATTTTTCCATAAATTCAAACTAAACAATTGAAACACTTAATGACGGGGATAAAATGTTTCATTTTGTAACATTTTATCCCCGTCCCCAAGCATGTTAAAATGACACTTTTTTACCCCGTCCTCAATTGAGACATTTTTGTTTCTTTATGAATTCTCTTTCCAAACTTCAATTCATCACTTAATTTCTGCAATTCCATAATAGCAATAGGCATTAATGAAATTCCAATTGTATACATCCATTGTCTTAAAGTTAATGCTGTTAGCTTAAATATACTTGCAAATTGTGGAACAACTACAACTACTACCTGTAAAATTGTACCTCCAATAAAAGCTAAACATAAATATTTATTTTGAAGTAGTCCAAATTTGAAAATTGATTCATCAGTTCGAATGTTAAAACAATGAACTAATTCTAGTAAGCCTAAAGACACAAATGCCATTGTTCTTCCTACTTCTAGACTGTATAAATTTTTGCCTACAGTAAATGCAAATAAATTTAATATTCCAATCATACCTCCTTCTAATAAAATTCGTGCCCATAGGCCATCTGCAAACAAGCTCTTATTTGGGCTTCTCGGTTTTTCATTCATAATATTTTTATCAGATTTTTCTAAGCCTAACGCAATTGCTGGTAATGAATCTGTTATTAAATTAATCCATAATAATTGAATTGCTATTAATGGAGATTTCATGCCAATTACAAGTCCTAAAAATATTGTTACTATCTCCCCCACATTTGTTGAAATTAAAAAATGGATTGCTTTTTTTATGTTATTGAAAATTGTTCTTCCATATTTTACAGCTTCAACAATAGTTACAAAATTATCATCTGTAAGAACCATATCTGCTGCACTTTTGGCAACATCTGTTCCATTAAGCCCCATTGCAATACCTATATCTGCCTTTTTTAGAGCCGGTGCATCATTCACCCCATCTCCAGTCATTGCAACAACTTCGCCTGCTTTTTGAAATGCATTTACAATTCTAACTTTATGCTCAGGAGTCACTCGTGCAAAAACTGAATAATTCTTTATATTTTTTTGAAATAAATCGTCTGGAATTTTGTCTAAATCACTTCCTGTAATTGATAAATCTCCATTTTCTAAAATTCCAAGTTCATTTGCAATAGCATTTGCGGTTGTAATGTGGTCGCCTGTAATCATTACGGTTTTGATTCCTGCTTTTTTACAGGTAGCTATTGCCTCTTTTACGCCCTCTCTTGGCGGATCTATCATTCCAATTAATCCCACAAAAATTAAATCTTTTTCTATGTAATTACTTTCAATCTTCATTGGCAATGTGTCTACATCTTTATACGCTACAGCAATTACTCTTAGTGCTTTTTCAGCCATTTTATTATTCTGATTTTCTATTGATTTCATATTTGAAATATTCATGCTGAGAATTTTATTTTTTTCAAAATATTTACTACATCTTTTTAAAAGCACATCTGGCGCACCTTTTGTAATAATTCTATAACCGTATGGCGTTCTGTGAATTGTGGTCATCATTTTTCTTGTTGAATCAAATGGAATGTCGTTTATTCTTTCAAATTCAGAATTTAATATTTTTTTGTTTTTGCCAATTTGTTGTACTGCATTTAAAATTGCAATTTCTGTTGGATCACCTCTTGCAGTTGCATTTCCATTTTCATATGTTATTTCCGCATCTGTACATAATGTTGCAAGCTCTATTGCTAATCTTTGATTTGCATTATCCACAATTAATTCACTATTTAAATTAATTTTTAAATTATTTAATATGTATGTATCTATTGGTGTAACGATATTTGTAACTTTCATTTTATTTTGTGTTAAAGTTCCTGTTTTATCAGAACATATAACTGTGCTACTTCCTAGGGTTTCAACAGCTGGAAGCTTTCGAATTATACTGTTTTTCTTAGCCATTTTTGTAACTCCAATTGAAAGCACTATTGTAACAATTGCTGGCAAACCTTCTGGAATTGCTGCAACTGCCAGTCCTACAGATGTCATAAACATTTCTATTGGCGAAATGTGTTTTAATAATCCTATGCAGAAAATAAATAAGCAAATCCCTAGACATGCTAACCCTAGTGTTTTTCCAACCTCTGCTAATTTCTTTTGAATTGGAGTTTCTGGAGTTTCATTATTGATAATCATTTTTGCAATTTTTCCAACTTTTGTATTCATTCCAGTTTCAGTAACAACTGCTTCAGCATGTCCATTTACAATAACTGTTGTTGCAAAAACCATATTGCTTATATCTCCTAGCGAAGTTTTTTCTGCAAAAATTTTATTTTCATCTTTATCAACAGGAACAGTTTCACCTGTTAAACTTGACTCTTCAGCCTTCAAATTATTAGATTTAATTATTCTACAATCAGCTGGAACAAAATTTCCAGCCTCTAATAAAACAACATCTCCGAGGCACAAGCTCTGTGCTATTAATTGACCTAACCCTGCCTTCTCTTCTAACATTAACTTTAGGTGTTGTCATGCTTTTCAGCGCCTCTAAAGATTTTTCAGCTTTGTATTCTTGAATTACTCCCATCATTGCATTTAAAACAACAATTGCAATAATTATAATTGAATCTATGTAATCATTCTCACCCTGCATTTTTGTTATAACCGCAGAAATAATGGAGGCGATAATTAAAATAATAATCATAAAATCATTAAACTGCTTTATAAATTTAATTGCAATACTCTCTTTTGGCTTGTCCTCCAGCTTATTTGGTCCATACCTCGAATAACGTTTTTCAGCCTCATCATTGGTTAATCCATATTGATAATTTGTCCTTAATTTTTGCTTAACTTCACTTAAATTTAAAGAATGCCACATATCAATCTCTCCTTTGTAAAAATTGTTTATATTACAGTATATGCAGTATGAATAAAAAAAATGAGTAGATTTTTGGGGACACCTCCAAAAAACATCCTTAAAAAAGATGCTCCATTAATATTCGAATTCCCATTAAAATTAAAATAATTCCTCCTAGAATTTCTGCTTTGTTTTGAAATTTATCTCCAAATTTATTTCCAATTTTTACTCCTAGTGTGCAAATTAAAAATGTTATTATTCCAATAAATATTACAGAAGTTATTATATTTACTTTTAAGAAACCAAATGTAATTCCAACTGCTAAGGCGTCTATGCTTGTTGCAATTGATAGTACCATCATTGTTTTTACATCTAAGCAATCATTTCTATCTTCTAAATCCTCGGAAAAACTTTCTTTTATCATATTGAATCCAATTCCCAGTAATAAAGCAAATGCAATCCAATGGTCTATTTTATAAATAATATGTTGAAATGAATTTCCTAAAAAATATCCAATTAATGGCATTAGCATTTGGAAGGCTCCAAAATACAAAGCAATTTTTATTGTTTTTTTAGTATTTAAGTTTTTTATTGCTAGGCCTTTACATATTGAAACTGCAAATGCGTCCATTGCCAAGCCTATGCCTATGAACATTATTTCAAAGAAATCCATTTTGAAACTCTCCTAAATTTATTTTTACAATTATATGCTTATTAAAGAAAAGTTTTACAATTTTGACGAAATTATTTAATATGATGTGTCGCAAATTGTACATTATGCCTAAAGAACACTAAAAAATCGGAAAGCTAATATTCTGCTTTCCGATTTTTATTTATTGAGTCTTAATTTACAAACTCTTATCTTATAAATAATTCACATATAAATTCTTCTATTAAAATTCCATATCTTTTTTACTATTTTTCATTTTTTCAACTTCAACCATTAAATCTTCTATTTTCATAGTTTTCTTTGCGCCATCTCTTGTTCTTTCAATTTCAACATATCCATTTTCAGTATTATTTCCCATAATTGCAACATAAGGAATTCCAAGTATTTTGGCATTTCTAATTTTTTCTCCTATAGAACCTTTAACATCATCAATTACAGTATCAACATTTTTTTCTTCTAAACAATTATATAGACTTTCAGCTGCTTCAGCCTTTTTATCTGTGCTAATAATATATAAATAATATGGCACAACTGATAAAGGTAAAGAGAATCCAACAATTTTGTCATTTTCCTTTATAACATTATTTTCATATATAATACCTAGAACTCTACTTACACCAATTCCATAGCATCCCATATAAAATGGTTTAGCATTGTTTTCGCTATCAATAAAATTTATTCCCATTGTTTCAGTATATTTTGTACCTAATGCAAAAATATGTCCTAATTCTATTGCTTTTCTTTCAGATAATTTTTTTACATTATTTATATTATATTGTTCTGCTAAATATTCTTCAGCATTTTCTTTTTCTAATACTTCAACATTTAAACCTTGTTTTGTATCTTCATCAAACAAAATCGTATCTTCACCAATTGGAGATAATGCCATTATTTCTTCTGAATTTTTTCCACCCATTGAACCATTATCTGCTGCAACAGCAACTATGTCTAATCCTAACTCAGCAAATGTTTTGAAATATGTATCTCTTACTTTTTTATATGTATTCATCATTGATTCTTCATCTTTGTCGAAACTATATAAATCAAACATAAGAAATTCTCTGCCTCTTAATAAATAGCCTCTATTTCTTATTTCATTTCTGAACTTTGGACCAATTTGATAGAATGCAGCTGGTAATTGTTTATGTGATGTAATTCTGTTTTCAACAAAAACTGTAATAGCCTCTTCTGCAGTTGGTGCTAAGCAATATGTTCCCTTATCAGTTTCAGTAATCATTGTAACACCATCTTCTAGATATTTGTCATATCTACCTGATCTTTTCCAAATTTCTGCTTGTTGAATTAATGGCATTTGGACTTCAATACAATCTGATTTATTAAAATTTCTTTTAATAATTTCTTCAATATTATCTTGAACTTTTAATGGTATATTATCATACGCATATACACCGCTTCCATATTGTTTAATTTGATTTGTTTGCATTAGTATATCTTGTGCTGGATACATTTCGTCTAAATTGCTTAATTTAACACTTTTCATTCCCATTTTTGATACTCTCATAAATCATCTCTCCTTTTTTCATATTGATTAGAACTATTATAAAAAACAAAAAAGGATAGTACCTAAAGGCGTGCGATTTGCACGGTACCATCCTATAATTTCACTTTTCATTTTAACGGTATCTAACCGGAAATAGTTTGCTATTTCACTCATAGGTAGGAATTAAATAATATTATAATTTGGCTCTCACCTAACCCAAACTCTCTTTATATAAGTGATTATTTAATTATGTCCTAATCAACATTTTTTATATTTACATAATAGCATTATATAAGAATTAGTAATAATTGTCAATATTTTATTTTGAAATTATTGATTATTAATCATCTCTACGTCTCAAAATCATTACCAATCTTAAAACTTGAAGCACTGCACTAGCAACACTTGCAACATATGTTAAAGCAGCTGAAGTAAGCATCTTTCTAGCGCCATTGTTTTCTTTATTTTGAAGTAATCCCAATTTCTTAATCTGCTTCAATCCCCTATTTGATGCATTAAACTCAACTGGCAATGTTACTAATTGGAAAAATAAAATTATCAATTCTAATAAAATACCAACTTTAATTAACACAGATAATGAAAAAATCAATCCAATAACAACTGCATAATAACCAGCATGTGATGCAAAATTTACTACAGGAATAATTCTGCTTCTAATTCGCAAAAAAGCATACCCCTTTTCGTCTTGCATAGCGTGACCACACTCATGAGCAGCAACACTTACAGCAGCAATTGTTCTACCATTGTAAATATCTGTAGATAAATTAACAGTTTTATTTCTAGGATCATAATGGTCTGATAATTCACCCTCTACCATATTAATTCCAACATGTTGCAAACCATTATTATCAAGAATTTTTCTTGCAGCCTCATATCCAGAATTTCCAGTTTCAGTCTGTTTTTTTGAATATTTTTTATAATTATGTTTTATATACAATTGTGCAGCTAACGCAATAATTGTAGAAATTATTATTAAGCCATAATCCATATACATATAATCCATTTTTATCTCTCCTTTTTGCTTATTTTCTTCTCTATATTGGTTTTATATTATAATAAAATTAATATTTTTTCAAGTGTTAGATTTGTGATATAATATAAAAAAACTTGAAAGGATTTTATTAAATGAAACTACGTGCTCCTAATTATTATAAAAAATTTAAATGTATTGCAGACAAGTGTAAAGACAGTTGTTGCTCTGCTGGGTGGGAAATTAATATTGATGAAAGAACTGCGAATTATTATGAAAACGTTCCAGGTGAATTTGGTGATAAACTTCATGAAAATATTTGTAATAATTCAGATGGCTCAAGCAAATGCTTTAAGCTAGATATCAACAACAATTGCCCATTTTTCAATAATCAAAAATTATGCGAAATTTATATAAATCTTGGTGAAGAACACTTATGCCAAATTTGCACAGATCATCCTCGTTACTATGAATGGTTCAAAAATGCAAAAGAAGCCGGAATTGGGTTATGTTGTGAAGAAGCAGCTAGAATTATTCTTTCTCAAACAGAACCTTTTTCAACATATGAAATCGAAATTCCTGATGAAGATTGTAGTGAATATGATGAAGAATTATTTTTATATTTATTAAATGCAAGAAATAAAATAATAAATTTGCTAAATAATTCTAATTCAGAAAATTTTAATTCTTCAATTCGAAGCATACTTGAATACTGCAATAGACTTCAGCAAAATATTGATAATTATTTATCAGATGATGAAAATTTTATAGAAATTAACAATTATTCAAAAGCAGATATATTAAAAATAATGGATTTTTTCCTAACATTAGAACCAAATGACAAAAATTGGCTTAATTATTTTAAAAATTGCATACACACATATAACTCTTCTGCAGCAAAGCTTTCAAAGTATGAAAAATTGCATCCAGAAATTAATAATTATTTAAAAAATATTTCAATTTATTTTATTTGGAGATATTTTTTGAAAGGCACTTTTGATGAAGAAATTATTTCTAAAATAAACCTTATGGCAGTAAGCATTGCTGTACTTAAAATTTTATTTTTCTGCAAGTGGATTGAATGTGGAAATATAACTTTATCAGACTGTATTAATATAGTAAAAAAATATTCAGAAGAAATTGAATATGATGAAAATAATATAATAAAACTTGCAGATGCATGTTATGAAATACCCGAATTTAATATTGAAAATTTAATTGGATTATTTTAAAAAAAGAAAATACTTTTCTTCAAAGTATTTTCTTTTTTTATTTTTCATTTTCCATTTCTTCATTATTTTCTGTTCTAGAAATATATTCTTCTTTATTATCTTGACCTTTTATTATATTGTCTCTAATCTTCATTGCTTCTTCCATAATTTTTCGTTGTTCATTTATTTTAGAAATCCTTGTTCCTCTAAGAATTGAAGCTTCTACAGCACTTGAAATCAAATCATCTTTTTTATTTAAGTCTTCAACATTGTTTCTTTTTTCTTCTCCATCCATATTTATTATCTCCTTTTATTCTTCATTTTTATTTGAAAAAAATTTCTTTATTTTCTTAAAAATTTTCTTAAAAATTGATTGCTGATATTCTGCTACATCTGGCAAATTTTCTTTTACCTCATCAAGTGATTCTTGAAAACCTTCACTATTATTCTTCTCAAATATTTTTTCAGGATCATATTTTTCTTTCATATATTTAAAATATTTATCATCATTGTCAGAATAAATTTTTTCCAACCTTTTTCTTTCATCATCATCATCACACCAATATTGCAAATTTAATAATGCAAGAATTGCAAGTGTCTCATCTTTCAAACCTTGATCTTTTATTGGAATATTTGGATTAATACCTTTATAATAATTTAGATCTTTTTCTTTTTTAAAAAATTCTCTTAATTTTTCAGGAACCTGCCATTTTTCCCAATCATCTAATAACTCAATAAATTCGTCAACTTCTGAATATGCTTGCCTTGTATTATTATCAATACTCACCAGCCAACACCCCCGATTTTCATTTGTTTATATATATTATATTATTAATATTATTTATTGACAATATAAAATAAAAAAATTTTTTTGGAGGTGTCCCAAAAAACACCTCCAAAAAATCTATACAACCCATTCACAAACTTCTTTCTTATAAAAGCTTCCGTTAAATCTTTTTCCGCTAATAAAGCTAATATTTGGATATGTACGTTGTAAGTCTCTAACACATTTTTCAACGCCTGTTGCACCACTTGTTACAAAAACATATACCTTTTTTCCGTTCAAATTATTTTCCTCTATGAATGTATTAATAATTGTTGGAGCTGTATTATACCATACTGGAAATCCCATCAGAATTATATCATAGTCATCTACATTACTCAACTTGTTTAATACGAGAGGCCTAAACCTTTTGTTTCTCATCTCGATATATGACCTGTTTGTTCTACTAGGCCACTTCAAGTCTTCTGTGGTATATTTTACTACCGGCTCAATCTCAAATGTATCAGCGCCAAGAATTCCTGCGATTTTTTCACCCATCCTTTTTGTTGCGCCTGTTGCCGAAAAATAACAAACTAAAATCTTGCTCATAATACACCACTTCCTTTTCTTTATAATTTATATTATTAAAGCATTTTCTATCTGCTTAATAAACAACTTAATTATTTTAGAAAAGGCTGCAATAAACTTTTTTACTACAGAATTATTTATTTTTCCATAATAACAAAAGAAGGCCATTAGATAGTGATGTAATATCACTTTCTAACTGCCTTGGCTGCCTATCTATTTGATAAATTTATATCATAAATTTGCAATTTTGTCAATTGGATTTTTCCTATTTTAAAATATTTTTTTATAAATTTTTCCCACTTTTCAAAATTGAAAATTTGTGATTTAATATACATATATAAAAAACATTTTTCAAATTAAGGAGGTACAAAAAATGAAAAAAAGTACAATAGTATTAATTGTAGTTCTAGCAATTGTTGCAATTCTAGCACTTTCACTTATTGGAACTTACAATGGATTAGTTTCTAAAAAAGAAGCTGTAACAAAAGAATATTCAAACCTTGAGGTTATGTTACAAAGAAGAGCAGATTTAATTCCTAACCTAGTAAACACAGTAAAAGGCTTTACTGCACATGAAAATGAAGTAATAGACAAAGTTACTACAGCAAGAGAACATTTAGTTAATGCTAAAAGCATTGATGACAAACAAAAAGCAAATGATGAATTAACTAGTTCATTAAATGCATTAATGGTTGTTGTTGAAAACTACCCAGACTTAAAATCATCTCAAAATTTCATAAATTTACAAGATGAATTAGCTGGTACAGAAAACAGAATTTCTACAGCAAGACGTGATTACAACAATGCTGTAAACACTTATAATGGACAAATTAAAAAATTTCCAAATAACATGCTAGCATGTATGTTTGGATTTGGAGAAGAAAAATATTTTCAAGCTGATGTAAAGGCTCAGGAGGTTCCTAGTGTTAACTTCTAATAAAAAATTTATAATAATATTTTCAATTTTTATATTATTATTTAATTTAATAATTAGTAAAAGTTTTGCTATAGTGCCACAATCTTACGAATTCTACGTTAATGACACAGCAAACGTGTTAAGTGAAGATACTGAAAAATATATAATTGATATTAACAAAAAATTATATGAAAAAACTGGTGCACAAATTGTGGTTGTAACCGTAAATAATCTAGAAGAAAAATCAATTGAAGAATATTCAACTGAATTATTTAGAAGTTATGGAATTGGTAGCAAAGACAAAAACAATGGAGTTCTACTTATTCTTTCTATTGAAGACAGAAAAACAAGAATTGAAGTTGGTTATGGCTTAGAAGGCCGCTTAACTGATGGAAAAACCGGTAGAATTTTAGATGAATACGCTGTTCCCTATTTCAAAGATAATAATTGGAATGATGGAATTAGAAATACATTTAATGCAATTTTGAACGAAGTGTGTAAAGAATATGATATTACAATTGAAGGTCTAGATGAATTTAAAGATGTTGAGTTTATTGATGATGTTACATACTTAACGCCACTTATTGTGTTTGTTATATGTTTAATTACAAGGCATATTTTTAAGAAAGGTATGTTTACTAAATGGCTTGTAGGAGCTGGAATTGCAATTGTTGCAACAATTGTTGATGGTATACTTTTACATACTTTTGCAATATGGGAAATACTGCTTTTCAACCTAATAGCAGCTTTGCTTGGAACCATTGGATTGTTTAATTTGCTATTAATGATTTTTTCTGGCAGTGGAAGCTCTTCAAGTAGTGGCTGGTCTTCTGGCGGAGGCGGTGGCGGATCATCTGGAGGCGGTGGCTCTTCTGGTGGTGGCGGAAGTAGTAGAGGATTTTAACTATAAAAAGCTTAAATGCAAATACATTTAAGCTTTTTTGTTTTTTATAGTTAATTCAAAACTAATATCAATTAATTCACAAATTTCCTTCTCTTCAACCGTTCCATCTAACAAAACCGAAATCCAATGTTCCTTATTCATGTGATACGCTGGCAATATTCCCTTTCTTTTTCTCAAACCGCCTATTAGTTCCGGAATATTTTTTAAATTTATTACATCAACTGTTCCCTCTTTTTCAACACTAAGTTTCTCATAAGGAACATCCATTATAAGAGCAAACCATTTTTTATTATCTGGATGCTTAAAAGTTGTATGATTTGGAGTATCCATCCATGGATGCTCTTGCAAAGGCTTGTACGTTTTATTAATATATTTTTCTATTTTTGCCCTCATACAAACCACTCCTATTTTCTAATTTATTTTAAAACTCTACAACTCTTGGAGGCTCTGTAAATGAACAAAATATAGCTTTCGCATTTTTCAAATATAAAACCTCTGTATTATCATCATCTGCTGAATACATCATTTTTAATTCAGGATGATTTTCTAGCATGCTTACTTTTGCATCTCTTCTACTATCTTCAACTACCTCCGCTTGTAGTCTTATCCATTTTCCATCTATTGCAGCTGAAATTTCAACCTTTGGATTAATATGCATTTGTTTTGATACATTTTTTACCTTTCCTGTTTGAATATATAATTTTCCATCAAAAATATTTACTGCCCCAAAAGGCCTTACTCTTGGCTGATTTTCTTCCTCTGTTGCAATAAAAAATACTCCACATTTTCTTAAAAATTCATATACCTCTTCCATAATTCATTCTCCTTTTTTTATTTGTATTATATCACACATTAATCAATATACAATTAAATTTAAAAATTGTATTTCATTAATTAAATTATTTTGCTATAATCTATTTAATGATATATCTATATAAAGGAGTATTAAATATGAAAAAAGTAATTATTATTGGAAGCCCTGGAGCAGGGAAAAGTGTATTTGCTAGAAAGCTACATGAAATTACAAACTTACCACTATACCATATAGATATGCTTTTCCATAATACTGACGGCACACACATTACAACAGAAGAATTGATTGAAAAGTTTGAAGAAATTTTTAAAACCGATGCATGGATCATGGATGGTAATTATCAAAGAACTTTAGAAATGCGTATTAAAGAATGCGACACCATATTTCTTTTAGATTATCCTGTTGAAGTATGTTTGGCCGGAGCTGAAGCACGTGTAGGTACCAAAAGAGATGATTTACCTTGGGTCGAAGATAAATTAGACGAAGAATTTAAGAAAGTTATTCTTAATTTTTCTACGGAAAAACTTCCTAAAATATATGAGCTATTAGACATGTATAAAAATGAAAAAGCGATTATCATTTTTAAGAATAGATTAGAAGCTGAAGAATATATTGAAAATTTTCGTAACTAAGAGGTGATTAAAATGTCAAAATTATATATTATAACAGGACCTGCAGGTGTTGGAAAAAGTACAATTTCAAAGAAACTTGCAGAATGTAGTAGCAAGTCTGCCCTTATTGAAGGAGATGAAATATATCATCAAGTTGTTGGAGGATATTCCCCAGCATGGAAGGACGGAAATCATTTAAATGTGTTTTGGAAAATATGTATTGATACAATAAAAACATATTTGAAAGCTGGTTATGATGTTGTTTTTAATTATATTGTTAATCCGGATAAACTAAGTTTTCTTAAGCAAAGCCTTGGAGATTTCGAAATAAAATTTGTTGTTTTAATGGTTGATGAAGAAACTCTTCTTCTACGAGACAGCCAAAGACCTGAGGACTGCCAGATGAAAGAACGTTGTATTACTTTGTTGAATAGTTTTAGGAATAAAGGTTTTGATGATAATAATGTTTTAGATACTAGTAAATTGTCTGTTGAAGAAACCATTGAAATTATCTGCAATAATAACAAATTTAATATTTAATTATACTTTCCCAAAATATAAAAAAGCAGTATTAAGATAACTACTGCTTTTTTTCTTGTATTTTATCTTTCTATTTTAGCCTCATCCTTGTCTGCAAAAACCGCTTTACACTCCCTACTCTCAGCCGCTCTTCTATCCACATCAGCTTTAACTGCATCAACCAAAGAATCAATTGCCTCGCTATCAATAACAAATCTTCCCCACTTTATAAATGGAGCTCCAATCTCACCAAGCAATTTCATTTGCTTTTCTTCATCACTATATGAACACACATATGCTTCAGCACACTTATCTAGCACATCTTTGGAATTTAATTCCCCGCTTAAAGTTCTTTCATGCAAATATGTTGCATATGCATACCCCATCACATGGGCAAGCCTAGCAAGCAACTGTGATGTATACATTTCCGGCAATTTAGTATTCTCCTGCCATTCTCTTGTTACAGTAATAAAATCCAACAACTGCCCCATTTCTTCGTCTGTAATCGTACCATTTTCTGTATACAATTTCGATATTTTAAGCCATCTATCCAAATCGTCAATATAGTCATCTGGAATTTCATTTTTTGAAAATTTATCAAAAAACTTCCATCTAAAATCTGCAAAAAATTGCAAAGTATCTGCATCTTGATAATGCTCTTTTAAATAATCCGCAAATAACTGCTCTGAATAAATTGAGCAAGTTTCCTTTAATATCAATTCATTCAAGAAATCTGGAGTTTTCTCGCTATTTTTATAACTGTCAAGCTCCTGTATCTGCTCAGGCTTTAAAATGCTTGTATCTACATTAATTGTAAGAAATCTGTGCATCAATTCATGTGCCATAGTCATTGCCGTGCAATAACTTCCAGCAATTGGAATATTCATACTATGTGCTTCATTTAGCGTAAACTCTGGAATCATTATTCCTTGTTTAACTACATTGAACACATAATCCTCATCATTATACCATTCCATTGGAATTGTAAGTTTCGCATTTCGTAGCTCATTGTGAGCCATTTCACCATACATTGGACTTATGGTTGAATAGAAATCTTCAATTATTTCTGTAATTTTTTCTATAGGAATCTCTCTTTCCAAACGTTTTCTGTTATGATCTATTGAAGTCCAGCCACGATGCCACATGAATTTTTTATCTGCACTTTTTTCATTCACCCCATATGGCATATATTTGCTATTTGGTGCTAATTCTGCCGACATTAAATTCTCTTTCCATGGTGAGTTTGTTACCGGTTTTTGTTTAACTTTTTCCGCAGAAACCTGGGCTAAGCGCCAATAGTTGATTGATTCTTTTTCTGATTGTTGATTGTTATTAGTATAATAACCTTTTTCCGTTAGATATCTACCAATTTGAACTGTTAATATTTGAACGCCTTTGAAGAAGGATTTATCAACCTTTTCAAAAGTTTTTGATGAATATTCTAGCATTTTCAAGGTAATTTCTTCTTCTAATTCTCTCTCATCCATTGGTGCGAAAACTCCTTTCTGTTTAATGTCAATTTTTCAGCTATTATATCATACAATTACTGATATTAAAAGCATTTTTGACATTTTACCATTTTAACAGTATAATAATTCAAACAAGGAGGAACTATGAAAAAAATATTTTTAATGGCATATGTACGAAAAAATTTAGGAGACGATTTATTCATAAAAATGCTAACTCATAAATATCCAGACTGCACATTTTTTATGAATGTCGACACCGACACATATATTGATTATTTGCAAGCAATTCCAAATTTAAAAATTTCTGTAGTAAATAATCTTAAAGAAGAACTCTATAACTCAGATGTATCAGCCTATGACGCTTATATTTATATTGGTGGTTCAATTTTTATAGAGCCTAAAAATAAAACTTTATATTATAATAATTTCAATGATTTTATAGATAAATGCAAAGCACATGGCAAGCCTTTTTACTATATAAGCTGCAACTTTGGGCCATATAGCACTCAAAACTATTTTGATTATTCAAGAAAAATATTCGAAAGTTGCACAGATATTTGTTTTAGAGATAAATATTCATATAATCTTTTCAAAAGTATTAGCACAGTGCGCTATGCACCTGATTTTATATTTAACTATAAAAAGCCACATGACAAAATTATTAGCAATAGCGTTGGAATTTCTGTAATAGATTTATCAATTAGACAAAATTTAAATATTTCAACTGAAGATTATTTAGATTTTTTAACTACTAATATATCAAATTATTTAAAAGAAAATAAGCAAGTTTATTTATTTTCATTTTGCAAATATGAAGGTGATGAAACCACAATTAATTCACTTATTGAGAGATTCCCAAATGAAAAAAATATTCACGCTATAAAATATAATGGAAATTTAGATTCATTTTTAGATTTATACAGTCAAATGGAATATGCAATTTGCACTAGATTTCATTCATTTGTATTGTCTAGCTTATTTAGAAATAAGGTTTATGTGTTATCATATAGTTCTAAAATTGATAACGTGCTTGATGATTTAAATTTAGATTTGCCTTCTGTTCATTTAAGTAGTATTAATAAAAATTTGGAGTTGAATCTTGATAATTTTAAGGCAGCTAATAGTGAAAATCTTAATAATGCAATAGAATTAGCACAGGAACAATTGGATGGGGTTAATAGATTTTTTGGGACACCTCCAAAAAACATCTTGGATTGAAAAAAGTCGGAAAAAGAAATTAATTTCTTTTCCGACTTTTTTCGATTTTTTTCGCTTGAAGATGTTTTTTGGAGGTGTCCCAAAAAATCTCCCAAACCTCTATTAAAAATATTTTCTAAAATTATTCTCCCCACTTTCAATTAATTCATTAAGAATTTCTAATCTAAGTGGTAATTTATCATTTTTAATTCTATTTAAAATACTTTGTTTATATTGTGGATATTTAAAACATAAGTAATACATTTTTGAAATTTCTGTAATTAAATCCACCATAATTACACCAGATACTTCTTGTGTTGTATTGCTGTTTTCTACTTTTCTATATGTAAAAAATGATTCTTTAAAATAGTCATAAACTTTGCATTTGCATAGGCATTCTATTGTAAAAAATACATCTTCATATTTGGCATTTTCAGTAAATCTTGTATCCCCTATTATCTCTTTTTTGAAGCATTTTACTGGACATCCTAATAATCTTGTTTTTTCAATTTTCTCTTCTATTGAATCTTCATTTTCTACTAATAAAGTTTTCTCTCCAAAATTATCTTTTGTAAATGATAGTGAAATAATATCTTGATTTATGACCATGCTATCTAGTTTTGATAACACTTCGTTGTTTGTGTAATAATCATCACTATCTAAAAATAAAATATATTCACCAGTTGCTTTTTCAATTCCTAAATTTCTTGCTCCTCCAGCACCTTTTCTTTCGGTATGAAATAATTTTACTGGATATTTTTTTATAATATCTAAACTGTTATCTGTGCTTCCGTCATCAATTACAAGCACTTCATATTTTGATTTATCTAGAGTCTGATTTGTAATGCTTTGTAGACATTCTTCAATATATTTTTCTTTATTATAATTAGGTATAATTATTGAAAATTTACACATTTTTTTCTCCCTTAATTAAATAATATTTTCCCATTTTTCAATTAGTTCTTCATTGTTCCACTTGAAATCTTTAAGTTTTTCTTTGTAGATTTTTTTATTTTTAATTATTGTATCAATTTTATCTTCGTATGAATCTATATTTTGTCTGCTTAAAATAACGCCTGTTTCGTTATCTAGTATTTGCTCATATGCAACTTCAAAATCTGTTACAATACATGGTACTCCTAAGATTTTGGCTTCTGTTATTACTAACCCCCATGTTTCATTTTCGCTTAGAAGCACTAAGTAATCGCAATGTTTTATTATATTAAATGGATTATCTAAAAATCCTAAAAATTCGAAATTTTCTTTTAGCTCGCTGTACTTTTTCCTTATTTCTGTTTCAATGTCTTTATAATAATTTCCACCTATAATGTACCATTTGAAATCTATGTTATGTTTTTCTAAAAATTTTGCAAGACTAAATTGTCTGTCAAATCCTTTTTCGTAGCATACTCTACTAACTGAAACTAAGGTTAGTTGATGATTTGTATCTATATCTATTTCACATTCTCTTTCAGATTTTTCTATAATTTTTTCAACGTCGATGATATTATAAATTACATTTATTTCAATGTTATGCTCTTTAAATTTACTTGCATAGTCTTGCTCTAACATTACTTTTTTGCATGTTTCGCTAACTGTTACAACTTCGTCAACAATATTGTAAAAAGAATCTTCGTAGAAAACTGATGCATCTCTGTTTCCGAAATGATGGAACCATAAAATTGTTTTATCTCTTTTAATTTTATTATCTATTTCTAATACAGATTTATATGGAGAACATAAAATTATGGTATCCATTTTTTCATTGAAATTGTCATCAATTTTAACAACTTCAGCGTATCTGCTATATCTTTTTAGAAGATTCTCGTCTGATGTATCATCTGTATAGCCTACATAAAATTCATAACCCTTCATTTTTCTAAGCAAACTTAGAATAGCCATTTCTGTTCCACCCATATAGTACATTGGTCTAAAAAACATAACTTTTTTCATCTTTCAATCTCCTTAGGTTTTAGAATATTTTAACATGAATTGTGATTTTTTTCAATATGTTTTTGACTTTTAGTATAGTTTTTATGTGAATTGAGATTACGTGAATTTTGTGTTTGAATTTTTCTGTTTGCAATGCAAAAAGAAAAAGACGTCCTTTGAATTTCAAAGAACGTCTTTCACACGGTTTTCATTCGACAAATTTCGATGCATGATGTTTTTTGGAGGTGTCCCAAAAGCTCTACTCACCTTTTTTCAGAGCTTCAAGTGCAGCAAATGCTTCGTCTTTATCAGTGAAAAATTTTTTTCCAATTTCATAAATGTATTCGCTTTCTGCATATTTGAAGTAAATCTTGGGGATATCGTAATAATCTACAGTTGTTTTCCTCACTCTAAGCCAGTTTTCTTCAATTACATAAACCTTTTGTCCCATGATTGGAAGTTTGTCTATTAATGCTTGCGCTTCTTCCTCTGTTGTAAAGACAGTTAAATAAAAGTCTCTTATTCTGAATCTTCGGAAGTCACTTTGCGAGACTTGAACAATAAATTCGGCGCGTTTTTCACCAACATCGTATATTGTGCCAGATACCACAAAAGGCTTTGGCGTCATTATGCGACTATCAATGAAATACACGTTTTTCTGGTCCCGGTTTCTTTCGTTCGACATGAAAATATTCCTCCTTGTGTAATAAATGAATTACTGTCGTTTCTTCTGCACACGCTCTTGGCGTTTGTGTGATGTTATAATATCACATAATTATAGATTTTTCAATGGTTTCGTTTCACTTTAGTTTGTAAATTTACATAAAATATGGTATAATATTACTAGAATGATTTATTCATTCTATATTAATTTACACGGAGGGTAAGAAGATGAACATTAAGCGGACACTGAAACTGCACCACTCATACTATTGTATGCAAAGAAGTTACCTGTTAGATTCCATTGTTGCATTTATATGCTGCGAATATCGTAGACCTAGAGCAGCACTGGAAAAGGCCAATTACTATATCAGCGGATGCTGTGACAGAAATACAAGACTCAGTTTTCTAAAAATTACGCAAATACACATCATTGCTAGACACTTTCTTATTCTGGCAACCATTCTTGGTTGGTTTTCTATGTTTGCATTCGGACTGTACTGGAATGTATTAGAAGAATGTATGGAAAACGTAATTTTAGCATCTTGTATTCTGCTCGGAATTTCTCTTACATTAATTCCGTGGGGCAAGGAGTTTCGCAAGCTGATTAATGATTATAAAACTATTGACAGTAAATATTCAGTTTGTATTTTCGACACAGACCTTCGCCCTAAAACAGAAGAACTCTCATAAGTTTGAGAGTTCTTTTGTTGTTTTATATTTAGAGTAAAATGTCCCACTTTTTGCCACGTCCCCAAAATGGGGCATTTTTTATTTTATAGCACCCAAGGCTTACCATCTAAAAGAATAATATATTTCAATTCTAATTTGTTTGAAAATGCTTCAATAGCCTTAAACACTTTAGCTGTAAAATAATATTCGTTTGCTTCCTGTATATCCATGTTACCATCTGTTATAAAATTTATTGTTAATGTTTGGCTTTGAATACTTATATCAATATCTTCAATATGCCCATATTGGCGATTTCCAACTACCTTCTTACCTTCTTCAGAAATTCTTGTTTTCTTGACGTCTAGTTTGTCAGCCAGAATTATTGATAGTGTTATTATATTATTGCTGTTAAAACCGGCACTGTGGTTTTTAATTGCATCTAGAACATCTTCGTAGCCTTCGAATATCCAATTATTGTTTTGAAAAAGCTGTTTTGCGTATTCGTAGCTTCTTTCGGCATGGCCTTCTTTTCCTTCTACTGCACCAACATCGTGTAGTAGGCATGCTATTTTGCATTTGTATATGGTTTCTTCATCGAAGTTCATGTCCATTAGAATTTTTTCGGCTATGTTTGATACGTTTTTTACGTGTTCGTAGTTGTGAAAGGCCCAGCCTCCGCCGTTTGTTTCTCTTTGTTCTATTTGGTTGTAGATGGATAGGATGGTTGGGTTTTGTTTTAGCTTGCTATATACTTGTTGTGGGGTTGTTGTTGGTTGCATTTAAAATACCTCCTATTTTATTTGGTTAATATTTTATCATATTGTTTCCCAAAATGAAAGTAGCTATTTACGAATTTTAAAACATAATAAATCAATGAAATTTATATACTTTTATTGTTGTTATATGTTATAATTCAAGCAATAGGAGGATTTTGAGATGTTAAAAATATTTAATATAAAAGATAAGCCTGAATACATAGAGGAAGTTTGCATTCTTACCCAAAGAGAATGGGGAGATAAAAATTTATCTGAAGATGAATTTAAAAATAGAGTTAATACGAAGATTCAAAAGCTTTATGGGGCTTTGGATAATCCTTATTATTGTAAATTGATTTTATTGGATGATGATGTGCTAATTGGCTTTATTTCTATTTTTGAAAGTGATGGAGATGAGCGATTGGATTTGAAGCCTTGGTATGCGACGATGTTTGTGAAGGAAGAGTTTAGAGGGAAAGGTTATTCTAAGATTTTGAATGATGCTATTTTAGATGAGGCTAGGAAGCGTGGATTTTCTAGGTTGTATTTGAAAAGTGATTTGGTTAATTATTATGAGAAGTTTGGGGCGAAGTATATTGAGGATTTGAATTGTGGGGAGAAGTTGTATTATATTGAGGTGTAAAATAATTACAAATACTGTAGAAATTTCATATATACACTATGAAATTTCTACAGCCAATAACAATTTATTTTAACGTTTGTTTAGTTCGGAGTTGATCTACGATGTTGACTCACTCTTGTTCCAATCTTCTTTGTATATCCCTTTACTGGTACTATTTTCTTTTCCTGTTTTCCCGATTTGCTACTTTTTGTTTTTGCCATTATTCTCATCTCCTTTTATATACTTATTTATCTTTTCTTCCCAATTCATATAATGATAAATTCTATCAATATGCAACTTATAATTTAACACTTCAGATTTTGAAAGTTTTGAAACATCTTCCCAATTTTTTTCTAAAATATATGTGGCATTATTTGGCATTAGACTTTCTAAAATTGCATATTTACCACATATAAAAACAATATAACCTTTAAATTCTTTTGTACCAACAGCAATATTATCTTCACTATTGTCAATGAGTTTTTCAATATTTCTTATATACATTCCTTCTCTATTTTTACTTACTTTCTCTCTGACTATATTTCTTAATATTTCCTTTGTCTTTTTCCCAGGTCTTAGTATCTCCCAATTTACAGTTTTGACTATTTTTAATGGTTGTTCCATGTTTTTATTAATTATTTCGCATTCATCAAAAATGCTTAATAATATATTGATAAGTAGTTTTATATCATTGTGATTTTTTTCATTATTCTTCAGTATATGAGAAACTACCCATTTATTTTCTTCTTTATCTTCTAATATCATAAATTCAAGTGCTCGAGGCGGTACATAATCTCTTTGATATCTTTCATATGGAATGTACTTAAAATCTGTATACTTATTGTGTCCATAATCTTCCCACGACCATTCCCAATATCTTTCAGCTTTTTCTTTTGGTAAATCTTTTCTTACAATACATTTTCCTTCCGAATTTTCATAAGCACTTTGAGAAATATCTGAATTTGGCACTATCACTTCTCCAACAATAAATTCGGAGTCAAAGCCCATTTTTACTACCTTTTCTTTATTTTTCTCTTCAATTTTTATCCCGACTCTAAGTTCTTCATCTTCTTTAAATTCAACTAAATATCTTTTTACATTTCTTATTCTTCTTTTTTTTATTTTCATACATATCACATTCCTTTCTTCTGCTTAGTTGCACATAATTAAAATTTTAAAAAAATCCTTTCTGCCCTATTGTAATTTAAAAAAGAAATATGTATAATTGAACTAGTAAAAGATCTTGTCTAATTCTTTTATTTTCGTTCAATGTATAAACATTGGGCGTTTTTTCTTTTTTAGCAACTATTCAAATTAATATTAGAAATTTTTGCAATAATATACAAGTTGCATTTGCAACTTTATGTAATCTTTTTTAACTTTTTATGTTTCTACATTTTTAAACTTGCACCTTTCCCCAATCTATGCTATAATAAACCTACAATTTAAATATTCAAAAGAACAAGAAAAACTCTTGTACACGGCTAAAAGCATTAACCGTGATAATATTAAAAACATTTTAAAGAAAATGTTTATTTTAAATGGAGGTGTTCTTATGAATAATACAATTACTGAATATTTAAATTGTGGTAAATGCAAGAGTTTCAATGAAACACTTTTCTCTTACATAGATAAAAGTGGTCATACGGACTCTGAAATTTACAAGGCGGTAGACATAGATCGTAAGTTATTTTCTAAAATTAGATGTAACGAGGACTACATTCCCAGAAAGAATGTGGTAATCAAATTGTGTTTTGCCTTAAAGCTTAACAAAGCCGAATTTAACAACTTGTTAAACTCAGCTGGTTACTCTTTAAGTTCAAACAAATTTGACCTGGTTATCACCTACTGTTTAGAAAACGGCATTTATAATATAAGCATCATAAACGACTACTTGTATACCAACTGCGGCGCTATTCTATAGCGTTATTTTTTTGTCGCTTTTTAGGCGACCTTTTTTGTTTTCGTTTGCCTTATAATTGAATCAAATTACAATTATCAAGGAGGAAATAAAAATGAAAATTAATTTATCAAGTTTAATGGGTTTAATTAATGAGAGCGAAACTCAATACAGCTCATTGTTATATTCATTAAAGCAACACGTTTTTAACTCAACTGTTCAAGAGCTTAATGGCACAACAAATATAATTGAAGACAACAAAAAGGATTTCCAAGAGGAAATGGCAGAAGTTGAAAGATTATCTAAGGAAATTACTAAAATGAAAAGCATTCTTTACGCCAAAAATAATTCTTTTACTTTATCTGATGGTAGAACCATTCAAGCTGCAATAGTTGAAAACGCCAATTTGCGCAAGTTAAGAGATGGCTTGCAAAACTTGCTTCGCTACCGTAATTCTAAGCAAAGGGTTACTGAAGTTAATAATTCATACTTTCAAATTCAAGAAATTAATTACAACGCAGATGAATTGAAGTCTAGAATCTTGCAATTAGATAATGCTATTAGACGTACAGATTTTGAGATTTCTAAGCTTAATAGTGTTGAATTTGATGTTGAATTGTAGCTTCTTCGTTTGCGAAGCTTTAATTGAATAGTGATTATGGGGTCTGGTTAAGGTATTTTACTGGTTAAATTGAATATAAAGTTTCAAGCCCTTGCCTTTTTGAACGACTAGTTTTTGTAAAATTATTAATGTGCTTATAGGTTTTAAGTTATTTGATTTTTTAAGGTTATTTATAAGGCTCTGGTTTTTGATGTGAGGCCTAAATGATTAGT
Source organism: Lachnospiraceae bacterium Phil5 (assembly GCA_002633185.1). Taxonomy (GTDB): domain Bacteria; phylum Bacillota; class Clostridia; order TANB77; family CAG-508; genus CAG-492. The sequence continues at coordinate 678,587 of NWBM01000002.1, forward strand.
TTATAGATTATTTTTTGATTACAATTTTTTGTGCGCTGATTATCTGATTAACAGAATTTTTAATAGTTGTTCAAGAAGGGCCAACTGGCAAGAAAATTGACTAGGCGAATGTCCACAGATTCTGATGTTCGCCGAGGATTGTTGGTATGGAATGTGGTACTGACAAAGCGATGATACTTAAGTTACGTTGATTTTCTTGAGTGCTGTCCTGTATCTGGAATAGTGGGATGGTATGGCTGGTTGGAGTAAAAAATGAAATGTGCTAAATTCGTAGGGAATTGAACCTTGCCTAATTTAGTGCATTTCATCAAAAAAGCAGCTACGGTGCTATAGCCCGTACCTGCTTTTTATTAATTATCATTCGAAATATTCTTTAGTCCGTCTCCTACCTTTTTTATAATGTCTGTAAATTCTGTTGCATCTTTTTGAGAAAAAACAATTCTTTCTCCAATTTTATAACTATTATCACCTGTTTTCCTTATATAATTAGCATCTACAATTCCATTTTTATGTATTAACAAATGCCTTTTTTGATAATATACCTTCATTTTAGAAAACTCTTCCTCTTTTAGCCAATTCTCGAACGAAATACCAGCTAACTGTTTCCATATTCTATCAGCATCATCGATTCTCTGAAATGTATTCTGACTTAATTTTTCATATTCTGGAAATTTTTCATATATAGACTCGCTTAGACATTGTATAGCTTCAACTAAATCATTTGGTATACTTTCAAGCAATGCTCTAATAATTCTATTAGCTTCATCTTTATTTTCTATACTTTCTCCTATTACTTTTAAGTTGTTTAGTTTGGAATATGTCGTTTTAATAAATTCTTCAAATGTATTAATTGCAGAATTGTTCCCACACGCTGGACAATAAAATGCAGAGCCTATAACAGCAAACCTAGCATTACATTTTTCACATTGAATCTTTTGTTCAATCAACTCTCGACATGATAACGGCAAATTATTTTCAAAATGTCTAAATCCTGAAACTTGCATATTTAATCTTAGTAAACCATTCTTCTGGTTTCTATTAAACTCCATTGCATCTCTTCTTAATGCCTGCCCTATTCTATATTTTACAGATTCAATTGCTCTTTGTTTTGCTTCTTCAATTTGTTCAGTTGTGAACCATTTGTCAGATGTTTCAGTTTTTCCACATCTTGGACAATATATTGCTTCATCTTTACATATATTTCGCCAATCTTCCTCATAAATTTTGAATTTATATAAACACTCTTCATTTGGACATTCCTTGTCAATATATCCCTCTTGATCTATGGGAACAGGTATTATATACTTGTATGATTGTAATTGGTATAACTCATTATTTAAATTTTTAAACATTTCAATCCCTCCTACTTTTCAGGAATTACTTTTAATAACAACTCATTACTCATTGTCAACATTAAATAAATTACTATCAACACATTGTTGAAACTACATATTTCTTTCAGATTATTGTTGTGGTGGCATATATCATTTCTTAAGTTTTTTCCTACCGAATCAAACGATGTCAAATAAAATCTCATAGTTCTTATATTAGCCTGTCCTAAAAATTTTTCTACTTCTGGTAAAGATAGAATACTTTCAATTGATAAATTATTATAAGGTATATATTTATTTACGATTACAGATTTATAACATATCTCCCTTAATACTTTTTCGATTATTCCTATGCCTAAGTTCAACGCACTGAAATTCCAATACTCACAAACTAACATATCTTTTTCTTCCTTCTGCAACTCTAGTAATAAGTTTTTTAAAGCAAAACTAAACATATTAAAATCATCATCAACATTAGGAATCTCAATTCCATTTTTTTCTATATAGTTCGCCACGCCAGCAAACATATAATTAAGCAATTCTTTAAATTTTGCATCGTCTAATAACATATACTTAATCATCATTTCACCTAATAGAATTGTAATATTCAGACGACTTTGAGTAGAATATGTAAAATATTCATTAACATCAATATTAGTAGAAGCAATTCGATCTAAAAAAGAAGGTTCAACTTTACTTTCAATTGCAGATTGAATTCTACTACACATTTTTTGTTTTATCCTTGTATGTGTTATCATTAACGATTTTATTTCCCAACTCAATTTAGGATCGTCTAATGCTTTTAATACTTCCTGTAAGTTTATTTCATATTTCATATGATGCCCATTTTTTTCTATGTATTCATTTAATAAAACTTTCTGTCTTTTTAATTCTTCTTTAAATTCATCAAATAAGACATTTTCTCCTATACCTTTAAAAAGTTGCATTGTTTCTTTAATATCGTTATATGTGTATGTCACATTTTCAATATTGGCATTAAATGCTCTACTTTTTACCATATTAGAAATTGTTTCTATACTTGCATTATATAATTCTTTATTATCTTTTTTTAACATCATTAATGCATCTTTTAATAATTCGACTTTTGTCGCCATTTGCCCTTCAATAATGTCTTTTGAAAACAATTCTACTTCTAACTGCGGATATTTTGAAAAAATCGGTTTATATTCTTCAATCTTTGGAAAAATTTTATATGCATAATTTTTAACAATATACTCATATAACTCGAAATTTTTCTTGTCCTTGAAGTATTGGTAATTAGATTTAATATAATTTAATGAATACTCTATTATTTCATATGCATTTAAATCATATTTTTTTAATTCCTTTCTTGACAAAATAGTCTTATAATTACTTTTTATAAAATTGTTAACGTCAGATATTTTATAATTTTCTTTCATAAGTTTTATATCTTCAATTTTTTTTAAAACTTCAGTTTGCAAATCTTTTCTTACAATAGGAACTACTTCTTTAAGTTTAGAAAAACTATCCAAAAATATATAATCTATATAATCATCCAATGTTTTAATTTCTCTATTTTTTCCATTATAATACTTTTCAATATCATCATAACTATCAACCAATGTTTTAATTTGAAATCCACTGGCCATATCATTTTTCCCATAATACATTAAATTGCAAGAACTTTTTACGCTTTTTAATAATTTGAAAATATTCATTTCCCTCACCTCTTGTTTTACATTATATCATCTACATCGTATTTTTCTATATTGAATTCTGAACATTTGTGTGATATTTTTTCAGTTTTGTTCATTTCGCTATACATGTCTATTTCTTTTAATTCTTGGCTAGCTAAATCTGTATATAGCTTTTTAATTACATCCTTTCTTTCTACTATTGGTATTAAATTATTGGATGTATATCTTTCAGCAATGCCCATAAAGTCTTCAGACAATAGTTTTTTATTGCTTATAAGATTATCCAAACTAATACCTAATAGTTCACAAAACTTAATCATCTCATTTGCAGTCATACTTTGTTTTCCCGTTTCAATTCTTGATATTTTAACTCTATCACCTATATTTAATTTATTTGCAATCTCTTCTTGCGTAAAACCTCTCATTTTTCGCAAATGTTGTATTCTATTACCAATTTTTCTATCATCTAACATATCTTACCTCCAACAGAAAAGCAAAATAATCTTGTTATATTAAACATTCATATTTTGCTTCTCTTAACATTTTATTCAATTTATTCTTTTGTATGCTTATACTCTTCCCCATCTTCCGCAACCTTCATTTCACCATCTCCAGCAGCTTCAGCATCAGAATAATACACATTGCCATTTACTCCACTAAGCCTCATCCTCAAATACTCCGCCAACTTCTCATCCGTACAATAAATATAGCACCCTTTCTGCCCCCTAGTCATCAACGTTCTATAAGTATTCTTAATAATCTCATCAACAACCTTTTCAGCTTTATCAGCATCCTCTCTAAACAACTTATTTATCCCTTTAATAGATTGATCTGTTCTAGCTCTTGCATTAACATCAGTAACAATTCTACCATCCTCATATCTCAAATCATCACCAATAATAACCCCCACATAATCAAACTCCAACCCCTGCGCAGTATGTATACAACCAATTTCATTAACAGACTCGGCATCAATTGCCCACGTTTGGCTATTGCCTAAATTCCAGCTCATTGCAAAATCATGCATAGAAATGGATTTGTTGATGGCTCTCAGTTAGTTATGTGATGTTTTGAAAAATAGAAATCAAGAAAAATGCTTTGTTTCCATTAAAAGGTTCAAAGCATTTTTGATTTTTATTGCCATAAAACAGATAGCTTACTTCTTCTTTCATTATATAAATACAATGTAGCATTACCATCTTTCTTTTATCTTCTAATTTTTTCAAAATTGTGAGACTTACCTTCACGAACTAACTTTTTTTGCCATTTCTCTGGTTTATGAGCAGGCTTTTCCATTTCTAATACCTCTTCTCTTTCTTCTTTTATTTCATAATATTCAATCAATTAGGTACAAGTAAAAGAAATAATTATTCTTCTATATTATTTTCCTTTTCTTCTTTATCGTATCTATCTCTTTTATCTTGGAGTGTTTCAGTTTCTCCATATTTTGACATATATTCATAAATACGAATGGATTTCCAACCTGTTACTTTGCATCCCCATTCATTTATAGTTATTTTTTCGCCATTATACTCAACATATTTACCATCAATTAAAGTTGCGATAGATTCCTTTGGGAATAATGTCAAAAAGACTTTATCCCCTGGTTTTAAATCACCTAATTCAATAAAATCATTAATATCTTTAAATTTTTTAATTTTTTTCTTAGATTTACCGATATCTATATTTTTTATATCTACAGGTATATTAGGGATACATTTATCAAATATTACCTCCACCATTTTTGTAGCTCTTTCTTTTACATTTTTATAATTGTAAAAATCTTTGATTTCTGGCAATGAAATAGCATCATTTTGTCTGCCAGAATTTTTATCTCTGTAATAAATTCTTAAATTGCCAATTCTATTCAATATAGATTTTTCAAAAACATCATAGTCCATACCAGATTGAGCAAGTTCTTGTGGAAAATCATGTCCTTCTTTTAGTACTAAAGTATTTGATTCTTTATTCTTATAATATTTAAAATGTGAATCTTCTTTATTAGGAGTTTGAACTAATAAATGATCTAAACTGTATAATTCTGAGAAATCATTAACCAATTCATAAGCTTGATCATATGATGTATTATATTTAATTTCACCATTGTTTTCTTTTTTTACTTCTGTACTTTCATATAATGCTATTAATGGTATTGCTATATCTCTCTTTTCTTCATAACAATCTAATCCTTTTATAGTATTTTTTAATGTCTCAGATGTAATTCCTTTAAGTAATAATTGACTTTCAAATTTGTTTATTATACTTTGTTTATCTATCTTTTTATCCTTAATTATATCTGTCATAATATCTTTGAAAACATTAATAGCATCTTTACTATCTCTATCGCTAATAGTTAAAAATTTAACCATAAATGAAACCGTTTCTAAAGTAATATCCTCAACATCTTTTTTTGATATATTCTCATCTTTGTATTCGATTAACATTCTAAATAAAAGTGGTTTAGGATGTTTATAACTATTATTTACAAACATTTTATAAAAAAATCTAAATTTAGAAGACTTAACTAAATTATACGCTAAATCCGAATCAAAAAGCATATTATAGTAATCTATTTTATCTTCCAATTCATCTATTAATTTTTTTAATGCTTCCTGTTCACTGTCTACTTGGAACACGGTAAGCAACTCACTAGAACTTAAACTTTTAAAATTATCTATATTTATATTTTGGCGGTAATATGTAATAAATGCTCTAATATATGTGTATAAATAATCATATAGATTATCTTTTGTTTTATTGATTAATTTACCCCATTTTTTTGAATATACAGAATATGATTTTTCATCCATTTTTGAAAATACATATGTTTTAAATAAATCTATTACTTCTAATTTCTTTCCCTTACTATTAATAGATTCAAACATTGTAAATACTTCTTGTTGCTTACAATTTGCTTCAATCGCAATGAATTTCATCCCCATTAATAGATAATCAGCAAAATCTAATATTGCACTTTGAGAATTCTTAACAATTCTCTCATTTAATAATTTATAACAACATAAAAAATTAGAAATTATTCGTTCATCGAACACATTCTTACATTCATAATTATTGCAAAATTCTACAATATCTTTTGGCGCATCAAAACAGCTATCATATAGTGCTTCATAACATTCTTTTTCTATACTATTTAAAATTACAGCACGTGTTTCTTTTTGATTTTGTCTGTTGATAATCTTCCATAATGATTCTTTAATTTTTAACATTGTGCTATCAGTTTCACTAGAACCATTTGATAACGCCAATGAATAAGTTGCTAAAAGAATCAATGAAAATGTTGTTAATCTTTGTTGTCCGTCTATAATATCATAACTTGTAATATGACCATCAATTTTATCGTCCTTATCGTAAATAATTATGTTTCCAGTATAATATCCTTCTTCTTTTTCTGAAGAATCAAATTTAGCAAAAATATCATTTAACAATACTTCAACTTGTTCTTTATCCCATGAATAAGGTCTTTGATATACTGGTACATTATAAACACACTTAAATAAAGTTTCTAAATCCCACATATGTGGATCCAATAATTTTTTCGCCATTTTTTTCACTCCTTTTATCTATTAATAATTAGTTATTAATACCTCTTTGGTAATTTGTTTTTTATCTTTTATATGATAATTTGAATTACTATAATTATAATTTAAATTATGTATATTATATTGATTCTCTATTGCCCAGTCTATTAAAATTTCATTTTTTAATCCTTTATGTTCTGTAACATTTGAGAGAGCAAATTTTATTCCATGTTTATCTACTTTATTTAAGTAAGCTAAAAGTTCTTTTTCTTTATTTTCATTCCATCCATCATTTTCATTATAACTTGCGTCTCCGAGATAATATGGTGGATCAAAATAACAGAAATCCTTTTCCGTTAAAGAGTCTATTTCAAAATTTTTATAATCTGTATTTACAAAAGAAATATTTTTAACAACCAATTTTCTACAAAAATCTAATAAGTTTTTTCTAATCGAACTATTAAAATCTCTTTTCCCAACTGGCATATTAAATTCACCTTTACTATTAAATCTAATTTGATGATTGAAAGCAAATATTACTAATGTGAGAAATATAAAATCTTTTTCTTCTGAATCCTTCATATGATTATAATCATTTCTCAAATTTAAGTAATATTTTTTATTATATTTTCCTAAACCTGAAGAACTATCCTGACCATAAAACTCATATCCATTTTTATATGTATTACTTAAATTATATTTTTCAATAATCGAATCTAACCTGTTAACTATGTCGATGTAGTCATAATTCTTAAAAAGTTCTAATATTTTAATTAAATTTGTTTCCTTGTCTATCGCAATTATCTTTTTAGCATTACTATTAATTGCAACATTTCCTCCACCACAAAAAAAATCAACAAAAGTATCTATATCTTTTGGAAATAAATTATCAAATTGTGGTAATAATCTGTATTTACCGCCTGTGTAATTTAATGGAGATTTTGCAAATATATTATTGTCCTTTAGTTCTATCTTACTATCGTCGCAAGCTTCTTCAGTTTCGCATAAAAATAGTCTTTCTTTATGATCTAATGATACACTTTTTCCTGTTGTAAAGTTATTATAGTCTTGCTCAAACACTTTGACTTTTCCTTTTTTTTCTAATATTTGTTTGATTTGCAAATCAGATATTTTAGCATTACTACGACTATTAGATTTATCTCCCGTATTATTATAAGAAACTAAAATATATTTACTATTGCAGTTTTTTACTAATTCATCAAAAGCTTCAACAGCTTTGTTAGTACAATATTTGCTTTTTAAATTAGTTCTATCCATCTTTTTAGCTACACCATAAACTTTAGGTTTATTCCATTCAGCAACATTTTCCAGTAAATGATAAGCATCACAATATTGTCTTGAATTATAAGGCGGATCTATATATACTAAATCTGCTTTTACATTTTTTATAAATTCATTTGCATCTAAGTTACTTATATGCGATTTTTTCTCTCCTTTTTCGCTAACATCAAGCATATACATAAAAAATTTATCTTCAATATTTTTTATTTTTCTATATGCATCATAATGTCCAACCGTGTTTGCAACTCTATCCATTGAATATATAAGACTAGCAATCAATACGCTTTTTTCTCTTTCATTAATATCTTTTTCTATAAATTTATTTTCAATATCATCCCTAATAAATCCAATTTTTTTGCAATCTTTACTGCTAAAATATGTATCACTAAAGTTATCTGAAAAATAATTTTCTTCTTCTATTTCAACGACATTATAATCATTTATTATTTTTTCGATTTTCTTTATATCAATTTTCATTGGTTCATAAAATGCTTTGTAGGTATAACAATTGGATTTTAAATAATCATTAAAATATACTTCTTTACCATCTTTCAAGAACATGCTTCCTACAACACCTGTTCCTGCAAATACATCAACCACTGAATTAATATCTTTACAATTACTATTAACTGTTTCTTCAATAAAATTTAATAACTTATACTTACTTCCTAAAAATCTTCTATTATTTATCTCTAGTTTTTTCATTTTATATCGTTTCCTTTCAATGCATCTAATGCACACTGAAATTATAACAATAAAAAAAGAGTTTTTCAACTCCTTTTTTATAATATTTTTTAATTGTTTTTTATAATATTTGACTTATAAATTTATTTCTCCATTCCATGTCAAAATCTGGATTATCTATTTCAAACAAACCTCTAACTTTATCAACAATATCATCATATTCATTTGATTTATCCATCAAACTAGTTAATTCATCATTATTTATTGGCATTATAACAACATTATCTGTAAATCTATCTCTATAAATAGATGATTGTAGTGGTACTGAAGCAATTGCCTTCCAAATATTTATAGTATTATAATCAAAATTCTCAGCAATAAAAAATGATGTAACTTTTCTATTTTGTCCATTTAATTCTTCTTCAATTTTTAGGTTTATAGAATGACGTAATACAGGTTCCCATTCTCCTCTTTTCTGACTATTCTCCTTCATTAAAGTTGCTTCAAGCATAATAACTTTATCTTCTTCAAAAATTACTATATCACCTTGACCTCCACCTGCATGAATTAATGGTTCAAAATCAGCTGATAATGTTAAGTTAAAACTTTTTAACAAATTTATTCTTTCTCCTGAGAAATAATACCAAGCTATTCCAACAATGTATTCATATATTGTTGGTACCGTTGCTTCAGTGCTAACTAAAGCTTTTATAACACTATCATTAGTTCTATCTTTAAATAATCCTAAAATTTCTTTTATTTTTTCTTTTGGATATTTTGTCTTTATATAATTTTCAAATTCAAGTCTTCTCTTATCTTGTATTATCTTAAGAATTTCATCTAACTCTTTTGCTTCAAATTCACTTCTTATTTTAATAAGAATATCTTCTATTTCTTTTCCATAAATTCCAAAGATTTCACAAATAGAAAAAGACTTACAATAATAACTTTCAGTTCCAATTTCATATTCATCATATACTTCAAAATATTGACTTAATTCCTCTTCAATATTTCCAAATATTTTATTCTTAATATATTCATCTTTAAAAATATGATTTAACAATTCTTTGTATTCTAATTCTACATATCCATTATCAAAACTTATAATTCCTGTAGCTTTAAATATTCTCTTAGTAGTATCTGAATATTCGTGAATTGCGTCAAGCTGTTTTGATTTGATAAATTCTCTATATAATTTTTCATTTATATTTCCATTAAATATCTCTTTATTTTTTTCTATAAAATCATTTGGATTATTAATAACATCTCTTCTATTAGAAAAAATATTTTTCCCCTTGCAAAATGCTTTTTTAATTATTTCTCTTTCGGATTCAAAATAGTGTAATAATGCTTCAAATGATTCTGTATCTCTTTTTTGATTAAATTCGTATATTAAATTATAATATTGCCAATAAATTTCAACTTGAGTTTGACTCCTTTGGTTCCTAAACCAATTTACAAATTCATTTTTATCTATTAAATCTTCGTTTTTTAATATTAATGGAATGTCTATTTCTAGATTGTTTACTACATCTCCAATCTCATAATTATTTATAAGTAAATCTAAATCTTTTATTTCATTATAAGGGTTTAGTCCTTGTATGATTTCAAGAAAAACATCTTCTGATATTCTATCATTTTTTGTTAACATATATAAAGCTAAATTAAACGGTGAATAATAAACTTGTCTATTTATATCAAATATTCTCAATTTTAATAATTGCCTTAAATATATTATATTTATATTATCTATTGGTAATATTTTTTCTATTTGATCTTTTTTTAATTTATCTATATTTAATAATAATTCTCCTGTTTCAGATATATTACGATTAGAATCTGAGAAACCTAATTTAACCAAATTGCTTGTATAATGTCTCGCCCTATCTTCAATTCCAGTATCAAATCTTCTGAATAATTCAGCATATTCTTCTGAATTAAAATAAACATTGTCAATTTCATCATTTTCAATTGCTTTCTTTAGTTCCGGATATTGTTCTATTTTTCTCATTAAATTATCATATGGTCCATGTTGTCTAAATACATCTGGAGATTGTTCTATAGCTTTTTGATAAAATTCAAATTGAGCAAGACTATTAGGCAAATTACCCCATGTTCTTTTTTTCCTTACTGTTACCTCTTCCAAAATAGAAATATATCCTTGAATAGCATTTATAACATCATTTCTTCTTCCATTTGTATCCATTAAATTAAATACTTGATTATATTTAACTATCATATAAACTATCTCCCCTAATTCATATACTTACAATATTTATATCATAAAATAATAATTTGCTCAATAAAATGTGAAAAATTTCGCATAAAAAATAATTAATAGAATGTACAGTCATAGATACAGTAGTACAGACAACTTTTAAAATCATTTGTGTACATTTGAAAAATATCAAAAATCAAAAAGCCTTGAAAATTCTAACTTTCAAGGCATAATAAAACCTAGGTGCGGTTACCTAGGCTCTTTAATTTTTGTTGCGGGGTAAGGCTCGAACTTACGACCTTCGGGTTATGAATTCTATATTATTTTATCAAGATATACTTTTTTAATAATTCTTTTCAAACTCCTCACACATCCCAACAATCTCTTCCAACATCAACAACTCTCTCTTCCAATCCTTATTAATGCTCTCCTCACCATACAAAATACCCGCCAACGCACCAACACAAGCCCCAACCGTATCAGTATCATTGCCAAGATTAATTGCCTTAATAATCGCATCATCAAAACAATCCGTATTCATCAAACACCAGAAAGTAGCCTCCAAAGTATCAACAACATACCCCGTAGACCTAATTTCATCCATACTGCAGCTATAAATCTCTCCACGAATTATCCTATCATATCTGCTTATGCAATTTTGTGAAAAAAAGTGATAATCTTCATTTTGTATTACCTTATAAGCCTCCAATAAATTATTATTCTTCAACAACTCAATTCCAAAAAGCACGTAAATATAGCACCCCATTACACTTATCTCATGCTTATGTGTAATTGATGATACCGTTTTCACGCATTCATATATTTCTTCTTTATTCATGTTTTTAGCATAGCAATAAAATATTAATGGAGAAATTCGCATTAATGATCCATTTCCATTACTGAATTCTCCATCTTCTCCACATTCTTCTGGTTTTGCTAAATTTCCTCTATATCTAACTATTGCTCTTAAGCATGTTCCTCCAACATCAAATACTCTGCCACCTGCTGTGAATTCGGCGTTTTCTAACCATTTTATGAAGTTGTCTGCTATGTCTTTTGGCACTATTTTTCCTGTTTTGTTTATGGCTGCTATTGTAGCTAGGGTCATGGATGTGTCGTCGGACCATGTGCCTTTTGGTACGTTATGGCTGCCGTAGCCTTTCATTTCGGTTGTTGGGTTTGCTTGGAGTTTTTCTCTTGGTTTAAATTCTAGTGGTACGCCTAGGGCGTCGCCTATTGCTATGCCGATTGTTGCGTCTTTTATGGTTCTCATATTATCACCTGGACTTTCTTTTATTACTTTTCTACATTATTTATATCATGTAAAGAAAAAAATAATCAACCCTAACTTTAAAAGAGCTGATTATCCATACTTAAATAATATCATTAATTATCTCTATTAAATTAATAACAATATTATCATCATATTCATTTTCTGTAAACAGATTCTTATAATTATAACTATTGTTGATAATGAAGCTTATAAATTCATTACATATGTTATCTGGGTTAAATGCTTTTAACCAAGTATCCAAATTAATAATCGCATCTTTAGTCATATACATCGAACATTTGATTTCATTTTTTATAATTTTATATGAAGAAAATCTTTCTAAAAACTTAAGTATATCATACTGTTCTCCATTTTGATATTCCATATCACATCTTTTATTATACGCTACATATTGACCTTGTACAATCCCGCCATTTCTATCATAATTATATAGGATAAAATTTTCATATATTTTTGCTTTATCCCTTCTTATTAGATATGTATACTCAGCACTATAATATATATTAAGTATGATTATATACAATACTAATAATACATTTCGATTGTCATTTAAATCAATTCCTCTAGTCATTAAATAATTTTTCATAAAATAGTATTTTCTCAACACCTTTTTTATGTGTCTAGCATTTGTAAAATGTATAGCTTCAAAAAAATAAACAATTAATTTTGCACTTTCTTCTTCTAATCCAGTTATTTCTGAAATATACTTTAAAAAATTGGAATTTTGTGTACTGTTGTTTAATTCAAATGAAATAGGGAAAATTTTTTCTAAATATTCATCCGCTTTATTATAATCATTATTATATGTATTCTTTAATGCAAGAGTAATTGCTTCTCTATCTATTCCAATAACAAAAATAATATTAGGATTAATTGATAATAGTAGTTTTATAGAAGAAATTAAAGTTATAATATTATGAGATTCACATCTATCTAAATCATCTAAAAACACAATTAATCTTTTATCAGTTTTTATTTTTATATCTTTAAATGCGTCTTCAAACTCTTTGATATTTTCCCATAAACATTTTTTGTCACTTACTTCATTATCCAATAAATCTCCTTGCTTTTCAGCTTCATCTAATGCCTCACCTGGTTTAAGGCTCAATACTCCTAGATTTATTTCTACACCTTTAGCTAAACTTTTAAATATCCCATAAGATGTCTTTACTATATCATCACTTTTTTCAACTAGTTTATCCCAAAAATTATCTTTTCCAATATACTTGAATAAAGAATATGCTAAATTGTCATCTTTTTCATATTTCCATGTATCAAACCATACAACATCAAACTTATCTTTATTAATATTGTTGCATATTGTTTTCATTAAACAACTTTTTCCACTTCCCCATCTTCCATAAATTGCTATTAAGTTATTTTTTGTTAGAATTTCTTTATTACTATCCAATTCTAAAAAATCGCATATGCATTTTGATTTTGGGTATGTTCCAAATAAATCATTACCTTCACTTATTTCATTTATTTCTTCAATTAAATTATTCATTTTATCTCCCTCCTTACCATTTCTTAGCATAATTTTACACAATCTTTTATTGACAATTTGTAACAAAATTTGACAGTTCTCTATATTTCGTATAATCTTTGAAATTATTTCTATATTTTTATATTAATACAACTATAAAACCACTTTAGCTTCCCTCTTCGTACGCAACATAAGAACGTTTTTAACTACTAAAAATAATATCATATTCAACATTATATGTCTATAACTTTGTAAACTTAAAATAACATCTAAATACAATAACCACTAATCTTTTTTATATACTCCTCAACCCCCTCCATCGCTCTACCTAACACATCACAATTAGCCAAAAACACAACCCTAAAATGATCCATCTCCATCCAATTAAACCCACTACCATTAACAACCAAAACACCTACCTCCTTCAACAAATCCAGCACAAACTCCTCATCATCCTCAATCCCAAACTTCTTAACATCAACCCTAGGAAAAATATAAAACCCAGCCTTCGGCTTCACAACACTAACCCCATCAATTGCTTTCAGCCTCTCATACACAAACTCCCTCTGCTCATACAACCTGCCACCTTTCCTAAGCATCGCCTTCATCTCCTCGCAGTCCTTCAAAGCTATCTCCACAATCATCTGCCCTGGCACATTGGCACACAACCTCATGCTCGATAGCAAATTCAATCCATCAATATAATCCGAAATACACTCCTTATCCCCACTAATACACATCCAGCCAACTCTATACCCGCAAATTACATGCGACTTAGATAAACCACTAAACGTAACCACAGGCACATTGCCAGCAAGCGATGCAATTGAAACATGCTCCAAATCATCAAATACCAACCTATCGTAAATTTCATCTGCAAAAATAATCAAACCATTCTCCCTAGCAATATCAACAATTTGCTCCAAAACCTCTCTAGGGTACAGCGCTCCGGTTGGATTGTTCGGATTTATAATTACAATTCCTTTTGTTCTATTAGTTATTTTTCTTTTAACATCCTCCAAATCCGGATACCACTCATTGTGCTCATTACATATATAATGCACTGCTGTTCCTCCTGCCAAATTCACAGATGCAGTCCAAAGCGGATAATCTGGCGCTGGAACTAGCATTTCATCTCCTTCATCTAACAATGCTTGCATTGTCATTTGAATTAGCTCGCTTACGCCGTTTCCTAAATATACATCATCTGGCGTTAGGCCATGCACATTTTTGCCTTCATAATATTCAATTATAGCCTTTCTAGCTGATTCCAATCCCTTTGAATTTGAATAGCCATGGCTGTTTTCTATTCCGTCTTTCATGCTTTCTACTATTTTTTTAGGTGCTTCAAAATTAAATACGGCTGGATTTCCTATGTTTAGTTTTATTATTTCAAATCCGGCTTTTTCCATTCTTTCCGCTTCTTCTAGCACCTT